>DDTD01000014.1:14036-68737 GCA_002344005.1 Ignavibacteria bacterium UBA2373 | reverse complement strand
ACATGGTGTGGACCTTGTCGTGCTTCTTTTCCGGCAATGCAAAAATTATACGATAAATATAAAAATAATAGCAAAGTTGAATTTCTTATCGTAAATTGTTGGGAACGATCTGATGATAAGAAAAAAGTTGTAGATGAATTTATAGCAAAAAACAATTATACGTTTCCTGTCTATTTTGATGAGAATGACGTATTCGCTAAATCTCTTGGGGTGACGGGGATACCGGCAAAATTTTTTGTGTCACCTACCGGATTAATACAGTTCAAAGAATCAGGATTCCAAGGTGAAGCTAAGTTCATAGAAGAAGGAATTGATAAAATTGAATTATTACAATCTGATATTCAATAATAAGTAAGTATTCACATGAGTCAACAACCGAGATTTTCACGTGATGATGCCGATAGTATTTTGCGCAATCTCTTACAAAAGAAACCAGTAGGTTCTCATTATACTATAGCTGATTTAGAAAATACTGCAACCGAGTTAGGTGTATCTAAAGATGAATTACGTCAAGCTATTGAAATATACATGATTGAAAAAGAAGAATTAGAAATACGTAATGAAGTCTTACTTAAAAAGAAACGTAAACTCTATGATCATATCGCTGCATACAGTATTGTTAATAGTGGTTTGTTCTTATTAGATTACTTCACATCAAACAGTGGATGGTTTATGTATTCTGTTATTGGATGGGGAATCGGGTTAGCATTTGATATATATGGTACTTTCATGCCAAAAGAAGAAGAAATTGAAAAAGCTGTGCAAAAATTAAAAAAGAAACGTAGTAAGCAGAAACAACCGTTTGATTTCAAAGTATTAGAAGATGGTGCTCATATATCAATCGGTAAAAATATCAGTGTTTCTCTTTCAGATAAGGGAATAATTTGGAAACAAGGCGATACAACAATTGAAATATAATATGAAAAAAGAAAGTTTACATATCCTTTACGAAGATCATGACATAGTTGCCATAAATAAACAGGCAGGAATATTAACCATACCCGACCGTTTTCGTGCTGAGTTACCCAATTTACGAGATATACTCAAAGAAAAGTTTGGAGAAATATTTATTGTTCATCGTTTGGATAAAGAAACCACTGGTGTGATTCTTTTTACAAAGAATGCAGAAGCGCATCGTCATCTCAGTCTGCAATTTGAACATAATACTATTGAGAAAATTTATCATACAGTAGTTGGTGGTGTATTTGATAAAGAAAATTTAGATATTGATATTCCATTAGCGCCTGATCCACGCAGAAAAGGTTTGATGAAACCAAATGCATTAGGCAAAGAAAGTCTTACGCATGTCGAAGTTGTGGAACGATTCAAAATAGCAACATTGTTAGCTTGTACACCCAAAACAGGTAGGCAACACCAAATACGGGTTCATTTATCTGCTATTGGTTATCCTTTACTCGTTGATGCTGATTATGGAAAACAAAAAGAATTTAAACTATCAACAATTAAGCGTCGTTATAATTTAGCTAAAGATACTGATGAAAAGCCGATTATATCAACAACAACACTTCATGCTCAGCAAATAAGATTTATTCATCCGACGACGGAAAAAAAAATGATGGTTACTGCTGAATATCCGAAGAGTTTTGCTGCTTTGTTGCAAGTACTCAGAAAATATTCTCATTATGTAGAATTCTCATTTGAAGATTTTAAAGATTGGTAGGTATAATTATGGCAAGAGTAATTAGTTGTGATGAAATCGAACAGGGTATGATTTTGGCTCAACCGATTCTTAATAAGTTCGGTCAAATATTGCTGCCAGCAAATGTAGAGTTGCAGAAAAAACATAGCCAATTGTTAAAAACTTGGGGAATCACAAGTGTAACCATCAAAGGCGAAGAAGGAGATGATAAAGAAATTGAAATTTCTGAAGAAATGCGTTTGTTGATTGAGGAGAACTTAAAAAATAAAATTCTTTGGCAGCCGATAAATGCGTACGAGAAAGAAGTGTATCAGTTGGCATTTCTTAGCGAAGCAAAAAAAATATTACACACTTCGTCTTGAGTAAAATAATGAGTAATTACTTGCAAAAAATATCAAAAAATGTTCAAGAATTTAAGACATTACCGACTATTTATACTCAATTAATGGAGGTAATGGCAAATTCACGTTCTTCAATCAATGATGCTGCCACTGTTATTGCCTCAGATCAAGTAGCTGCTACAAAAATTCTTAAGGTTGCGAACTCACCACTCTTTGGTCTTTCTGCAAGAGTTGATAGTATTAATAAAGCGATATTCCTATTGGGCTTTAATGAAGTTAAAAATATTATTATTGCAACTTCGATTATGGATATGTTTGATAATAAAAACTCAAGTGCATATTTTAATCCTGTGGAGTTCTGGAAATATTCAATAGGTGTCGGTATAGCAAGCCGGTATTTTGCTAAAGAAACAGGTATTACCAATGTAGATAGTTTTTTTCTTTCCGGAATTATTCATGCGATTGGTAAGTTGTTTTTATATCAAAATTATCCCCAAGAATTTCTGCTTGCATTAGAAATTACGCATGAAAACAGACTTAATCTACGTGAAGCTGAAAGAGAAATATTTGGAACCACGCACACTATTGTGGGTGAGTTATTAGCTGAACGATGGAAATTACCTACATCAATCAGTAATGTAATACGATACTATCCAACCGGACTTGTAAATCAAACACCGGATATATTAGTATCTATAGTACATTTGAGCTCTATAGTTGCTAAAGCTCTTAATTTTGGAAATTCGGGTGAATCTATAATAAGTAAACCAAGTAATCATGTTTGGGAGTTACTCTCTTTGCGTCCGGGGGCATTACAAGCAGCATTTGGTGAACTTACCAATAGTTATGAGGAATCGGTTAAAATATTTTCACTGTAAATTACTAATTTCATTACAAGGTTATGTCAAAACAACCATTCTTACATATAATTCCGGCAATAATTAGTGACTTGATTCGTGCATCCCGAGCAGGTGAAGCCGTTGGTGACATTGTTAATCGTACTTTAGAAATGTTATATATTAGAGAGGTGTTTGATAATGTTACATTTTTTTCAATGGATACTGTTTCCTTTAATTTTCAACCAAGATATACTTATCCCAAAGATAATTCACCGGAAGAAAAAGATGAAATTTTTCAACAATTGATAGAAAATGGTACAATAGCGAATGTATTACAGAATATACAACCCATAATATGTCAGTTGGATTCTTCTACTCATGCAGCTATCATACCTGTTATTGCATCTACGATTATTGAGGGCTTACTATTAGCAGAATTTCCTTCTGAAGATTACCAGATAGACAGTGATGATAACCCTAACATTCTCTTAATTTTAGGTGCTTCTTTAGGTGCGCAGATTGAAATCGTTAACTTAAGTGTTGAATTAAAAACAACACAATTGTTTGTAGAACAAAAAGTCGCTGCTCAAACATTATTAATTAATCAAACTCGCCTCAAGTTAAAATCAATTATTGATAATGTACTTATTGGAATTGTCTTGGTTGACGCTCACACGCATTCTATCGTTGAGGCAAATACAGCGGCATTGACATTAATCGGAAGTTCTCAAGAAGATGTACTTCATAAGAATATTGATAATTTTTTACAATTTATTGATAATGAATATATTGAGTCAAATCAGTCACTTGTAGTACGTGAAGCTGCATTAATCAAATATGACGGTGTCATCTTACCGCTCATGCGTTCAAGTACTATTGTCAATTTAGATGGTAGAGAGTATGTCGTAGAGAGTTTTATTGATATATCAGAAAGAAAAGAATTTGAAGAAAAATTGCACCGCGTTAATCTTAGCTTAGATGAGCAAGTTAAAAAAAGAACAAAAGAACTTGAAAAAATAGTGTCACGACTTGAGTCAGAAATTTCAGAGCGTAATAAGATACAACAAGCACTTTTTGACTCAGAAAATATGCTTTCACTGATTTTTGATACCGTTGGAATCGGGTTATGTTTGTCAGATGATGGTGGTGATATAATTCGAATAAATAAAGAATTTAGTAATATTTTTGATATTAACGAAACACATTGTAATCAGAATAATTTGCTCCAAATGATTCAATATCAAATTCAAAATGTTAAGGGATGGGAAAATTTAACTATTGAATCATTTTATGACACAGTCAATGGTACTACAGTTGAAATTCAAACACCGATTAAGAAAAAATTTATTTTTATTACTACTTCGCGATTAATGCGTGAAGATAATACTATATATTATGTTACGACTGTTACAGATATAACTGTACAAAAAGAAGCCGAAGCTGATATTCTGAAATTACTTGTCAAAGAAAAAGAACTGCATGATTTAAAGACAAACTTTATTTCAATGATTTCTCACGAGTTCCGCACACCACTTACAACAATACTATCGTATGCACAGTTGTTGAAAAAATATCGTCAGCAGTGGTCAGATGAACAACATGAGCTATATTTGGACAATATTGAAATTGGCGTAAAAAGAATGACCAATCTTCTTAATGATGCTTTACTTATTGGACAAAGTCAGTCAGGTTTCTTGATGTTTAATCCGCAAGATTGTGATGTGAACAAGCTTGTAGAAGATGTAATCCATGATTTAATTGCTTCTTATGATTTTAAACGAGAAATTCAATATTCTGTGGATATGATACAAAAAAATGTTGTTATTGATGAAAAACTCATGCGTCAAGTACTGTATAATTTAGTCTCTAATTCATTGAAGTATTCATTCCCCGAAACAGTTGTTGAAGTTAAAGTATCTCTAATTTCTAATCAATTACATGTTGTTGTAAAAGATAAAGGAATTGGGATACCTGAAAAATATTTACAAGAAGGAAGAATCTTTGAAGCTTTTGTACGTGCCGATAATGTGGGTAATGTGTCCGGTACAGGATTGGGAATGGCTATAATAAAAAATGCAGTTGATTTACAGAATGGTACAATACATGTAGAATCCACTCAAAATATTGGTACAAAAATATCAGTGACAATTCCAATTACGATGAAGGTACAAAAATGATAAAATATAAAGTTTTAGTTATTGAAGATGAAGATTTAGTCCGCGAAGGAATTGTCCTCATCCTACAAGTAAACGGTTATGATGTTTACACTGCAAATAATGGACGTAAGGGTGTAGATGAAGCAAAAAAAGTGATACCTGATTTAATTATTTCCGATGTGATGATGCCGGAATTAGATGGATATGGCGTTCTTGAGGAATTAAGGGGAACAAGGGAAACATCAACTATTCCTTTTTTATTTTTAACTGCTAAAGCTGATAAGTCTGATATAAGGCAGGGTATGAATTTAGGGGCTGATGATTATCTTACTAAACCTTTTGAAATTGATGAGCTTATAGAAGCTGTAAATGCTCGATTACAAAGGGCAAGTGCTGAAAAAACTAATGCTGAAGAAATTGCAAATGTTAAACTTAATGAATTAAGAACAAATCTTACTTTTTCCCTGCCACATGAGTTTCTAACTCCTTTAAATGGTATTCTCGGTTTGTCGAACATTATGATGAATAATTTGGAGGTCTTTTCCCAAGAAGAGGCTTTAGAAATGTTAAAAGAAATTAATCAATCAGGTAGAAGGTTACAGAGATTAATTGAAAATTTCTTGCTATATTCAAAGTTAGAGTTTATTTCAAGAGATAAACAGTCGGTACCTGAATTTAAACGTATGTTAGCCCATTCGAGCGAAGACGTAATTCGTGATATGTGCACTATTGTAGCCGGTCAAAATAAACGTTCTAATGATATTTCAGTAAATATACAAGATGCAACTTTGCTTTGCTCAAGTGTTTATTTAAGTAAAATTGTCGAAGAGTTATTGGAAAATGCATTTAAGTTTTCTTCTCCTAATACCAGCGTTGAAGTAAGTTCTAGTTCGGAAAATAATTTTTATACAATAAAAATAAGCGATCAAGGTAGGGGGATGACAGTTGAGCAGGTGAAAAATATTGGAGGTCTTGCTCAATTCGACCGACACCTGTATGAACAACAAGGAGCCGGTTTGGGTTTGGCAATTACTCAAAAATTAGTGGAACTCTATAATGGTACATTTGTCGTTGAATCAGTAACAGATAAAGGAACTTCGGTATATGTTACTCTACCTATAGCAACAGATAAAGATATTGAGGATATTCTGGGTTAATATAATATTTAACGTCGAATCCAAGTGCTATTGACTAATTCGTACTCGACATCATAATTTCCATCATCATAGGTTGATACTGATTTACGTATATTTCCCTTTTCGCCGAAAGTCCATTTTTCATCATAGTTCTTATCTTTATCAAAATCTACTTTGATTCGATTCCAATATGAAAAACCTTTTGAAAAATCACAACGAATATCAATAATAAAGTCAGCATATTTTTTATATTTTTTGTAATTTTTTCCTGTCTTGTCTATGTTTTTTTCAATGGGGGTTTTTTGTAAATCGAGTATTTGCTTATCAATTGCAGTTAGTGTATTTTCTGTTTCCTTTCTTATTGTATTTCGTGGTATATCAATTGACTGTTCATTGGTAACTTCCTTTTTTTCGGGTAATACATTCATAATTACCACAAATGAAGCTATAACCAGGCTGATTATAAAAGTTAAGCGAATGATGCGAAAAGTAGAATACTTCATTTTAGTTACTTTGTAATATTTGAAAAAAATGTGAACGAAATTGGTCAATTATATAATTGTTCTCTGAATTTTTCTTTCTTATTTCTTTGAGGATAAAACGTTTTTCATCTGAACTTGAGTGTTGTTGTGTAAAATAATCCCAAAATTTAAGAGTACATTCTACTGTACGTTCTATACTATGTTCACGATTAGCCTTTTTTATTAAAAGTGCAGATGTATATAAAGCGTCAAGGAAGAGCTGTTCATCTTGCAATGAAAGATTTTCCCAGAAATCCGACATTGCTTGTATACTATCTGTTGCCTCTTCTAATCGTTGTGGATTTACATAACCTCTTATAATGGTTTCTGCCGCTGCAATACTGCCGTTTTGCCAAGTATGTTCTTTAAGAGCATGTCGTATTTTCGTACATTGATATTCGCTCATATTGAGTATGCCGTCCATTAAGGAGTCAATAGTGGCGAACTTCAGTGTCATGCATAATCCCATTTTTTCCAGATGGGTGATACGTTGATATTGGTCGTCATACTTGCGCGTTTGTTCGTAGAAGATTGTGGGCACCTTATAGAACAGTAGTTCATAGACGGAATTGAAGCCACCGGCAGAAATTGCAAAGTTACAATCGGTATAATGATGCAATTCAAGTTCTGAGCTAACCCATGTTATATTACTTCTTTGAGGAGTTGCGCCCCTATACAAAGCACCAATTGCAAAAATAAACTGCCGCTGTGGAAAATTTTCACTTATTGTTACCATCGTTGACCAAAAATCATTGGAATTAGAATCGCCCCCTCCTCCGGCTAAAACTAAGATATGGTTTGTGTTTTGTTCCGTTTTCTCTATTGATATACGCTTTTCGAGTATAATCGGAGGTACATTTGTATATACATCATCGAAATCTGAATCTGTATAGGACCTCGAATCTTCGAATGGTTCATGAATGCGAATAACTGAATCGTATAGCTTAATCGCATCTTGAAAGGAAGGTTTGAATTTTTGCTCTTCTCTAACCGCTCTATGGACAAATACGTTTTTGGGAGAATCTTGTAAAATAGCCGGCAATTCACCAAAATTGCCTGCAGGGAAGGTATCAATCACAGAAATGTCCGGTTGCCATAATGCAAATGTGTTCCACACCCAATGACGAGACAGAGTTCTGTACAGTTTTTGCGGTATCTGACCTTCATCCGACAATGTCATTGAAGGAATCTTATATGCAGGGAATGAGTGTTTATGAGCAAGGGTGTCGGCTTCACTTGTCGTGAGAAATAATGATAAAACAGGTTTGTTAGTTATAGCGCAAAGTCTTCTAATCAAAGTGTTTATTGCAATAAGGCGTGTAATGTGCCCCATGCCTAAGCCATTGACAGCATAGTTAAGAATTGTGAGATGTTTGCGTCTGTTCATAGTCTAAATTACGATAAAAACCTATTATCATAGTAGAAGTTGAACACGTGTGAACGTCTGGTTTTATCTATTTTTGTATCTCTATACTCATCTTTTGATTTTTCTTTCTATGATATTAAGTAAACAACTGGGCATCATTCTCACATTCGTAGTCTTTTGGGGACTGTCATTGAGTGTTGGTTCAGCGCAAATTCAGAATGTAAGAATACCTAAGTTCCGACTAGCAACACCGGGCAGTTATGATACATCAGCCGTTAAACAAGTGACAGAAAACACAGTAAAGGGAAGTGGCATACTTGAGCAGGCAATTAACCCCGATGAATATCTTTTAGGACCGGGAGACGGCTTGGCACTATTTCTGCAAAAAGTGAATACCACGACAGAAACCCTCTCAGTATTACCGGACGGTACGGTTATTATCCCGGATGTTGGAACCGTCTATGTGAATAATCAGACTATAACTCAGGCAAAAAAGAGTATTGAGAAAAAAGTTAAAGAAATCTTAAAAGTTCAAAGTATTGATATGTCTTTAATGGAAATGCGGACATTTAAAGTTCATATTTTGGGAGCTGTACGTAAGCCGGGAACATTAACAGCTACCCCTGCGGATCGTTTACATGAACTCATTGATAGAGCCGGTGGTCTTACAACTCAATCATCTATGAGAAAAATTCAGATTCGTCGTCATGACCGTGATTTGGTGATGAGTGATTTGCAGAGATTCTATTCGTATGGAGATAAAGCTAATAACCCTTATTTACAGGGTGGTGATATAGTATTTGTTCCATTTTCACAAAACGAAAATGTTATACGTGTAAATGGTGAAGTAAATGAACCTGTTGTATTTGAGTTCGTTGCAGGCGATAAAGTATCTGATGCATTGTCATTTGCCGGATGGACAACATACTTTGCCAATACCGATTCAGTAGAAATTTATCGTTATAATGGCAAAGAAAGTATGTTGCTCTCGACAATTAACACAAGTACATGGAATGATAAGACGATTGACGTACATGCAGTGTGCGAGGGTGATATACTATTACAATCCGGTGACAAAATATTTGTGCGAAAAAAATTATCTACTCGAGGATATGATGAAGTTGCTATAACAGGTGAAGTAGCAAAACCGGGTCGTTATGTCATCAATACAGGCATCACACGACTCCGTGATATTATTCTGGCTGCCGGTGGGATTTTAGCTGATGCAGATACATCTCGCGCCGGTATGATTAGAAGAGAAGATGCTTATGATCCTGATTATGAATTTTCTCGTATTGACAAAATTCCTCCGGAAGCACAAACTGAGTCGGAAAAACGATATTATCGAACACGGCTACGTCAATATAGAGGTATGATGTTGGTAAACTTCAACAGTGTACTCAATACTAATAATTCCGAATCTAATATTTTGCTTCGACCATGGGATTCGATTTTTGTCCCCCGCAAAGTAGAGTATATCACAGTGACAGGGCGTGTTGCTAAGCCGGGGCGGATATTATATAAATCGGGTATGTCAATTAAAAACTATATTGAAAAATGTGGCGGACTGGTATCGTCTGCCGATGACTCTAAAATATTTGTATTACGTCCTAATGGTGAATCCGTTGAATATGATGACAAAATACTTCTAAAACCTCAAGATGAAATAATGGTGCCCGAAAAAGATGAAAATAACAGAGCATTTTATGATGCTATGACGGTTGTGACGCAAGTCATTACTATTATAGCCGTCGTTGCCGGTTTAGCACGTTGATCAGTCAAATTTATTTCCCCACATGACAGATACTCCAAAAAATATGCTTTTATGAAAACAACTCTTACAGATATATTTATTGTAGTAAAACGCAAAAAGGCAAGTGTCCTTTCTATTGTTTTTTCGATTACTTTATTGGCATTCTTATATTCGATGTTTGCAAGCCATTCATATCGTTATGTCATAACATTGATGCCACCTGAACAAAAAACTCCGAGTGGATTATCTTCTATTTTACAAAATGTGATGCCTTCCTTGCCCATTGGTGGTTTGGGAGGAAGCAGTGGACAATTTACATCTATTGATGTTTTGGCAAGTAATTCTGTTATTGATGAATTATTGAAGTATAAAGAAATTGGATCTTCTCCCATATTAGCATCAATGAAAAAGAGTGAAAAATTATCACATATTAAAAATACACTTGTTGTTGATAATAGGAAAAGTGGAGTTACAGCAATTATTATTACGATGCCTACTACATTCAATCCAAGTGCCCAAACTGTAAAAGATAATAAAATATTGTTACGTAATATTGCAAATAAATTACCGGAAGCGGTTGATAAAGTGTTGCACTCCAAAAGTGCTTCTACAGCAAAGAAAACAAGAATTTTTATAGAAAGAGTTATTGAGAAACATAAAAAAGAGCTTGATTCGGTACAAAGATTAGTGCAGGAGTTCCAGCAAAAAAATCATGTTATTGGTATTGATGCTCAAACTACTGCAATGGTGAATAATGCAGCCACTTTAAGTACTGACTTGGCAAAAGCGGAAATTGAAATGTCAATGGCTGAACAGGAATATGCCTCTTCCTCACCTGCAATTATAGCACTTAGGCAACAAATCGAAACAATCAATAAACAATTAGAACGAGCCCAGACTGGTGGATTGGTTTCTTTTGATAAAACAAGCATCAGAGTAGATAGCATACCTTCTTTAACTAAGCAATATGTAAATCTTTACCGCTCTCAAAAAATACTTGAACAAATTACTGCCTATTTAGAAACGCAGCGTCTGCAAGAATATATTCAAGAAGAAAAGGATGTGCCTGCGGTACAAGTCTTAGACGGCGCATTCGATGAACCTGAGAAGGTTTCTCCTAAACCACTTGTTATGACTCTTTTAGCATTTATTGTATCATCAACACTTGCTATCGCTTGGATAGTTGTAGGAATATTAAAAACATAATTTGTTAATCCTTATGCTGCGAAAAGTAACAAAAGCCATCCTTTTTACAATCAATGTGTTGATTGCTTATCTGGTGTCTGCTGCCGTCGAGGATATAATTCTGCAAAGAGCTCAACAACTCAAACCACTGAGCGCAACTGCTATTGGAATGGCAATTATTGTGTTGATATTTTTCCCTCTATTTTCTATAACAGAAAAAATCACTGAAGAAATAATGAAATTTTCACTAAAGACTTCAAAAGGAACTTTCGGCAAACGTGTCGGAATAATTGTGTTTACACTTTTTGCATTTCTGATTCTATACAATATTTATCTTGAACTATGGTTTAATTTAGGCATTGTTGATGCGCTTTTCCGAAAATAAAACATAATCACTATTCTAAGTATTATTATCATAAAAGAGTTGGTTTGTTTTGATTATTTCTTTCCGAAAAACCGCCTTATATCATTCGTAAGTTGTATCAAAGATTGCTTCTGTACATACATCATGTGTCCTGCCGGATAATATGTCATAGTGATATTATTCCTTAATGATTCGTCTAATTCCATGTGATTAAGAGCATATTCGGTAGCATAAAACGGTGTAGCTAAATCATAATAACCATTAGCAACAAAAACTTTGAGATGATTATTAGTACTCATTGCCTTACGTAAGGTTTCTGTTACCGATGTATAGCCCTCCGAAGCAGATCCCCAGTTCCATGGATGTACATTCCCGGTTAATATTTCATAAGGTAATTCACTTTCAAATTGAAGATTTTCATGCACATAGTGATTAATCGTTCCTGTATATGGTCCGTAAATAACAGCATCATAACTTGGGTCAAATTCAAATGAAGATCCCACACTTCTTCTGTCAATACCTTTGTAACGAGAATCTAATCTTCCAATAGTTCTATCTTCACTTCTTAATAATTCTTTTGCAAAATTCATGATGTCAATACGACAATTTGTATTGTCAATAAACTGCTCATTAAGTCCTGTAAAATATGCAATTTTTTTAATCATTGCAGTTTTTTCTTCCTTAGTAACCTTATCACCCTTCCATAAATACGGTAAATATTCTTTTTCAGCAAATAACCTTGATGACTCAAGAGTCTTTTCCAAATCAGTCAATAATGATGGATCAAGTTTTTTATGGAAAAATGCGGTAGCAGTATAGGTTGGAAAATGGAGTAAATGCGGCAAATCATGTCCCGGTTTGAAACGTAATGTAGAAAAATCAAGTGCGCATGAAATAAGTATAAGACCATTGATATACATTCCATGTCGTTCTTGTAGATACGATGCCAACATAGCAGCTCTTGTAGTACCATAACTCTCACCGGCTAAATACTTGGGTGAAAGCCAGCGTTTTGTTTTCGATGTGTATAATCGAATAAAATCACCGATGCTTTGTGCATCTTCCTTTGTGCCGTGAAATTGTTCTTTTTTTTCTTCACCTGCAGGTCGGCTATATCCTGTACTAACCGGATCAATAAAAACCAAGTCTGTAAATTCAAGCCATGAGTATTCATTGTCCACCATAGAGTACGGTGGGGGTAATGGGTTGCCTTCATCCGTAAACACGACCCTTTTCGGTCCCAAAGCGCCCATATGAAGCCACACTGAGCTTGAACCCGGTCCACCATTAAAAGCAAAAGTTATGGGTCTGTTCGCGTGTTGCTCATTGTCTTTTGTGTATGCAATATAAAAGATATTTGCTTTGGATTTGCCGTCCTCAGACTTCATTTCCAAGTAACCGGTACTTGCTTTGTAGGCAACGGATGCACCGTTTATTGATAGTGTATGAGTGGTGATTGAAGTTGGTGTTGGCTTCGTAACTTCATTTCTTTCATGTTCTTTTGATTCTGTTTCCATGTTAAAGAGTAGTATAAGAATAAAAAAGATGTATGTTGCTTTCATGATGAGATACCTCTGAAAAAACTATGAAGTACAAAAATACACAGTTTGACCTTCACATGAAGAACCATTTTATCTTCGTAATTTCGTAAAAGTTTCAATGGAAAATTTATGCTATGTCTGAAGAGTGAAACAAACCCTGCATGGGTTGAAGTCGCCGTAAAAAATATGGAAGCGATAATGATTGACCATGCTCATTGTGAAAGGAAAGCTGCTTCTAATGGTATATCAATGATTTTACGCTATCCTGAAAAAGCAGAATTGGTGAAAGCAATGATAGATCTTGTTGATGAAGAAATGGAGCATTTCCGTTTTGTCTTTGATGAGTTGCAAAGCCGTGGAATAACAATGACGCGCGACAAAGGTGACATATACGCTCAAAAGTTATCCGAAAATATTCGAAAGCAAGAACCGCAAAAGCTGCTTGATTTACTATTGGTGGATGCTCTTATTGAAGCACGTTCATGCGAAAGATTCTTGCTTCTTTCAAAATCGCCGATGATTAGCGATGAGTTAAAAGAGTTTTATCACCGATTATTTGCATCAGAAGCCGGTCATTATCGAACTTTTACTGATATTGCACGTTTATATTTTCCGGCAGATACAGTAAAAAGTCGTTTGGAAGAATTAGCTATTATTGAAGCAGAAATCGTAAAAAATTTGTCGAATTTACCTTCTATTCATGGGTAAGTATGCTATTAGGAAAAAAAATTGTCGTTGTGATGCCTGCGTATAATGCAGAGCAAACATTGGAGCGCACGTATAATGAAATACCATTTGAAATTGTTGATGATGTCGTACTAGTTGACGATGCAAGCCGTGACAATACCGAGTTAGTTGCAAAAGCTCTCGGTATTAAACATGTCATCAAGCATATTAATAACAGGGGATATGGTGGAAATCAAAAAACTTGCTATGCAAAAGCTCTTGAATTAGGCGCAGATATTGTCATTATGTTACACCCCGATTATCAATATACTCCTAAACTTATTCATTCGATGGCTTATATGATAGCTCAAGATTTATATCCTGTTGTTATTGCATCGAGAATTCTTGGTAATGGCGCATTGAAAGGTGGTATGCCCCTCTATAAGTATATTGCAAATAGATTTTTAACTTTCTTTCAAAATATTCTTGTCGGTGAAAAGTTAAGTGAGTATCATACGGGATACAGGGCATTTTCTCGTACAATATTTCACGATATTGATGTTGAAGAAAATTCAGATGATTTTGTTTTTGATAATCAAATGCTTTCACAGATAATCTTTGCAGGGTTTACGATTGGTGAAATCACATGCCCAACAAAATATTTCGAGGAAGCATCATCCATAAACTTTAAACGCAGTATGATATATGGAGCAGGCGTAGTAATTACATCTATACAACATTTTCTTTGCAAAATTGGGATTATATCTATGAAACGATATAAAAAACGATGATTATGTCGTTTCATAAAGTAAATAGGCTAATGAATGACAGGTAAGCGAATTATCACTCATACCTATTTCACATGTTGTATTTGATGAATAAAAACCATCTAATGCCATCGCTTGTAATTCTTCTTTACTGCGTTTTGTTGCTGATAATGAAAGTTCGGGGACACTGAATCCTTTATCACCTGCAAAACCACAACATCCTGAAAATTCAGGAATTATAACTTCTTCTGAATATTCTTTGGCAATATTTATCATAGTGTTTGAGAGTGAAGATTTTACTAAGGAACAGGGTATATGGAGAGCTACTTTCTTATGCTTGTTTTTGGGTGGTAATTTAGGAGCTATATAGTTCATAAGAAAATCTGATATGTCCATAAAATGCGGTTTATCTGATAAGCTATGAATCATTTTATGATACTCAAGAATGGAGTTACAAGCATGGATAAAACAAGTACTACTGTCTATAAGAATAGGTAATGTAAAGTCTTTAGATTCTTTTTTGAGAAAATAGTATAATTTTTCGACAGATATCGCTTCTGCTTCGCTGACACCTTTTGATTCCCACATCATTCCACAACATTGACCTGAAGCATTCGGGATATGTACATTAATATTAGCCCGATTACAAAGTACATAAATAATCTCCGGTAAAGATATTTGATGAGTTTCTCTCTTGCCCATTAATCGAGTTGTACAACTTTGCAAATAGACAAATTCAGGATTGTCGGATATAGCGATAAATTTTGTTGGAGATGGTACTTTCGATGACCAAGAGGGGAGTGCTAATTGTGTTTTTTTGCTGAGTATTTTAGAGTATTTTTTTAAGGATTCACCGTAATTATACTTTTCGAGAAAGTGACCCAATGTAATACCTTTACGCGCAATAGATTCTGTAATCGAAAAAAAACGTGCCGCTATGACAGCACTTTTTTGTACAGTCACTGTATTTCTGATTTTCTTTTGATTTTTAACATATTCACCCGTGTTAATATGAACAGGACAGACGGTTTCACAAAGTCCATCCGTTGCACAGGTATCAATAACCGAGTATGTAAAATGATTTTCTATATCATGCAGTAATTGTTGTGATTGTTGAGTATGAGAAAGTGCTAAGAGTTTACGTTCTCTTTCAAGAACAATTCTTTGTCGAGGAGTTAATGTTATTTCATTGCTTGGACATTTATGTTCACAAAAACCACATTCAATACAAGTGTCAATTATACTATCAACAGTAGGAAATGGTTTTAAGTTTTCAACATGACAATGAGGATTATCATTAATAATTATTCCGGGATTAAGTATATCATTTGGATCAAAAGATTTTTTAAGATTCTTCATGATGGAATATAATTCTCGACCCCACTCCATTTCTACATATGGTGCAATATTTCTGCCTGTGCCATGTTCAGCTTTCAGCGAACCTTGATACTTAGTAATGACTAATTTTGCCAAGTCATCCATGAAATTTTTATATTGTAGTTTATCTGATTCAGAATCGAATGCTTGACTGATGACAAAATGTAAATTTCCGTCTTTGGCATGACCAAAGACAATTGCATTTGTGTAGGAATAATGAGCGAATAAATCATGAAGTTCGGATACTGCTTCCGGTAAATATTCTAAAGGGAAGGCAATGTCTTCATTAATTATTCCGGTGCCGCTTGCTCTTTGTGCCCCAACGGTAGGGAACATACCTTTACGGATTTTCCAATATTGTGCTTGAAGTAAAGGGTCGTCAGTGAGGATGGGTTTTTCAAGTAGTGGTAATGTATCAAATATTTCGTATGCTCTGCCACAAATCATTTCTACTTCATATTCTGATTCGCATTGAAACTCTACCAAAAGAGCAGTTGAGTTATCATCTAATATACGAACAATATTGGGGCAAATAGGATCATTTTCTATTGAGCGTAATGATGCTCTATCCATTATTTCTAATGCTTCTGCACCTAATGATTTTAATGGTTCAATTGCTCTGCACGCTTGATAAAAAGTCTTAAAATAGAGCAGAGCTGTTCGCTTATATGGTTTGTCCGGTATAGTTTCTAATACAACTTCGGAAATAAAACCGAGAGTACCCTCTGAGCCAACCATTAAATGCCCTATAATATCAGTAATCTTCTCAAAATCCAAAAAAGCATTTAAACCATAGCCTACAGTGTTCTTTATTCGATATTTATGACGAATTTTATCAACTAAAACATGATTCGATAGTATGGTGGAACGTAATGATGAGACAGTATTGTAAATAATGGGAGATTCTATTTTTAGTCGCTCTTCGGCATCAGGCATTTCTGTATTGACAAAAGTGCCGTCAGGTAAAATGTAGGAAATAGATTGAAGGGTATGATACGAATTATTTTTTACACCGCAGCACATACCACTTGCATTATTGGCGACAATACCTCCAATCATACAAGCATTGATAGATGCCGGATCGGGACCTAATTTTCGACCATATTTTTTTAATCGGGCATTTACCATTCCACCAATATAGCCGGGTGAAATGCGTGCTGTTTTTCCTTCATGTTCTATGGATAGTTTCTTCCATCGTGAAATATCTACTATAACCCCATCAGTAACAGCTTGACCACTTAAACTTGTTCCTGCCGTACGAAATGTTAATGGAATTTTTGTTCGATTACTCCACCATAATAAAGTCTGAATATCATCATTAGTAAGAGGATGAACGATTGCTTGAGGAACAATGCGATAGCAACTTGCATCGTGGGCATATACAAGTCGAGATATTGTATCTGTACGGACTATACAGTGAGGTAATAATCCGAATAATTCCTCAATGCTTGGGCTATTCATTCCTCAGCAGCAACTTGTTTTAGTTCAGACATAGTAAAAAGAGGGGATAATGTAATGCCGGCTTGTAATAATGCATCAGCACCACCTTGTTGACGATCAATAACACATAAACACCCAATAATATTTCCGCCATCATTACGGATATCTGCAGCACTTAAGACCACTTGACCTCCACTCGTGATAACATCTTCAATAATAAGTACTTTTTTATCACGTAAATCTGTGCCTTCTGCGACTCTGCAGGTACCGTATTCCTTGGCTTTTTTTCGGACAAAAGCTGCCGGTATGCCGGTTTTTAAAGATAGTGCAGTAACAATAGGGATGCCTCCCATTTCAAGGCCTGCAATAACTTCTGTTTCCGCGGGAATTAATTCTGCTAAATGTGATGCTATTGATTCTAATACTATTGGCTGTGCTTCAAAACGGTATTTATCAAAATATTCATTACTTGTTTTACCCGAACGCAATAAAAACTCACCGGTTAAATGTGAAATTGCGTAGATGTTTTTTGCTAATTCTTTGCGATTCATGGTTTTTCGTGATAAAGTGAATATTCTTGTTTCATTAATTCTATTTCGTCTTTACAAAGTTCTTTATTTCTACGTTTCATTACAATGCTTGCAATTTCTAATGCTTTATCATATTGAAACGTTGCATTACCTGTCGGGGTAACAAAAGAAAAAGAGGGAACTTCTTTTCTGATTGCACCTGTAGTAGCAATTTGTGCATGAATTCCAATTGCCAAACCTGTGTTGAGAGCGGTATCTATTGCTGTTTTACTGTGGTCACCTATTAAAGAACCTAAAAACAAGCGTTGAGTTGATACCTTTTTACCTCGCAATGTAATATCAATAGGTGCATAGGTATTTTTCAAATCACTTGTATTAGTATCTGCTCCAAGATTAACCCATTCTGAAATATATGAGTGTCCTAAGAATCCTTCATGTTGTTTATTACTATATCCGTGAATAATAGAATTTTCAATTTCTCCACCTATTTTACACATTTCTCCGATAGCTGTATTTTCATATATTTTTGCCCCGATTTTTACGATTGAATTATGTGAAATTGCACAAGGACCAATAATCGTTGCATGAGCCATAATTGTAACATTATCACCTATGAGTATCGGTCCTTTGGAGGCATCCAAAACCACATGGGGACTTATTCTGACATTTGACCCGACGAATACTTTCCCTTCCGTAAAAATTCCTTTTTGTGTATCGCCTATATATTGTGTAAGGGTAGAAAGTAATTGTTCATCTTCCCGTATTGCATTACCACAGCAATCTAAGCTACACCATAAGGAGGTAAGTATATCAGCTTCTATATCAATGGTACGATCAACTATGTGAGCATAATGTAAAGCAATTTGTTCAAAGCATGGAGATTGTTCAAATATATGTGACACAGAAATATCGGGAGTGAGAATGAGTGCCACAGGATTTCCATTATCATCTGTAAACATCATACATCCACCGGCTTCTCGACGTGCTCTTCTAAAGCACTCTAATGATTCATTCGAGAAATACGTATCACCACGAAGAATAAGATTGTTGGGTAAATAATTATCTGTTGCAATTGGAATAATATAGTCGCCTTGATGATGTGACAGAACGATAGGGAAGCGTGCCGCAAAGGACTGAACATGAAGTTGACGACCAATAAAAAAGGCTTTTTTTTCTCGAAGTGCTTGCAAATTTCGTTCAAAGAGTTTGTAGTATCCTGTTCGTATTTCCCATTGACAATGAAGTATTGAAAATGGATAATGTTCTAATTCTGATTCCGCAAAAATAATCATGTATTATTCAACGATTTTTAATAATTCAACTTCAAAAATTAAGGTGGAATTTGCAGGAATTTTGCCCATTTTTCTATCACCGTATGCAAGTTGAGGCGGGATTGTTAATTTGCGTATATCGCCAACTCTCATGCCTTTAATGCCTTCTTCCCATCCTTTGATTACCTCTCCTTTACCAAGAGTAAATTTGAAAGGAGAATTCCTGTCACGTGAACTGTCAAACTTGGTTCCGTCCATCAAAGTACCAACATAATGTACTTGAACTTTATTGCCATTCATAGCAATTTGTCCACCTTCATTTAAGGAAATATCAGAAATTATTAAGCCGCTTTCAGTTTTGAAATTGTCTTTAGGAATCCGTACTGATGAACATGATATTGCCCCCATTGTGAGAGCAATGATGCAAAATAGTGTGAGGCAGTGAATGTAAGCAGATATAAGCGAAAATTGTGTGTTCATATTACTATTCAACGTCCAATAATTCAATTTCAAATAATAATGTAGAATTGCCCGGAATTTTATTATGAGCTTCACTGCCATATCCTAAATCGGGAGAAATGGTTAATTTCCTTATGCCACCCACTTTCATACCTTGCAGCCCTATATCCCAACCTTCTATAACCACACCATCGCCCAAAACAAAACTAAAAGGACGATTTTTATCGCGTGAACTGTCAAATTTGGTACCATCCATTAAAGTACCAACATAATGCACTGTGATTTTTGAGCCATCACGGGCTTCTTTACCACTACCAATTTTGCTGTCTTCGACTGTTAATCCTTTTGTTGATCCGATTGTTTTGGGACCGCCGCATCCGCTTATGATGACGGAAGCAATGATAATGCATAAATATGGTAATAATGTAAAACTCTTATGAAGTACGTTAATCATAGCTCTTTCTCACTTTCTGAAGAATTATGTGGATTATTTTGTGAATGGTAGTGGAGTGCTGCTTTAACAAAACTGATAAAAAGCGGTTGTCCGGTCACAGCCCTAGATTTATATTCGGGGTGGAACTGTACACCGATAAAAAATGGATGGTTGGATAATTCAATTATTTCCACTAATGTTGTATCAGGAGATAAACCACTGAGAATTAACCCATTCTCTTCCAATATTCTCCGATAAGAATTATTTACCTCATAACGATGGCGATGACGTTCAACGATAAATTCCTGTCCGTAACATTTCGCCGCAAGAGATTCTTTCTTCAAAGCACATGGGTAAGAACCAAGTCGCATAGTCCCACCTTTATCGGTAATGTTTCTTTGATCAGGCATTAAATCAATAACAAGATTTTTACCTTTTTTAAATTCACCGGAATGTGCATCTGTAATCCCACAGACATTACGAGCAAATTCAATGACTGCACATTGCATACCAAGACAAATTCCAAAAAAAGGAATATTGTTTTTTCTGACATATTCTATAGCTAAAATTTTTCCTTCTATGCCACGATTACCGAAACCGGGTGCAACTAGAATACCATCTATATTGGAAAATTTTTCAGCAACATTATCGGGTGTAATTTCCTCTGAATCACACCACACAATTTTTACTTTTGTATTATTTATTGCACCAGCGTGAATAAATGCTTCTGTAATACTTTTATAGGAGTCTTGCACTTGATTATATTTACCGACAAGACCAATTGTAATTGTATGTTTCGGATGTTTTATTCTATGAACAAATTTTGTCCAATTATCTAAATCTAATGCTTTAGTTTTCAACCCTAATTTAGAAATAACTATATCATCTAAATTCTTTTTTGCATGAAAGTTAGGTACTTCGTAAATTGTTTCGGCATCTAAAGCGTCAATGACAGCTTCTTCTTCAACATTGCAAAATAATGCAATTTTATTGCGAATATCTTTAGGAATTTTCTGTTCTGTTCTACATAACAAGATATCGGGTCTAATACCTACTTCCATGAGTACCTTCACAGAATGTTGAGTAGGTTTGGTTTTTAATTCCCCGGCACTTCTAATAAATGGTACATAGGTTAAATGGATATTAATGGTATTACGAGAGCCATTTTCTAAACAGATTTGGCGAACAGCTTCCAAAAAAGGTAATGATTCTATATCGCCGACTGTTCCGCCAATTTCGATAAGAACAACGTCGTATTGTTTATCATAAATTTTCATGCGACGTTTTATTTCATCAGTAATATGAGGTATAACTTGAACCGTTTTGCCTAAATACTGACCTTTTCTTTCTTTTTGTATAACCTCATAATAGACTTGACCTGCGGAGCAACTATTGAAGCGCGAAGTTGAAATATCCAAATATCTCTCATAATGACCCAAATCAAGGTCTGTTTCCGCACCATCATCGGTTACATACACTTCGCCATGTTGATAGGGACTCATTGTGCCCGGGTCAATATTGATGTATGGGTCAAATTTTAAAATCGTACATGTTAATCCACGAGATTTTAATAGTAAGCCTAAAGATGCTGAGGCAATACCTTTACCTAAAGATGATAATACACCGCCGGTGATAAATATATACTTTGTTTTTTTTGACACAGTGTTGTAAAATAAAAGTAAAAGAGGATATTGAGTATTGAATCAATATCCCCTCGAAAAATATAATGATTACATGTGAGAAATAATAGCGTCGCCGAATTCGGAACAACGGACTTCTGTTGCACCATCCATTAATCGAGCAAAATCATAAGTCACCGTTTTTGCATTAATGGCACCGTTCATACCCTTGATAATCAAATCGGCTGCTTCATTCCACCCTAAGTAGCGGAACATCATTTCGCCTGAGAGTATAACCGATCCGGGATTTACTTTGTCTAATCCTGCGTATTTTGGTGCTGTTCCGTGTGTAGCTTCAAAAATTGCATAACCATTATCATAGTTAATATTTGCTCCGGGAGCAATACCGATTCCTCCAACCTGAGCAGCTAAAGCATCACTGACATAATCACCATTTAAGTTTAATGTTGCAATCACGTCATATTCTGCCGGTCTTGTGAGAATTTGTTGAAGAAAAGCATCAGCAATGACATCTTTAACAAGCATTTTATCTCCCGGATTTCCCGCACAATCATCCCAGCCAACAGCAACATCAGAAAACTCTGAACGCACTAATTCATAGCCCCAATCACGAAATGCACCCTCAGTAAATTTCATGATATTTCCTTTGTGAACTAAAGTGACACTTTTTCTACCATGACGTAAAGCATATTTAATTGCTGCGCGAATCAGACGTTGTGAACCACTTTTAGAAACGGGTTTTATACCAATGCCAATTTCATCAGGCGTTTCACCCCCAAATCGGATTTTCTTTGCAAAAGCAGGAAATTGTTGCTGCAAAAACTCTAACATTTGTGACTGTTCCGTACTTCCGGCTTTGAATTCGATTCCTGCGTAGATGTCTTCGGTGTTTTCTCTGAAGATAACCATATCAACGAGTTCAGGGTTTTTGACCGGTGTTGGCACTCCTTTGAAATATACAACAGGGCGCAAACAAACGTACAAATCCATCAGCTGTCGTAAAGCGACATTGATTGATCGTATGCCTCCACCGACAGGAGTTGTCAGAGGACCTTTGATAGCGACAACATACTCACGAATAGCTTCAAGAGTATCTTCTGGTAACCAAGTGTTTTCCCCATAGACTACATTAGATTTTTCGCCGGCAAAGACTTCAAACCATTCGATACGGCGTTCGCCGTTGTATGCTTTTTTGACTGCGGCATCCAATACTTTTACTGATGCAGCCCATATATCGGGACCTGTTCCATCACCTTCGATGAATGGAATGATTGGGTTATTGGGTACAGAAAGCGAACCATCGGCATTGACCGAAATTTTTTCGCCATTCACTGGCGCGACTAATTTTTGATATGTCATTTGTAATAAAATATAGATGTGAAAGTAGTAGCATGTATAGACGGGTTGCAAAAATAGATAAAACACTTCATATTACAAATTTTGTAGCTCAGGCGTGAATTTTCTCGCGATTTAGTTGAGAATGTTCAAAGCCGAAGGATATATTGCGTATTTTTGCCGTTTGTAGTGATATTGGGATATAATAACTTGAAAATGAAACGAATACTTGGCTTCTTACTTTTGATGGGTGTAAGTTTTGTCGTGAATAGTTGTTCAGATTCGTCTAAGCAAACTGAAGACAATGTTTTAGTGTTTTGGCATTTTTGGAGTGAGCCTACGCAAAAGCAAGTTCTACGTGAACTGATTAACCGTTTCGAGTCTGAGAATAACTGCAAGGTTATAACAACAGAACTAAGTTGGAATGATGGAAAAACAAAATTACTTGCTTCATTTAACTCAAAGACTGCTCCTGATGTGCTTGAGTTGGGTTCTGATTGGATAGCACAGTTCTCAAGTGCGGGGGTTCTCTCTGAAATTCCTGCAAATCAACTTGCTTATGCTCTTCCATACGCATTAAAGCCAAGTCAATGGGATGGGAAGTATTATGCAGCACCTTGGGTTGTGGATACAAGAGTTATGTTTTGTAATCTCAAAGCTATGAAACAAGCCAATATCAATGAAGTACCGAAGAGTGTAGAAGAACTTGTTTCAGCTTCAAAGGCAATCACAGAAACACAATCGGGTGTCTATGGCTTTGGCGCAAATGGTGCAGACGCACATCGTTTATACAAGAAAATAGTGCCATTTTTTTGGTCAAATGGTGGTGATATCTTTGACACCAAAGGTACATTAGTTCTTAATAGTCCGGCTAATATTACAGCTTTAGAAAAGTATGTGGAGCTTTCTCGCTATGGAATGATTGAAACTCAAAGACATCTTGATGAGATGTTTGTACAAGGCAAACTTGGTTTCTGGATTTCGGGGAGCTGGCTTATGAAAAAGATAAGCGAAGGAAATCCGAATCTGGAATATTCGGTAGCACTTATACCGGGTATGGGTTCTTCGAGTATGTCCTTTGCGGGCGGTGAGTATATTGCAATCAATAAGTCATCGAAAAAACAAGAATTAGCCAAAAAATTACTTACTTTTTTGACCAAAGATGATAATGTTATCTCTTTTTGCAAGTCAATACCTGAAGCCGGCTTTCCGGCAAGCAAAACCATTGCGTCACTGAATTTTGAGTCTGTGCCGCACAAAGATGTTTTTGCAAAGCAACTAAGTCTTGCGAAAATGACACCGGTTCATCCGAATTGGCTCGAAATAGAAGCAATACTTGAGAATGCAGTGACTTCGGCATTGTTAGGTGAAAAGTCTGCTGCCTTGGCTTTATCCGATGCACAAAGGGAAGCCGAAACATTGGTACTTGTAAAGTAATATTTTGTCAAGAGTTATGTCAATATTTCCTGATACACATGTTATTCACTATAATAAATTTAAGAGTGAAATTGAAAATAGATTATCGGATTTCAAAAATGTAAAACCGGAATCATATTTCTATGAACTGTGTTATTGTATTTGTACTCCGCAATCAAAGGCGGTACATGCAAATCGAGTTGTGCAGGTATTACAAGAACGACAGTTTTTTGAGATAGGCTTTAATCCTGAAGAAACGCTGAGGGATGGTTCACATTATATACGGTTTCATAGCCAAAAAGCTCTCTCTTTACTCAAAGCGCGCGAAAATTGGCATGAGATACAATTAATGATAACAGATACTGCGACCGACATTAAGCAAAAGCGTGATAGTTTGGCGAAACATGTACGTGGTTTGGGAATGAAAGAAGCGTCACACTTTTTACGTAATATCGGCATGTTCGGTGTGGCAATCATTGACCGTCATGTTCTGAAACATTTGGTTCTATGTGGTGTCTTTTGTGAAATGCCTCGACTAATATCGAAAAAAGATTATCTTACTATTGAACGTCAATGGTTCGATTATTGCTATGAAATAGGAATTGCACAGGAGATTGTAGATCTTCTTTTTTGGAGCTATGAAACCGGACATGTACTGAAATAACGAATATACATATTTTTATACACTTATTCAGGTGAAGAATTATGATGAAAAAATTCATCATTGGCACTGTTGGGTTGGCAACAATCGGAGGACTTGTTTTTACAGTTCCTAAATTGGTTGAAGATAACAACACAGTCACACAGGAGCAACAACATAACAAAGAATGGTTTGCGAAAGCGTCACAATCAATTGCTGAAAGCGAGTATTATATACGCTTTCAAGAAGATGTTGGGGCATTCCAAAGCGTTAACCGTTCAAACAACTACAGAGTTTCATATCGGGAGAATGGTTTCTCGATAAAGCCAAGGACAGGTAATCAAGAATGGGTCTTTGATTTATCTCTCAAAGCAATTCATAAAGGTGAAAAATCATTAGCAATTGCAAATGAAGCCGAGATGATTGCTGAAAAAGAGCGGATGTCGGTTGTTCATAGCAATTTCGATATTGAATATGTCAATACTCATGAGGGTATGAGGCAAAACTTCATAGTCAGAGAGCAACCATCAGGTACATTACCATTAACTATTGAATTGTCTGAAAATTCAGAACTTGTTGCGGTTGAATCTTCTACTGATGATGTGCTTTTACTCGATAAAGACAATAAGCCCGCTTTATGGTACAAAGATTTGAAAGTTTGGGACGCAAAAGGGAATGAACTGCCTTCTTATGTTAGTGTTAATAATGAAACTATACGTCTTATTGTTGATGATGAAAACGCTGTATATCCGGTTACTGTTGACCCAATCTCACAGACACCTGATTGGTCATTTGAGTCAAATCAAATTAATGCTCAATTAGGATTTAGTGTTTCAGGTATAGGTGATGTTAATGGTGATAATTTCGAAGATTTCGCCATTGGTGCACCATATTATGATAATGGTCAATCTGATGAAGGTGCTGTATTTATTTTTCATGGTAATGCCCCAAGTTTACCGACTACCTATACTACAATGTTAGAGAGTAATCAAATGGGAGCTATGTTCGGGCACTCTGTTTCAGGTGCCGGAAGACTCAATGGCGACCAATTTCATGATGTTGTGATTGGTGCACCCGGATATGATAATGGACAAACCGATGAAGGAGCAATATTTGTTTATCTTGGTAGTGGAATTGGTGTTAGCACAACGGCAGCTGCTCAGCGAGAGTCAAATCAAGCAAATGCTCAAATGGGTTTTAGTGTAGCATCTGCGGGAAATATCAATCTTGATACTTTCAATGACATCATTGTTGGTACACCTCTATGGGATAATGGGCAAATAGATGAAGGTATGGTTCAGGTGTTTTTCGGCGGTAATACAGGGTTATTATCAGATGAACCAATTTCGTATGAGTCCAATAATGATGGTGCACAAATGGGTTATTCCGTTAGTGGTAATGCAGATATTAATCGTGATAATAGACATGACATCATTGTTGGTTTACCATTTTACACAAATGGTAGCAACAAAGAAGGTGCTGTTATGATGTTTTTTGGGCAAACAACAGGAGGACTTTCTGCTTCCCCGTCGTGGACTCACGAGTCTAATGTAGTCGGTTATCAAATTGGGTATAGTGTTGATATTGTTGGTGATGTTAATGGTGACGGATATGCTGATATTGTAGTAGGTGCTCCATTTGCTCAATCAACACTTCCGAATGAAGGAATTGTACTGGCTTTCTATGGTAATAGCTCCGGTTTGCCAACAACTCCATCGTGGCAAGTGACCGGTGGTCAGCTCAATGCTCGTTTTGGTTTTTGTGTTACAGGGGTAGGAGATGTTAATAATGACGGTAATGATGATGTTGCGATAGGTGCCCCTCTATGGGATGGCGGTTTGGAAGATGAAGGAAGAGTACATTTGTACTTCGGAAGTACGAGTGGTATATCAACATCTGTTGCATGGTTGGCTGAAGGCGATCAAGCAAATGCTCAGTTCGGCACTTCCTTAGCAGGTTTCGGCGATATCAATAGAGATGGTTATGATGATTTTGGTGTTGGTATTCCTTATTATGATGGTGGTCACTTAGATGAAGGTGCTGTTCAAGTATTTTTGGGTGCCGGTCCTGCTGTAAGTACAGCATCAGGTACAAGGGATGGTCGAGAAGTCGGAGCAGGTTTCGGTACTTCTGTCTCTTCTGCCGGCGATGTTAATGGTGATGGGTATAGTGACATTATTGTAGGATCACCATTTTCGGATAAGACAACAGATACTACCGATGTTGGAAAAGTTACTGTCTATTACGGAGGTCCGGATGGTGCATCAGTGTCGGCATCATGGGTCTTTCTTTTTTCACAAAAAAATGCGAATTTCGGTGCATCTGTAGCATGTGCAGGTGATGTTAATAATGATGGATATAGCGATATTATTGTTGGTGCTCCCGGCTTCGATAATGAACTTGTAGATGAAGGAAAAGCATGGCTTTTCTTAGGATCTTCTACAGGATTAAAAGTCACTCCCGCATGGTCAGCCGAAGGTAACAATGCTGGTGCTCGATTTGGTGCGTCAGTATCATGTGCCGGTGATGTGAACGGCGATGGTAATAGTGATGTTTTGGTTGGAGCACCTAATTATTCTGAAGGTCAAACTTTCGAGGGAGCAGCTTTTCTTTTTAGAGGAAATAGCACGGGACTTTCTGCAACACCAATTTGGTCTGCTCAAAGTAATGCTGCCGGTGCAAATTTCGGTGCAGCAATCGCCAATAGTTTGGATGTTAATGGTGATGGGTTCTCTGATATTGCCATTGGAGCTCCGAGTCAAAATACTGATGCTGATGCAGGACTTGAAGGAAGATTATATGTATATTACGGTAGTGCTCAATTTGCTACCAATGCCCCAAGTTTTATTGATTCAACTTCGCAAGATGGGGCTAATTTTGCTGCCTCATTAAATTCTGCGGGTGATGTTAACGGTGATGGATATAGTGAATTAATACTTGGCGCACCACGGTATGATAATGGCTCGACTGATGAAGGTCGCGTTATTGTGTATTATGGTTCTGCTTCAGGTTTATCAAGAAATAATACTTGGTCAACAGAGGGTAATCGCGATAATACACGCATTGGGAATGCTGTTGCAGGTGGTGGTGATTTTAATGGTGACGGATTTGCTGATGTTCTTATCGGTGCCGCCAATATGACGAGTGGTCAAAACAATGAAGGTACTGCTATGGTCTATTATGGTTCAAGTCAAGGACTACAACCAAGTTTTGCACTCATGGTAGAATCTGATCAGTCATTTGCTCGTCTCGGTACTTCTATAGCAAATGCCGGTGATATTAATGGTGACGGATTAAGCGACATGATAGTCGGTGCGCCGAATTTTACTAACACCAATGCCGGTGAAGGAAGGTTATTCATTTACCATGGAAGACTTAATGGATTGTCTAATGTACCTAACCGATCACTTGATGGTACAAAAGCAGGTGACCAATTTAGTTTTGCTTTAGTGGCTGTCGGTGATGTTAACGGTGATGGATTTGGTGATTTTATGGCGGGTTCACCGTATATGGACAATCGTTTCTTGGATGATGGCAGGGCTTTCCTTTACTTAGGAAGTGCTAATGGCGTTGCGGCAACACCATCGCAACGTTTGAACCCAACTCTTCAAGAATTATCATATTTCGGTTTTTCCATTGCATCACTTGGAGATGTGAATAGTGATGGTTATTCTGATATTGCTGTGAGTGCACCTTATTTCGATAATCCAATTACAGGCGTGAAAGATGTTGGGCGTGTCTATATTTACCATGGCTCATCGTCGGGGCTGAATGAAAACCCTGCGACAATCATTGATGGGCAACAAGAGCGTTCATTATTCGGTTTTTCCATTGCTGGTGTTGATGATATTAATGGTGATGGATTCAATGACATTTTGATTGGTGAACCGTCTTGGGATAGAGACAATATAGTGCGTGATGCAGGACGTATTAGTATATATTATGGCTCTGGTGCAGGAATCGTAGCAAAAAATCCTTGGGTCTTTAATGGCGATCAAGCAGATGGTCAGTTTGGATGGTCTGTAGCGTCTGCCGGTGATGTTAATCGTGATGGCTTGGGTGATTTCATTGTTGGTGCGCCTTTTTATGATAATCCACAAGTGAATGAAGGAAAAGCATGGATATTCACAGGGCAATTGTTTGGTGTTTCCAGCACACCGATTTGGTCAAATGAAAGTAATCAGGCCAATGCAAAATATGGGCACAGTGTGGCAAGTGCAGGTGATATTGATGGAAATGGCTATTCTGAAGTACTTGTTGGTGCTATTTGGTTTGATAATCCAAGTTCAAATGAAGGAAGAGTATATCTTTATTCTTCCGGTGCGAATGGTGTATCCGCACAACCTACATGGACAGCAGAATCTAATCGTGAAACCACTGAATTTGGTGCAAGTATTGCTTCAATCGGTGATATTAATGGTGACGGTTTTGGTGATATTGCAATAGGTGCTACATCATATTTTAATGGGCAGCCGAGCGAAGGGGCAGTATATGTCTATACAGGTTCGCAAAATGGTTTAAAAGATGAACCACAATGGTTTTTAGAAGGAAATAAATCCTTTGCTCAATTTGGCGGTACTGTTGCCGGTGGCTGTGATCTTGATGGCGATGGCTATAGTGATGTTCTTATCGGAGCTACTCGTGAATCCGGTGCCGGTGAAAATTCAGGTGCGGTACATATATTTTATGGCAATGGTAACCCCGGTTCAGCATTACGTCCTCGACAATTACGCCAAGATTTAGTCACACCTGTTGCAGAAGGAGGACGGACACAAAGCAATACATCCGTAGGGTTTGCTGTGAATTCACGTTCTTACTTTGGAAGAACAACCGTGAAAGCAGAATTTGAAGTAAAGCCAATAAATACAGCATTTAATGGTGGAAATACTATTCTTTCCGATGTTTGGGTTCCGACTACAGGAACTAATACACTCATTACTAAGGTTGTCAATGGATTAACTCCCGCAACAAATTATAAATGGCGTGGACGTTTACGCTACCGACTCAATACAGGTGCTGTACAAATGTATGGTCATTGGTTCGGAAATGTCTATCCAAAAACATTGGGTGAAACCTCATTCCGTACAGGAGCAGTATGCAACTTAGTAGCACGAGCAGGAAATGATATCCAAATTTGTTCAGGATCACCGATGACATTAGGTGAGCCGACTATTGGTGGTGTTGCTCCATTGCAATATCGTTGGTCGCCGGGCAAGGGATTATCTGATTCGACAAGTATGATGCCGATAGCTCGACCATTAGTAAATACGACATATATTGTCACAATTACTGACGCAAATAATTGTATTTCTTATGATACAATCAATGTCAGCGTAGTGCCGGGTGTTACTGTCAAAACTATTAATGATGTTTCTATATGTGTCGGTGATACGGTATTCTTAGATGCAACACCATCGAACGGTACACCGCCGTATAGATATAATTGGTCACCTGCATTTACAATTAATAATGATAAAATTCAAAAACCGATTGTTGTTCCTCCCGTAACAACACAATATGTGGTTAAGATTACTGATATTAATAATTGTGTTTCATTCGATACTGTACTTGTATCGGTTAAACCTCAACCGGCTAAACCAACAATTACTCAGCAAGGAAATACATTGATTTGTAGTGAAGCAGCTCAATATCAGTGGTTTAAGGATGGGCAGTTGATTCAAGGTGCAAATCAGAGAAGTTATACATTTACGAACACAACGGGTAGTGGTGTTTATCGAGTACGTGTGACTAATCCTGAAGGGTGCTCTGCAACATCTGAAACACGTATTATTGAAACGTCTGTAGAAGAAGAGGTTATTGCTACCGGAAATCCGGTTTTGTATCCTAATCCGGCAAGTTCAAACACTAAATTAATGGTTCCAACTATTCCCGGTACGGGAATCAATATCAGCATAATCAATGCCTTAGGCGCGACATTGTACACTACTTCGGAAATTGCTGCTTCGTCTATGCATTCAGTTAATATTCCGACAAATGGAATAGCTGTTGGTGTTTATGTCGTCAAGATAACGAGTAATGGAAAAGAGTGGACATTATCATTTGTAAAAAATTAATGCTACAATGTAACACGACAATCAATAACGGCGAGGGATTTTCCTTCGCCGTTTTATTTTGTATAATATGCAGATAACGCTTCGACTAAAACTTACACTTTGGTATAGCTTTCTTCTGGCTCTGACCCTTGTCGGAATTGGGGTATTGTCTTTTATTACTGTCTCGAATGAGTTGCGGACAAATCTTGATACATCACTTGAAAATGTGGCAGCGGCACTTGATGATATTATTAAGCAAAAACAAGATGAAACGAAGCAACCGCTTAAACCTCCTAAAAAATCAAAAAAGAAGAAAAAAAATGAAAAAAATGACGATTTTGCTTTTTTACGTTCAACTCCCTATAATGAAGTAACGTCAAGCAGAATAAATAATAATAAACGTGACGCTACTCTTGAAAGAACTCTCAATGATAGTTCTTTATCGCAAAATTCACCTGTTATGTCGCAACAACAAGAAGAAATGGATGCTATATGGGTTGCCGTATATCAACATATTCTTTTAAATTCAAAAAATTATTTTATTCAAGTTGCTGATAAGGATAATCAAATAGTATGGAAGTCAGAAAACTTACGTCAAGATTCTTTACCATTAGTTTTTGATGCTCGTATTACTCTCAATAATGTAGGAGTGAATCTACCAATAGTAAAAAAAACTGATTATATTCTTATCGGTAGTGGAGGAGAGCGGTTAAGAGTTGCGACACGTCTTTCAAAATTCGCACAAGTCTCTGTAGCATATCCTGAAGAAGAAATTCAACAAACATTACGAGAATTATTCTCGGCATATACGATTGCTTTTCCTGTTGCTATTTTTATTTCTATGTTCGGCGGATGGTTACTTGCACGATTTTCTCTGAAACCAGTTGATAGAATAATTAATGCAGCACATGATATTACTGCACATAATCTTAGTCGTCGTTTGCCGATGCCTTCCTCAAATGATGAAATCGGAAGGTTAACATCTACTCTGAACGAAATGATAGAGAGACTACAGGATTCATTTGAGCAAATAAGGCAATTTACCTCAGATGTATCGCACGAATTACGTACCCCATTAGCAATATTAATGGGGGAAATGGAATTAGCGTTACGAAGCCCTAAGCAAAATGTTCAATATAAAGAAACGATAATGAGCGCTTTGGAAGAAGTAACACGTCTATCTAAAGTAGTGCAAAGTTTGCTTGAAATATCACGTGCAGAGACAGGGCAAGTAAAAATAGATTTTCTACCGCTCAATTTAAGTGATACCATTAGAGACATTGCTGAAGATATGCAAATTCTTGCTGAAGAAAAAGGAATAAAACTTGAATCTATCATCGAAGATAACATAATAATTATGGCAGATTATGTTCGCATACATCAGACTCTTATCAATGTGATAGATAACTCAATTAAATATAATCGCCCTAATGGTTCAGTGTTAGTGAGGATGCAAGCTGATACCAACTATGCCGTCATACGTGTTTCTGATACAGGTGTTGGTATTCCAGAAGATAGTCTTGAACATATCTTTGACCGTTTCTTTAGAGTTGATAAGGCGCGTTCTCGGGATGTAGATGGGACAGGATTGGGACTTGCAATCGTCAAGTGGATTGTCGAATCCCATCATGGGTCAATTGATGTAGAAAGCCAGCTTGGCAAAGGGACAATGTTTACTATTAAATTTCCATTGGCTGCTACAATCCAACAAACTGAAAAATAACACGCTTATTATCAGCATAAAAACGAGTATTTTTGTAAGCTATATTTCAACTTACGTCACATAAAGTATATGTTTAAGCAATTTACAGACAAGTTAGATTATCCTGCTATTGAAAAAGGAATCCTAGAATTTTGGCAAGATAATGATATCTTTCATAAATCTTTAGAAATACGGCAAAACTCTCCTTGGTTCTCATTTTACGATGGACCTCCTACAGTGAATGGTAAGCCGGGTGTACATCACCTTATTGCTCGTGCTTTGAAAGACATGATTTGTCGTTACAAGACAATGACCGGGCACTATGTTCGCCGTCAAGCCGGTTGGGATACGCATGGCTTACCCGTTGAAATTGAGGTAGAAAAACGTCTCGGTCTCAAGCAAAAATCAGATATCGAAACTATTGGAATTGATACATTTAACAGTGCATGTAAAGACTTCGTTTACTCAAACATTGAAGCATCTGCCGGCTGGCGTACTTTTACGGATAGAATGGGCTATTGGGTTGATTTGGATGATGCTTATATTACTTGTACAAATGAATATGTGGAATCGGTATGGTGGGCTTTATCGCAATTTTTTGCAAAAGGTCTGATTTATAAGGGCTATAAAGTGATTCCTCAAAGCCCGACTATAGGAACACCGCTTTCTACTCATGAATTATCGTTGAATTACAAAGAAGTAAAAGATGCCAATACATATCTACAACTGAAGATTACGGCATCGCCTCTACGTGAATTACAAGATGCTTCAATACTCGTGTGGACGACAACTCCTTGGACACTTTTCGCCAATGTTGCACTTGCTGTAGGGGCAGACATTACTTATTTACTTGTTGAAAACACTCGACAGATTCAAAATGAAAAAGTGACTACTCGTGTTGTATTGGCTGAATCGCGGTTGGCGATTTTAGAGGGGGAATATACTGTGCTTAAGTCATTTACCGGAAAAGAAATAATCGGCACTCAATATGAAAAAATTTGGGATTATTGTCCTATTGATAAAGAGATCTATCCGAATGCGCTCACAGTTCTTACCGGTGATTTTGTTACAACGGAAGATGGTACGGGAGTAGTGCATATAGCTCCGGCGTTTGGTGTTGATGACTTTGAAATGTCTAAACAATATAAGCTCCCAATGTTACAACCCGTCACACCGAATGGCCATTTTACTGATGAAGTTGGTGAGTTTGCCGGAAGAGCAATTAAAAATTTCCGCTATGCTGATCGAGAAGAACAGGGAGCAGACAGAGATTTGGTGCGGGCATTGAAAGAAAAAGGAAAAATCTATAAAAATGCTTTTGATTATTTGCATAAATATCCTCATTGTTGGCGAACCGATAATCCCGTGATGTATTATGCTCGAGATTCCTGGTTTATTAAATCTCCCGAATACCGTGATGATATGGTTGCCCTTAATAAAACTATCACATGGCAGCCGCCCGAGATTGGTTCCGGCAGATTCGGTAATTGGTTAGATGAAGTCAAAGATTGGTCTCTTTCGCGTGACCGTTATTGGGGGACACCGCTTCCTATTTGGGTGAGTGAAGATGGGAAAGATATGTTTGCTGTTGGTTCAATTGCTGAACTTATGGAAGGTGAATATGAAGTACGAGAAGGAATTTTTGTACCTGTAAGTGAATCGGGGGTTGAAATTGATTTGCACCGTCCTTTTGTTGATAGAGTTGTCTTCAGAAAAAATGGCACTATATATCGTCGTGTTCATGAAGTGATTGATGTGTGGTTCGATTCCGGCTGTGTACCATTTGCACAAATGCACTATCCTTTTGAAAACAAGGAAATGTTCGAGAAAAGTTTTCCCGCTGATTTTATTGCCGAAGGAATTGATCAAACACGCGGATGGTTTTATACACTTCATAATATAGCAACGGCAGTTTTTGGAAAACCTGCTTACAAAGGAATTATTGTCAATGAATTAGTTCTTGATAAAAAAGGACAAAAAATGTCGAAATCAAAAGGAAATGCTGTAAATCCTTTTGAATTAATGGATGAATATGGTGCTGATGCTGCTCGTTGGTATTTTATGACAAATAATCCGCCTTGGCGACCAACGCTCTTTAATATTGATGATTTAAAAACAACCGTTATTGCAGACTTTTTCCGTACTTTAACGCAGTCATATAATTTCTTTGCTCTTTATGCAAATATTGATGAATTTACGGGCAATGAGGATAATATTCCTGTTCAAGAAAGACCGGAAATAGATAGGTGGATTTTATCGAAATTACATACAGTTATTGCTGAATACCGTTCATGGATGGAACAATTTGATGTGTTCAGAGCCACTCGATTATTGCAAGATTTTGTCCGTGATGAAGTGTCGAATTGGTTTGTGCGTCGCAACAGACGACGTTTTTGGAAAGGCGAACGTGATAATGATAAATTAGCTGCGTATCAGACACTGCACAATGTGTTATTAGAGATATGTTATCTTACTGCGCCAACTATTCCATTTTTGTCGGAAGAACTGTATAGAAATCTTCGTACAGACTCTATGCCCGAGTCCGTACATTTATGTGATATGTCTGTATCTGATAATACATTAATAGACAGAGATTTAGAAAGACGAATGGCTCATGCGCAGACAATTGTTTTTCTTGCACGTTCGCTTCGTGAAAAAGCAAAAATAAAAACACGCCAACCCTTACGCAGAATATTAATTCCTGTGTTGAATCCTCAACAAAGACGAGATATTCAATTGGTTGCAGATATTATTCTCGAAGAATTAAATATTAAATCTGTTGAATATATCTCTGATGATAGCGGTATTGTCAAAAGAAGTGTTAAACCGAATTTTAAAACATTGGGTAAAAAATTTGGTAAAGAAACACAAATGATTGCTAATGAAATAAAAACTATACATTCTGCTGCAATGAAAGCTTTGCTGCAAGGAGAAAATATCACTTTCAGCATAAACGGACAAGAGTATGACATTTCTCCCGAAGATGTTGATATTATCAGTGAAGACATCGAAGGGTGGTTAGTGGCTTCCCAAGGTGTTGTTACCGTAGCATTGGATACAGAAATTGATGCTGCATTATTAGCAGAGGGATTTGCTCGGGAATTCGTCAGCAAGGTACAAAATGCACGCAAGCAAGCCGGTTTTAATGTTACCGACAGAATTGTTTTATCTATTGTATGTGATGATGATACATGGCAGATTTTATCAACTTCAATAGAATATATCACAACGGAAACATTGGCATACAGCATGGTTCGAGAAGAATCTTCATCCGATAATTCTCTTACTTTCGAGATAGACGAAAAAAATATTTCAATTACATTATTAATCCACACACCTTAATTTACGCAAACGGAGTTATTACAATGAGCAATGGCAACGTTAATACAGATGAAGTAACAACGGAAAAAACACCAAGAACTTTCATCACAGTTCGTTATAGCGATGAAGAATTAGAACAATTCAGAGCAGTGATATTGCGCGAAAGAAACAATTCACTTGACGAATTACGTATGTTAAAAGATCGTTTAGAAGATCTCACAAGCGCCAATAGAGCTGAAGACAGCATGGTATATTCAATGCACATGGGAGAACAAGGTTCCGAGCAAATTGAAAAAGAAAAAACTTATCAGCAAATTAATCGAGTAAATGATTATTTGGTTAAACTTGACGATGCAATTGAACGCATCAATAATAAAACCTATGGCGTTTGTAAAGAATGCGGTATTCTCATTGCTAAAGAACGTCTATTGGCTGTGCCTATAACAACACAATCGGCTTCATACAAAATTCATAAACGTTGTCCGGAGGATGGCATTGACCGCATTATCGGACGTTGAGAAAATATATGTGAAACCGCATGAAAAATCGCGCAATATGCTCTGGTTTTTTATGGCTGCCGCTTTTTTAATTTTGCTGGATCAATTAACAAAAATTCTTGTAAAGGGTTTTACTCTGTTCGGCTATCATCACGAAGGTATGTATCTTGGTGAAAGCCATCCGCTTATCGGAGATGTTGTCCGATTGACATTTGTTGAAAATCCGGGAATGGCTTTTGGTATTCAATTTGGTTTTGCCAAAATATTTCTGACATTGTTTTCTCTTATTGCGGGTTCGGCATTACTATGGTATTTATCGAAAATTAAACGTTTTTCTTTACTGATTCAAATAGGTATTACTTTACTTATTGCCGGTGCATTGGGGAATTTTATTGACAGATGCTTCTATGGTGTTTTCTATGGCGAACAAGCATTGTTTTACGGCTATGTCGTAGATTTTATCCAAGTAGATATTCCAGATGTTAATTGGTTCGGAGCTACTTATACTCATTGGCCCGTATTTAATATCGCCGATTCTTGTGTAAGTGTGGGAATGGTACTCTTGCTTATTCGTAATAAATACCTCCCAACGCTTGCGGACATTAAAAATGCAGAAAATCCGAGTATAATCTCTTCTGAACAGACCCAATCGGAGGCATCACAAACGGATACCACACTATCAGACAATGTGTCGGATAATGAAAATACTAAATAATTATTGATAATATTCAAATAATAAGGCGCACTCGTGCGCTTTTTTTATTTCATTCAATGTATGGAAAAAAATAATTACCCCCGACATATTGAACATGTGTTTGAATTTGACATTGCTCCCGGGCAAGGTGTGGAAAGATTGGACGTCTATTTAACCAGAGTGATTCCGAATGCCTCAAGAAATAAAGTCCAAGAAGCTATTGCAGAAGGGGCTGTAATTGTGAATGGTGTAAAAGTAAAAAATTCGCGTAAAATTCTGCCGGGCGATCATATTGTTTGTACAATATTAAAACCACCACCGCTGGAATTAGTTCCTGAGGATATTCCGCTCAATATTACTTTTGAGGATGACAGAATTATCGTCATTAATAAATCTGCCGGTATGGTTGTTCACCCCGGTTTCGGTAATCGTTATGGAACAATAGTTAATGCTTTGCTTTATCACATCGGTATGCGGGAAAGTATTGTTGTGGATAATGATGAAAATGATTCCGGTGATGAAGAGGAAATAGTCGAACACTATAATGTTGATGCATACAGACCAGGTATTGTGCATCGGATTGATAAAGATACAAGCGGCATACTTGTTATTGCAAAGGACACTGAGGCATTAGCATTTTTGGCAAAACAATTTCGTGACAGAACTTCAGATAGGGAGTACTATGCTTTGGTATGGGGGAATGTAAAAAATGATGAAGGTGAAATTGTTTCTCATATTGTACGCTCGCCTCGTGACAGAAAAATATTTATCGCAACAGACAATACCAAACTTGGTAAATTTGCTCATACCACATATTCCGTGATTGAACGATATGAATTTTGTACATTAATAAAACTAAAATTAAAAACGGGCAGAACTCATCAAATCCGAGTGCATTGCTCTTCTATTGGTCATCCTTTAATGAGTGATGCTGCTTATGGCGGAGCGCAAATCGCATATTCGGGAATTAAATCCGGTGTTGTGAAATCGAGAGCCGAAGAAGTTATGAAAATTATTCCTCGTCAAGCTCTCCATGCTAAATCTTTAGGTTTTATTCACCCTACATCATTGCAAAAAATGATATTTGATTCTGAATTGCCTGATGATTTCCAAAAAGCGATTGATTTTTGCCGCCATCACTCCACAATATAAAAAAAGGGCTATACACTATTGTACAGCCCTATAATTTTTGATTTTGTGTCCGTATTTATTATACAATCACTTCAACTTCGCCGATAGGTTTGCCATCCCAACGCAATTGTACGCGGAATTTTGTTTTTCCCGGTGAAGCAATTAATACACGCTTACGCAATGCATCCAATCCAATATTTACTTCGCCTTCTGTTAAACTGCTTATAGGATTATTCGTGCCATCGGTCACAAGATCAACTATGATTAATGGTGGGTCACTTTTACCAATTTCAAAAGCCGAATATGCCGATACTCTGTAATCATTGGTTTGACCGCCATATTTATATTTCACATTTATGTATTTGCCATCGAATGCTAATCCATTAAGATAAAACATCGGATATGTGTTTGCCGGAACTCCTGTGGACGGTGTTTCCTGAATTTCAATAAAGTAGGGTTCAACTATGTCGGTAGCTACTTTCAATACTATTTTGGATTCGACCAACGAAGGTAAGGAACTCCAAATGGTAAGGGTTGTACCATAATCACTTATCTCAAACTTATCTGTATGGCGTAAAAATTCTACAAAACGATCGGCTGTTGCTTTATGCTCACATTGTTCCGGACCAATACTGATATTGCTAAACTTGATAGCCGTTCCATCATTATTAAAGGAAATATCAGCATACCCCTTGTTGCAATCAGCTAAGAAATTTGCAATCCCTTTACCTGTACCATTGTAATTGGGCATCAGCATCAAAAGACAGCTTTGTGCTCCGACGGGTACTTCTTCTATGCCGCCATTAACAAAAGAATGTAACGTATATTGCTTTGACTCTAATTGTTTCAATTTTAATTCCAAACCATTATCATTCCCGCCATTTAAACGCTTAAATACCAATACTCCGCCGCTGCCGCCAGCCGAAACTTCCGGCACATATTTAATACGCAATTCATTGGCTGTGGCTGTCCATGATTGTGCTTTGTTGAGTGCCTGCACATACTCTTGATCTAATTTATCATCACCGCAATATGCTTCAGTTGAAATAATATTACTCACGTTTATCGAACCGTTTTGCAATTCCACTTCGCCGCCATAAACATTGCAGATAGCTTTGCCGCCTATTCTATTCAATCCCTCAAATCGTAAATCAATAAAATCTTCCGTAGGTAAGGAAACTGTGGTAGCAGTTTCGAAACGTTGGAATTGCCAATGTGTACCCACAAGCTGCTCTTTGGTCAATTGATCTGTGGTGTTTGGGTCGCCGTCTTTGGGTTTATCCCAAGGGTTTACTCCTGTTTCGCGGCATGATTGCACCGCTGCGCCAAGGATAAGAACGCATCCCATGAGAAATAATCTTCTTCTCATTGTATTTCCTTTATGTGTGTGAATGTAAAATTACTCAAAAATGAACATCTACCTGATATGTCAAGCCCAAAGTCCGCATACTATACCAAGTTCCGGAATTTTGATAAAGAAATGCGCTTCCTTCTATGCCTGCTGAAAGTGATATTCGTGAATCGGGTTGCCATTGCAAGCCCGTGATGCACCGTCCCGACGGACCCGATAATGTGCCGCCAATGTGAACATGAGCAAATGGGGTCAATTCCCCGAAACCTAATTCATGAAATTGTCTGCGCATAAAACCGCCAGCCCAATCAATACTCGTATGCAAGGTAGCATTGTCGCCTTTGCCATTTTCAAATGTATAATAGCGTATGTTTTGTCTTCCGCCTTCTAAACCTATTACCGTCTGAGGATTAAGTGCATAGCCCACCGACACTGCAATGTCCGACAAATGCTCATCTGATGTGCTCGTATTGCCCGCAGGCATCGTATTCATTGTCATCAAACCGCGTGCTGCAATTATCCATTGACGCTCGCCGACCTTACCGAACTCCGCTAATGCTTTATGTGATATAGCATCGCGAGAATTAATAGTGGGAAAAGATGAGAATAAAAGGGGAGTGCCCATAGTCATTGATTGTGCTTGCTCTATTGCTATTGCCGATTCGTCCATTACTTTCTCTGATTGTTTTGCATCAGCAAATGGAGCAACATCTTTTTGTTCCATGCCATCGAATCCATTAGCTGATTGATTGCTCATCGAAGCCGAACTATATAATGCTTTGGGATATTCTCTTTGCACTTGCTGCGATGTTCCATCACTATGCAAAGAATGGATGCCCCCCAATGACTCCACATTCGATACCAATACCGCCGACTCTGATGATTGCCCTGAAAATTGACCTTGTAATGCTAATAGCTCTGCTTCTTGTGACTGTGGCATAGTGTGCATAAAGTAGAATGCCGTCAATGCCGCACCGCCCAATGCGAATAAAGAAGGTAATGCTATGGATTGCAAAGTCTGCACCGTCGAGCCGATAACACTTCCCATGCTCCAACCCGTCGTTGTTCCCGGCAATGCAAAACCCGCTTTGCTGAATATAGCGGCTGTCGTTTCGGGTGGCACTGCCAATGCCGAACAATCCTGCTCCAAAGTAGAACGTATAAGTATTGCCTCTTGCAATTCTGCCTGCAAATCCGCATCCGTTGCCAAATGGCTGAACAATACCTGTTCTTGCGCCGAAGTGGTTTCGCCATCCACAAACAAATACACAAGTTCCGACAATGATAATGGGGTTTCGGCTGACATAATTACTTCTCCAATTCTTTAATATAAGGCGCGAGTATCTCACGCAATTTCTTCTTGCCACGCACAATCCAATTACGGACAGTCGTGACCGGTACTGACGTTGCATCACTGATTTCCTGATAGCTCATACCATTATATGCTTGCAGCACTATGGCTTCCTTATGGTCTTCCGGCAAAGCATCCAAAGCAGCAATAAGCAAATGGCGCAACTCCTGCGATTCCATCGGGGCATCATGTGCCGGCAGCTCCATTATCTCCGATGAAATGACGAACTGACTTTGTCGCTTCCGCGCATCTATACACAAATTGCGTGCTATGCGTAATAAAAAAGCGGGTATATTAGTCATCGTTGCTCCTCGTTCGGCTGAAGATAAAAACCGTAAAAAGGTTTCCTGCAATACATCACTTGCCGTATCATTATTGCCCGTAAAGCGGCGGCAATACTGATATATTCGCTGCGAATGTCGCTTATACAACTCTGTAAAGCCGGCTTCCTTATCGCGCCTATTGTTGCTTTGCAGCATTGCATAACATTGGGCATCCGTTTTATGTGAGTAATTGTCCTTCATTCCGTCCATGCTATGTGCTGCAGTAATAACTTGACCCGATTATTCTTGTTTCACTGATGCGCTTATGGTAACATTTTCCTTCGAAAAAATGGAAACTCTCCTCACAATATTCTCCTGATTGATATGTGTACTTCATGGCTCTTTTTTGATTATCATCTGTGGACTGAATCCTATCCATTGGCTGCTGATGTATCAATATCTTTTTATGATTGTTCTATAAATATGTGGTGATTGGTATATAAATAAGTGTCTAAAATGAACAAAAACAACTTAAAAATATTTGTCTTATGTAAGCAGTATTATCCAATGTTCTGTCGAATATACTATTCTAAGTAAAGAGATATTCCATCATTTATACAGAAATACTGTGTGATTTGACAAATTAACATCATAAAGTGAAAAATGTACTGTTTTGATACAGAAAATCATAAAATTGGCTATTTTTATACTTTCGCGCAATCAAGTAGTACTTCCGCGCAACAGAGTAGTACTTTCGCGCAACGGAGTAATACTTTCGCGCAACGGAGTAATACTTTCGCGCAACCAAGTAGTACTTTCGCGCAACAGAGTAGTACTTTCGCGCAACAAAGTAGCACTTTCGCGCAACAGAGTAGTACTTTCGCGCAACAAAGTAGTACTTCCGCGCAACAGAGTAGTACACGCTTCGGTTATAAGTAGAACATTTGCAGGGTAACAGTAGCACATTTGCAGAGTCAAGTAGAACATTTGCAGGGTAACAGTAACACATTTGCAGAGCCAAGTAGAACATTTGCAGGGTAACAGTAACACATTTGCAGAAGGAAGTAGAACATTTGCAGAAGGAAGTAGAACATTTGCAGAAGGAAGTAGAACATTTGCAGAGCCAAGTAGAACATTTGCAGGGTAACAGTAGAACATTTGCAGGGTAACAGTAACACATTTGCAGAGCCAAGTAGAACATTTGCAGGGTAACAGTAACACATTTGCAGAGCCAAGTAATACATTTGCAGGGTAACAGTAACACATTTGCAGCAGGAAGTAGAATATAATCCCTGACATAGTCTATACAATTTCCTTGACGATGAATATAATCCATAGACAGCAGGAGTTAAACAATTAAAAGGTGTATATCCGCTATACATTGTATCCGAGTAATCGCTGAACTTTGTTTAGCCATTGAATGATGTTGCATAGGATTCATTATCAGTAAAAGAATAGCAATGGCACATTGCGGAATAACCGCGCAAAGATGGAAAAATGGAAACTCAATTTCAAGCTTGTTTGCTTTGCCCAGAGCGTAGGTCGTTTGATAGAAAGTACGAGAAACTTCATGCAAACAAAAAATTTGTTCTATTTTCGCTGCCAAGTTGTGATATAAACAGAGTAAATATGAAACATAAGCAAGCAGAGCAGTCGGGATTATTGCCGTCATTGGGACTTTTTACAACCATTAGTATAGTTGTTGGAGCAGTTATCGGCTCGGGTATATTTGCAAAGCCGGCAGTGATGGCAGATAAGTTAGGTTCGCCGGAATTGATTATCATAATTTGGATTGCTGCGGGACTTATTACATTGTTCGGTGCATTAACGAATGCGGAAGTTGCGGGTATGATGCCGGCGACGGGCGGGCAATATATTTTTTTCCGAGAGATGTACGGCGATTTTTATGCGTACTTGTATGGTTGGTCAATGTTTATTGTTGTTCAATCGGCTTCGATAGCTGCCATCACATATATCTTTTCAATGTCGGCAGATGCTTTTTTGCATTTGCCTCATTTGTCGGATTCGGCGGAGCAATTTGCATTGCATATACCGTTGATAGGTGATATATTCCCATTGAAAGACATCGGAGTGAAGGGCTTAACCATAGTAACGATATTGTTTTTGAGTGGAGTTAATTATATAGGTGTGAGATTAGGCGGCATAGTGCAATCAATTTTCACGACATTGAAGGTTGCGGCTTTGATGGTGATAGTGGTACTGGCATTTACGATAGGCGATGGCAGTTTTGCGAATTTCACTCAAGACACTTTGAAGCCGATGGATGTTGGATTATTTGCGGGTATCATAGGAGCATTAACGGCGGCGTTTTGGGCTTATGACGGATGGAATAATATAACGTATATAGCGGGTGAGGTTAAGAATCCGCAACGGACGATACCTGTGAGTTTGATGGTTGGCACATTGATAATCATGGCGGTGTATATTATTTTCAACTTGGGAGTGATGTATGTGATGCCTATAGATGATATGCGTGGTAAGTCATTGATAGCGGTGGATGCGACCTCACGAATATTCAGCCAGATAGACCCTACGTGGGCAGCATTGGGTTTTGGTTTTGTGACGATGTCAATAATGATCAGTACATTCGGTACATCGAACGGTACAATTATGGTAACGGCTCGATTGTATTTTGCGATGGCTCGTAACAATTTATTTTTTAAGCCCTTGGGCGATTTACATACAGAATACTTAACCCCTCATAAGTCATTGCTTGTTCAGGCAGTATGGTCAAGTGTGTTGGTAATGACGGGCACATTTGATATGCTGACGGATATGTTGGTATTTGTGCAATGGATAGCGTATGCGATGGGTGCGTATGGTGTATTTATACTTCGGAAGCGTTTGCCGGATGTTCCGCGCCCATATAAAGTATGGGGTTATCCTTATATCCCTGCAATATTTGTTATATTTGCTTCCGCATTTGTGGTATTAATTTTGTACAATGATATCAGTGGCTATATAAATGGCACGACACCGTTTATCAATTCGGTGTTTGGTTTATTATTGGTGAGCACAGGAATACCATTGTATTATAGGTTTAAGAATCGTCCACACACACAACAATAATGTCTCATAAAGAGTATCAAAGAAAGAGCACACACATGACCGACACATCAGCAAACACACATCGCCCCACATTGTTATTTGTAGATGATGAGCCAGACTTTTTGAGTTCTTTAGAGGATTATTTCAGTACATTTGCCGAAGTATATACCGCCGCCGACACGACCACTGCATTAACAATAGTAGAAACCTATAAGCCGGATGTTATTATTTGCGATTTGCGCTTGAAGGAGGCGATGAACGGTATAGAGTTTTTGGAGAAAACGATTACTATATCACCGGATTCAGAGCGTATATTAATCACGGCATTTGGCGATATACACAGTATGATCAATGCGATTAACAGGGCGCGATTGTCATATTATTTAAACAAGCCGGTTGATTTTCATCAATTGAAAATGGCGGTATTGCAATTGTCAGAGATAACGCATTTGCGTCACCAGAACAATAATTTGCTTGATACATTGCGCTCGACAAACACAGAACTTGCCGAAACAGTAGAGATACGTAATGAGGAGCTGCGTCAAGCATATTCGCATTTGCAGGAATTGCAAAAAACACGCGAGCAGATGGTGCGCACGGCGGTGCATGATTTGAAAACACCGATAGGGAATTTGGAGTTGGTGTTGAATGAGTTGGAGCGAGGCACTTATAATGATGAGGATTTTAAGGAATTAGTATCCATAGCCAGAATGAGTTCAGGCATTATGCGTACATTAGTGGAGGATATGCTTACGGTTGCAGTGATGAGCCAACCGCAATATGCTTTGAACGAAGATGTATTTAATTTGTCGGAGTTTTTCGAGATAGCAATTGAGCCATTTTATACGACAGCTCAAAATAAGAATATACAATTGATAATGAATTGGGGAGATAATCTGCCGGATGTGTATGCAGATCCGAATCAATTAAGGCAATTAACTCTGAATCTTGTTTCTAATGCGATAAAATATACTCCACAGGGAGGCACAGTTACTGTGCATGCCCAGTATAATGACGGAGTGTTATTGTTTTCGGTCACGGACACGGGCTTAGGAATGACTAGCGATGATATAGCGAATGCTTTTCAGGAGTTCCGTCGTTTATCGGCAAGACCCACGGGCAATGAGTCGAGCACGGGTCTTGGATTATTTATTGTGAAAAAAGTTGTTGATATGTATGATGGGACAGTGAATATACAAAGTGATGGCCAAGGCAAAGGCACGACATTTACCGTCACACTCAAATTAAAACAAGCGATTGAAGAATAGTCACACATTATGAATTTATGGCAAAGAAAGGGTAGAGGATAGATACTTCTACCCTTTTTTTTGTGAATCATTGGTTGAAGAGCACAGATTACCGAGAGGAGTAGAGTTTTACACTAAAGCTTTTGAAGCAGCATACGCTGAAGACCAAGCCCATTGAAAATTATAGCCGCCAAGCCAACCGGTGACATCAACAACTTCGCCGATAAAATAGAGTCCTTTTACTTTTTTTGACTCCATTGTTTTTGAAGATAATTCATCGGTAGAAACGCCGCCGCCCATAACTTCTGCTTTTGCAAAACCTTCCGTACCATTTGGGGTAATTTCCCAGTGCATAAGCTGAGAAATAATATGTTCTATTTCATTTTTTGAATATTGTTTCAATGGTTTCTGATAATTATTCAAAGCGCAGATATTTTTTGCTAAACGCTGGGGAAGTATAAATGAAAGTACCGTTGAAAGTGATTGGTCGCGATGTTGCGGATTGAAGAGTGATTCAGCCAAATCATGATTTGGAGACAGATTCACGAAAAATGGATGTTTGCCTTTACAATAGGATGAAATTTGCAAAATAGCCGGACCGCTTAATCCTTTATGGGTAAATAACATATTTTCTTTGAAATGTGCTGATGATGCGGAGGTTTCCACATATACCGATAATCCTGCCAACTCAGACCAATGTTTATCTTCCGGGCGCCAAAGCAGTGGAACTAAAGCAGGGTAGGGAGCAACGATTTTTAATCCAAATTGACGTGCAATACGTAAGCCGAAATCCGAAGCGCCCATAGCCGGAATAGCCGTGCCTCCGCATGCAATCACTACTGTGCGGGAAATTATATCTCTTGTGTGCGTATGAATATGAAAATACTCGTTTTTTTCTATCGAAGAAATAGATACGCCGGTTTGAATTTCTACCCCGACAGTAGAACATTCATGAAGAAGCATTGCTATAATATCTTTTGATGAATTATCGCAAAAGAGTTGTCCTAAAGTTTTTTCATGAAAAGGAATATGATGACTTTGTACTAAAGAAATAAAATCGTGCGAAGTGTAGCGTGCTAAAGCCGATTTATGGAAATGCGGATTTTCCGAAATATAATGTTCCGGTTTGACAGTATAATTTGTGAAGTTACATCTGCCACCACCCGAAATACGAATTTTTTTACCTATGCTATCGGTATGCTCCAACACTATAACCGATAGACCCTTTCTTGCTGCATGAAAAGCACAAAAAAGACCTGCGGCTCCGCCACCAATAATACAGACATCTACTGATTGTTCCATTTATTTAAATTTTACCGTAATATCAACACGGCGCTGTTTTGCCTTCTCTTCATCAGTTAAATTTTTACCCCTGACTAACTCATTACCAAATGCTTGCAATCGCATCACCGCATTTATATTGTTTTTTTTCAAAAAATCAATAATATATTCCGCTCTTTTTTCGGAAAGAGTTTTATTATAATCATCACTTCCTATATCATCCGCATAGCCATCTATGTAGATTTCTCCTTTTGTTGTTTGAAGAGCAGAGAAAATCGCAGATATTTTTTGTAATTCAGCGGGTGTAGGTTGTGACGAATTGCTTGCAAAATAAATATTTTCTGCAATATATTCTCGCTTGGGCATAAATTGTTCTTTTGTTGGTTGTACAGATTCATGTAAACAAACAAAGTAAATACCCTCAATATCGCTTTCTTTACTGCTTGAAATTATACATGCCGTATCGCCTGATGATGTTAAGGAAATGGAGTTTTCAGAACGAGCTGTATTAATCCGAGAACCTAAATTAACAGGTTTTGACCATTTTTTCCATGTTTCGTCTAAGCGTTTTGCCATATATAAATCGTCACTGCCAAAACCTCCCGTTCGGTCAGACGAAAAATATAATGTTTTACCATCTCGCGCTAAATAAGGCGATAATTCTAAGGAACTGCTGTTTATGTCATCTCCCAGATTCATAGGTTCAGACCATTCATTGGTAAATTCATTTAGAAAAGAAACATAAATATCCAAATCGCCTCGTGAGTCTTGAGTTTCAATAGCCAATAATATCACTGTTTCATGTGCGCTTAAATTTCCATAGAAAGAAAAATTTTTATTCTTATAATTTTTAATATTTAATCGTTGTGGCTTTGACCATCGTAATCCATTCCATTGCGCTATGGCAAATCCCGTATCAATTTTACCTTGTGTATTCGGATATGCACCATAGACTAAAGCACGTCTTCCATCGGGAGTGATAGAAAAAAGTACATCTGACCCGCGTGAGTTGATTGGTATTTCCGCATTTTGTGGCTCTGTCCAATAACCGTTCTTTCTGTCCGAATACCATATATCGTCCGGATCTTGATAGTTTCCTATATTGTTAATATATTGTTTCCTGTCGAAATATAAGCGTTTTCCGTCAGGTGATAATACAGGAAGTATTGTCGGTCTATGTGCATTAATTATTTCCGGTAAACGAATTTTGCACAAACTGTTATCCGGTTGAGAAATAGTCGGACTTTGAGCAAAAACCGAATAGACTGAAGTGAAAATAAGACTGAATATTATTGCTTTCATCATTGCAGTAATTAATGGAACTTAATTAGAAAACTGTGCTTTTAATTCACTCCATGTTGATTGGAGTTCCGAACCTGATTCAATATTGCCGTCAGTCCATCTGCTTATTGACCATAAACCGGCTCTGTCGGGTATAAGAGTTAATCGAAGAATACCTTTTACTTTTGTCGGTGCTGAAGTAACACTATGATTTGCTGTTAATTCATAATCCGAAACAAAAATAGCGCTATCGGGAGTTATAACATCAAATCGGTTTTTTGTTAAGCTCAGTACAGGTATTTCATCATTTGGTAATTTCGAAAAAAGCGAAAGGATATATTGTCTTTCGTTTGTGAGTGACCATTGTGAGAATAATGTGAAAAAACGTGCAGATACATCGCTTGAGGGATAATAACGAAAACTCTGACGAGCATTTCTGGATGTATCTGCCAAACATAATACATAGTTTTCAGTGTTTTTTTCCTTTATTGCATTTAATAAATTCTCAATGACCAATGATGCCGAAGTCGGTGGCGTAAATATTCCACCTGTGTTCAGCGGGTTCTCAGGAGTACGTGTTGTAAACACATCACAACCGTACAATAAGAATATAAAAACAATAGATACCCCGATAATTTTCATAATTTTTTTGCTACGATAATACACCGTGGAGAGAGTTCTACATCGAAATCGCTGCCATCATAATTTCCATGAATACTTTCAACCATAAAACCATTATCTTCAATCATTGTTTTCAGTGTTGTATGAGTATAGAGTTTTACATTTTCTTCAAACTCCTCTCTTTCTCCTTCAAAAGGAATGACGCTGATATTTTTTATGATGGTATCCGCTTGTATCGTTCTGCGTGATTCAATAGTGGCAGTTGGGAAACTGTCTGTGCTGTATGGAACTATATTTTTTCGTATATATTCAGCATTTAAGTAATCTAAGAGAAAATAGCCATTATCAATTAATGAACTTGATATATTCACAATAACAGAGGAATTTTCTTCATCTGTGTCGAAATAGCCAAAACTTGTAAAGAAGTTTACAATGGCATCAAATGGCTTATTGGGGTAATTATCACGCATATCGCATCGGTATAGCTCTAAATTGGGTAAATCCCCATATTCTTTTTGTGCTACATTAATTAAATATTCGCTGTAATCAATACCGGTAACAATAAATCCTTGTTCTGCCAATGCTGCCGCATGTCTGCCCGCACCGCAACATAAATCTAAAATTCGTGCACCTTCGGGCAAATTCATTGATTGCACGAGCGATACCGCTGTTTTTGCTTCGTCTATTGTTCGGTGTGAATATAATTCTCTGTACCATGAACTTTCAAACCATGTCACATACCATTGATTGTTCATAATTGTATTCTGCCTTCCAAAGCGCGTGAAAGGGTTGCCTCATCCGCTAATTCCAAATCACTCCCAATGGGAATGCCACGTGCTATACGTGTGGTTTTTATATCTAATTGTGAGGTGATTTTTGCAAGATATTGTGTGGTAACTTCACCTTCAACATTCGGATTAAGCGCCAATATTATTTCTTGTACATCCGTATTTAATCGAGCGATAAGTTCTTTGATTTTTAAGTCATTTGGTCCAATGCCATCCAATGGATTAAGCGCGCCGTGCAATACATGATATAAGCCTTTATATTCTCCTGTTTTTTCTATTGCTAAAACATCATTAGGATCTTCTACAACACAAATAGTTGATTTATCTCTTTTCTGCGATGTGCAAATGACGCATGGGTCTTGTTCCGTAAAATTAAAACAATGTGAACAAAAGCGCACATTATTTTTCAAATCTTGCAAAGCTGATGAAAATTTATCAACCGTTTCGCGTGGCTGTCGTAATAAATAAAATGTAAGACGTTGAGCAGTTTTTCGCCCAATGGATGGTAGGGAAGTAAATAACTCCACTACCGTTTCAATTGATTCTGAGGTATAATGCATAGTGTAATATTATTCTGAGTATTGCTCTTAAAAAGGCATTCCGGGAATGGATAAACCGCCGGTCAGTGACGACATCTGTTCTTGCATGGATTTTTCTGCTTTATCATGCGCTTTATTGAATGCAGCCACTATCAAGTCCTGTAATATGGTCTTATCGCTCAATAATGAATCATCAATTTCAATGCTCTGAACGGTAAATGTTCCATTCATCGTTACTTTCACTAACCCACCGCCCGATTCTCCGGTGACTAAGGTTTTGTTCGCCTGTTCGTGCATAGATTCCATACCTGCTTTGAAGCGTTCTGCGGCTTTCGAGATTGAGCTAAAGTCAAAATTCATGGTTTATCCTTTGAAAAAGTGTGCAAAATTACCGAAACATCATTGGATAAAGTCGGATTAACCATTGATTTGTTTTGTGCGGGTTCTGTATATTTGTATCCAAATCGGCGATGCAACTTGATACACAGTCATTCGTAGCAATCATGCCGTTCTTACGGAAAGTATGTCACACACTCTATTATACAATGAGGAGAAACTATGGGTATCTTCAATCGAATCACGGACATCTTCAAAGCTAATGTGAACGATACATTAGATAAAGCCGAAGATCCCGAAAAAATGCTCAAGCAAATGGTGCTTGAAATGGAAGAGTCGGTAAACAAAGCAACTCTTGCCGTTGCCAATGCCATCGCGAATGAAAAATCTTTGGAACGCAAGCTTGCAAAAGCTAAAGCCGAGTCAGCCGACTGGCATCAAAAAGCTGTCCAAGCCCTCAATGCAAATCGTGAAGATTTAGCAAAAGCGGCTTTACAAAAGAAAACTCTTGCCGAAAAAAATGCCGTGGACTTAGAGCCGATTTATGTGCAAGCCAAAACGACATCCGATAAAATGCGCGAGCAACTCAATATGCTCAAAAATAAATTGGAAGAAGCTCGCAGCCGCCAAAGCACGCTCATAGCTCGCTCACAAGCTGCCAAAGCGCAAAAGCAAATTGCTCAATCGTTCAGCGGTGTTGGCTCTGATGCTTTCAGCAAATTCGATAAGTATGAAACTAAAATCGAAAAACTCGAATCCGAAGCAGAAGCATTTGAAACACTTGCAGGTGAAAATACTTCACTTGACATGCAGTTCAAACAATTAGCAACGGCTTCCACTGTGGACGATGAACTCTTGGCATTGAAAGCTTCTATGGGCAAATTACCCCCACCATCGGAAGACCCCGAAATTCTTGCGTTAAAAGCTTCACTCGGACAATTGCCTCCGGGTAATTCTTAATTGTACTATTTTTAGTTCTACTCACACATAAGATTTATTAAGGAATTACGCAATGAATATCACAGAATTAATTGAACAAACATATAAAAAAATAACCGCTGTTCTCGATGAAAAAAATGTCGAATACTTATCATTTGATAATGGTGCTATTACTATCACCTTTGGCTCAACACAAGTAATGGTTGTCGTTCGTGAATTTACCAACGATGATGTTGTTATCGAGTGTATGGCTAATGTGGTCACGGGCGCAACCATTTCTCCCGAGCTTATGCGTTTTCTCCTAAGGAAAAATGCTGAAATACATTTTGGTGCTTTCGGTTTATTATTCGATGACACAATCGTGTTCTCCCATGCTCTTAATGGCGCAAATATGGACAGCAATGAATTATTGACTGCGCTTCATGCTGTTTCTGTCATTGCCGATCATTATGATGATGAAATTGTGGCTATGGCTGGTGGACATCGTGCTGCCGATCTTGACCATGAACTCTAATCAAAACTATCTTTTTTTCACAGCCGTATCCGTTCTCGATGCGGCTTTTTTTTATGATGAACGTGAATAATTCCCATTCATACAAAGGAACAACCCTCTTACTATTACCGTGGTTGATTACTTTCGGTTTGTTTTGGCTTTATCCTTTGCTGTATGCTTTTTATGTCAGTTTTACACAATATTCCACACTCGGCGACACAAGCACTTTCATCGGCTTGGCAAATTATACACGCATCTTTTCCGATTCTTTATTCTGGAAAGCTCTTGCCAATACGTCCATCTTTACATTCGGCACAGTCCCCGTAACCACGTGCTTTGCCTTAATGCTCGCATTGGCACTGCATTCTTCTACCATACGATGGAAGGGATTTTTCCGATCTGCCTTTTTTCTTCCCAGCGTCACATCATTGGTTGTTATTTCCTTGATATTCACCAATCTCTACTCAAAATCAGGGTATGTCAATATACTCTTATCGCTTTGCGGATTACCATTTCCCGAACGAGGATGGCTCTTAGAACCCGACACTGCATTATTAGGCATTATGGCAATGGATGTCTGGATTTCTGCCGGATACTATATGGTGCTTTTTTTAGCAGGTATTCAAGCCATTCCAGCTGACCTTTATGAATCCGCGCTTCTCTCCGGTGCTAATGCATGGCAGCGTTTTCGCTTTATCACATTGCCCTTATTGCGCCCAACAATGCTCTTTGTCATCGTCATCAACACCATCAAATCATTCCAAATATTCGTCGAAATCTATGTCATGACCAAAGGCGGTCCGCTCAATGCAACAACCACCCTTGTCTATATGGTCTATGAACATGCCTTTGAACGCGCCGATACCATGGGCTATGCCTCCGCGCTTGCCTTTATCATCTTCGCCCTCTTATTGCTCTTTTCCGCTATTCAGATGAAACTTCTTAAACAAAAAGCATAAAAAATGGAACAAAATCCACCCTATCATGGTTCTATGGGTTATGAAACAACGATTCGCTGACATATTCATAATCTATTGCGGAATTATTGCTATTTCTGTGGCACTCCATGCTCAAGACAGCCCTTCCACATCACTCTTTACCGTCAAGGCACAATCCATAATCACATCCGAAATCTACACATCATCCTCACAAGACACTCTCTGGACACCACGATTACCGCCTTTCGTCGGCAGAGCAATCATACGAGGCACAGCGGACATCGCATCCATTATCACAATACCATTCGAACTCTACTATTCCAACCGTAACTTCGGCACAAACCAGCCCTTCAACCAATTCGGCATCAATCCGCGGCTCTCCGATTGGCTCACCCTCCATGCAGGATACTTCTCCCACACTATATCCGATTTTACTTTCGGTGATTTGCGCGTCTTGGGTGGGGGAATAGAACTCCATCCCGGCAAACTCCACTTCTCCGCCGCATACGGCATCATCCGTGACGCACGCACAGAACAAAAACGCGACACTATCATCACATTCCCCGGCGAATACAAAAGACTCATGATCTCCGCAAAACTCGGCTATGACCACAAAAACGGTAACTATATTTTCCTCAATCTCATGAAATCATGGGACGACACTATGACTGCGAACCCATTGACACAAGTATCGCCAATGGACAATCTCGTTGCATCCCTTAATACCGGATTTTCAATCACCAAAGGATTAGTCTTCAAAGGGGAAGGAGCCATCAGCGCAACCAATGCCAACACAGCCGCACCATCATTAGACAATCAATTTCGTTTGCCTTTCAATATCTTCAAACCAACAGTCAGTTCATTCATTGATGCAGCAGCTAAAATATCACTACAATACAACCCCGCATCATTCTGGACTATACAAACCGATGCACAATGGATAGGTCCCGGATTTGTCACACAAGGATTCATGCAATTACCCAATGATGTCCTCGATATTACCATATCGCCCACGCTCCAACTATTCCAAAAAACACTCTCTTTGAGAGGAAGCATAGGCATAAGAACAAATAACTTACGCAACAACAGACAATCCGCCACTCAAAGAATCATTAGCACAGCAAACATCGCATGGAACTATGAACAATGGTTAGGAATTGATGGCTCATACTCCAATTATGGCATATCTTCACGCCATGACAATGACACACTCCGACTACAAAATGTCGTACAAAACATAGTAATCTCGCCCCGAATAATGTTCTACACCGGCGATAGCTATCACTTACTCAATCTTATCTTTTCCGTCCAAGATGTCAATGACAACAATCTCATAACCCAAAGACTCACAAACTCCGCCGCTGTTTCTGCCGCTCTTACCCACACGCTCACACTATCAAATTCACTCAACTTCACAACATCCCTCATGAACACCGATGTCAAAAACAATCAACTCCACATAACCGTAACAAACCTCACGGAAACCATCGGCTACACTTTTATCGAAAACGTTTTCGATGCATCCGTCATGACCGGCATCGGCTCAATCAAAACAGTGGACAATGAACTCCAGCTCTTAGCGCGCATAACCGGCAACTATCTCACCAAAACTGTCGGCACATTCTCCCTCATGCTTTCCCTCAACTCCTATGATTACACCTCCGCATCCTATAACCCCGCATTCCGCGAGTTGCTCTGCAATTTCCAATGGGTTATGAACTTATAAAATTGCTCAATCATCTCCTTCTATGCTCTTATTCTGTTGTTCTTGCTGAACTTTAATAGCTTCTATTGCTCAATCATCTCCTTCTATGCTCTTATCTTGTTATTCTTACTGAACTTTAATAACTTCTGATTGCTTATTGTTCTTATCTGTTCGCTTATTCTCATCATTTTTCACTGTTTTATTGGATTCTTTGCCCTCATTATCAGTATCTATCTCTAAAAATTGACCATCTGGGTCTGTACGG
>DDTD01000014.1:0-14025 GCA_002344005.1 Ignavibacteria bacterium UBA2373 | reverse complement strand
GTCTGTACGGTGACCATCTGGCATAATAGATACTCATCGGACACATCCAGATTATGAGCAAATGAATTCAGATGATGGAGGAACACATCCAGATACTAACAATACGCATCCAGATAGTGGGCGAATAAAGCCGGATGATGGAGGAACACATCCAGATTATGAGCGAATGCATCCAGATAGTGAGCGTCTAAACCCGGATGATGGAGGAATACATCCAGATGATAAGCGAATACATCCAGATGATAAGCGAATACATCCAGATGATGGGCGAATAAACCCAGATGATGGGCGAATAAACCCAGATGATGTAGGTCTAAACCCAGATAGTGGGCGAATGCATCCAGATAGTGATTGTAAGAATTCGGATGATGGAATAAAGTAAGAAAATATTGCTCATGGGGCATTGCTATTATTTAATGTTCATGATGTCAATTATTTACACAGTTTTATTAAGTTGCATACAGTTTCTGATGTCTCTCAATTTTCTTTCTATATTTTTTAAGGTGGTATGATGAAGCAACTTCGTACTCTTGTGCTGAAGTGTTGTGTAGCATCTGCATTAACATTACAGTTAGCCGTTCCGGCATTTTCTCAAACGGCAATACCTCGCCAAATGTCCTATCAGGGTGTGCTGCGTGAAGGCGATAAGGTTGCCAATGATGGTATGTATGCCGTAAAATTTTCGATGTATTCACGTTCTGAGGGCGGTGTGGCTCTTTGGTCAGAAGTCCAAACAGTTGAATTGCGTGGTGGTTTATTTAATGTGATATTGGGTCAATTTATGGAATTACCTTCTCAACTTCCTGCTGAAGTATGGTTGGGTATGTCCATCAATAGCAGCCCCGAGATGCCGCGAACCAAATTGACAAGTGTTCCTTTTGCTCTTATGGCGGGCAGTGCGCAAGCATTAAGCGGCGATGCCACCGGAGCCGTATTATCATTAAATGGTCAGCAAGGCACTATTGAATTACGCGCTACGGACGGCTTTGAAGTGCGTGCCGATAAGGGCGTATTGACCATAGGGAAAACGTCTTCTGCAAAAGAGGAAGAAGTGCTTAATCAAGGTACGGAATGGCTTTTGGCGGGCAATACCAATGCCACCACAAGTCATTGGCTTGGCACATCGAATGATATACCGCTTATAGTTAAAACCAATAATACAGAAAGGTTACGTGTTCAGTCCACAGGCAATGGTAATGTGGGTATAGGCGAAACCAACCCGGGATCGCGATTAACCGTAGCCCGAACATTCCATTTGACGAATGCAGGTGGCGCACCGGAATTAAAGTTATCCGCTGCATCGGGTTCTGCCTCAACAACATTCAAGACTGGGACACAATTAACGAGTGTGACCTATACTTTACCAAATTCAGCACCTTCAAGCAATGGGCAGGTACTGACGAGTACCACCACAGGATTGATGACATGGAGCAGTCCCGTAGCGAATTTAGCCCATTTTACAGAGGGTTTTCATAATGCGGCACCCAATGCAGCAATCACGGTAGCAAGTTTTACTCCCAAGCTTGCCGTACCTAACATGGATGTGGCAATAGTGCCCAAAGGTACAGGTGCATTACTTGCCGATATTCCCGACGGCACTGCATTGGGTGGCAATAAACGCGGGCAAAACGCTGTGGATTTGCAAACTTTGAGGGACTTAGCCAGCCAAGTAGCAAGCGGAAATTATTCCTCAGTCAGCGGAGGGAGCAACAACACAGCAAGCGGCGATGCTTCCACAATTGGTGGTGGTATTGAAAACATAGCTGATAGTAGTTATTCCACTATTGGTGGTGGGGTTTGGAATCACTCAATAGGTAATAGTTCCACAGTGAGTGGCGGTTCTTTTAATACATCGAATGGCGATGGTTCTACTGTTAGCGGAGGTTATCAAAATACGGCAAGCGAGAATTTTTCCACAGTCAGCGGTGGATTCAGTAACAATTCAGATGGAGATTTTTCTACTATTAGTGGTGGTGCTGAAAATAGTATATTTGGAGATTTTTCTACTATTAGCGGTGGTACAAAAAATTCGATATACGGTGATTTTAGTACGATTCTTGGTGGAAGCGGATTAACGCTGTTTGGCAGCGGTAGTGTAGGGTTTTTAGGTAACAATCCTACAGGAGGCCGTGATCTGACCATCCATAGAGATAATACTGCATTTTTTGGTAATGTGGACTTGTGGCTTTTCAATAATGATAATACAGCCCATGAATTGCGTATGTATGAAGCGAGTGGCTCAGGAAGTAATTATACTGCCTTCAAAGCAGGAGTTCAAAGTGCTGATATAGTCTATACCTTACCGACAAGTGTCGGCACAATTGGTCAAGTTTTAACAACAAATGGCAATGGTGTACTTTCATGGGCTCTTCCATACGATGCTAGATTTTTGTATTTTACTGAAAGTCGTCTCATTTCCACCCCCAATGCTACACGCCCTGTTCATCAAATAGCAGCGACGGGAACAGAAGCGAATATAGACCTTGCCATAACTCCCAAAGGTACTGGGGCATTAGTTGTTGATGTTCCCGATGATTATGGGGATGGAGGGGACAAACGAGGAGAATATGCAGTGGACTTGCAGTTGATTAGAGATTCAACAACACAAGTAGCAAGTGGTAATAATTCCACAATTAGTGGTGGTATTTCAAATACAGCTAATGGATGGTATTCCACGATTAGTGGTGGTCGAGAAAACAAAGCATTAGGGACATATTCGACGATAGGCGGCGGCGTTGCTAACACAGCATTTGGTATTTCTTCCATCGTCGGTGGCGGTAGTAGTAACACAGCAATCGCTAATGCATCCATCGTCGGTGGTGGATTCTTCAACACCGCAAGTGGTGAGTATTCTGTCGTCGGTGGAGGACAAACTAATCTATCCAGTGGCGATTATTCCTTTGTTGGTTTGGGAACAGGCAACATTTCTAGTGGCGATTATTCCTTTATTGGTGTAGGGATAGTTAACATTTCCAGCGGCGATTATTCCTTCATAGCCGGTGGGGAGCAGAACACCGCCAGCGGAGAATATAGCAGTATTCTCGGCGGTCGTGGATTGACTCTTTCGGGCAGTGGCAGCATCGGATATTTGGGCAATAATGATGGCACACGAAATATGACTGTCAGCGCAGCGAATACCGCAGTTTTTGGTAATGTGGACATGTGGCTTGTCAATAATGATAGTACAGCCCATGAATTGCGTATGTATGAAGCAAGTGGCTCGGGAAGTAATTATACTGCCTTCAAAGCAGGAGCACAAAATGCTGATATAGTCTATACCTTACCGACAAGCGCGGGCAGTAATGGTCAAGTATTAACCACGAATGGGAGCGGTGTTTTATCATGGACAACAGCAAGTGGCGGCGGCGGATTAACATATTTTACGGAAAGCCGGACTACATCATCCCCAAATGCCACTATTCCTGTTCATCAATTAGCAGCGACGGGCACAGAAGCGGATATAGACCTTGCCATTACTCCCAAAGGTGAGGGTGCATTAGTTGCCGATATTCCCGACGGCACAGCAGCCGGCGGCAATAAACGTGGAAAATACGCTGTAGATTTACAGATGAGTAGGTTCTCAGCCAGCCGAGTAGCAAGTGGCATTTACTCTGTTGTCAGTGGCGGTGCAGACAATACGGCAAGTGGTTCAAGTTCCGTAGTCGGTGGTGGAGATTTCAACACCGCAAGCGGAAATTATTCATTTGTAGGTGGTGGCATTGGTAGCACTGCAAGTGGATACTTATCCTTTGTTGGTAGTGGCGTTGGTAGCACCGCAAGCGGAAATTATTCATTTGTAGGTGGTGGTAATGATAACACTGCAAGCGGAAATAATTCATTTGTAGGTGGTGGGCAACAAAATATCGCAAGTGGATTCTTATCCATTGTCGGCGGCGGCGCTGTCAATACGGCAAGCGATAGTCTATCAGTTGTAAGTGGTGGTGTTCTTAATGCTGCAAGTGGTGTTTATTCTTTCATTGGTGGTGGGTCAGAAAACACAGTAAGTCATGAATATTCTACTATTGTAGGTGGTAAAAATAATTCTGTGGCAGCACCTTTTAGTATCGTAAGTGGTGGTGTTGGAAATAGTATTACTGCCGGAGTAAGTACAATTGGTGGCGGATTAGATAATTCCGTAACTGCTTCTTATGGTACAATTGGCGGTGGTGAGGATAATCAAGCAAACGGTGAAAGAAGTACTGTTGCCGGGGGAACAAATAATATAGCAGGTTTTATTGCTACTGTAAGTGGTGGAGGTCATAATCAAGCATTAGGTTCCGGTAGTACAATTGGTGGAGGTATTGCTAATATTGCATCAGGTGAAAATACAGCTATTGTTGGTGGCTATGGTTTGACACTTTCGGGTAGCGGCAGCGTCGGATATTTGGGTAATAATAATGATGGCAGTCGTGATATGACAATCAGTGCAGATAATACCGCAGTTTTTGGTAATGTGGACCTGTGGCTTGTTAATAATGATAATACAGCCCATGAATTGCGTATGTATGAAGCGAGTGGCTCGGGAAGTAATTATACTGCCTTCAAAGCAGGAGTTCAAGGTGCTGATATAGTCTATACCTTACCGACAAATGCGGGCAGTAATGGTCAAGTATTAACTACGAATGGCAGCGGTATTTTATCATGGACAACAGCAAGCGGTGGCGGTGGATTAACACATTTTACGGAAAGCCGGACTACATCATCCCCGAATGCCACAGTTCCTGTTCATCAATTAGCAGCGACGGGCACAGAAGCGGATATAGACCTTGCCCTCAGTCCCAAAGGTGAGGGTGCATTAACAGCACAAAGAGCTGACGGCACAGAAGCAGGCGGCAATAAACGTGGAAAATACGCTGTTGATTTGCAGTTGGTCCGTGCTGAAAATACTCAAGTTGCTTCCGGTATGAATAGTGTTATTGCCGGAGGTGAAAGAAATACAGCTTCAGGCACACATAGCAGTGTTGGTGGCGGCTATATCAATTCAGCACTTGGCTCACATAGCAGTATCGGCGGTGGCTTTGTCAATACAGCAACGGGTTGGTATAGTACAATTAGTGGCGGTAATGTAAATGCGACAGGAGGAGAAAAAGCAAGTATCGGTGGTGGTATTGGCAATACAGCCGATGGCGAAAACAGCGTTATCGGTGGTGGTTTCTCAAATACAGCAAGTGGATATACTGCAACTATCGGTGGTGGCTATGAAAATACGGCAAGTGGTTGGGGCAGTACTGTCGGTGGTGGCTTATATAATTCCTCCGGCGGCTTTGGTTCTACTGTCAGTGGTGGCGAAAATAATATAGCAAGTGCAAATTACAGCGGTATAGGAAATGGGCGCAATAATACTGCTTCCGGCAATTATACCGGCATCGGCGGTGGCAGAGATAATACTGCCAATGCTGAATATGCAGTGATTAGTGGGGGTTATGATAACACCGCAAGTGGTGAGAGAAGCATTGTTGGCGGTGGTTTTGCCAATACATCCGCCGGACAGTACAGTACGATTGTTGGTGGTTTTACGAATAATGCCAATGGCTGGTATAGTTCTATCGGCGGTGGCAGCCAGAATACCACAACGGGAACAAAAGCAAGTATCGGTGGTGGTATTGGCAATACAGCCGATGGCGAAAACAGCGTTATCGGTGGTGGTTTCTCAAATACAGCAGGTGGTTATACTGCAACTATCGGTGGTGGCTATGAAAATACGGCAGGTGGTTGGGGCAGTACTGTCGGTGGTGGTTTAGGTAATAGCTCCGGCGGCTTTGCTTCTACTGTCAGTGGTGGTGCAGAAAATAGTATCTCCGGCAATTATACCACTATTCTCGGTGGTCGTGGTTTGACACTTTCGGGCAATGGCAGCGTCGGATATTTGGGTAATAATAATGATGGAACGCGTAATATGACCATCAGCGCAGCGAATACCGCAGTTTTTGGTAATGTGGACCTGTGGCTTGTTAATAATGATAATACTGCTCATGAATTGCGTATGTATGAAGCAAGTGGCTCGGGTAGCAATTATACTGCCTTCAAAGCAGGAGTACAAGGTGCTGATATAGTCTATACCTTACCGACAAATGCAGGCAGTAATGGTCAAGTATTAACTACGAATGGCAGCGGTGTTTTGTCATGGGGGATAGTCGGCTTCCAATATTTTACTGAAAATCGCAATGCCATTGCTCCCAATACTTCACGTCCCGTCCATCAATTAATGGTCAGTGGCGATGAAAGTGATATAGACCTTGCCCTCAGTCCGAAAGGTGATGGCGCATTAGCGGCTTCGGTTGCCAATGGCATTCCCTCGGGTGGAAATAAACGAGGTGCAGGAGCGGTGGATTGGCAAACGCGTCGGAATGCGGCTGAATTTGTTGCTTCCGGAATAGGTGCCGTTCTTGGCGGTGGTACAGATAATACAGCAAGTGGCATGAATGCAGTGGTCGCAGGCGGGCAAGGCAATGTCGCAGCAGGAACCAACTCCGCCATACTCGGTGGACGTGGGCTTACATTATCAGGTAGTGGTAGTGTCGGCTTCTTGGGTAAAAACACAGGAGGTCATAATATGAATGTCTCGGCAATCAATACTGCTGTTTTTGGTAATGTGGACCTGTGGCTTATCAATAATGACAGCGTCGCACGCGAGATGCGCTTCTATGAAAAAAGCAGTGCGGGTAATCATTATACCGCATTCAAAGCACAAGACCAAGCCGCAAATGTCACATATTCTTTACCCTCCGGTGATGGCACTAATGGGCAAGTACTCACAACCAATGGCAGCGGTGCGCTCTATTGGAGTTCCGCAGGCAGCGGTGCATTAACCCATTTTACTGAATCTGTCAATACAGCAGCACCCAATGCAACCATTCCTATCGTTCGTTTACTCGCAACTAATGGCGCAACAAATGCAGATATTGCTCTCTCTCCCAAAGGCATGGGCGCACTCACAGCAGACCCTGCCGATAATACCGCAACAGGCGGTAATAAACGAGGAGCAAAAGCCATAGACTGGCAAATGCAAAGAACATCAGCCGTCCAAGTAGCAAGCGGCGACAATTCTGTGATCGGCGGTGGTTCTGACAATGCCGCTATCGGTCAATATGCCGTTGCAGCGGGAGGATATAACAACAATGCAGCGGGCTATGCCAATGCAATAGGCGGCGGCGCAGGTAACTTCGGCAATGCCAGCTTCGCTACCATCGCAGGTGGCAGCACCAATACCGCATCCGCAACCTATGCCTCCGTCGGCGGTGGCGATGACAATACAGCAAGTGGCATTTACAGCGTTGTCAGTGGGGGATTTAACAATATTGCTGCCGGATTCTCCGCTTCCATCAATGGAGGTAATGCCAATGAAGTACATGGACAATACAGCGCAATCAATGGCGGAGAACTCAATATCATCAATGCTGATTACTCCGCTATACTTGGCGGAAATGGCTTAACTTTACAAGCCGACCGCTCCATCGGATACAATGCAAATAATGAATTCGGCACACGTGCAATGTCCGTAAATGCACCAAACACTGCCGTCTTCAACAATGTGGACTTCTGGATCACAAACAATGACAATACAACTCGCAGCTTGCGATTCTACGAACAATACAATACCGACGGCGCATTCCCCAACAGCACAAATTATATCGGATTCAAAGCTCCAAACGCCATCAATGCCGATATAATCTGGACACTGCCGGCTGCCGACGGAACAAATGGACAAGTACTCACAACCAATGGCGCAGGGCAATTAATTTGGGCTTCAGGTAGCGCAACACTCCAAAACTTTGCCGAAACAGTCAACAATGCTGCACCAAATACTGCCGTTCCCGTCGTACAATTTACCCCAACAAACAGCGCAACTAATGTGGATATTGCACTCACACCCAAAGGAAACGGAAGTCTTGCAGCACACAGCGCAACAGCAACAGCAGCCGGCGGAAACAAACGTGGAGCAAATGCAGTAGATTGGCAAACACTACGAAGTCTCGCAACCGAAATAGCATCGGGCACAGCAGCCGTCATCGGAGGCGGAGGCGGCAACACTGCATCCGGCACATACTCCACAATAGCCGGCGGACTCGGCAATGGCGCATCACAAGGATACTCTGCCATCGGAGGAGGAACGGCAAATGCAGTCAATGGAGCATACTCGACCATCGGCGGTGGCGTGAACAATACCATCAATGCAGGAAGTTCTGCCATACCCGGCGGCAGCGGACTTACACTCAATGGCACAGGCAGCTTCGGATTCCTTTCCAACCATGCCGGTACAAATGCAATGGCTATTGCTGAAAACAATGTAGCTGTTTTTGCCAATACCAACCTATGGCTTGCCAACAATGATGCAAACCCAAGTGAATTGCGCTTTTACGAAGCCAACACCATCACAAACGGAAACTTCCCACCCGCAGCACTCAACTATACAGCATTCAAAGCACAACCGCAAACAGCAAATATCACCTACACACTACCCGCTGACGACGGTAACCCCGGGCAAATACTCGCAACCGACGGCACAGGTATGCTCTCTTGGGCTGATGCCTCTGCCGGAGCTTTATCCCACTTCGTAGAATCATATCACAATGATGGCAATAATGGCTCTGTTACGGTGTCGCGTTTAAGTGCTTCCACAGCAACAGCAAACGTTGACATAGCACTCTCACCAAGGGGTGTCGGATCACTCCTTGCAAACCTACCCGACGGCACAGCCACCGGTGGCAACAAACGTGGACAAAACGCTGTGGACTGGCAACTCTCACGCAACAGCAACCAACAAGTAGCAAGCGGAAACTTCGCTGTCATAAGCGGTGGACAATACAATACCGCATCCGGCGCACACTCCGTCATCGGCGGTGGACTCGGCAACACCGGCTCAACACAATACACCACCATCAGCGGCGGACAAAACAACACCGCATCATCCACATGGGCAACCGTCAGTGGCGGCTTCAACAACTCCGCCACAGGATCTTCTTCGGTTGTCATTGGTGGTTTTGGCAATATTGCAGGCGGTGAAAACACAACCATACTCGGTGGACGCGGCTTAAATCTCAATGGCGATGGAAATATCGGATTCCTCGGCAATAATTCCGGCGGACCCCGCAACATGACCGTCAACACTTCCAACACCGCCGTCTTTGCCAACGTTGATATGTGGCTCATCAACAATGACAACACCGCTCACGAATTACGTATGTATGAAGCAAGTGGCGACGGCGACAACTACACCGCCTTCAAAGCACAAGCGCAAACAGAAACCATAACCTATACCTTACCCGCAACAGCACCCCCCGCAACCGACTATGTCATGACCGTACAAGAATCATCAGGCAACAATGCCACACTCGGATGGGGTAAAAGAATACTCCAACTCCAAGACACTCCTGTGGACTGCGCAAACCTCAACGGCGGCGGCGGCAATGCAACAGTGGACATCAGCGTAACAGACGCAGTAGTTGGCGGAACCGTCCACGTCTCACCCCGTCAAGCAATGGAAGGAGGAATATTCATCGCTTATGCATTCATACCATCCAATGGCACAGTACGCATCATGTTTATCAATGCAACTGCCGGCGACATAGACCCCGAATCAGTCAACATGGACATTACCGTCATACAACCATAACAAAACGGTAAAATCCACCAATAATCATCCCTCTTATGCGGCATCAACCATGTTCATAAGAGGGATTTTTTTATGGGAAAAGTCCTTTGATAATTTCCAACCCAATACCACAGATTTTGTATTTTTGAAGAAAGAGTATTTATTCATTAATCAAAAAGCCCTTATGAGAAAGTTAGTAATTATCGTAAGTTTATTTCTTTGTGCCTCTGTTGCTTATTCTCAAACCGCAAAAGAATATTATGTTAAGGGTTATGATTATGGCGAAGCAGGGAAATACGAAGAGGCGATAATTTACTTTACCAAAGCGTTAGAGTTAAACAATGAATATGTGGATGTATATTTAAACCGAGGTGGCACATATCATAAACTTGGCAATTATTCAAACGCGATAGCAGATTTCAATAAGGCGATAGAACTTAATCCGAAGGATGCCAGAGCATTTACAAACCGTGGTAATGCATTTTCCAGACTTGGAGATACTAAGAAAGCGATAGCTGATCATGATAAAGCAATAGAGCTTGACCCGAAATTTATCTGGGCATATTATAATCGCGGACATGTATATGATGAGTTGGGTAATTATCAACAAGCAATATCTGATTATAACAAGGTGATAGAACTAAATCCTACGTATGGGGGCGCATATAATAATCGAGGAAGAGCATATCATATGCTTCGTGATTATCTAAACGCAATAGCCGATTATACGAAAGCAATAGAACTTGACCCAAAACTTGCTGCCATGACATACTATAACCTTGGTATCTCATATGAGGCACTTGAGAATTATCAACTAGCAATCGCGGATTATTCTAAAGCAATAGAATTTGACCCCAAAAATGCCAATGCATATAACAACCGTGGTTTTTGCAATCATTTACTTGGTGATAATGAACAGGCAATTGCAGATTTTTCTAAAGCGATAGAGCTTGACCCGAAGTATATATTGGCATATAATAATCGTGGAGTTGTTTATATAAATAAAGGTAAAACAGCATTAGCTTGTGCAGATTTGCACAAAGCAAAGGAATTAGGTGATAAAGATGCTGCAGCAATGATAGAATTTCACTGCAAGTAATTTTTTGAATATTGTTTATATAATCATAGCCCGTAAACCGCCGATATTGCCATTGCTTAATAGTACGATAATGTCATTGTCTTGAAGATTGGCTTCGAGTATATGTTTGCAGTAAGCACCCCATTGCGGGTCGGCGGCTTGTTCGGGTGTGAGTGTGAATACTTTTTTGCCTTTTTGGTGTAATTGTTCGGCAAGGAGAGTGAGATTGAGTAATCGCTCGGGGGCATATCGTTCGGGTCTGTTGATTGCTCCGAAGATGATGGTGTGTGCATGGTCGAAGCAATGTGCTAATTGTTCTTGAAAAACATTTGTTGTTGTTGAGTTGGAGCGCGGCTCGAAGAGCGCGATGATGCGTTTGTGGGGGAAACGCTGCGCGACTGCTTTTAAGGTTTCTGCTATTGCTGTGGGGTGATGGGCAAAGTCATCAATGACGGGGGATCCATTCCATGTGCCGATGATTTCCATGCGCCTTTTTGGTAATGCGAATGTGAGTAATCCTTTTTGAATTTCTTCTTGGTTTAATCCGATATGATGCGCTACGCCGATGGCTGCGAGTGCATTGCGTACATTGAATTCTCCGGCGAGAGTTGTTGTGAAGTTTCCTATGATTGTGCCATTGAGTGTAACGGTGAATGCGGTGCCGTCTGTTTTGTAGTTGATGTCGGTTGCTCGTAGGGTATTGTGTTGGCTTAGTCCGAATGTTTGTATGGGGGCGAGTGCTGTGGTGATGGTGTTCATTGCGTTTTCATCATCGCCATTGACCAAGATGAGTCCATTGGAGGGAACTAATCGTGTGCATAGTCTGAAGGAGTTTTGTATTGCGCCTAATGAATCAAAAATGTCAGCATGGTCGAATTCACAGTTGTTGATGACTAAGATGTCGGGGCGATAATGTAAGAATTTACTTCTTTTGTCGAAGAATGCTGTGTCATATTCATCACCTTCGCTTACAAAGTATCCGCTGCGGGTATTGTGGAAATCTTCTGTGACGGGACGGCATCCTTGGGTAAAGTTGCCGGGAATTGCGCCAATGAGAAATCCGGGTTGTTTGTTTGCAGATTCAAGGAGCCATGTTATGAGCGACGAGGTAGTGGTTTTTCCATGCGTTCCGCTGATGACGATGGATGTGTTTTTGTCAATGAGTACGGTTTTGATGAGTTCGGGCATTGAGAGCAGTGGAATATGCGCATTGAGTGCATATTCGAGTTCGGGATTGCCACGGCTGATGGCATTGCCGACAATGATGGAATCGGGTTGGAGATTGCGAAGGGTTTGTTCGGTGTATCCTTCAAAGAATTGAACGCCTGATTGTCGGAGGAAATCACTCATGGGTGGATAGACGGCTGCATCAGACCCTGTGACTGTATAGCCGTGTTGCAAACAAGCAACGGCAACCGCTCCCATAGCAGTGCCGCCAATACCGATGAAGTGCAAATGTTTCATGAGTGACCTTTTATTTCTTGATATTGTAAACGATAGAGTTTTGCATAGATGCCACCGAGAGCAAGCAATTGTTGATGAGTTCCTTGTTCACGCAATTCGCCTTGGTGCATGACTAAGATACGGTCAGCTCTTTGAATGGTGGAAAGGCGATGTGCGATGATGATGGAAGTTCTGCCTTTGAGCATAGTTTCGATGGATTTTTCAATGAGCTGTTCGGTTTCGGTGTCCACGTGTGAGGTTGCTTCATCTAAAATGAGAATGGCGGGGTCTGCAGCGAGAGCGCGACAAAATGCAAGAAGTTGTTTTTGCCCTGATGAAATATTGGAAGCTCTTTCCATGAGGACGGTGTCATATTTTTTTGGTAATTGTTCTATGAAATCGGCAGCCCCGATAGCATGGGCAATGGCAGCAATTTTATCTTTTGTAATGTTCGGATTGCCCATAGCGATATTATCTGCAATGCTTCGTGAGAATAAGAAAGCGTCTTGGAGAACGATGGCGATGTGTCGTCGCAATTGATAGGTGGGAATGGCGCGAATATCCTTGCCGTCAATGAGTATGTCTCCGTCTTGAAATTCATAGAAACGAGTGATGAGATTGATGATGGAGCTTTTTCCTGCACCTGTTGCTCCGACGATGGCAACGGATTCGCCTTTATTGACGGTAAAGGAAACATTTTTTATGATGGGCGTGAGACCGTCATAGGCGAAACTGACATTTTTAAATTCGATACTTTGGTTAAAGGTCGGCAAAGGTTGCTCTATGTCATGGTTATAAACATGTGCTTTTGTGTCAAGAAGTCCGAAGATACGCTCGGATGCAGCCATAGCACTTTGCAAGGTATTGTATTTTTCTGTCAAATCTCTGATGGGTCTGAAGAACATTTCGGAGAATTGAATGAAAGCGACGAGCATCCCGACGGTGACTTCGCCTGTGAGTAAGTGACCTGCGGTGTACCATAGCACCATAGCTAATGCTGTGGTGCTGAGTAATTCGACGACAGGAAAAAAGAGAGCGTAGTAAAAAACGGAACGAACCTGATATCGTGTGTGGAGTTCATTGATTTCATCGAATTGCTTTAATTGGCTTTGTTCTTTGCCGAAGAGTTGAATAGTGATGATGCCGGAGATGCTTTCATTAAGAAAGGTATTCATCCTTGCAATCTGTTTGCGTATTTCACTATAGACAATGCGAACTTTTTTGCGGAAGATGACTGTAGCCCCGAAGAGCAATGGCAGCACCAGAAGGGTAATGAGGGTTAATTGCCAGCTTGTAAGAAACATATAGACCACAATACCGACGAGCATCAGAATATCGGAAATCATCAAGACAAGCCCGGAGGAGAATAACTCATTGAGAGCTTCGACATCATTGGTGACGCGCGTAACTAATCTGCCGACCGGATTGGTGTCATAATATCGCAGGGATAAAGTTTGGATATGGTTATAGAGTTTGGTGCGAATGTCATAGAGTACATTCTGACCAACCCATTGCATGAGGAGTGTGAGTGAGAATTGTATGGCAGCATTAATGATGAGTACAGCGGCTATGGCAATAACAATCCACAAAAGTCCTTGTGCATCGTTCGTGTGTATATATCCGTCCACAGCTTTCGTGGATAGGAATGGTCGCAAGGGAGCTAAAGCGGCAGAGATGAACGTGAGAAGTAAGGCAACAATTACTTTGAAGCGATATGGTCGCAAGTATGCGATGAGTCGCTTTAATAAAGAGTAATCAACTTTCGAATAGAGTTGTTCATCAGACATAGAAATGCTGCAAATTTCCGTCAAAAATAAAAAAAGCGGTTTGACAATGTATGTCTTACCGCTTATTAAAGTGACCCCGGATGGGATCGAACCATCGGCCCTCTGATTAAAAGTCAGATGCTCTA
>DDTD01000052.1 GCA_002344005.1 Ignavibacteria bacterium UBA2373 | reverse complement strand
ACTGATAACTCTGGTGTTTACAGCAGAAATAGTACCAGCGAGACTATATGATTATCTTGAAATAATTGAAAAAAGAGAAAAAGATGTACCTTTAAAGGCATTGCCAGAGATAAGTATATTTTTGTATATACTTCATAAACAAAATGGTGATATTTATGCAGATGGAATCAATAGTAGTGCTATCTATAAATTTGTGAGATTTTGGGTAGCCAACAGTAAATTTTTTCATGAACTATATAGTTCATGGGGAGTATATTGGAGTCATGATTACTACTCATCATTGCAAAAAGGAGATGAAATTTTCAGAGATTCATCATCATTATTGTATAAATTATTGAATAAAACGTATGATCTTGGTGTAGGTAGGAACTATACAGACAGGGATTTCAATATTCCTTTGTTTATATTCGGTCAGGCAGGCAGCGGAAAAAGTTCTTTGTTCACAGCTTTTGCTTATGATGTGACCCAGAATCCTGCTATGCGCCCTACCACACTTGGTAGAGAGTTACAAGCACATTATGATGTGACCTATGACCAATGGATAACAAATACACTCACTTCAACACAACAACAGCATTCATTTTCTTTCTGGAGAAATTTGGAAGAAATACGCTATGATATTCTGGATTATAACGGAGAAGAGGTGCATCCTGAGCGTTGGAATCAAGAATTACAACAACGGTTCATCAAAGCCAAAGGTATTATATATATTATTGATGATACAGTGTACACAAATGAGAGAAAGTTACGAGAAAGTGCTTCATGGTTTGATACAACTCTCCAGTACTGGATGCGGGAGAATCCCGGAGTTGTTCATGTGCCTGTGATGTTGCTTCTTACAAAGATAGATAAAGTAATTGGCAAAGAAATAAGCGCTCTTACCAGTTCAAGTATCATTCCGTCAGGAGTACAAGGTGCTGCTATAGAATACTATTTTCCTCATAGATTTAATGGCAGTTCAAGTCCTGAATTGCGTAGTAGATCCGGGAGATTAAAGGATTGTCTCTTGCAGAATATAGACAATAACAAAACTCCCAATTTACAAGATATTGTTCAAAATATTGTGGACTCAATGGGAGTATTTTTGAATCGAGTGCTTGATCTTACATATAATTACCAAATCATGGTAAGCAGTTCTCTGCCACCAAGTACTGACAGAAGAAATTCAAAACTTCCATTTGGTGTGCAGCAGCCCTTCACATGGGTTATGGATGTCATTGAACAAATCTATATGGCTGAGAGTGTGGGCAACTATGAAAGTGAAGAGAAAAACGCCGAAACAAACTTAACGGGGTTACGAAACAATATTAAAAAGGTATATGAACAGGTTGGTATCATTCAGAAAGCAGAAACGGAGTTACATCGTCTCAGACAGACTCCTACTCTCATGGAGAAAACAACACGTACACTTCAACCTGAAACATACAACAACTGGGTCAAAACTCAGGAAGACTATTTGATGATTGCATCAAAAGAAATAGAACAAATTTATACAACGTATTTTCCGGCGCAGAAAGAAACTAACCGAACATTACAGATACAAGCTTTAGAAGCAGAGGCAAAGCGCCAAGAGGATGTTTTACGGATGATTAGAAACAAAAGACAAGACTATGAAACCAAGACATCAACACGATAAGTTTGGTAAAAAGTGGTACAAAAGTGTATATGGTGGGGAACAGGTATGACTATATTGTAAGTCAGTTTATGGTCTAAAAATCAAATTAAGTAGTTGTTGAGGAGAGTCTTTGTCAAGTATTTGATGTGTTTTGTATAAAAATCCATACTTTAGTAGCAAAGTTTGAGAACTATAAAGAGTGAGAATTCAATATGGATAATCTGATGAAACGTTTCGTTATAGGTATGTTGTTTTCATTGTGTGTGATGAATGCCTCCGGTCAAACATGGCAAACAGTACAAAATGGAGTTTCAAATGCTGTTTCAGATGCCTATACAACAGCCGGTTATCGTATCTATGTTGCGGTAGGGGAGATACTCTATGTCAGTAAGGATAAAGGTGAAAGTTTTACTCCTTTGCAAATTGGTAATTCTGGTATCATTCAAACTGCGTATTCATCAGGTGATTATGTGGTTGTTGGGTGCGATAATGATGGAGTCTATATCAGCTCTGATAGAGGAAACACATGGAATAAAGTTTCTAATAGTGTTGCAGGAACAAATGTTACACTTACCTCTTTGATCACTTCAAATTTTATCTTTGTCGGGTCAGGTCAACAAAATCAAGGAATCATTCGATTAAGTAAATTAGGTAGTTTTGAGAACAGAAAATTAACAGATGAGACACGAATTTTATGTTTAGCCGAGCAAGGACAATATATATTTGTCGGAGTCAATAGGACAGATGCTGAAACAGGAAAAAGCACATTGTACAGATCATCTGACAATGGAAATAGTTGGCAACCACTTACACATACTATTAGACAAAATGTCCCTATTACTGCCTTAGCTGTTTCCGGTGATCAAAGTGTGATTTATGCGGTTTCCGGACAAGATATTAATGGTACACAACCTAAGAATGGGTATGTCTATAAATCAACAGATAATGGCAACACATGGACAGAAATTCAAATACCTCAGTTATCCCCGTCAAGTAATGCCTTCTATGCCATTGCACTAGGATATGGTAAAGATACTGTATTGATTGGTAGAGTTGGAGTAAGTGGATCGGGGACAAGTCAAGTTTGGAGAAGTGTCAATGGAGGAAGCAATTGGTCACCTTTAGATAATACATTTAATGCCGACGGGACAAAAGTCACATCATTATTAATAACTAACGCTTACTATTTCGCATGTAGAGATAGAGATAATGGACATTTTCATAAATACATAAATTATCCTAAACCTGTAATCAGAAGTGGTAAAACAAATGTTCTTGCTGTCTGTAGTGATCGGGATACAGTATTCCAAATCATTACTGAAGACAGAGGATTAAATGATACTTATACATGGTATAGAGTCGAAGGAGGTGAAAAAGTTATACCACCAATAAAAAATGGGAATACACTTTCAAAAACTGAAATGAATTGTAGAGCTCAGTTCGGAGTTTCTTGTGATTACAGATGTATTGTAACAAATAATAAAAATCTGCAAGATTCAGCTGACTATAAAATAACTTTTTATCAAAAACCTACAGTTAAGCTCCAAGATACAACGAATAAAACAAATGTTTGTGCAGATAAAGAATATGAATATGGGATTGCACCAACAGCTAATACCTATTCATTTCAATGGTCAGTTATAGGTGGTAAACAAGTCGGTAGAATAGTGGGAGACTCAACAAAAGAAACAGTAAATGTACGATGGTTTAAACCCGGTAAATTATCTGTCAAAGAAATAGCAACCGATGGTTCTAAGAGTGTAAAATTATGTGAGGATGTAAAAGAAATCACAATAAAAGTTCGTGATGTAAAACCGGATATTACAAACACAAGTATAGTGAAAAAAGGAACCAAAAAAGAGGTTAGTATATGTCAAGGAGAGTCATTAATTTTTCAAACTCTCAAAAGATTAAGTAATACATATACATGGTTTTTAGATGGAAGTCAACAACAAGTCACTGCTAATGATTATACTTTTAATGGTGCTGTCGCAAAGGAAAAAGAATATGTAGTAAGAGTACGTGAATCGAATGGGGATTGCAGCGAAGAAGATTCTGTATTTATTACGGTTAAAAAATTGCCTGATACATCAATAATAGGTAACACTACACTTTGTCGTTCAAATTTGACAACAGACTATACTGCGAATGAAAAAGATGCTCTATATGCGTGGGAAGTAAAAGGAGGAAAAATCAACAATGGTAAAGATAAACAAAAGGTCAATATTGAATGGTTTGATAATACTCAAGACAAGTCATTAACACTTATGGTAACAAAGAATGGATGCACAGAAGGGGGAGAATGGAAGATATTTATTACTGATAGTCTTAAACCACAAACCCCTAGAGTAAAAGAAGGTAAAGCTCAATTTATAACTAATACATTGTATAAATGTGAGAAAGAACAATCAGTAATAGTGCAAGCCCAAGTTAATGACCAAGGGAGTTATGAGTGGCGTAAAGGCAATATTATTATATCACAAAAAGATACATTAGTATGTAAAGAAGATGGTGAATACACTTTAAAAGTAACCAATAATAATTGTTCGGGAAGTTATACATTTATAGTCAAGACAAAAGATATTCCCAAACCGACAATTCAACAAAATGAAGACCGTATAGTTATCACAAATCTAAATACGTTACCAAAAAATCTGAAATATCAATGGCGCAAAGGTTCTGCTATTGTAGGTGACAAGGAAACATATACACCAAATGAAGATGGTTCGTATTCCTTAGAAATAATTGATGAAAATGGACTATGTTCCAAAGAAAGTGATCCAATTACATTTACAAGACCTAAAAAATTTGAGATTACTTTTGAAGAAAATTTTGATGGAAAATTTTGCAATAATGAAGATATAAAACTCACGGTAATACCTAAAAATAATAATGGAAAAACAGTTAAATATAATTGTAACGAAGCTATAGCAACAGAGAACGAAACTGGTATATTCTCTTTTAACAGGGATAAATTTGTAAACAATATATTGTCTGTGAGAATTATTGCATCAATAACTGAAAATGATAAAGACACCATTCAAAAAGATTTACAAATAATAGATTTTACAAGTAATGAAATAAAAGGATCAAGGAGTGTTTGTACAAACACGCGGAATGATTACAATATAGAATCATCGGCAACAGCCGATTCTTATCGCTGGCGTATTGAGCCAACTACTGCGGCTGATATTGATGATGCGACAAAAGATATTGTAAATGTCACATGGAAAAAAGATGGTAAATTATTTTGCACGCAGATGTATGGAGAATGTACATTTGTAGATTCTATAGATGTGAAAGTTGGTGACAACTTTGAGGTTCCAATTAAAGGGGAGAATTTACTCTGTTCAACAAGACCTTCAATCACATTAACAATAGATGGTTCTTTTCAGACAATGGAATGGAAAAAAGATAATTCTATACTCGGAAAAAATAATTCACTTACTATTACACAATCGGGTACATATACTGTCACCGTTAGTTCATCAAATGGTTGCAAGGGAGAAGGTATATTCACAATTGAAAATCTGAAGACTCCTTCTCTAAAGAGAAATGGTGATTATTTGATTTGTAGCAATGCAACTGATTATGATAACGTTATATGGTTAAACGGTGATAAGGAAATTAGTACACAACCGGAGTTCAAGCCTCAGGATGAAGGTGTATATGTATGCAAAGGTAGTAAAGATGGTTGTGAAGAAGAAGAAAAAATAGAATTTAAACGTAGGTTTGTCATTGCGAAGTTAAGTTCGGATATATCTGCACCGGGTGATAAGGTTGTGTTACTCTATACATTCCCCGATAATATTAGCGGAACGATTGGGACTATACAATGGAATAAAAATGTGCTTAACTTCACAGGTGTTGCACAAGGGATAACGGTAAGGAATACGGAGAATGTCGTTGATAGCTTGGTGTTTGATATTAATAGTGATAAAGCGGAAATTGAATATGAAGTTCTTATTGGTCCGGATACAAGCACAAATATTGTCACGACATTTGTTCCATCATTCAACACTGATACACCAAGATTGACTGTTTCGACATGTGATATTACGGGTAAAAAACGTTTATTATCATGGAAAAATAAACCGGATGAAATTCAATTACGTGTTATTCCCAATCCTGCTACTCAATCGTTTACCGTTCTTTCATCGAAAAACACAGTTGTGAAAGGTAAAATTCACATAATAAATTCAATGGGTGAAGTAGTAAAGATATCAACAATTACTGAAGAGGGAGGGGGTATAATACATACTGAAAGTCTTTTACCCGGATTTTATGCAATAGAAGTATATACAGGAACAGAAGTATTACATAGCACGGTTATAATTCATAAATAATATTTATCAGCAGCATTTATCATTTTTTTATACCATTATGGCACAAAAATTTACAGAACAGTGTAAGTCGCTTATTTTGCGGGCACAAGATGAAGCAAAAGGGATGCGGCATCAACATGTCGAACCGGAACACATCTTATGGGTTGAATTATCGGTAAATGAAGCCGGATTAGAAGATTATTGCACAGAGTATTCCTTGTCGAAGGCAACATTACAAGGAGTACTTAAAACCCGTATGGAGCAGTTACCCAGATGGGCATCATCAAGTACAAGAGATGCATCACCACGCTTAAAAGTGCTCTTTGATAAAGCCTCAGAAGGTGGTGAAATTACTTGGAAAAGTTTAGTGCTAAGTGTTGTGGAAATTGAAAAAGATCCGCTTACAGAGGTTATTTGGGATGCTGCCATTACTCCTTATCAATTCCGCGAATTTGTTGAAAATCGTCAAAACACAACAACTGATGATAAAGGAAAATCCAAACAAACTCAATCTTCAGGAATGCCACAAAACACTGATGTACTAACAAAATACTGTAGAAATCTTGTTGATGATGCTAAAAATGGTCGTCTTTCCGCTGTTATTGGAAGAGAAAATGAAATCAGACAAATCATTACTATACTATCTCAAAAATCTACAAATAACCCAATATTAGTGGGAGACCCCGGTGTTGGTAAAACACAAATTGTTGAAGGTTTGGCTTTAAATATAAGCAATAATACTGCCGGCCCAATTTTAGAGGGAAAAACTATACTTTCTCTTGATGTTGGTTTATTGTTAGCCGGTGCAAATTATAGAGGAGAATTTGAAGAGCGGTTAAAATCAATTATCAGTGCAATTTCTGCGCAACAGGGTAAAGTAATATTATTTGTTGATGAAATTCATATCTTAATGGGAGCAGGACAAAGTGGGGGTGCATTAGATGCCGCAAATCTTATTAAACCTGCTCTGGCAAGAGGAGAGTTATGGTTGATAGGAGCCACAACATATGCCGAGTATCGTGCGCATATTGAAAAAGACCCTGCTTTTACCCGACGTTTTGTGAAAATTAATATTTCTGAACCGAGTCATGAGCAAACACTCGAAATACTCCAAGGAATTAGACATAAATATGAGGATCATCACAAAACATCCATAGCAGATGAACAATTAAAAACATTGGTTTCATTAAGTGGTCGTTATATAGGTGATAATCAATTTCCTGCAAAAGCGATTATGATGTTGGATAATTCAATGGCAAGAGTGCGATTAGCAAGTATTTTAGGTGAATTACCGCCGGATGCCTCTGTTCAAGATAAAGATATTGCTGTTGCTATTGCCGATAAAACAGGAATTCCTGTGGAGAAATTGTTTCAGGATGAATCAGAACGATTACTCACTTTGCCTGATAGATTAAATTCGATGATTATTGGTCAAGAGAATGCGGTGCATTCTGTGACAAAACGACTACAAATGATGACAATGCCATTTAGAGATTCCGCACGACCACGTTCTATTTTTATGTTTATAGGTCCTTCCGGTGTTGGTAAAACCGAAATGGCAAAGGCAATTGCCACAGAACTCTTCGGCGATCCTAAACAATTTATTCGTTTAGATATGACCGAGTACTCCGATGAACATAGCGGTAAAAAATTAGTAGGTGCTGACCCCGGTTTGGTTGGTTATGAGGAAGGTGGAGTTTTAACTGAAGCAGTGCGAAGAAGACCATATTCGATGGTATTGCTTGATGAAATTGATAAAGCACATAAAAAAGTCTGTCAAATGTTCCTACAAGTGTTTGATGACGGACGTTTAACTGATAGTAAAGGCAATACAATTAATTTTTCAAATACGGTATTTGTGTTAACTTCAAATCATGGTTTCTCAGGTGTTGATGTGAATAAAGAAAGGGACGATGCTCAAGCAGCACAAGATGCAATAGAGCATTTTAAAAAACATATAGGTCCTGAATTTATTAAAAGAATGGATGAAATGGTTGTGTTTCGCTATTTGCGCCCCGAAGATGTCTCTGTTATTATTGGGCAAAAATTACGCAAGTATGAAACTCAATTTGCTAATGCTCCGGCTGGTAAAGATGTTGCAATTACAGTAACAGACCAAGCAAGAGACTTTATTGTATCCCAAGGTTATCAAAAAGAATTCGGCGCACGGTCTATAACAAATTTTATTGATACGGAAATAGCCAGTAAAGTAGCAACAAAAATATTACAGAAAAGAGCTGAAACCGGATCATTGTATTATCCTGATACAATTACTATAGATGTAGAAAACAATGCGTTAGTTGTCAGTATAGGTTAATTAACCAAATTTATTCATAATAATAAGGAGTATTCTCTATGGCTCAAGAAAAAGTTGATAGAGCGCAAAGAATTCCCAAAAATGCCGTTCCCGGTGTTGCTGAATTGTTAAGTAACTCAACACTGTATGTTGCCGAAGTTGCACCGGATACAGCAGGTGAAAATGTAGCGCCTGTCGAATGTGGTTCTATAGATGAAGTGGCAGCAACCTTCAAGCCGTCTCTTCATTTTCAAGTAAAAAAACTTGATAATTTGGGAGCAGAAAATCCTGATGAAATCAGTGAGACAATCACCATGAATTATGGTGTACAACCAAAAGAAATCATGAATGATTTTAATGCTGAGAACCTTGCAGTAAAAGCAAAAACCAATGAAGGAGAAAGAGTCTTATTGGATCAACAACTTGCATATCTTGCACTTGAGGATTTGCAGGAGAGATTAAAAGATCAAAAATTTGCACAATTATTTGATAATAATCGTGATGCGGTTATCCAATCAATAGCTGAAGAAATTGAACGTGTACAATCTATGTTGAAAGATATAGAATTCGAAAAAATGTCGGATGATTAATGCTTAGTTTTTCTTTTTAATTTATATATTATTAATTTTATTCTTTTGAAGGAGGCATATATGCCAAGACCTAAAAGTGTCAAAATTGCCGGTAAAGACTTACCGGAAGTAGAAGGTGTTACAATAAGTATCGGTACACCATATGGACCACGCGGCGATTATGATGGTCGTACGGGTGCAGCAACTGTTACATTAACTCGACGTGCTGTCAATACTCCGACAATGGAGCTTTTTAAAGCTGCAACAAATGATGATGGTCGTCTTGGGATCATATCAGGTGAAATCGTATTGCAAAGTGCAAGAAAAGAAACAACATATACACTTGAACTTGAAGAAGCATTTATTGCTGAGTGGACATTTAATCAACCACAAGGCGATCAGAATATGTGGGAAATCATAGTCCTTAAAGTTGGTAAAATGAAACTAAATGGCGGTGGAAATAGTAAAAGTTTTTCAGTTCATGAATTTAATCGTATTCTTTAATTAGGAGATTCACAATGATAAAAAATGTAGTACTCAACGGAAAAACAATCTCAAATCCACAAGATGTAACCGTAGAAATAGATACACCTTTTGACAGAAGAGGTATTTACCGTGAACCAACATTTGCTGCAACAGTTCGCATTACACGTGATGCCACTGATAATGCAATTGTTGATCTTTTTGATATTGCAACCAATGAAGATGGTAGAAAAAATATTATCTCAGGGCAATTGGATTTTCACGGTGACGATGTAAAAGATGAATATTCCTTTATCTTAAAACGTATGTTTGTCAGTAATTGGTCATTGAATAACCCAACAGCACCGAATATGCCAACCACAGAAACTATTGAATTAAGAGTCGGTAGTCTCGAATATAAAGCCGGTGGCGGTGGAGCTAGCTTTGATCTTGAAACATTTAAGTAAAGAATACTCGACACATAAGTCTTTCTATCTAACACGGTGCAGCGAAATATTCTGCACCGTGTTGTTACAATAATTATTCACATTTTTGATAATACACTATGAGTGAACAGTCACAAGTTACGACTAAAGAAAAAGTGGATGTGCGTACATTGACTGATGCAGAAAAATTAGTCATTCTGCCGCCAAAGGTCGGGTCTTTTTTACCAGGTGGGGCTGCTGTCAAAGTATTTCCCGCTGCAAAAGAAGTGCCGATTGATGATGAGGATAAAGCAAAAACAACTCTCTCTAATCAATTGAAAATAACTCGATCTGCTGATGATGTTAATGTCGGTTATGCGTATTTGAAGCGCTTACAAGTATTACAACAGATGCTTGAAGGTGCGGAAAATTCAGCCGCACTTCGTACAAAAGCAAAAACACGTCGCGAGCAAGTTGCGCAAGTGTTTCAAGATAATATGGAAAAAGTATATGCGCAACAAAAAAATCTTGAAAAAACCTATCGCGAACTTGATGCGTTTTTTTATGAAGCACAAGTTTTTCCGGGTGAAAAGGTCGCCAATATCGGTATTGTCAATGCTTCGCCCAAAAAACATTTTGCTCAATTAACGGACACAGAGACGGGTTTGGCAAGTTTTGTGGCAAGTAGAGAAAACTTTGATATGAAAAATCTCAAAGGTCTTATGGTAATGCCTGAATGGCCCGGCAGTGAAGCTAAATTACTGCAATATGGTAAAATGGCGCAACATTTTTCTGCACATTTATTTTCTGGTTTTCCTGAAATGGAACTCAAAGAAGCACATGAAGCATTTGCTGTGGGTGGAGAATTTGCCGAACTAAAATCAGCCGATCCCGTAAAACAACATATTTCTCTTGTCGCTAATGGCTTACGAATGCGTAAAGCTAATCGCTTCGAATCCAAAGGTGATTTTTATATTAATCCGGCTTCATTATTGGCAGGTAAAGTATATAAAGGTGATATTACCGAAGGGTTACATGTTGCTCAAGCAAATAAACCTCATGAAGTAAAAATACCCACAGCTGATGGTTCTCCTTTGGAAATGAAATGGAATGTACGAGGTGCTCTGGAAATGAAGTTCAACAAGTCTGTTATTCCTTTGGCTTATTTCGAAGGAATTGTATTTTGGGGTGTTGACAATCTATATTTAGCGAGCGGAACAGGAGATCAAGGTATGGATCAATATACCGTCAAACGTTGCGATGAATATATCAATAAGACAGTTCTTCATTTTCTTAATAGTCAGATTTTTGTGCCGAATGAAAGAACAAATAGGGAGCGCATACAAACAGCGATACAAAAATTCTTAATGCATAATACAGGTGGTCCTGAAAAAATGCTTGAATTTGGCAAGGTGGAAGGCGTGGACACTGTTCAAAATCCTGATGGAAGTGTTGCTAATGATCAGCTTAATGTGCGAGTATCTGTTAAATATAAAAATGCAGTCCGCAATATATTTCTTCATCTTGTTTCCGAAGAGGGAATGGGATGGAAAGAAGGTGCGTAATTTTTTAACTATCTCGTTTATCCAATCCGTGTGGAGATAAAACCATACGGATTGAGATAATCTTTTCTTTTTAATTCTCCTATTCTTATGAATACAATTGTTACTGTCAAAATTGCCGGAAAATCGTTGCAAGGTGTTCAATTCCACGGTGTACGAATTTCACAACAATTATTTTTTTCGAATGATATTCGACTTGAGATCGGATTTCAAGGAAAATTAGCCGGTGATTTGTATAAAAAAGCAACAAATGAATGGTTAGGTGACATTCTTGATATTACGATTGAAGATAAAATAGATTCCTCAATCAAAGCTCTGTATAAAGCAATTATAACGCGCGTAGAATTGCTTCAACATTCTGTCATCCTTTATGCTATGTCAGAGGATTTTCTTTTAGGATTTGAAAAAAAATATCAATCGTTTGCCGATAAAGATGGTAATGCACTGAGTAAGGAATTAACGCAATCACTCAAAGCAAGAAAAATAATCTCATCACCCAAGACAATTCCTTATAAGTATTTTCAACAAAATTCCGAATCGGATTTTGATGCTCTCTGTCGAATTGCACGTTATGACGGTATGCTCTTCTTTTTTGATGGCGAGAATTTTGTTTACGATGCTCTATTAAATGGTACGAATACAATACAATTACAACTTGATAATATTAGTGATTTATCATTGAATTGCCAATTAGGTTTTACAAAAGCAGAAGGATATCCTTATAATTTTGCTAAACATACCATGCCTTCGGATTTTCATACGGAATCCACGCCTTATTCACCGCCCTCTCATACATTGTTGCAAAATACTTATGCTCGAGCAAAAAAATTTAATCTGAAAAGGCAGACTTTTCATGCTACAGTTATCAATAAAAAAGAATTTGAGAAAGTATTGCACTATGATCAAGCAGCAGCAGCAGGATCTATGGCGGTATTATCGGCTCGTATTAATCACCCTTCGGTGAAAATTGGTATGGCTATACAATGTGCGGATGCTCCGTTATTGCAGCAGACAATGGTTGTTACCGAACTTAATGCTGTTTTTGAAGGTAATGAGTATTATGCATTGATAAAAGCAGTGCCACAAAAATCATATCTTCAACCACCTTATGCAGATACTTTTGAGAAAAATGGATTTCCTCAACATGCTGTTGTTGTGGATAATAAAGATCCTGAATCGCTTGGAAGAGTACAAATTGAATATAAATGGAAAACCGGCTATGGCGCATCAGCACAAAATCCTTGGGCGCGTATTGTTCATACCGGTGCGGGAAAAACAAAAAATGGCATACAGTATGGGACACATTATATTCCACGTATTGGCGATCATGTGTTGGTGGCTTGTGAAAATGGTGATCCCTCACAGCCAATAATCATTGGTGCACTTTATCATAGTGAGTCAAAACCTGATGTAAAAACTTCTAATGGTTCTGAAGAAGTGTTACTTGTACGTACACCTCAACAATCCACTATTCGTGTTCTGGACAAACAAGGAGAAGAAGAAATTATTATTGCCATGCGTGATAATAAAAACATTATTCGTCTTGAATTAAAACAACCTAAAATTACTGTTGAGTCTATTGATGGTACTATTCATGTCCACTCAAAAACCATAGAACTTCATGCTGATGAAACTATTGAAATGAAAGCAAAAAACATTAGAATGGAAACACGACAAGATTTAACCACAACATCAAAAGGCAATCAAAAACACAGTATTACAGGTAATAGTGAAAAAAACGTTCAGGGTAATGACACTGAAAAGGTTCAAGGTAATAAAACATCTGAATCTATGGGTAATCATTCACTAAAATCACAAACCAATGTTGAAGTGAAAGCCGGTGCTGCTATGACTGTCTCGGGGACTGCTGCCGTTAAAATAGAATCTGCAATGATACAATCGAGTGCATCCGCAACGAATATCATTAAGGGTGCAATGGTAATGATTAATTAAAATTTTATCTGTAGAAATTTAAGTAAGTAGTTAATAGGATGAAATAATAATGGTAATATTATGTTGGTGAATACTATGATATCTATAGATGATTTGGTGGTGAATGTTTAGTGTATTTTAAGGCAACAGATATAGATATGAGCGATTTCCGCCATAGTTCACTATCGTATAGAATTACGTGATAGAACAAAGCGGCAGATGCCAGCACTAAGTATTATAACAATTATGCGATAAACTCTCCAAAAAAGGTAATAATGGTAAGAGGTCACATATACAATCATAGTAACATTATGACTATTTTTACTCATTCCATATATTGTATCAAAGGACTTAATTTTATGTATTATGTGCCTTTTTTTATTCTATCTATGATAATATTACCATCGTGGGCACTAGATCAAGACTCAGATAATCACTTTTCTCAGCAACAATCCTTTGGCGGTAGTACTCTCCACGCACTTCCGACAAAAAGTGGAGTCGCTACACAGAAATCTATTGCTTCACAAGCGAGAGAAGAGCAATCTGTGGTACAAGCATTGAGTGTTACTGTGATACCGGAGAAAGCAATATATTCCATTGGAGATACTGTAGAAATTTTTTGGGTTGGAACTCAGCAAAATGATAGAGTGAAGATTGAAATGTGGAGAAATGGAAAATACGTAAAAACTGTAGCCGACAACTTTACAGGCGCAAGCAGATATAAGTATATATGGGATAAAGGTGATGAAGGCGATGATATTTCTTATGTCGTGACAATTAATGCAAATACTTTTACAGTTCCATTACTACATCCCGGCAAGATTAATTCGATTGATTGGTCAAACGATGATGTAGAGATTTTGACAGTAGGAAGTGATTCTACATATTGTATTTACGAATACACACGTAATCAAATCTTAATAAATAGACAAGGTGTAGCCCGTGGTTCAGAACGTGGTTTTATAAAGAATGCAAGTTTTCATCCTCAAGATAAAACAATAGCTACAATTAGTCTTCAATATCCTTCCGATTCTCGGGTTGTTATTGGTCTTATGTCCACACAATTAGGGCTTGGATGGAGATTTGTTGATTATAATTCATTAATAACTACATCTACTGACTATTTACCAATAGATTTTAGTCCCGACGGACAATATATAATTTCCGGTGCCGGAAATGTTTGTCGAAAGTACCGCTATGAATTTATTCCCGACACTGTATTTATAGTAAACGGTGACTCAATAAAAGGTGCAATGAGTAGATTGTACAATGTCTCAAGTTTTAATGCTCCTCCTTTTTTGGATGGTCGAAATATTCGAGATGTGAAATACACACCTTATGGTGATTCTCTCATTATGGTTGGATCTGCGACAGGTAGAATTGGAATACCTGAGTTAATGTCACCTATAGAGATGGCTACTCTTTTGAATGTAGTTGACGGCGGGATATTAAATGATGCATTAGATATAGGGGACAGAAATTTAGCATCTGTTGCTTGGAATAATAGTGGAACCTATTGTGTCTCCTCCGCTATGCATCGGCGAGATAGCCAAATCATAATCCGTAATAATTCTTTACAATTGGACAAATTTCTTATAGGTGCTACCGGCGTGGTTTCCCAAGTTGACTGGTCAAAAGATGGAAAATTTATTACTTCTGTTGATGGTGATGGGTATTTAGTATTATGGAATGAAAATGGTGAATTGTTGAAAAAACATCGGATTGGTATTCCATTGACTGCTGTGAAATTTAGTAATGATTCACGGAAAATAGCAATAGGTGATAATGCCGGTAATCTTTATATTATCGATAATATTCCTCTATTTGCAACGGGAACAAGTCACCCTTCGATGACTGCATCAACTTCTCTTTTTGATGTGGCAATGCCTGAATGGAAAACAGAAAATACAAATATAGATTTCGGTGGAGTATATACGGATGAAACACAAGATGGGACAATTACTATAGAGAATACCGGTAAAGTTCCATTGATTGTTGATGCAATATCTGATATACCCTCTGGATTTTCATGGATAGACAAACCCACACCTCCTATTATAATACAGACAGGTGAGCCTAAAAATTTCCTAATACGTTTTGCTCCTCGAAATATACAGTCATATAGTGGTACACTCACGATGATTGCAAAAATTGCCAAAACGCAACAAATTCAATTTAAACTCTCAGGAAATGGTATTGATCCTGCACCTGTGATAAGCAGCAATGTTCCGATTCCCATCCCGGCAACGGCTTGTAAAAAAGTATCAGCTCAAGTAAAAATATCAAAGAGTGGTCGAAATCGCTTAGAAATATCAGACATAACTGTTGATAAACCTTTTTCTTATGAAGGGCAAAAGAGATTATCAATTGATCAAGAGGAGACTTTAACTATTTGGTATGATCCAAATCAAGGTAATCAATCCGGAACGTTAACAATTAGGAGTAATGCAAAGAATGGAGATTTGCGAGTAAATTTAGTACCAAATAAACAAACAGTACTCTATTCTTTTACACAATCTATAATTAATCTTGGTGAAGTATGTTTGGATGGTAAAGACATAATAGATGTCACACTGAAGCAAGATGGTACTTTTAACCCTACCATTCGTATAGAAGGAGATGTAAATGGTGTTGTTCCTCAACAATTATTAAGTTCCGGCGACATTACATTTTCTCTTCCATTACAGTTTGACACACCCGGTACATTTACAAAGACAATTACAGCAAAAAATAATGAATGTGAGGATTACTCAGAGAATATTACGATAACAGGGTATGCAGGAACACCAAAATTAACGATTGTGGATCCTCCTCACGATACACTTCGCTCTGATGCTGAAGAGGAAATAGTAAATACTATTATCATAAAAAATGAAGGTGATATTGCAGCAACATTAACTATGGATGCAACGCAGTTTTCACCATTTACCCTAAAAAATTCAGTCCCGAATTCATTAAAGAAAGATGAAAGTGTCGCAATAATTGTTTCATACATACCAAAAGAAGAAGGAGAGATAATTGCGGATAAATCCTTGCTTTTTCTTCATCATTGTGATGTCAAACCTCTTGAAATTCCATTACGCGGTGAGTCTTATCGCGACGATCCTGAGATAGTGTCAGAAGATATAAATTTTGGCGATCAATTAGTCGGGTATGAATCAGCCCCACGCAATCTTATTATTCGTAATAATTCCAATAAAAAAGCAATGTTTACCGCAAATGTCAAAGAAAGTTCTTCAGCAATCGGTATATCATATCTTCCGAAATTAGAAATAAATGCAAGAGAAAGTATTGCTATTCCCGTAGTTTTCAAACCTGAACAAAAAGGTGTTTTTTCTGCGGGAATAGACTTACGTCGAGATGGCAACTCCACCAAAACTCGTGTCAGAGCAATCGGTACCGGGATAGAACGTGATTCATTGCGCGATAAACTTATTACACTACTCTTAGAAAATCGTAATATAAAAGGAAAAAAAATTGCAGCAAAAGATATAATAGATATAGAATTACGAGCATTGAGCAATGAAATAGACAGTGCATTGGCTGCTTTTAATAATGCTGAGTATTTTCCTTATAGCATTGATATATTGTGGAATCCGCGTTTATTGGCATTGGCGAATATTGATGAAGAAATGACAGAGTTTAAGAATGGCAGCGGAGTAACCATCAAGGGTAAAATTAGCCGAGACATGAACAAAACCGGTGCATTCAGTACAGTCAAGAAACTTCGTTTTGAGGTATTATGGGGCGAAATCCATACTAAAGATTCTATTGCCATAGGGTCAATACATATTGATACAACAGATATTACATCTGCTATTCAGGCACGATTGTGGACGCCTGCCTCCGAAGTTGTCTATCTTGACTATGATCCTACATGCGTGAGTGGGTTTGTACGAGGAGCTACGTATCGAGAAGATCTTGAGATAATAACTATACCGAATCCTTCTTTGGGAATAACCTCAGTATATTTGTCAGAAATCGCAGCACGTGATCATTCGAAACTTGAGATATATTCGCATTATGGTCATAAGGTTCATGAACTGTCATTTGTGGGTAATACTATTGACATAGATATGAGTCACTACAGTTCGGGACAATATACGGTCATAGCAAAAACTCCGCGTGGTATAGCACGCACAATGGTTATACTAATAAAATAAGCATCTATGGCAGTCTTAACATTACCATTATCAATTAATACAACCGGTATTCTGGCAACCCCGCGTTATGAACATGAATTATTGCTTTCACGAGTGCGTTTTTTTGTTCTTTCCGGTATAGGAAAATATACAGATTTACCTTCGCCCGGTATGGGAACTTTATGGACATATCTTTACACAATCGGTGGTACATCGCGCTTATGTTTACAAAGCGTATTGCCGGAACGTGAGCGCGAAGAGTTACAAAGAACTATTTTGGATGAAATAAACTTATGGCTTGACCAAGCAGGTATTCCATTCGTGATAAGTGTCAGAATCATAGGTGATGAAACAGTGGAAAATGGGATTGTTTTTCGCACATCAGATACGGAAGTACGTGTACAATTTGAATTTGCTTTGCAAGGAAAAAATTTGCGACCGGATGCGGTCGGTTCATGGAATATTAATATAGACAGCTATGCAATACACTGATATAAAAACCAGATTCTACGGAAAATATAAGGGCGAAATAAGGGACCCCATTCTCACGACCTTGCTCGATACGCTTGATAAATGGCAATATGATTTGCAAGCACAAAGTCTTATCGGCATTTATGCGCCATGGAGCGGTCAATTTGGTGATGGTCTATTTGAAACGTTGCGTCGTAACTTATTTGGCAAATTTTTTCCGGGACCTGCCTTTTCTGTTGCTCAAGCATATCTATTCGAATCGGAAACGGCATCCCCATTTCTTGTAGAGCCATTTTTTACCTGCTCACTGCAAGATACAGAAGGTAATAAAAACATATTTTCTGTCCATAAACCGACATGGATTTTTCCTTCTTTTTCCAATGAGGTAAGTGTTCAAACAGACGGTAATGATCTTTTATTGGGTTTTTCACTTTTTTTGCACCCAACTGAGAAACAGCCGGAATGTTTATCTGTGTATGTTGAAGGTATTGATCCATACATTATTGAACGTATTCGATGCCGTATCCATGATTTATCAGGTGCGGCTGAATTACCGACAAAAGAAATATTCTCGCCATTTCGTTCTTCGGCGGTGTATCCTACATTGCTCACTGCGATGGAAGAATTCTTTTTCACACCATTCGACTATCGTTTTCTCGAAATACCGATGAATGTATTTTCTGAACATTCTATCAAAGATCATAATGGTATTTATTGGCTTCGTTTGCGGGATTTAGCTTCTTATGCACTATCATTACAAAGAAATCTTACCATCAATGCTTTACTTTTATGGAATGTTGTCCGACGCGAATGTTTGGCACATCATACTTCGATAACCTTATATTCACTGCCGGAAGTGAACAGTTTTGAGAAACATACTATCATCACATCCGTGCAAGATGTTGGTCATGATTATCCTGTTGAATATATTGAAAATGGTGTTGCTTTTGATTCATCATATCCGTATCAATATACATCACAATCCACCAGCGATGGTCGTATTCAATTGTCATTAACACCATCACCTCAGGGAGATGTAAAAGTCTATTATTCCGAATATGATATTGGTTCATTAATAGAAGATATTGCTGCCGGACGTTCGTTTGGTTTATATCAAGGGATGGAAGAATATGTGCGTAGTGTGCAAGCTATTACTCCAACACATCGTAATATTGTCTTCGCAGATAAAGAATTAATCTGGGATTTTTTCCGATCTTTAATTGCAAGTCGTGGCAGAGTCTTATCGCGAGAAGATATCAAAGCCGCCGTGATGAGTTTTCCGCCATTTATTGCAAAAGAAAGAACAATTGCTGCTGAAAAAATTTCTATTCGTGAAAAAATAGGGCGCATACGCGGGTTTATTGCTCCCTATACAGAAATCACAATTCCTGTATTTCGAGAGGAATTGTTGCAATTACCCGATAAACTTTATTTTCAAAAATTATTAGGGAGTTATATTAAAAAAAGAACTATCAATAGTAATTATCTCGGTATCCGTTTTGTCTCCATTAATGAAGTATCATAATTATTTTCACGAAGCGATATGATTGATTTTTCAACTGCACAATATCATTTTCCTGTACCTGCATTAGAGGAATTATTTCCTATAGGTATGTTTGATGAGTACTATGATACCGGCAGTAAACAAGCGGTTCAGGTATTGCGTGCAATAGAACATTCTCTACGTGACAGTGCTGTACACCATAAACGTATGGCACAATATGCATTATGGCAAGATTTACCGATTGATAATCAAGAACGTGATAGTATTATTGTTGCATACAGTCAAAAAATAATGCCTTCACACATATTGCGGTATTCTCTGACCCTCAGTCCCTTGGAACGGGAAACATTCGTAAAGCTCTATCTTTTTGCTCATGAAGTATGGGGGCATAGATATGGTATAGCTCACACAATAAAAGTGATGATTGAAACAGTGATACATGCTATTGTTCATGTGGAAGTTGATGATATTGTCGCTGATCAGAGAACAGTACCGCAACACTATATCAGTATTCTTGGCAAAGAACTTTCCACACTTGGGGAAACATTTGCACTTGGGGCACAATGTCTGATGCGCTCGGAATATTATGAAGTAAGGATAGGGGCAATTACCCGTGAACAATTATCATTATTGCAACAAAGCGGTTGGGCAAAGGGATATAAAGCAGGAGATAAATTACAATACTTATTAGAATGTATAGAACCATATTTTATGAAAGCATCGGTGACATTTATCGTTCTTTCGCAAGGGTATGTTTTAGGAAAAGCACGCTTAGGAAAAGATACTTTAGGTAATAAATTTGTGTAAAATGTTATTGTGAGTTGTTTATGTCAAATCAAAGTCATTCATTAGGAAACTCTGAACCAATACTTAGTGGGCTTGACTATGATGTTCGAAAAGAGCAATTAGTGCCAATCTTTAAGAATCGTCCAATCGGACCATCGCTTAAGCATCGTGCTAATTACTATGGTCCATGGACTGCTATAAGTGGTACCGGAAAATATAGAGGAAAATCCGAATATTCTTATGTGAAAGCCGATGATGTTAGTAGTCCGGTCAACCCATCCGGTAATTTTCGTTATGGTACTCATGAATTCACAAATGTTAAGACTTTTGTACAATTACTTGAAGAAATTAAGAAGCGAATAAAAAATAAGCAAATGGATGCATATCAAGCAGGACAAATTCGTAAGGAGTTTTTTAGACAATTTCCTAATCTTTCCGGAGGTCCTATACCGGGTGGTGAATATACAGTAAGTACACAATTGACAACAGGAAATTCAGGAATACAAGGATTTAATATCACTCCCCTTGGATATACAAATTTTAGGGAAAAAAGAACTTCGTTGAGAATTCATTCAACACGTGCAGGTAGCGAAGATACAACATCTCAGGGGTGTATCGCTTTGCCCAAAGCAGAGTTTGATATTCTTTCTATACACATGGCGTTGTTATTCAAGGCAGGGCAAGCGAAACTTGATCTACGAGTAAATGGAGGAAAAATCTTACTGCCGGCGACTTCATACTCTATGTTCGAGATTACATAAATTTTATGGTTTTGTACAGGAGTACAAGAGAAACGACATTGTTTAACTTTTTATAGA
>DDTD01000041.1 GCA_002344005.1 Ignavibacteria bacterium UBA2373 | reverse complement strand
TTTTTCAAAGCATTTGTTCTAATTTTAGCTTTGATGTTGTATTGCAGGTAATTCCAAATCACTTGTAAATAATTTTTACTTTCTATCTCTTCAACGAGGATAGTATTTTTATTATTGTAAAAGTCTAAAATAATTACTTACATAATTATCTTCAACTACCTAAGGTTCCTATTAAAAAAAATTTGCAATTCTCCTTCAACTTACTTTCCTCAAAATTTTTGTTATAATTATCTAAAAAAAGACCCCCATTTACATCTATTTCCTTAGTCGCTATATTTTCAAAATTCTCATCCTTTAGCCGTGGGGATAAAATCAAAATATCTCCACTTACACCTTCAAAATTTAATAAATAGTTAGCTTTAAAGACCAAAAGATAACTATTAACTATTGACAATATTATTCCTCGAATAATATTCTTTCCGTCAGGACTTTCCAAATCCCAAGGTTCAGCTGTCGTAATTATATACGTTTTTTTATTGTCCATTGTATCTATCTTAAGGGTTGCCAATTAATCAATCTAACTTTTACAGGGTCTGTAGTCATAAATTCAGCACCATTGCCAGGCATACCAAAATCTGGCAAAACTTTTGACCCATTAAGTCTCATTGTAGGATTATTTAAAATTTCAAACTCAACTCGTAATGTAGGGGTTGTTGGCAAAGACAATCTTTGTTGAGCATGGGCTCCTGATTTATATAAATCTTTAGTGAAATATGTTTTTCCAGGATTTCCTCCTCTTAACATTCCCGACTGTTGTATTGCCTTCAATTCCCCCTCTGTCATATATCTAAATCCTATTGTTCCCCCTTCCTTACCAACAACCTCCGCGACATCATCAGCGGCTGCCACCGCCACATTATCAACGGCTTTTACTACACCTTTTCCCGATTTCGCTAATCTTGTTAGTCCTCCTATCGGGAATAAATCCATGTAAAGACTAAAAAAACCTGCTTGGACTTCATTGTCATTGGCATAACTACCATCAAGATGCGTAGCAGAGCGATTTACAGGTTATATCAAAGTCATTTTAAGAATTATAGTTGATTTACATTTATTCGCTACTTCACAAATAGTGAAGTTTGTTCTTGGAAATATTGCATCAAAAAATTTTAGCCTCACAAAAATTAATTAAAATATTTCAAAAATATAAAATAATATTTTAATTAGCAAATTCATTTTATACTTGATATTTTTCTTTTACTTCAAGTATAGACAAATTTTTTAATACTGGAGCACCTCCACCGTGGATTTCGCTCTCGGGATATGATAATTCCCAATAGCGTTTATCTTCAGGGTCCTGATATAATTTTTTCCAACCACTTTCATCTTCACTTATTTCTATTAGATAACAAGAAGTAAGGTTTTCTATTCGTACACTAATATTATCAGCTTTTATTGAATTGCCTACAAGCTCCCAACTTCCTCGCAATTCTATTTCTTTAGGTTTTAGTTTCATCATCGTTCAATTCTAATTGTTGAACCATCAGGAATAAGTTGATTCGGGAGAGTAAATTCTCTTGCTCCACCTGCCGTTCTACCAAAACCTACAAAGCCAGGATTTGTGCGATTTATTGGGGAACTTAAACCCATATGAGGAGTGTTAAACTCAATTATTGTAAATCCAGAACTGCTATTTGGAATGGTCAATCGTTCTGCTATCTGGTTTGCGTTTAGTCCCGCTATATCATCTGCTGCGGTAACAAACACATCTGCCGCACCCGGGGCACCTAATGTTTTACTACTAACGCTTGCAGGAATTACTCTGGCTAATCACGTAGGTACTGGATTTGTTACTAGCTCTTTTCCTGCACCCGCAGGAGTAAACGGATTTGAGACACCCGGTCCGTCACCAAGCATGAGATCAACAACAAACTCTTTTGTTTCTGGTTTCGAAGCGATGTTATAAACATATGGAATATATGGCACCCCTCTTGCTACAATTGGAGTTAAAGCAAGACCTACTCCCTTCACGGCAACTACACCGACAAACGGTGCAGCGAAACCACCTAATAAAACATAAGGTCCATTATCCGCTATCTGATTTGCGATTTTTAAACGTAATTGGCTATATTCATTATCTGTGTATGGGGTAAACTCTCTGTAACTATCATATTGTCTATCATAATATTGAAAAGTATATATTCCACTTCTTCCGGCATAACGTACATCATTTCCCATCCAGTTCAGATAATTCCACCCATCATACCCCTGTTCACTCCGTGCCCCAACAATATCACTCTCAGTACTATTCGTTAACCCAATAGGAGGGGGTCTAACAACGACTTCAGGGACTGTGCCGGGATTCTCTTCTGTACCTTTCCCTGTATTAGTGTTACCCGGTTTAGCTCCCTCCTCCTCATTCAACCCCTGCGGGTCGCTGAATAAAATAGGATTGCCTGCCATAGCCGAGTAGGGGCTTTCCCATGGCTGAAACACAGGGTCGGGAGTGAGCCATTGCCCCAAGCGCGGGTCATAAAGACGGAATTCCGTATTCAATAGATTTGCTTCGCCGGGTTTGGCTTTCGCGCCTGTGGAAGCAATTTCCGAGCTTACTGCATCGCCGCGGTCTTCTTCTTCCATGCCATTATAGCCATAGCGATAATCCGCCCCCGCGCTTGCCACTCTGCCCGCTTGAGCCATGCCATAAGGATAGTATTGAGCTGACATTGCAATATCCGGCTTGGCTTCATCGCTGCCATTGACTCTTTTGCGATCGGTAATCACCACACGTACATTACCCGTTTGATCTGTCAGCTCATAGAGCTTTTTATTGATAAAACGATCATAGACTCTTACATTATTGGCAATTGGGGTATTGCCATGTGGTTTGTCTGTTGCTCCAAAACGCCACATCCCTATTCTGCCCGGCGCATTGATAGGAGCTTCACTAAGATATATCCGGTCAGTGTGTATTTGGATATAGACAGAGGATACATCACACGTAGTGCCTGACAAAGTGATGGCTATCATATACTTTATGAAAAGTCTGACAATGATAGAGCCACTACTGCTGTAAGTTTATACTTTACAATATTTTATTCTATCATCAAGAGGTAGATGATGTGAACACAAATATCAAAAACCAATTATTTGTTTGGTTAATAAAGACAACCAATCAAATGATTAGTATAAATATCATTTCTCCATTTTCTATCGTAACCGAATAGGATGAAGTCTTGTGTAAACAAAAAATAATGGCGATACAAAAGGGGTTTGTATAGGTCAAAGTGGCGAAATTTGTCAAAAAACGCCACTTTTTTCAAATTTTGACGCTATTGTTCGACTATTGTGCGCAGTAAGAAACCACAAAAGCAGCAATAAAGTAATTTCGCGCCGCTCCAAGTGGGAGAAAGTGGGGGAATCAATCAATGTTTTGCTATCTGTGGGGGAAAAAGGGACATTGGATTTGATTTCGGGCATGCAGAGCAAAAAGAGGAACAAGAATTGATGTAATGCTAAGCAAAGTTATTCAAGACTATGTCATTTTTCAAGGGTCAGGAAACATTTTCGCTCGATAATAAAGGGCGCGTGAACATACCGGCAAAGATGCGTAAAGCACTTTCACCGGATGCGAACGATACATTTGTGCTGACTCGGGGGACTGATAAATGTATAGTTGCTTATCCATTGAATGAATGGAAAAAGTATGAAGAACGCTATATGGGTATGAATCAATTCGATGAAGAAAACCGCTTTTTCCTACGGACAATCTTGGCATGGTGCGAAGAGGTGGAGATTGATGCACAACAGCGTATCACAATAGGCAAGCGTTATCTGGACTTTGCTTCGTTGGAAGGGAAAGTCACCGTTGTCGGGATGATTGATCATATTGAATTTTGGAATCCCGATGAATTTGAACGGTATCTCAATGGTCATGGTGATCAGTATGAGCAGATAGCCGCCAAAGTGATGCAATCATAGTTCGGCAAAGCGTGTGAACAGCAAACGTCATATCCGTCGAGACCGATCACGTGAAGAGCAGTATGATTATCATCTGCCGGTGATGCGTGATATTATTTGTGATTATGTTGTGTGGAAAAAAGATGGTATTTATGTGGACGGTACTCTGGGGGGAGGAGGTCACACAGGAGCCATTGTGGAGCGTTTATCCGAAGAGGGGCGATTGTATTCCTTTGATGCCGATAAGGAGGCAATTCGCCATTGCTCGGAGCGTTTTGCAGAAGAAATAAACAAAGGGCGATTAACGCTCATACATGACAATTTCATTCGGGCATGCAGCATAGAGGAACTTCGGGGGAAGGCATCCGGTCTGCTGCTGGATTTGGGCGTGTCGTCCAAGCAATTGGATAGCGCTCAGCGCGGCATAAGCCACCGCGTCAATGCACCATTGGATATGCGTTTCGGCGATGAAGGTGAGTGTACGGCAGCAGACATCCTGAATGAATGGAAAGAGGAGGACATAGAACGTATTATGCGGGTCTTCGGTGAAGAGCCCTTTTCGCGAGCAATGGCGCGACGCATTATTCAAAGGCGTCGTGCCGCTCCTCTTCGTACTACATTTGATTTGCGCGATGTGGCAGCATCGCTCATCCCACCACATATATTATCCAAATCGCTTGCTCGAATTTTTCAGGCATTTCGTATAGCCGTCAATGATGAATTATCAATCTTAGAGCAAATGTTGCGCGGATTCATTCCTTTTTTGGAATCCCATGGGCGCATTGTTATTATGTCATATCATTCCCTTGAAGATCGTATCGTCAAAAATGTATTCCGTGATTTTTCTCGCAATACTGATGATATACCCGCTATGGTCAATATTCTGACATCGAAACCATTGGAAGCAGATGAAGAAGAAATTATGCGCAATCCTCGCGCTCGCAGTGTGAAAATACGTGTTGCAGAAAAAAAGTAAAGAAATCTCGCTACAATGCACCGACTATTTGTAGTCCAATAATCAATATATCGTGGGAAAGAAAGTATTTCTCACCGCTTCATCGAATAAACTTTCGTAATTTTCGCTTTCTGATTGTGTTCTTGTTTTTCATGATGTTCAACAAGTATGCTCCAATGGTGCATAAAAAACACTCCTCACAAATTCACATAGATATTTACAATTGATTTACGACTACTGTATGGAGGTACTATGAATATTCTTCTTATTGGTTCGGGTGGCAGAGAACATGCACTTGCTTGGGCAATGCGCACCAAATCCTCGTTTATGCGTGGATTGTATGCAGCCCCGGGTAATCCCGGCATATTCGAAGTGGCTCGCCATACTGATATCGAAGATATTAATGACCATGACCAAATTATTCAATTTTGTCAGCGTTTGATGATTGACCTTGTAGTTGTAGGACCAGAGCAACCCTTGGCTCTTGGTTTGGCTGATAATTTACGCTCGGCAGGTATTTTTACTTTCGGTCCTTCACGCGCCGCTGCACGTATTGAGTCGTCCAAAGCTTTTGCAAAGGACATGATGCGTAAATATAATATTCCCACTGCGGCTTATAAGCATTTTGATCACACACAAGTGCATGATGCTTTGGCATATATAGACAATTTCTCCAAACCCCCTGTTATTAAAGCAGATGGATTGGCTGCAGGCAAAGGTGTGATTGTGCCTCGCACCCATGAAGAAGCAAAAAATGCTGTATTGGAAATGTTTGGCGGTGCTTTCGGAAAAGCGGGTGCAGCAGTTGTGATAGAAGAATTTATGGAAGGCGAAGAAGCATCGGTTTTTGCTATTTGTGACGGTACTAATTTTATTACTCTTGCCCCTGCCCAAGATCATAAAAGAATAGGCGATGGCGATACCGGAAAAAATACGGGAGGCATGGGTGCTTATGCTCCTGCTGATGCTTTAGTGACACCTGAGATTATGGACAAAGTAAAAAAACGCATTATTCAGCCACTGTTAGACGGTATGCGTGCAGAAAAAACACCTTTTATAGGTTGTCTGTTTTGTGGACTTATGATTCATAATGGTGAGCCGCGTGTTGTCGAATTTAATGCCCGTTTCGGCGATCCTGAAACACAGGCAGTCCTGTCGGTTTTTGAGGGCGATTTTGTGCGTCTTTTAAGTAGTGCAGCGCGTGGCGAAATAGATAAAAGCGCTGTACGTTCTTCAACCAATGGTTATTGTTGCAATGTTGTTCTTGCCGCAGAAGGGTATCCCGACACCTATAATAAGGGTATGCGGATTTCGGGAATTGAAGAAGCACGCGCCATGAATGCACGTATATTCCATTCGGGTACGGCACGCGATGAAAATAAAGAACTAATTGCTAATGGTGGCAGGGTATTGGGCGTATGTGGCTCAGGCGATACACTCGAAAAAGCCATCAATATCGCATACCAAGCAATACCATATATTGAATTTGAAGGAAAAGTATTTCGGAAGGATATTGGTCAAAAAGGACTTCGTTATACTTAAATTATAATCACCGAGTAATCTATTGTAGAATAAAACTATTATGATGAAAATTATTGTCACCGGCGGAGCGGGATTTATCGGCTCACATATTGTTGATGCATATTGTGCTTTAGGGCATGATGTTGTCATTCTGGATAATTTTTCGACGGGTAAAAAAGAAAATTGTAATTCAAAAGCACGTATCATCACCATGGATATAACGGCGGATGGTATTCATGACCTTTTTGCACAAGAACGCTTCGATGTTCTTAATCATCATGCGGCACAAATGGATGTTCGTGTTTCCGTCAATGACCCGAAATTTGATGCTACAACCAATATTCTCGGCGGATTAAATTTGTATGAAGCAGCAAAAAATAATGGTGTAAAAAAAATAATATTTTCTTCTTCAGGTGGAACGGTTTATGGTGAACAACAAGAATTTCCGGCTTCCGAAGATCATCCCAAACAACCGCTTTCGCCCTATGGTATTTCTAAACTTGCCAATGAACATTATTTGTATTATTACAAGCAAGAATACGGAATTCCTTCGGTAATATTACGCTATGCCAATATTTATGGTCCGCGCCAAAATCCACATGGTGAAGCAGGGGTTGTGGCTATCTTCACCAATAAATTACTTGCCGGTCAAGAACCTGTTATCAATGGGGATGGTTTACAAACTCGTGATTATGTTTTTGTAAGCGATGTTGTCCAAGCCAATATTCATGCATTATCAGATACAATGGAAGGTGCATTTAATATAGGAACAGAAAAAGAAACAGATGTCGTGACAATTTTCAGACATTTAAATGATATTATTGGCGGCAATTCTCCCGAAAAATACGGCGCTGCTAAACCGGGAGAGCAAAGACGCAGCGTGATCAGTCATAAAAAAATTAAGGAACATTATGGCTGGATGCCAACAGTAAGTTTTCGTGAAGGTTTAGAAAAAACAGTTGAGTTTTTTCGGGCGCAGCTTTAATTTTTATGGCATACAGTCTTCATCAACCCGGATTACTCCAAAGAATATTTGGTAAGTGGCGGCTCAAAGCATTACTGGCTATGTTGGCATTCAGCATGGTTGCAGGGGTGTTGCTTTATACAAATATGTTGGTGAAGGAATTGGTGGAACGCGAACTGAATACTGTTCAATTTTATGCCGGTATTTATGATTATTATTTGAAAAAGCCAAACAGTGATCCCGAAAGTTTTCTTCACAGTATTTACTCTGTGACAAAAACTATTTCATTTCCTCTCATCCTCACCGATGAAAATAATACGCCCAATTTACCATTATCCGAATATTCTTTGAATGTTGCTATTGATACAACATTGTCTGAAGAACAACAAATGCAAAAAATGCGTGAAATTGTTGCAGAAATGAGCAAAGTATATAAGCCCATTGATATCAAAGATCAAGACGGTGTTGTACTTCAGAGGATTTTTTATACCAATTCCGATTTAATACGAAAATTACAGCTTTTACCGTATGTAGAAATTGTGATTGTCGGTGCTTTTGTTATCATTGGTTATATTGCCTTTAGTTATGTGCGCCGCAATGAAGAATCCAATATATGGGTTGGTATGGCAAAAGAAGCTGCGCATCAATTAGGTACACCATTGTCGAGTATTTTGGCTTGGATTGAAATTATGCGACTTAATGCCGATGACCCCGCCTCGGTAGAAGAAACATTACAAGAAATGGAGCATGATGTTGAACGGTTAAATACTATAGCAAATCGTTTTTCAAAAATAGGTAATGACCCGGAAAAACATCATGACGATATAGGAAAAATTATTGAAAATGTCTGTGTCTATTTTGAGCGTCGCGTTCCTCATCTTGGGAAAAAAGTAGTGCTGAAAAGGGAAATTGCCACAGGGTTCATCGTTTCGGTAAATCGTGAATTATTTGAATGGGTAATAGAAAATTTATTAAAAAATGCTGTACAAGCGATTGAATCAAAAAATGGTGAAATTACAATTGCACTTAAATCTGCTTCGCGGGGGAAAATTGTCATCAGTGTAAGCGATAATGGCAAGGGGATGACAAAACAAATAAAAAGACAAATATTTGATCCGGGATTCACAACGAAAAAACGTGGCTGGGGGCTTGGCTTATCTTTATCCAAGAGAATTATTGAACAATATCATAATGGTAAAATATATGTCAAGGAAACAATACCCGGCAAAGGAACAACCTTTATTATTGAGCTAAAAAGAGTTGTCTAAATACTGTTCTTTTACTCATAACCTTTATCACTTATTGTTGTTAAGATATTGTTCATAATATCGTGCTGTATGAAGAAAAAATCGGATTTACCAACGAAAATATGTGCTACATGCGGCAGACCATTTGCTTGGAGAAAAAAATGGGAAAAAGTTTGGCATGAAGTCAAATATTGCAGCGATAAATGCAGGATGAAACGTTCATGAAATCAGCAACTATAGTGTTCCCCCATCAATTATTTGAAGTGCATCCTGCTTGTGCTCAAGGCAGAGATGTGTTTCTCATCGAAGAATATCTTTATTTTTCGCAGTATCGTTTCCACAAGCAAAAAATTGCCTTCCATCGCGCTTCAATGAAGTTTTATGAACATTATTTATCGGAACAATTATATCCTGTTCACTATATAGAAGCTGATGATGAACGTGCGGATTGCCGAAACCTTGTGGAATATTTGAAATATAATAATTTTACAGATATTCATTATGTTGCTGTTACGGATGATTGGTTGGAGCGAAGAATACGGAAATTTGCATCACAATATTCTTTGACATTACATCAATATTCATCGCCATTGTTCTTAAATACCGAAACCGAAAATAGTCTGTATTTTTCAAAGAAAAAGAAATATTTTCAAACAGATTTTTATATACAGCAAAGAAAAAGACTCAATATACTTATTGATGACGATGGTACACCTGCCGGCGGTAAATGGAGTTTTGATGCTGATAATAGAGAAAAATACCCCAAAAAGAAAACACCTCCCATTATTGAGTTTCCTTCTCGTAATACATACTATAAGGAAGCTCAACAATACATCAATGAAAAGTTTCAACATCATTATGGATATTGTCGGGGAGAAATACAATATCCATGCACATTTGAAGACGCGAAACAATGGTTTGAGATATTTTTATCCGAGCGTTTTCATGACTTTGGCGTTTATGAAGATGCAATTGTGGATAAAGAACATTTTCTCCATCATAGTGTTTTAACACCTATGCTCAATGTGGGTTTATTGACTCCTCATTATATTGTAGAACGCACATTGTCATATTGTGAGCGCAATACAGTACCATTAAATTCCGTTGAGGGATTTATCCGACAAATTATTGGCTGGCGTGAATTTATTCGCGGGGTATATGAATGGCGAGGCAGAGAAGAACGAACAAAAAATTTCTGGAAATTTTCCCGAAAAATTCCCGCTTCTTTCTGGGATGGAACGACAGGTATATATCCGATTGACAGTACCATACAAAAAATACTCGAAACAGGGTATTGTCATCATATTGAGCGGCTTATGGTGATTGGTAATTTTATGGTGCTGTGTGAATTTGATCCCGATGAAGTATATCAATGGTTTATGGAAATGTTTATTGATGCGTATGATTGGGTTATGGTGCCTAATGTGTATGGCATGAGTCAATTTGCAGACGGCGGAATTATGTCCACAAAACCATATATCAGCGGCAGTAATTATTTGATGAAAATGAGTAATTATCCCAAAGGTGATTGGCAAAAGACTTGGGACGGATTATTCTGGCGATTTCTTCACACACATCGTGAATTTTTTCTGAAAAATCCTCGTTTATCTATGCTTGTTCGCAGTTTTGATTCTATGGATACTGAAAAACAAAAAAATCATTTGGCTTATGCTGATCAGTATTTATCTTCGCTTGATGCAATGCTTACCTAAAACATATACATAAATGATAATCAAACAGATTCAATATTAATCGTTATTATTGCGTCAGTCAATGGGGTATGCCAACGGATGATTTTTTATATTATACGGAAGAAAAATTCACAGGTATTTCTTTCACGGAATTATCCGCCATGGCGCAATGAATTGTGCAACCTTGATAGTGCTGCACAATTCTTTATATCGCATACATAAGTATGAACGTAAAAAAATCTTAGTCTATGTTTTTCTACGATTTATGAAGATAAGAATGGATAAAGGAATCCGCGGAATATTTACCCGCTCCGCTATAGATGAAGACAGCATAAATAATCATATAACAAAATGCCAATTCACGTTCGCCGAAGGGGTCAGCACCATGCACAATAAAAAAAGCTACAGCCATAGTGATAAAAAGTGGTAAAGCAGCCAGTCTTGTTCCCAATCCCAGAATAAGCAATACCGAACAGACTAATTCAGCAAAGACAGCCAAGTAAAGCGATACTTCGGGACCCAATTCCGCGAAATTATAAAATTTTATCGGGTCTTGAAATAATTTGTTGAATTTACCCAAGCCATGACCTAAAAGCATACTAAAACCAAAGGTCAGCCGCATTACGAAGAGTAAACTGTCAAATGACAATGGTGTCGGTGAAAATACTTTTTTCATAAGTGTTTTTTAATATATGGCACAAATATTATTTTAATTGGTATTGTTTTGTTCTTGTAATGTTTGTATAGTTCCTTGAATTTGATATAATTTTCGTGCAATTGCTGACTGTGATTCTACCATTGCATTATATCGAGCCGATTCTTCCACTATTTCTGCCAAATAGCGAGTTCTGTCGGGCGGAATAATATACATTTTTTGACTTTGTTCTGTGGGTGGCATTATGCGTGATTGCCATTTATCCGTTAATAAGCCATTTATTCTTTCTATGAGCGCAAGATACAGAGCATTCACACCCGGATCATTAAATTGAGAAGCAATTGTACCGAAGACGGGCATATTTTCGGGTTTTTCATTCCATGCATTATGGGAGCGTTGATATTGCTTGCGTACATCACGCAGTGCATCGAGTGCGCCCCGTTTATCGAATTTATTAATTGCAACAACATCAGCATAATCAATCATATCAATTTTTTCTAATTGGCTTGCTGCTCCGTATTCCGGTGTCATTGCATATAATGCGATATCAGCTACGGATGTTATTTCCGAATCACTTTGTCCAATTCCCGCTGTTTCGACAATAATACAATCAAAACCTGCATTTTTCAGAATATTGATTGCACTTTTTACATTACTGTTAAGGGCAATATTGGCTTGGCGCGTAGCAAATGAGCGCATATAAACCCTTGAGTTACTCACAGAATTCATACGAATACGGTCACCGAGTAATGCGCCGCCTGTTTTACGTTTTGAAGGGTCAACAGAAATGACGGCTATTGTTTTGTCAGGAAAATCTTCAAGATAACGAAGCAATAATTCATCGGTTAATGAAGATTTACCTGCCCCGCCCGTACCGGTAATGCCAAGCACGGGAATAGTTTTTGTTATTGTTGAATGTGCGGCAATGTCTTCATCCGTTAATTGTCCTCTTTCAAGCATAGAAATTGCTTGGGCAAGAGCGACAGGATTTTTTTGATACACAGCTTCCCATAATTCATGAGCGGGAAATGTCATAGGTGTTTCATAATCCGACAGCGACACCAAATGATTTATCATACCCTGTAAGCCAAGAGAACGCCCATCATCGGGAGAATAAATACGGTCAATACCATAGGCATGCAATTCTTCAATCTCCGAAGGCAGAATGGTACCCCCGCCGCCGGCAAATATTTTGATATGTCCGGCACCCCGTTCGCGCAATAAATCGTACATATATTTCAAATATTCGACATGACCGCCTTGATAGCTTGTCATGGCAATAGCTTGGGCATCTTCTTGCACGGCACAGTCCACCACTTCTTGCGCTGAACGATTATGCCCCAAATGAATCACTTCCACTCCTGTAGCTTGGATAATCCGCCGCATAATATTGATGGCTGCATCATGACCATCAAATAAAGATGCTGCGGTGATAATACGGATTTTATGCTTAGGTGTGTATGCTGTTGTTTGCTCTGCCATAGTAAATGTATATCGTTTGTGTATGGATGAGAATCATTGTATGAATGCGAAAATAGGACGAAACATCATTGCCAAAGGTGTATCGGGGTATGTTATTGTGTGATGATATGCAATCAATACCGTATTTTGCCGCCTATAAAGTGATGTTTTACTTCGATAATCAGAGAAACAATGACAACAGAAACGCAAAATCCGAAACCTCAAAAACCGGTTATTTTAAGTGGTATGCAACCCACAAGTGGTCTTATGCTTGGCAATTTGATTGGTGCTTTACGTAATTGGGTGACTTTCCAGCAGAACTATGACTGCTATTTCTGTGTGGTTGATTTACATGCACTTACGGTAAGGCAAGTGCCGGCGGAATTGCGCAAACGCACTCTTGATGTGGCAGCGATGTATATTGCCGGAGGGGTTGATCCCGAACAATCCGCAATTTTTATTCAATCACATGTGCCCGAACATGCGGAATTGGCGTGGATACTTAATACATTTACCGGAATGGGTGAGTGCAGCCGTATGACACAATTCAAAGATAAATCCACACAACACAGCGATAATGTGAATGTGGGGCTTTTCACTTACCCTGTGCTTATGGCATCGGATATTTTACTCTATCAAGCCAATGTGGTGCCCGTTGGTGAAGATCAGAAACAGCATCTGGAATTAACTCGCAATATTGCCGAACGATTTAATTATCACTATTCGCCGACCTTTACTGTGCCGGAACCTTTTATACCGGAGCAAGGAGGCAGGATTATGAGTTTGCAAGAACCGCAAAAAAAGATGTCGAAATCCGACCCTAACACGAATGCCACTATTTTTCTTGTGGACAGCGACGATCAAATCAGAGCGAAAATAAAAAGAGCTGTGACCGATAGTGGAACAACGATACAGCGTAGTCCCGAACGTCCCGCCATAGGTAATTTGATGGAAATGTTCAGCATTGTGACCGGAGGGCAATCTTTTGCAGACATAGAGCGTGATTTTGAAGGTAAGGGGTATGCTGAATTTAAAATTGCCCTTGCAGATGCCGTCGTTGATTATGTACGTCCCGTGCGCGAACGATTTTTGAAAATTCGTGCCGATGTGCCTGAATTAACCCGAATTGTACAAAATGGAGCAGAAAAAGCGCGTCGTACAGCATCAAAAACATTGCGCAAGGTCTATAAAAAAGTGGGATTAGTTGAAAGATAAATAAAGCATTTTAACAAAAAGCGGAGATTAGTCATATTGTATGATATCTTTTTTAAGATACAAACACTATATTGTTCCGTCAATAATTATGTATTGAAATTGTATGCAAGAGCTGGCAGTGCGAAAATCTCAGAGATAAGGGCTATTAACACAATAACAAATATTTGTCATGGAGTGAAGAGATAAGGTATTATGGAACAAATTGACAGAGAGTATAAAGGTACAGCCGAGGAGATGCGTAAAAATGTATCAGCAGTTTTCTTTACCTTTCTCCAGAGTATTGCAAGATTGAGTGATAAAAAAAGATAATTTGTTATAAAAAAAAGAGATTATGCAGCTATATCAAAGTAAGGCATTTAGCTTAAACAGTACCAAGATACTAAGGCACAGTTTTCATGCCCTGTCATTACTATTACTATGTGTAACTTTCTCAATCAAGGTTTTTTCTCAAGGAGATGTACAACGGTATCGTTCAATTCTTTCTGAGTTAGCAAATAGCAGATGTAAAAATAGAGTATGTGATTGTAGAGATGACACTTATGAAATTATAAGAAAAAAAGATTCATTAGACAGACTTGGGAATCTTAATCCGCTTCCTTATCCAATATCTGCCAATATTTGGGGATTAAAATATGAAGAACTATGTCTTGAATGTCAGAGAAAGCATACAATAGCCAAACAGAATTTATTTCTCTCTGACCCGGGGATTCTGAAATTTATTCTTGACTCTATAGAAAAATTCTCATATACTACAAACTCTTATGATAAAGTAGATAATAAATGTTGTTGGGTAGAGAACGACTACAGTAATGCCTATTCTGATAGTATTTTATCGGAATATTTTTATTATGATAAAATAATGTTTAAATGTAATGGAGATATTGATTATCGTCTTGGTATTTTAGGTGCAAAAAAAGCAGGTCTCATACTCATCTATAATTATCTGACTTGTCAATATAATTGTAACAATGCTAATATTACAATCCCTATGTTTTTAGATATGCGAGGTGGAGCTTTTCTTAAGATTTTTACTCTTGAAGACATAAAGCAATGGCTTTCAGACCATTGGGGTACAGCCGAAGAGATGCGTAAAAAGTATCACCAATATCCTTTACCACTCTATAAAATATTGAAAGATTGAGTGATAAAAATGTATAGGACATTGTTTTGGTGTACATCATATCATCGGCAAAGGAGGGCGATGTAAACGGCATTGACACTTCCTTAAGTAGATGTCCAAACTTCTTGATGACAGCATTCAAAGCCCTCTGTATCGTGATTATTGGAACACATTTTTGACCATTTCCCTCCATTACAAAACCTTAACATAGCCAATAATCAATGTTATCTTCCTAAGTTCTGTATTTTCGCACCATCAAAAAATGAAGTATATGGCAACCATCGTTTGTGCGGGGTGTGAGGATATATCGAAATTCCTCCCGTTCAACAAAGGTGCTTATTGCTCTATCATATTATTATTACACCATTTACTATGGAGGAATACAAGAGAGAATGGACGAATTTGTGGTACTTGTCGCGAGTGATGACCACACTCGTTATGCTGAAGAAATCTGCTCAACTATTGAAATGGCTGCCCAAGCCCGAGGTACGGGGATAGCAAAACGCCAGCCCGAATATATCATAATGAAAATGCGCGAAGGTAAGTCCGTGATTGCCTTGCATATTGATGCCGAAACAGGTGAAGAACGCTTTGCCGGATTTTGCTATATAGAAACATGGAGTAATAAACAGTATGTGGCTAATTCCGGATTAATTGTTGTGCCTGAATTTCGCCGCGCCGGTTTAGCAAAAAAAATTAAACAAAGAGCTTTTGAATTATCCCGTGAAAAATATCCCGAAGCTAAATTATTCGGTATTACCACAAGCCATGCCGTAATGAAAATGAATACGGATTTAGGATATTATCCTGTGCCATTTTCCGAATTAACTACCGATGATGATTTTTGGAAAGGATGCCAAAGTTGCCCTAATTATGATATTCTGAAAAGAACAGAACGAAGAATGTGTTTATGTACAGGTATGTTATTTGACCCGAATAATCCTAAATATACAGAAACACAACCTATTGTGGTTTTAGCATATAGCGGTGGCTTGGATACATCCTATTGTGTGAAAAAATTCTCGGATGAAAAAAATTATGCCGTTCATACCATTATTGTTAATACAGGTGGTTTTTCGGAAGAAGAATTAAAAGAAATAGAACATAAAGCCATTGCTTTGGGTTCCCGCAAACATATTACACTTGATGAGACGACGAATTTTTATCATCGTTGTTTACGATTTTTAATTTTTGGTAATATTTTACGAAATAATACATATCCTTTATCGGTGAGTGCGGAGCGTGTTTTTCAAGCAATGTCTATTGCGCGCTATGCACGTTCGGTTAATGCCGATTATGTGGCTCACGGCTCAACAGGCGCAGGTAATGATCAAGTACGCTTTGATGTGATGTTTAATATTTTATTACCCGGCACGCCGATTCTCACACCAATTCGTGATGAAAAATTAAGTCGTGAAGAAGAAATTACTTATTTACGTGAACGCGGCTATGAACAAAATTGGGCAAAAGCGCAATATTCGGTAAATAAAGGATTATGGGGAACGACGGTGGGCGGTAAAGAAACATTAACATCTGATGGATATTTGCCCGATGATGCTTTCCCGACACCGGTGACTAAACATGAACCCGAAACACTTATTCTCGGATTTCATCGCGGTGAATTATTTACCGTTAATAATGAGGAATTCAGTAATCCTGTGGAGGCAATTAAAAAAGTAACTTCCATTGCTCAACCTTTTGGTATAGGTAGAGATATTCATGTTGGTGATACAATTATCGGTTTAAAAGGGAGAGTGGGTTTTGAAGCCGCCGCTCCGGTGATAATTATTAAAGCGCATCATGCTTTAGAAAAACATACATTAACCAAACAGCAACTTGCCATCAAAGATATGCTTGCTGCGCAATACGGTACTTTATTGCATGAAGGACAATTTCTTGAGCCTGTTATGCGTGATATTGAAGAATTTTTATTGCATACACAAGAAAATGTCACGGGAACGGTGCATATACATCTTGCGCCATACAGATTCCATATTATAGGCGTAGAATCAAGTCATGATTTAATGAATTCCGCATTTGGAAAATATGGCGAGGAAAATTCCGCATGGACAGGCGATGATGTGCGTGGTTTTGCGAAAATAGCTTCTAATCAAGCAATGATGTATTTCACTGTTAATGGGACGGAAAATGTCGGATAATATTCGTGTGGGAATAATAGGCGGTGCGGGTTATACTGCCGGAGAATTATTACGTATTTTGCTTTGGCATCCCGCCGTCACTCTTGTCTTTGTCCATAGTACAAGCAATGCAGGAAAAAAAATTACCGATATTCATAAAGATATTATCGGTGATACAGATATGGTATTTTCTTCGGAATATTCCTCGGACTGTGATGTCATTTTTTTATGCACTGCCCACGGTGAATCAAAAAAAATTATGGAAGAACAGCAGTTCCCTTCCGAAGTACATATCATTGATTTAAGCCAGGATTATCGCTATGGTGATAATCCTAATTTTCTCTATGGTTTACCCGAATTATACAGAGACAGTATTCGCGGTCATACAAAACATATTGCCAATCCGGGATGTTTTGCAACGGCTTTGCAATTAGGTCTTTTGCCCTTGGCATCGCAACAAGTATTATGTGAATATCTCTCGATTAATGCGGTGACGGGTTCTACCGGCGCAGGGCAATCATTGTCGGCGACATCGCATTATTCATGGCGTGCGAATAATATGCAAGTCTATAAACCATTCCAACATCAGCATTGCAGAGAAATACGTCATTCTTTAGAATACCTGCAAAAAAATACTGTCCCGAAAATATTCTTTTTACCCTTGCGCGGTAATTTCCCTCGCGGAATTTATGCAACAATTATGATGCCTACCACAATGAGTCATAATCAAGTATATGAGCTATTTTCGGCATATTATGAAACACATCCATTTGTGCATATTCTTCCGAATAGTATGCCCGATATGAAAATGGTGGTCAATACTAATAAATGTGTCATTGGTATGGAAGTATATGACGGTATGCTTGCTATTGTCAGTACGATTGATAATTTATGCAAAGGAGCTTCCGGACAGGCAGTACAGAATATGAATTTATTGTTCGATTTACCGGAAACAATGGGATTACACTGGAAATCATTGGGATTGTAATATGACAACAACATCAATAATTATACGAAGAGTCCGCATAGATGAAGCGGCTCAATTTCGTGATTTGCGTCTTGCTTCACTGCAAGAGACGCCCGATGCCTTCGCTTCATCGTATGAAGAAGAGGAGCATTGGACAGCAGAATTTTATGCTGAACGACAAAGGTCACAACCGGATAATTTTATTATCGGTGCATTCGACAATACTACACTTGTCGGTATGGTAGGATTTTTTCGGGAACGTTTCCGTAAAACCCGTCATGTGGGAATTATATGGGGAATGTATGTCAGACCCGAATATCGTCGGCAAAATATTGGTGAAAAAATGCTTCATTATTTGCTTGATGAAGCACGTACCGTTCAGGGAATTGAGCAAGTACATTTGGGAGTTGTGTCCACAATATATCCGGCAAAATCGCTCTATGAAAAATGTGGATTTCAATTATTCGGTGAAGAAAAAAATGCAATGAAAGATCAAGGAAAATATTTTTCTGTTTTTCATTATGCTATATTTTTATAATGTGATTTATGTGAGAATGTGATGAAACGTTTTTTTTCTGTTCATGATTGTGCAGACATACATGCTTTGATTGATAAAGCACTTATTTATAAAAAACATCCTTTTGCTGATGATGATGCAGGAAAAAGGAAAACACTTGGATTGGTGTTTTTTAATTCCAGTTTGCGCACTCGTCTCAGCACGCAAAAAGCGGCACATAATCTGGGATTGAATACTATGATTATCAATGCCGGAACGGAAAGCTGGAAAATGGAATTTGAAGATGGCTCTATTATGGGAGGAACAACGGTGGAACATATTAAAGAAGGTGCTGCCGTTTTGGGTGAATATTGTGATATTATCGGAGTGCGTTCTTTTGCAGAATTACAGAATAGGGAAAAAGATTACAGTGAGGAAATTTTTCATAAAATTGAACATTATAGTCAAAGACCCACAATCAGTTTGGAATCAGCCACACGTCATCCCCTCCAATCATTAACGGATATGATAACAATACGTGAAATAATGGGCGAAAAAAAACCACGTATTGTTTTGACATGGGCGCCGCATCCTAAGGCATTACCGCAAGCTGTGGCTAATTCTTTTTTGGAGTGGAGTAAAGTCTATGGCGCGGATATTACCATCACACATCCCGAAGGATATGAATTATCTGATGAATTTGCCGCGGATATTCCCATTGAATATAATCAAGAAAAAGCTTTGGAAGGCGCGGATATTGTCTATGCAAAAAATTGGTCGGCATATCATGAGTATGGTGCGGTCATAAAATCCGACAGAGAATGGATAATCAATGCAGAAAAAATGTCATTAACACATAATGGAGCATTATTGCATTGTTTGCCTACGCGCCGTAATTATGAACTTGCCGATAATGTGCTGGATAGTCCCTCTTCTTATGTTATTCGTCAAGCATCAAATAGGGTATGGGCTGCACAAGCTGTCTTGAGTGATATTCTCCATTCACAGGATATGCGATGAAATCATTAACTATTGTAAAAATCGGTGGCAATATTGTTGATGATGTCCATGAAACCGAGCATTTTTTATCATTGGCAGCAGAATATTTACAACCTTGTATAATTATTCATGGCGGTGGTAAAATTGCAACAGAATTAAGCAGTAAATTAGGTATAGCAACCATAATGGTGGAAGGAAGACGCATTACCGACAAAGCAACATTAGATATTGCTACGATGGTCTATGGCGGTTTAGTGAATAAATCATTAGTCGCGAAATTACAAGCATTGGGAATAAATGCTCTCGGCGTAACAGGCGCAGACGGAAATTCTATACTTTCAGAAAAAAGACCGGTGCGTGATATTGATTATGGTTTTGTGGGTGATATTATTGCCGTCAATGCCGGATTTTTTCTTGATTGTTTGGATAATGCTCTCATGCCTATTGTGGCACCATTAACCCATGATGGTAAAGGCACACTTCTTAATACGAATGCTGATACCATCGCTGCACAACTTGCTATTGCTTTAGCTCCGCACCGTGATATTTCTTTACTCTATTGTTTTGAAAAAAAAGGTGTTTTATCCGATATGAATAATGAAGAATCGGTTATTACTGAACTTCATGAAAAATATTATCGGGAATTAGTTGAACAAGGACATATTCATAAAGGCATGAAACCGAAATGTGATAATGCTTTTATGGCAAAAAAACATGGTGTGCAATCCGTTGCTATTGTTCATGCACGTCAAGCACATAGACCACAGTCAGGAACAACTATCATCATATAATTATGGAAAAATCACCATTGTTTGAGGAAAGTGTCTCATTACTTTCGCAATTAATAGCCACACAATCTTTTAGTCGTGAAGAACATATAACGGCGGATATTATTCAGGCATTTTTGGAACAGCATGGGGCACAAACTCATCGTCTGATGAATAATGTATGGGCATTTTCCGATAATTATGACCAAAACAAACCTACAATACTTCTTAATTCTCATCATGACACGGTTAAACCCAATAAAGATTGGTCACGTAATCCCTTTGAACCGACAATAGAAAATGGCATACTCTATGGTTTGGGAAGTAATGATGCCGGTGCATCCTTGGTCAGTTTAGCTGCATGTTTTCTTGCTCTACGACAAAAGGAATTGCCTTGCAATATTGTGTATGCTGCAACGGCGGAAGAAGAAATTGCCGGAAAAAATGGTGTGGAAATCACTGTCCCCGCATTGGGTAATATTGAGTGCGCTATTGTGGGAGAGCCAACCACTTTACAAATGGCAATAGCGGAACGAGGTCTTATGGTCTTAGACGCTACTGTCTATGGAAAATCGGGACATGCCGCAAGAACCACAGGTATTAATGCCATAGAAAAAGCAATACCCGTTTTGGATTGGTTTCGTACATTTTCCTTCCCGAAAATATCACCGACATTAGGACCCGTAAAAATGACGGTTACTCAAATTCAAGCAGGCACGCAACATAATGTTATTCCCGATCGCTGCACTTTTGTTGTTGATATTCGACTTAATGATTGTTATACGCATGAGGAGATTTTTTCCATTATTCAAGAGCATTGCGGCTGTGAAATTCAAGCACGTTCCATGCGATTAAAACCCTCGTCCATTGCAAATAATCATCCTTTGGTGCAAGCAGCAGAGCGACTCGGCATACCGACATTTGCATCACCGACAATGAGTGATCAGGCATTATTGTCCGTGCCCTCAATTAAAATAGGACCGGGAATGTCCGAACGTTCCCATACTGCTGATGAATTTGTGACTTTGGATGAAATTAATAATGGGATAAAAACATATATTTCTTTGATACATACTGTGGCAGAATTATTATGAAACTTTGGGATAAAGGAATTTCCACCGACGCATTTATTGAAAAATTTACAGTTGGAAATGATAAAAAATTTGATATGTATTTAGCACCTTACGATGTGCTCGGCTCAATTGCTCATGCCTTTATGCTTGCTGATGTCGGCATAATAACACAAGACGAAGCCGATGCCATTGTTCAGGAATTACGGCGCATATATTATCGCATTGAGCAAGGTGATTTTTCTATTGAAGATGGTATTGAAGATATTCATTCGCAAATTGAATTAGAGCTGACGCGTGCATTGGGCGATATAGGAAAAAAAATCCATACAGGACGTTCCCGCAATGATCAAGTACTCGTGGATATTTCCTTGTTTTTGCGCTCCATACTTTTTCATATTATTGATGAAGTCTATGAATTAGCAAAAATTCTCATCGAATTATCGGAACAATATAAAAACCATTTATTACCCGGTTATACGCATTTTCAAATTGCCATGCCTTCATCATTCGGTTTATGGTTTGGGGCTTATGCCGAAAGTTTGGCAGACGATCTTGCATTCGCAATGACAACCCTACATTTTGTCAATAAAAATCCCCTTGGCAGTGGGGCGGGCTTCGGTTCTTCTTTCCCTCTCAAACGAATGAGAACAACAGAATTATTGGGTTTTGAGGGTTTGCATATAAATTCTGTGTATGCACAAATGACACGAGGAAAAAAAGAAAAACTTTTTGCTCAATGTATAGGAGGTATTGCAGCCACCTTGTCAAAAATGGCAATGGATATTACGCTGTATATGTCGCAGAATATGGGATTTATTTCTTTCCCCGAAACCTTAACAACTGGGTCGAGTATTATGCCCCATAAAAAAAATCCCGATGTTTTTGAATTAATTCGTGCAAAATGTAATGTGGTGCAAACAGTTCAGTATTCCTTGCACTCATTGATGAATAATTTGCCTTCGGGTTATCATCGTGATATGCAATTAACAAAAGAAATACTTTTTCCTGCATTGTACGATATTGTTGATTGTATCTCTATGATGAAATATGCTTTACCGCAATGCAATATTTCTTCGAATATTATGGAGAATGATGTATATACATATGCTTTTAGTGTTGATGAAGTCAATAAAGCGGTTCAACAAGGAATGTCATTCCGTGATGCATATAAATATGTGGCACAGCAAATACAGGATGGTACTTATAGCCCGTCTTTATCAATGGAACATACCCATGAAGGAAGTATGGGTAATTTATGCAATGATATGATACGTGAACAATTGGAATACCATTATTCATCATCGCATCGCGAAACAATTAGTAATGCCGAAAAAAGATTGTTGGGAATAGAATAGTTTTTCGCAATTCCGTAGGGGTAGCACATGCGGAGCTTGAATAAAATGTAATCGCATAGATGAGATGATAATAGAAATATACTGTTTGTTTTTTTGCCCCATCCCGTCCTTCCCCGCGGGGAAGGCGAAAAAGACTTCTCCCCGACGGGGAGAAAAGAAGAGGGGCTCATTTTTATGATTCAATCCCAACGGGATTATACGTTTATAGAATTTGCGTTTGATGCGATGGCGACTTTTAATAAACCAATAAGGTTTTCAAAACCTTATTGGTTTGGAGACGGAATCCATCTTTATGACCTGTTCTTGGCAAATTGCCGAATCATTGAGTCAGTACAACCGCGTTCAGCCAAAAAATGAGTAATTTTGGCATGGTATCAATAGCATTGAGCAAAGCCACTTAACCATTAGCAGGCGAAAAGTGGATTGGTAAAGTTGATGATGTGGCTGAGGCAGCCGCGGATGAGGTAGCGGAGGGTACAGCTTATAGTTTACCGAAATTTTGGATGGAATGAGTACTTAGCATTACGTACAAATGGTAATAATTTTGAAATTGGACCAAACTTCGGGCCAAAGCAATTTTGGCTTGACGATGCCGGAATCAATTGGTGGAATAATAATAAATATAGTCGTAAATTTGGTGGTAATTTTACTGCCAAAATAATTGTCAATAACAGTGCGCTAAATCACGGATATATATTCAAGGATGCAGGTAAATATAGAGCTGTTTCATTTGACAACCAAGAAGTGCTTGATGTATTCAATAAGAATATGAAAATAGAATGGATTGAGTATAAATAAATTATATACTATATGGCAATATTATATTTTGTATTTTTTGGTGAAATTGAAGGTGTTAAAGTAGATATTAACCTTAGAGTTTCATTATGGTTAGAAGAGAATAGTGAATACTTGATGCCTTGTCAATTTAAAGAAGTTTTAACAGAGAATAATTTTTACAGCATTAAAGTTGAGGCGTTAGACCCTGATGAATTCATTTATGAAAAACATCTTGATAAAAAATTCTTATTTGGTCATCCAGGGAAGGTAATTGGTTATGGAATACTGAAAAAAATAGCGAGATGTCGCTAAGACAGTAATAAACTAATAGACTAACACTTTCAAAATTTTGAAAGGACATACTATTAGTATTTTCATCAAAATCTCCGTTCTTTGAAAACTATGAGGCATTTCGATTAGCCCCATCCAGACCTTCCCCGACGGGGAAGGCGAAAAAGCGGGGCGCGGTTTTGGGTACATAATCCACCCCGTCAGACTGCGTCTGCCACCCCTCAATGAGGGGAATTTTTGAAATTCAATCCCAACGGGATTACACGTTTATAGAAAGAAATTCATCCACCGCGTCCATATTTCTGCTTCATCTGTTTTGTCCCATCCCGTCCTTCCCCGCGGGCAAGGCGATGGAAATAATCCCACAGGGATTAAACGTTTATAGAAAAGCCGCCCGAGAAACCCGCTAATCCCGCAGAAATGTCATAATCCCCGCCTCTTTTGCTGTTCCGACTTTTTCCGCAATGATAGAATATGGAAAGATTGCTTCAAAAGCCCGATACAATGGACAATCATTTTGCTGATATGAACAATCGTTTTGCTGATATGAACAATCGTTTTGCTGATATGAACAATCGTTTTGCTGATATAAGGCAAAAACCGACTTTTATACACAAGAATTTATGTCTTTTGCGATAGAAAAGAACTTCTGTATATCGAAAATTTGCTGATATAAGACGAAGTTTTGGTGAAATAGACCAAAAACCGGCTTGTTTGTATCAAAAACACTCAGATATACGCAAGAAATCGCGGTTTCCTGTTCAATTCAAGTGGTTTCGTGTTCAATTTAAGTGGTTTCCTGCTCAATTCAAGTGGTTTCGTGTTCAATTCAAGTGGTTTCCTGCTCAATCCAAGTGGTTTCCTGTTCAATTCAAGTGATTTCCTGCTCAATTCAAGTGGTTTCCTGCTCAATTCAAGTGGTTTCCTGCTCAATTCAAGTGGTTTCCTGTTCAATTCAAGTGATTTCCTGTTCAATTCAAGTGGTTTTCTGTTCAATTTAAGTGGTTTCCTGCTCAATTGAATGAAGCTTTATAGCATCCGATGAAGGTTTTGATTCATTTCATCCGCTCTTTGCGGTATATGATTGAGATTCTTGTGCATTCGAGAGGGTTTTCAGTGCATTTGTCTTGGGTTTTTATGAATATGATGAAGAAGATGCCACAAACGATGCGGTTTTTTGTGTATTTGAGGGGAACGATGAGCCATTTATTGCGGTTTCCGATGCATTTTATGCGATTGATGGTCTATGTTTTTGGGGTTGTGAGGATATTATGTGCAAAATTATCTCGTTTTTGCAGCATTCTGTCGTTCCCCGACGGGAAGGCGATGAACACAATCCCATCGGGATTGAATGTTTATAGAAAAAGACATCCACCCCGTCCTTCGGACACCCCTCAAGAGGGGAATTTTTGATATTCACCGCGTCACGGAATCCCGCAGGGATGAGATGATAATAGAAAAATGTGTTTGATAAAAAATCAAATCCTGTAGGGATGCCATATTCTATTATTATATCGCTCCTATCGGAGCTTCTTTGTCTTTTATTTCTGTGCTTTCTATTACTATATCGCTCCTTCGGAGCTTGAATGAATTACAATCCCATCGGGATTGAATGTTTATCGAAAAAGACATCCACCCCGTCCTTCGGACACCCCTCAAGAGGGGAATTGATGAAAGAATTCCGTTTTTTTGCCGCATTCTGTCGTTCCCCGACGGGAAGGCGGCGAAGAGCATAAAAAAAGCCCATGAAATCATGGGCTAAGAGAATAGTTGAATTTTGTACAAAGAGTTATTCTTTATCTTGCACTATGGCGATATAAGAATCAAGAATTGTTTTGAACAAAATAATCATTGCGCCTTGGGCTTCTTCGCTAATCATATCTTCTTCTGATATTTCTTCTTCGTCTTCTTCATAGCTTTCATTGGAAATGGCGGATAAGGCGTATGAGAGAAGAAAGGGTTGCGGATATTCATCCATCATTTTTTGCACTACATCGGTTTCTCCCTGCATGGATAATTCATCCAAACGATGCATGAGTTCGATATTTGCTTGTTCATTATCATCAAGCATATCTTCATTTACGGCGGGCATTACCGGATAATGTTCTTTGAAGCAATTCCAGAGCACAACACCCGTAAACATAAGCGTTTCTGCTTCCATCGGGCTTTCCATTTCGCCTGCATTAGCCATCATATATGCTAAGACGGAGGGTTGTTCGGTCGCCATGGTGTCCATTAATGCTGTGACGTGTTCTTCTTGAAGATCCGCTAAGCGATTGTACACATCGGTAATTGTTTGATCATTGATAAGAATCATTGTTAGTCCTTATGACTGGAAAAGTTGTTGAAAACGATGTGCAATAGAAAGTAATCGCTCATCTTGAAATAGAGATGTTTGTAATTGCATACCTACGGGAAAACCATTGGCAGCATTGCCTGCGGGTATGCTGATTGCGGGTATGCCGGCAAGATTAGCCGACACGGTAAAGTAATCGGAAAGATACATCGCAATCGGGTCATTGAGTTTTTCACCGAACTTAAATGCTGTTGTTGGTGTGGTTGGCAAAAACAATGCATCAGCTTGGGAAAAAATGTGTTCATAGCCGTCATAGATGAGTCTTCGTGCTTGTTGTGCTTTTTTGTAATAAGCATCATAATGCCCTGCGGAAAGTACATACGTTCCGAGCATAATGCGCCTTTTTACTTCCATACCAAAGCCCTGTGAACGGGTTAATGTCATGATATCATCGTCATCGTTATTGATTTCTGCTCGGAAGCCATAGCGAATGCCGTCGAATCGTGCCAGATTTGAGGACGCTTCGGCTGTTGCCAGCACATAGTATGTCGGAATCCACGCATCATTAGCGGGAATTTGTGCTTGCAGTAAGGTGATGCCATTGTCTTGGAGTATATCGAGGCATTGTTTATAGACCTCCAATACTTCGGGTGAGCAATCTTTGATGATTTCTTCCGGCAATACAGCAATTGTAAGTGATTTGTTGGCATATTCATCCAAAGTTGCCATTGCTTGTGTCGGAGCTAAGTTTGCCGATGTTGCATCATTGGCATCATGTCCCGATAAGGCATCCATCATTGTTGCTGTTGTCGGAATATCGGGTGCGAATATTCCCACTTGGTCAAGCGATGAGGCAAATGCGACCAATCCATAGCGTGATAATCTGCCATAACTTGGTTTATAGCCCACAATGCCGCAAAAAGCTGCGGGCTGGCGCACGGAGCCGCCTGTGTCCGACCCGAGCGAAGCATGAGCATGACCCGCCGCTACTGCCACCGCCGACCCGGATGATGAGCCGCCGGGCACATAGTCGCCATTCAATGGATGAAGAGTTTTGCCAAAAGCGGAGTTTTCACCGGATGACCCCATAGCAAATTCATCCATATTGGTCTTGCCGATGATGATTGCACCGTGAGCGGCTAAACGTTCCACAACCGTAGCATCATAGACAGGACGATATTCGCCGAGCATTTTTGAGGCGCATGTCGTAGGAAAATTGCGTGTGGATAGATTGTCTTTTACAGCCACAACCATACCATCAAGAGCAAGTGGCTTCTCCTCAGCGTATCGTTCATCGCTTTGTTGCGCTTGTACAATCGCGCTGTCTTTACCGACAGATAGAAAATGGTTTAAAGATTGACGTTGGTCAATATCCCGCAGAATATCTTGGGTAATTGTTGTAAACGTTGTTGTGCCTTTATTGACGGCAGTGCATGAATCGGAAAATAGTCGCATGAAATTTCAGTATTATGACATGGGTTCTGTTGATGGAGTATCTGAGTTTTGCCGTGCAATAGGCGTTCGCGCAATGATTCCTTCCGGCTGACGGACAATCACAGACGATGCAGGGGTATTGTTGTCTTCATCACTTGTATTGATTGTTTCATCGGTTGTTGGTTGTGGCTCTTCGTCGCCGGAGGATGCCACAACAGTGAATGTTTTCTTGGGTGTAGCAGGAACATCCGTCGCTTGTTCTATTTCTGCTGACATATCGCGCAATTGTTGCTTGAGTTGATCCTGTGCTTGACGAAATTGACGAATGCCCTTACCCACCGATGCCATCACTTCGGGTATTTTCTTGGGACCGAACATAAGTAGTACGAATACAAGAATCAGAAGAACTTCACCACCGCCAATATCAAACATAGAGTAATCGAATCAATGAAAATAAAGAATGATATTTTCCCCAAAAAGAAGCATTAACGAACAAAAGCAATATAATCTGTGACGGCAGGAGTGAAGCCGTTTTGACGTAAACGAGTTGCAATTTGTGCTCTGTGATAGGTGCCATGATTAAAAAGGTGGGTCAGTATATCAGAAAGGGTGGTGGTAAATTCCATCCCTTTCAAATTTGTATAGCTGATGACCTTTTCCATATCTTCATCGGTAAGCCCATCACAATAATGTGATAATGCAGAACTTGTATGTTCAAACATAGCCCTGCATTGTTCTAATGTAGGATGAGGAAACACTTGTATGCCCTCGAGCGACAAACCGTCAATCCTTCGTAACCACACATCCGTTGCTGCCAGAATATGTCCCATAAGATGAATTTCCGTATGGGACGCATTGGGTTCAAGTTGATTCAATGCTTCCAATACACGATGATTCGCCCATTGGTCATAGCGTGCGAGTCGTCGGATGTGATCAGAATACATTATGCTTCCTCGCGTTTTTTATCTTTTGTTGTATCATCGGGATTATCAACCGAAGATGCTTTTTTGAACTCACGCACACCGCTGCCGAGTCCGCGCATCAATTCGGGAATTTTTTTCCCGCCGAAAAATATAACGATGACCAATAATATTATCAGCCATTCCGAGCCGCCGGGTAAACCAAGCATAGTTTGCTCCTTAAAAATAATATGGAAATATCATGAACGCATCACCACACCTATAATGGCATGGCTATGCGCATTGCATTTGCTATTGATTGAAAAATTGCCATTCCGTCATCACAACCCAATGCTTTGTCGGCATATCGTTCGGGATGGGGCATCATACCCAAAACATTGCCACGTTCATTGAGAATGCCTGCAATATTATTGATGCTGCCATTCGGATTAGCTTCGTCATTGCTATCGCCGCCGGCTGTGCAATACCGAAATGCCACGCGTCCTTCATCTTCTAAGCGACGAATGGTTTCCGGTTCTGCAAAATAATTACCTTCGCCATGTGCTATCGGTATGCGTAACACTTGACCTTGTTGCAAAGAGGAAGTGAATGGCGATTGGGTATTATCGGTACGGATATAGACATCACGACATATAAAACTTAAAGAAGTATTGCGCAAAAGAACACCCGGCAATAAACCCGATTCTGTTAAAATCTGAAAACCATTGCAAATGCCTATAACTAAACCGCCTTTATTGGCAAAGGTTACAACTTCACGCATCAGGGGCGAAAAGCGAGCAATGGCGCCGCAGCGAAGATAGTCGCCAAAAGAGAAACCACCGGGGAGAATAATGCAATCAATATCCGAAGGTATGGATGTCTCTTTATGGAACAAATAGCGTGCATTGCCGCCGGAACGTTGTGCTGCCGTGAGTGCGTCGTGATCACAATTTGACCCCGGAAACACTACTATGCCATAGTTCATGCTGCCTCCATAGCATGGAGAGTAATACTGTAATCTTCTATAATCGGATTAGCGATGAGTGCCTTACATCCGGCATCTACGTGAGCGCGGGCTTCTTCTTCCGATGCTGCCGTCACAGTCATTTCCACATGTTTACCAATGCGCACATCGGTTAATGTTGAAAACGATGATGCATGCAAAGCATGCTCAACCGTTTTGCCTTGAACATCTAAAATTCCTTTGCGCAATGTGATTGTAACAGTTGCGTGATAGGTATTCATCAAACTAACTCCAATGTATAATAGATAAAATTTTTGAACCGTATTATTTTGCTGCCAATGCTTTTTCTATGGCACTGACACATTCCTCTGAAAGCGGTTTGACTCTTGAACGAAAACGTTGCACAATTGAGCCATCTTTGCCGATGAGGAATTTTTCAAAATTCCATGCTACTTCACCGGCAAGTTCACTTTTGCCTTGACCACTCGTTAAAAATGTATAGAGGGGATGTTTATTTTCGCCCTTGACCACAATTTTACCGAGCATGGTAAATGTGACGCTGAATTTTGTACTGCAAAACTCGGCAATTTGTGCATTGCTGCCCGGTTCTTGTGCACCAAAATCATTCGCAGGGACACCGATAATCACCAAACCCTGATCTTTGTACTTTTTGTGCAGGGCTTCCAATTCTGTGTATTGTGGCGTATAGCCGCAAGCCGAAGCAACATTGACAATCAAGAGCACTTTACCCTTGTATTTCTCAAAAGAAATTTCTTTACCGCTTATGTCTTCTATACTCACAGTGTAAAGCGATTGCTGAGCATAAGACTCCGCTGCCATTATATGTGAACGCGTAGCTACTGTGCCAAAAAATACCAAAGCGGCATTCACTAAAGACAACATTGCTGTTTTCATTGTCATTGAATTATAATAATGGTGAAGCGCAAAATTACGCCTTTTTCCGAAGACGGTCAGAGATAATCCTTAGCGTTATGGCAAAGCACTTTTCTCTATATTATCGAATGATAAAAAGATTACGCTTTGGTAAAACAGTAATTTTGTAAGTCTTAAACATCACAAACATAGGTTCTTACTGTATGAAAACACTTGCACCAAAAAAGATTTTAATCGTTGATGATGAACATGATATTGTCGAACTTGTTGCCTATAATCTGCGCAAAGAGGGCTATACTGTCTTTACTGCAACCGATGGAATCACAGGATTGGATTTAGCAAGGCAGGAACAACCGGACCTTGTTGTCCTTGATGTCATGATGCCGGGCTATGATGGTTTTGAGGTATGTCGTATGATTCGCCAAACGCCCCATATAGCCAATACATCCATTGTGTTCCTTACTGCCAAGTCCTCAGAAATTGACCAGATACTCGGGTTGGAGCTGGGTGCTGACGATTATATTCAAAAGCCCGTCAGCCCACGCGTGCTTGTGGCAAGGGTAAAATCCGTGATTCGCCGAGCCAATGAGCAAATACGCACCGAAACTATTGTGGCTCCTGAAATCATTCAAATCGAAGACATAGAAATCAACAGACAAAATTATACTGTAAAAATCAGCGGAGTAGAGATATTCTTTCCCAAAAAAGAATTTGAATTGCTGGCTTTTCTTGCAACAAATCGCGGTAAGGTTTTTACTCGTGAATCATTGCTCAAAAGGATATGGGGCGAAAGTGTCTTCGTTGTTGATAGAACGGTGGATGTTCATGTCTCGAAGGTGCGCGAAAAATTAGGGAAATACGGTGGTTATATTGAAACAGTCAAAGGCATCGGCTATCGTTTCCGTCCTTAATAATCCCGCATAGAGCCGTTTTTTGTATGCACTCAAATGCGACAAAAACGGAGCAAACATTCGTCAGAATTGTATATTGTGCTAACTTGCATTACTCAACACAGTTCTGATGGCATCATAGTATGAAGCATTACAGCAGATTTTTCCTCTTTTTCTTTCTTGCTATCACTATATGTGCGGCACAAAAGCCGTCGGCAAAACCGCCGTTTTTATGGGCGGGTATATATGGCGATATGTCTTTACTGCTCCATAATGTGGACTTTAGAGCAATTCCCGGATGTCCCACTTGTGGTCAAAATTTTAGTAATACCGTTGGTCAAGGATATAGTGTCGGTGCATTGCTCGAATTGCCCTTAGCAATGCAATGGCGCTTACGTTTGCGCGGAGGATATACAGATATTGGTACCCGACTTGCAACCCAAGAACAAAATATAGGAAATACTCTTGTGCGGAGAGTTTCTGCACCCAATGAAGTGGTCAGTGTTCCCGTAGCAACAGAATATTCTTTAGAAGCGGGGCTTGCAGGTTGGACAATAGAACCCGGTGTGAGTTATGAACCCGTCTCGCGTTTATTTGTGAGTGCCGGGATTGAGGCAACATTCTTATCCACGACAACATTTGCCCAAAGGGAAAGCATTATCTCTCCGGCGGGCGTCTTATTTAACACGGGACGTTCCTTTCGTAATGATACTTCGGGCATAATACCTAATGTTCCTTCTGCTTTGTTTAATGGTACTATCGGTGTTCATTATGGTTTCCCGCTATCTTCTACCGTAACGGCATCACCGGAAGCCCGTCTTGTACTGCCCTTCAACAATATATCCTCAGATTTGTCATGGACAATTGCTCAATTACAGCTTGGTGTGACACTGACATATTCCTTCATTCCCCCACCGGATATTATTATCAAATATGACACAACAATCATACGCGACACAACAAAAAAATTTGTTCTTAATTTGCTGCAACCGCAAGTGTCATTATTGACTATCACACGCGATGTTCGTACAGAAAAAATTGATTATACCGAGTATCGCCATCTTACTATTCGTGAACACTATCTTAAAGAAATACCGAAAATTTCGCGTTTGGAATCCAGTATTGTAGCTTTTGGCATTGACCCGCAAGGCAAAAGAGAGCCAACACCCACTATTCGAATAGAAGAAATAGAAACCGAAGAGCAGTTTCCGCTTTTACCGCAAGTGTTCTTTCCCGAAGGCAATGCGGATTTGGATAAAACAGTGATGCTGCAATTGTCGAAGGATGATGTGCAACAATTTTCCGAAAACACGCTTGGAAGAAATACCCTTGATATTTATGGACAATTATTAAATATCATTGGAAGCCGCATGACCAAAAAACCGGAAGCGACTATTACAATTACCGGTGCCAATAATACCAAGAACAGCGATACGACAGAGAATCTTTCCCGTAATAGAGCCAATGTCATAAAAGAATATTTAGTAGAAAAATGGAATATCGCCCCTTCGCGTATCAATACTGCGTTCAGAAAATTACCCGAAAAGGCAGCCAATAATACCACCCCCGACGGACAAGCAGAAAACAGTCGTGCGGACATTAATTCAAATGATATGGATATATTGCGTCCCGTGTCTTTGCGTGAAGTGATAATAAAAGCCACACCGCCCATAGTAGAAATTGTGCCCACCATTATTTCGGATTCGGGTTTAGTAAAATGGACTGTTGATGTGGAGCAAAGTTTGCGTCCGCTGCGCAATTTCAATGGAACATCTATGCCCTTGGGGATATTGCAATGGAATCTGGCGGAAAAACCAATGCCGGAATTAGAAACACCCGTGCAAATTGAGTTAAAAGCCCAAGATAAAATCGGCATGACCACAACAGCCCGTCAATCATTAAAAGTTCAGCAATTAACTCTCAAAAAGAAACGCTATGAATTGCATGATGATAAAAAAATAGAACGTTTCGCGCTCATAGTCTTTGATTTTAATAGCGCTACTTTGAATCCCGCCAATCAGCGTATTGTGGATGATATCAAATCGCGAATACAACCCGATTCTAAGGTAATTATTGCCGGTTTTGCTGACAGAAGCGGCGAGTTAACCTATAATCAAAACCTTGCATTACGTCGCTGTCAGGAAGTAAAAAATGCTTTGGGGCTTGCCGAAGGACAAGTAACATTAGACCCTGTCGGCAGTAAAGAACTACTCTATGACAATGAATCTCCGCAAGGGCGTTCCTATTCGCGTACTGTACAAATTGTGGTGGAAACACCCGTAAGAGAGTAGCAAGAACAAAAGTGCATAGATTGTTACACAATAGTTACCCTCATGTAATCATGGCATTATCACTAAAAAAGCGCAGTGTTGTCGCATTGATATTGATGGGGATTGGTACGATGGTTCTTTATATAATCAATCCATCGGACACACCGCTTATACCATGCTATTTTTACAGGATAACGGGTTTGCAATGTGCCGGCTGTGGCATGACAAGAGCCGGACATCACTTTCTGCATGGCAATTTTGAAACTGCATGGAACTTTAATCCATTGATTTTCGTAACGGTGCCCGTGATAGCATATTATGGGATGCGTTCGCTCCTTGCACAATGGTACGGAATACGGTTACCGACAATGCGATTACCGATTTGGGCGTATATTGCACTATCATTAGCCATACTTGGATTTACGATAGTACGTAACATAGAAGCGATACACAATTTTTTATACTTTTTTTGAAGGAAAAGACTATGCCGAATGTTCTTACGTTAATGCCTCAGCTTGAAGGCGAAGAAGCAATGTATGTGCAGCACCTTATTTCGGGAATGACCGAAGAACAGGCGCAACAATTTGCGATGATTTACCGTGAAAGGCGCAAGGATCCGCAATTAATTTTATTGCTGTCCGTATTGGGTATTGTACCCGGTATTGCCGGCATCCAGCGTTTTGTTACCGATAGTATCGGATTGGGTATTGTCTATTTACTCACAGGCGGTTTCTGCTTCATCGGGACAATTGTTGATATGATTAATTATAAGCGCATTGCTTGGGATTTTAATCGTACAAAAGCGGAAGAAATAGCACAAATAGGCGGAATACGCAGATAAAAAAGTGATATATACTTTTTGTGAAATATATTCTACTCAAACGCATAAAGTGTCGGGTAGAATATATTTCTATTAAAAACAACAATAAATAATCAGTAAAAAAATCGTAGAAAAAATTGTAATCTTCTAAAATATGGGTGAATTATTTACAGTAGCGGCTTTAGTCAGTTTTGTAACATTGACAGTACTCGAAATTGTTCTCGGTATTGACAATGTTATTTTTATTTCAATTCTTGCAGGAAAATTGCCCGATGCCTATCGCGATAAAGTCCGCAGCATAGGGCTGGCATTGGCACTTATTCTAAGGGTGATTTTATTATTCTTTATCACAGAAATAGCAAAACTTACTTTTCCCGTATTTACTATTATGGATCATGGATTCAGTTGGCGTGATCTGATAATGATTGGCGGAGGATTATTCTTGCTTGCAAAGAGCACTTCGGAAATACATAATAAATTAGAAGGCGAAGAACATGGCACCGCTTCAGGAAAACAATCTTCTTTCTGGGGGGCTATTGTACAAATAGCTATTCTGGATGTCGTTTTTTCTATTGATTCCGTTATCACCGCAGTTGGGCTTGCACAACATTTGGAAATAATGATTGCTGCCGTGATTATTGCCGTGGGCGTTATGTTCTTTACTGCAAAAACAGTCAGTCAATTTATTGAAAAACATCCGACGCTCAAAATGCTTGCTTTAGCATTTCTCTTGATGGTAGGATTAGTGCTGTTTGCGGAAGGTTTCGGGGCGCATATTGATAAAAGTCTTATCTATTCGGCAATGGCATTTTCAACCCTTGTCGAATTTTTAAATATGAAATTACGTTCTAAAAAATCAGCCGCACCAATCAAACTTCACAATTCCACACTTCAGGAATAATTCTAAGGAATTGATGTTTATTATTCACCTATCATTTGTGGAAACAATTACATGTCACAACAAAGTTCAGATATACAATTACTCAAAAAATTAGCACAAAGCACGGACAGCATTCGTTCGGAAATAGGTAAAATCATCGTTGGTCAGCACGATGTTGTTGATCAATTACTTGTCTCATTATTTGCACGCGGTCATTGTTTACTTGTGGGGGTGCCCGGGCTTGCAAAAACACTCTTAATACGCACTTTGGCACAGGCATTGGATTTATCGTTCAATCGCATTCAATTCACTCCCGATTTGATGCCCAGCGACATTACGGGTACGGAAGTTCTTGAGGATAATATCTCCACCGGACAAAAGCAATTTCGTTTTGTAAAAGGACCGATTTTTGCCAATATTGTCCTTGCCGATGAAATTAACCGTACACCGCCAAAAACACAGGCGGCATTATTGGAAGCCATGCAAGAACATAGCGTCACAGCAGCGGGAACAACGTACCGATTGGATGAGCCGTTTTTTGTATTGGCGACACAAAATCCCATCGAACAAGAAGGTACATATCCCTTGCCCGAAGCGCAACTTGACCGTTTTATGTTTAATCTGTGGTTAGATTATCCTTCCTTTGCAGAAGAAGTGCAAATTGTGAAAGCCACCACCACAGACCACACACCCACAGTCAATCCTGTGGTCAATGCTCAAGAGATAAAAGAATTTCAAGACCTTGTGCGACGTGTGCCTGTGGCTGATAATGTCATTGAATATGCGGTAAAAGTAGTGAAAGCAACAAGACCCAAAACAAGCGAGGCAAAAATTGTAAAAGATTATCTGAGCTATGGCGCAGGTCCTCGTGCTTCACAATTTATGATCTTGGGAGCAAAAACACGAGCAGCTCTTTCCGGCAGACCCACACCCGAAATAGCCGATATATGCGCTATTGCACCTTCGGTCTTACGGCACAGAATAGTAGCAAATTTCAATGCCGAAGCCGAAAATCTTTCTACAACTGATATTATAGCCGAATTAATGAAAGAAATAAAATCATAAAATATTGATAGACAATACTTTTATCCCTTCCTTTTGACAAAGAGGAAGGGATTTTTTTTATGATCCATTGACATAATCATGGCGCGATACCACCAAAAACACCGCATCATTGTCACCATAGAATGACCCGATGAACATAGATACAATGACGATGAGCAATACTAATCACATGAAGAGAAACAATGCAATCATGTAGCAATCATGAGCGATGAAGTAGGGAACATGAGCGATGAAGTAGCAAAAAAATGAGGTGAAGTAGGGAACATGAGCGATGAAGTAGCAAAAAAATGAGGTGAAGTAGCAAAAAAATGAGGTGAAGTAGCAAAAAAATGCGATGAAGTAGCGCTACGACGGTGCATTTTACCTCTACGACGGTGCATTTTACCTCTACGACGATGCATTTTGGGCTTTTTGAACTGCTTTGGAGAGCTATGGCTTTGGCATTATTTTATCTCCTTCCCTGTTGGGGAAGGACAGGATGGGGCAAAACACATGAAACAGAAATATGGACGGTGTGGATTCCGTATCCAAACCTGTAATTTTGAAAATCTTATAGGTTTACAAAAAACCAACCATCACCAAAAATTCCCCTCATTGAGGGGTGGCAGACGCAGTCTGACGGTGTGGATTCCGTATCCAAACCTATAAGGTTTTTTGAAACCTTATAGGTTTACGGAACATCGCCCATCGCATCAACCCCATTGCTCTATAAACATATAATCCCTGCGGGATTTATACACTGCTGAATTTCAAAATTCCCCTCATTGAGGGGTGGCAGACGCAGTCTGACGGGGTGGATTATGAACCCAAAACTCCGCCCCGCTTTTTTCGCCTTCCCCNNGTTTTCAAAGAACGGAGATTTTGATGAAAATACTAAAATATGTACTTTCAGAATTCTTAATTTGATAAACTTTACTACTTTTGTTGTGAAAGAGTTAGTCTATTACTTTCCTAACCACTTAGCGATTTTCTAATCAGCATACCACAAAATATTTTCTCCAAGATTTCCCATATCATATCTGCCTATACTTGTTTCAAGAATATCTAATTTATTATGAAAAACTCCAAAGCACATTGCATTCAGAAAAAAAGTTTTTCCTTCCGAGTCTTTTATTGAAAATATTCTATCGTCTATCGTTATTTTAAAACCATAATCTTCTATCAGATATTTCCTATCGTTGATTTCTGCAATTGAGATTTCTATCCCTTTTAAAGTGGAAGGAATTAGAATAGATAATACACCCTTGATGATAATATCAATGTTATAATTCCTGTTCTTACTTTTCATACTCCTAATCAGCATTTGATTATGAGTAGGTGAATAATCAAGTATTTGAAATTCACTCGTTAAATTTGAATATATCGTCATTGTTTTACGGTTTTATTTTGAATACCTCAAATCCTTTGTATATATTTCCTCTATAATGGAAGATCGTATTCTCAAATGCAGGGCTATTATAAAGCGTGTGCATTTCCCAATTTATACCCGATCTTCTTGGATTAAGTATCATTTGCATAGGTGCCTCATCAATTCCATTTAATGTGAAATGAAGCTCATTGTTTGAGTTATTAATGATTTTCTTGAAGCTACTCTTCCAATTAGGGTCTTTCATTAAATGGTTTGCACCTATTTCATTTGCAAAGCCTCTCACCTCATTTTTCAGTCCAAAAGCATACTTTCCCCCAACACCCTCCGCTACATCTGCTCCAATCCTCGGAATATCTAATGTTTCCGAACCCGCCACCTCATCAACTGTAGGTTTAGTTGGCTTTTCCGCTTTGGTAGGAGTTTTTCGAGTTCTCGGAACAAAATTACCTATTTCTGAGTCAAATTGCGACTTTAATGGATTAGTTCCATTTCCTCCGCCTGCTGCCATGGCGAATTCACCGGAAGAAACAACATCATGACCTCCGTTTTGTAAGGCTTCTGTCAATTGAGTCAGTACATTAGCCCCTTTGTCTGATTCTATATGGACAATGTATGTTGGCTTGGTATAAGTGGAGGGAGGAAGTATTCCCACTTTACCTACTATTCCGTCATTAGTTACAACGTCATACATTTCGAGGGGCAATATGGATTTCCCTCGATACACCAAGCTAACATCTTGTCGTGTTGCTAATCTAATTCCTTCAGGAATTCCTATACTTGGTGTTTGTGTGGTATTCGCTAACTTGACAGCAGTCTTACTAACATTTTTATTGGAACTACCACCAACATTAACAATAGGGTCTTTATTAGTACCCGCCCCGCCACCACCTTCCGGCGGTACTAATTGATCTGTAGGAGCATTATTATTATCCGTTCCCGGTGTATCTCCCAACGGGTCGCTGAACAAAATAGGATTACCAGCCATAGCCGAGTAGGGGCTTTCCCATGGCTGAAACACAGGGTCGCGCGTGAGCCATTGCCCCAAGCGCGGGTCATAAAGACGAAAAAATTCCCCTCATTGAGGGGTGGCAGACGCAGTCTGACGGGGTGGATTATTTACCAAACCCAAAACTCCGCCCCGCTTTTTTCGCCTTCCCCGTCGGGGAATTGGGATGGGGCAAATCGAAATGCCTCATAGTTTTCAAAGAACGGAGTACTCAATCAATCTTGAAACTCTGCTTTCATACCTAATTCTTTCTCTAACAATGGTAAAATTGAAGTCTCAAAATCTTTAAAATACGGTTCACTTTCATCTTCGTCAAGATCTCTGTAGAAATAGATATGGCGATAGTCATTTTTTTAACAAATCCTTTTAAACTTAATGTTGTAGATGTATCACGACTAAATTTTATTGAATTAATGTGTGTTACATAATTAATTTCTCTATATTTCTTACCCTTCATATAAATTTCATATTGATACTCAAAAGCAGCCTGACCTATATAATCATCTTTTGTATGAATAGAAGTGTCGGGATTTAGAAATCGGTATTTTTTTCTTATTGTTTGAATGGCTTTTACAAAGGTTGTATCATCTGTATGAAATCTATAATATTTAGTTTGATAGCTACTTCCCACATAAGAATTAGCTAATATCCAAATGCAAAGCAGTATAAATCCATTTGCTGCAATGGTAATAATAATTTTTTTTGTTTCGTATTTCATCGTTTGGGCAAAGGTTTATTAATAGGATCGTGAATATGTTGTATAGGTTTGCTATCTACTTTTTTTTCGGTACCGTAATCGTAATTGGATTCATAAAAAAACAATTTTACAGCAGTTGTGTAAGATATTTTTGGCAAAGGAGACATAGTATCTAATTGGTTGGCAGTCAAAGCTACAAATAAAGCAGCATTTTTAAAAGATGCTAAAAAACCTAATCCTAAACCTATAACCACGGCTCCGGCTCGTGTCGCAATATCATTACGAGAATCGCTCGCAATATTCATATGGTCATTAACAAACGCCATATCTGCTCCTAAACCGCGAACATCAAACACTAAACTAAGACCACCGTTCAGTCCTAAATTTTTATAACGTAAATCATGCAAGAACCCCGGAGTGTCAAGGACAGAAATTTCCGGTTCAAAACTATCTCGCTTTTTGTATGTTAAAGGATTTCTATGACCTGTATATGTTGTATAAAAAATATTACGCCCTATAGTAGTAGGATTTGTACAATCCTAACAAAGATCCTTAGGAAAGTAAAAATCATTTACTTGGAATGAAGTTGCATCACTCACAATGCTTTTATCGGATTCTGAATACGGTAGTTCTGAAATTACTTTATTTTCTACATACAAAGATAAGGATTGTGGGTCGCTGTGTGTTATCTCCAGTGACTTTTCTGAACTCCGCTCACCCCACCAACCACTGATTAAGGTTGAATTGTTATCAGCTTTTTTTTCAGTTTTTTTTGTGTTGTTTGTTGTACCTGCCGACAAAGCTTGTGGATTAGTTTGAGGTGAGCCGCCACCACCTTCCGGCGGTACTAATTGATCTGTAGGAGCATTATTATCACCCGTTCCCGGCGTATCTCCCTGCGGGTCGCTGAATAAAATAGGATTGCCTGCCATAGCCGAGTAGGGGCTTTCCCATGGCTGAAACACAGGGTCTCGCGTGAGCCATTGCCCCAAGCGCGGGTCATAAAGACGAAAAAATTCCCCTCATTGAGGGGTGGCGCGAAGCGACGGGGTGGATGGACGTATTGATTGAGATTTGCCCCTCTTTTTTTCTCCCCGACGGGGAGAAATCATTTATGCCTTCCCCGACGGGGAAGGACAGGATGGGGCAAAAAAAACAAATATCATAATTCTATAAACCTGTCATCCCGACGGGATATAATTTAATTTAAGCTCCGCAGGAGCGATATAATAATAGAGCATGTCATCCCTTCGGGATTTGATTTTGTTATTAACGCATTTTTCTATTATCATTCCATCCCTACGGGATTATTTGGTCATTGAACTTACCGAAATGTTCAATTATCATTTCTTCCCTGTGGGATTATTGGGTTATTGAGCCTGCCGATATGGACGAGGTGGGTGAATTTGCACGAAACAGTTTTTGGTGAAAATGGTTTTTGATTGTTTCCCATTCTTCACGAATAATGCTGTAGCTGATGCTGTCGCGAATATAATTATTATGCGTTATCAGATGAGAGCGAATTATGCCTTCTTTTTTTGCACCTATGCGCTCAATGGCTTTTTGCGATCGAAGATTGCGACTGTCTGTTATAATCGAAATACGATGAAATTGCAGATGCTCGAAGGCATATTCAAGCATGGCATATTTTATTTCTGTATTAACGGAACTTTTTTGATGGGATGGTTTTATCCATGTCCACCCGATTTCTGCATTATTATTTTCTCGGTCAATGCACCCAAAGCGTGTGCTGCCTATATAATCACCTGATTGTCTGTCTTTAATAACGAATGGTATGGCAGAGCCCGAAGCATGATCGCGCAAGGCACTGCGGACATAGTTTTCCATATCCTGTCGTGTATAAAGACCCTGCAAAGTCCATTGCCATAATGAATCGTCGGTGGCATGGAGTAAACCGTCAATATCATTATAACTGAGCGGACATAATTCGACAGTAGTACCAATTAAATGAGGTATATCCCATGCAATATTGCTTTGGGGAAAAGTATGACCAAATAACCATTGAAAAGTGCCGTCCGAATTTTTATGATATATTCTCCGTGATTGTGATGTGGTATGATATTCTTCGCCAGCCCATATATAATGGTCATGCACCAGATATTCTGCTGTTGTTAAAGGGTAATTTTCTTCTATATTCAACGGATAGAGTTGTTGGGCTATACATCGCATATTGTCGGACAGTACAACATTGTTGATATATTGTTGTTTTGTAAAATTATGACCTTGCTTATTGATATAGAGAAAGGCATCATGGAGAAAGATGTCAAAAAAACGGCTGTCTTTTGTGCATAAAGCCGCTATAGCATGTTCCGCTTGTTGATGTATGGTGATAGTGTCCATGAGATTGATAGGATATGTTTTTTTTGTGATTGATTGTATGGTTTTGCAAGACGAAACGTAGAGGTAAACACTGTATGAGTGCAAAGGTATATATGCTAAAGTAAAGGCAATACATGGAAGTCACCTTATTGTATGGTATGATGTCATTGCATTTTCGGCGGCACGAAAAAAAGCATAGTAGCGTCAAAGTTTTTTTCAATTATCAATAGGAAGCAACCATGTGTGGAATAGTGGGGTATATCGGTCATCGTCAAGCAGCACCCATAGTGATGGAGGGGCTGAAACGCATGGAGTATCGAGGATATGACTCTGCGGGTTTATGTGTGTTGGAACAGGGCAATCTTCTTGTCTATAAAAGAGCGGGCAAGGTATCGCAAACAGAGTCATTACTTGATTATACGACGATGCATTCTACATTGGCAATAGGTCATACGCGATGGGCTACGCATGGCGAACCTAATGATATCAATGCCCATCCTCATACCGATAATTCGGGTAAGATTTCCCTTATTCACAATGGTATTATTGAAAATTACAGTAGTTTAAAGAAAAAGCTGATTTCCGAAGGTTATACATTTTCTTCAGACACAGATACCGAAGTACTTGCCGTATTTATAGGTCATTTGTATGAAAGAACGGGCGATTTTGAATTAGCCGTTCGTTCTGCATTATCGGAGGTTGACGGTACATTCGGCTTGGCGGTATTGTGCGCTGATCAACCGGACACTCTTATAGCGGCGCGTCGAGGCAGCCCTATTGTTATCGGTATTGGCGATGGCGAGTATATAGCAGCATCGGATGCGGCGGCAATTATCCAGCATACACGCCAAGTGATTTATCTGAATGATGATGAAATGGCGGTGATGCACCGTAGCGGTTATGTGACCAAAACGATTGACGATCGGGAAATTGACGGCGAAATTCATGAAATAGATTTCGATATTGAACAAATGGAAAAAGGTGGCTTTGACCATTTTATGTTGAAAGAAATTTATGAACAGCCGGCAACATTTAAGGATGCCATACGCGGACGTTTATTGGTGGAAGACGGCAATGTCAAATTGGGTGGCTTGCGTCCCATAGAAGATAAATTGCGCAAAGCCCGACGGATTATCATTCTTGCTTGTGGCACTTCATGGCATTCCGGGCTTGTGGGCGAATATATGATTGAGCAATTGGCACGCATTCCTGTCGAGGTTGAATATGCTTCCGAGTTCCGGTATCGCTCTCCCGTGATTTATTCGGATGATGTGATTATTGCTATTTCCCAAAGTGGTGAAACTGCCGATACTATGGCGGCAATGAAAGAGGCAAAATTAAAAGGCGCTACCGTGATGGGTATTGTCAATGTGGTGGGCAGCACCATAGCCCGTGAGTCACATGCGGGTGTTTATACTCATGCCGGTCCTGAAATTGGTGTGGCGTCAACAAAAGCGTTTACTTCACAAATTGCTGTATTGTCCTTGCTTGCTTTGCATCTTGGCAGAATGAATCAAGTATCGCAAACGCAAGGTAAAGTTATTGCTGAAGCATTACGTGCCATCCCCGACCAAATAGAAAAAATACTCCAAACAAGTGATGCCATAAAAGAAATAGCTTTGCAATATTCCCATGTAACGAATTTTCTTTATTTAGGGCGCGGATTTAATTTTCCGGTGGCTTTGGAAGGTGCATTAAAATTAAAAGAAATATCGTATATTCATGCCGAGGGCTATCCTGCTGCGGAAATGAAACATGGACCCATTGCACTTATTGATGAAAATATGCCTGTGGTTATTATTGCCACCAAAGATGAGGTGTATGAAAAAGTAATTTCGGGTATTCAGGAAGTAAGGGCACGTCGCGGTAAAGTCATAGCCATTGCTACCGAAGGCGATATGAGTATTGCGGAGTATGCCGATCATGTGATTTATATTCCGGCAACGTTACCGATGCTTACTCCTGCTTTAACGGTAATTCCTTTGCAAATACTCGCGTATGCTATTGCTGCTCAACGTGGTTGTGATATTGATAAACCAAGAAATTTGGCAAAAAGTGTAACAGTAGAATAATAAGTGTGTATTTTTTGATTTTAAGATAATTTTCATGAATTATTCCGAACATATTCAGATGCTTCGCTCTGTGGCGGAGAAATTTTCTGCACAATCCATACGCTCCTTGATGGATAATGATGCGCAACGTATTGAAAAAATGACTGTTGATTTTGCAGATATTCGGGTGGATTTTTCCAAACAAAGGCTGAATGATGATATTCTTCTTGCATTAGAACATTTTGCCGATGAATGCCGATTTATCGAAAAAAGGCAAGCAATGTTTGAAGGCGAACGCATAAATAGTACGGAAAACAGGGCTGTATTGCATACTGCGCTCCGTAGTGTTCATCGTCAGGAATTATTGGTGGATTCTGTAAATATTATGGATGAAATTCGCGATGTTTTGCAACAAATGGAACAATTTTGTGCACGATTTCATCAAGGTCATATTTGTGGCTATACAAATAAGCCATTAAAGACTATTGTGAATATTGGTATCGGAGGTTCCGATTTAGGTCCTAAAATGGTATGTGCGGCATTAAAACCGTATCATAAGAAAGGAATTGAAGTCCATTTTGTGTCAAATGTGGACGGAACACATATTGCAGAAACATTGCGCCTTTGTAATCCCGAAACCACTTTATTTATTATTGCTTCCAAAACATTTACCACCGAAGAAACAATGACCAATGCACGCAGTGCTCGTCAATGGTTTTTGGAACATTGCAATAATGAAGAAATGATTGCACGACATTTTATCGCTGTTTCCACGAATATTGCCCTCACAGATGCTTTTGGTATTCGTAAAGAACATGTTTTTCGTTTTTGGGATTGGGTTGGCGGCAGATTTTCTTTATGGAGTGCGATTGGATTACCGATTGCTTTGACATGCGGTTTTGAAATATTCAGTGAATTACTTTCGGGCGCAGAAGCAATGGATGCACATTTTAGGAGTGCGCCATTACGAAAAAATATTCCCGTGATGATGGCATTATGCGCTTTTTGGAATACGACACTATGTGGTGAAAAAAATCATGCTGTTTTACCGTATGATGAATATTTACGATTATTTCCGGCTTTTCTGCAACAATTGGAAATGGAAAGTAATGGTAAATCGGTGCAAATTGACGGTGAAAGTATAGATTATCAGACATCTCCTTCTTTATGGGGACAGCCGGGTACGGACAGTCAACATTCATTTTTTCAATTATTGCATCAAGGCACTCACACTATTCCCGCCGATTTTATTGTGGCTGTGCAGTCCCATAATCCGCTTGGTGATCATCAGTATCGCTTATTGGCAAATGTGCTTGCACAAACCGAAGCATTAATGAATGGTAAAACTGCCGATACCGTCCGACAAGAGTTAATGACTATGCCCGGAACTATGGAAGAAAAAGAGCAATTAGTAGCCCATAAAGTTTTTGAGGGCAATCGTCCCACCACGATGATTATGTGTAAAAAGATTGATGCTCGCACACTTGGCTCACTTATTGCCATGTATGAACATAAGGTTCTGACCTTGGGGATTTTATGGAATATAAACTCATTTGATCAATGGGGTGTGGAACTTGGTAAGCAATTGGCAAAAAAGATATTGCCGGAATTGATGGATACAACACTTGAGCCGCAACACGATGCTTCGACGAATGCTTTGATTCACTTGGCACGTGCTTGGAGTGAATGACTAAGTGCTCATGAATTAAGGGTATAAAGCAGCAATACGTTTAGCCGAGAGCTGCGAGTCTTCTCACATCATTTTATTATTTTTGTAAATAATCAGCATTTTTACGTAACATAAGGGGGATTTTTTATGCTAAATTACAGACTAATTCATGCAATGGCAGTATTTGTTTTTTCATGGTGTATGGTAAGCGCGGATGCATTACTTTCAGCGCAATCATTTACATTGAAAAAGAGTTTTCCATTGATGGAAGAATCGCTCACAGCCATCTATGATATGGACAATAATGGGCAGGCAGAATTGATAATTCAAAAGCCGTCATCGCTGCGTTTTTTTGATGGTAAAACAATGGCTGCGCAATGGACTATTGTTCTTGACAGCACAAAAGGCGAAGCATTGTTTTCCGAAAGCGATCAGAATATATCTCATATCCGTGATATGAGTTTGTGGAAAGATTATAATGGTAATGGTGTGGCTGATGTAGTGATTGGTGGCGGCGATGACCTTGGCGGATATATACGTATTGCCGATCCGCAGACAGGCGAAACACTGTTCAGAACAAGTTATATACCCGGTGTATATTCACTTTTTGTTACCGATACCGATAATGATGACTTCTATGATATTGTTATTGGGCGTGGAGATAGTGTTTTTATCTATTCCACTTTAGCCAAAGTAGCACAAGGCGGCGGTGGCAGCACCGATGTGAAGGAAATGCGCAATGCTTCCGATAGAGGAGTAGCCATCGTACCCAATCCCGCACAAGGTGCAATGCGTATTTATGGGCATAGCGCAATGGTGAGTGAAGTGACTGTCTATGCTGTCAATGGCGAAAAAGTAGCGGTACTCTCACCCAAAGAACAGGGTGTGGTTGTGTGGAACGGTAATGATGATGCCGGAAAAAAAGTTGCGCAGGGAACATATTATCTGATAGCAAAAATGACAGATGGTACATCTTATACGGAAACAATGATTCGTCGTTAATGGCGGTAGTACTTTTATGGAATTACAAGATTTAGAACAAAGACTGCGGCATGTTGAGCACAGTGTCAGATTCTGGAAGCGATTATCGCTTTTGTTCATGGCGTGCTTTGTGGCAACATTAATTGTCGGATGGACGGCGAAAGATCAAATTTTACGGATAGCACGTATCGAAGCCGAAGAAATCTGGCTGCGGGATGCCAAAGGTGTTTATAAATCCAAATGGACTGCCAATGCTGCCAATAATTATTCCTCATTGTCTTGGTTCGGAAAAGACACAAACAATGTGTTGATGACACTTGCTGTTTCCAATGTGAGCGGCGATGCGGGATTATTGGTTAAAAACCGTATGGGAAAATCGCAGATCTATATAGGACATGAGGATGACAGTGTAGCAAAAATCTTTATGTTCAATAAAGATGGCGATAAATTGGTGACCTCGCTTATCCGTAGCGGACAAGAAGCAACATTGACAATGAACGGTGCACGTAATATTAAAGAGCAAACAATGCTGACATCACGCGGCATCAGTTCCGGCGCGGCGGTTATGAAATCCGTCGCTGTTCTTGATTCTGCCGGTAAACTTGCTGCATTGATTTCGACAAAAGAAGGTAAAGATGCAAATAGATTTGTAGCGCTTTATGATCAACAGGGAACGGAAAGAGGTACTTTTTTCGTAAATAAGTCAAAATCGTCGGGTGGTTATGCCTTGTTCGACAATAAAGGACGCAATCGTATTGTGAGCGGAACCAAGCCCGATGGGGTGGGATATTTTATTGTTGTGGACTCGACAGGCGCAATTCAATGGAAGTCACCGTAAAATTTGGCTTACATTTTGATAACCATGTCAAGTGAAATGGATATGTATGATTTTTCATACATATCCGCCAATGCAGTGAAAAAATAACAAAGGAACTAATGGTCTGATTTGTAACAAATTACGCCATAAGATTCCTTTTTGGGGAAGTGTAAACTCTTTTTCATAGTGAGAAAAAGTTTTAACACTATCGCCTTAATTGGTAATTTTGTTAGCCGAGTTGGGGTGAAAACCCTCAATTCATACTCTTTCTGTCTTTGAACAGGAAGCGTCAAATAAAAAATAAACATTACTGAAAGAACTTCATAATGTATCCATTAGGTGAAAATCAAATAAATGTATGTTTCATTAAAAATTGAAAGGACGAGGTAATGAAGAAACGTTCCTCGATACTTATCGCGCTGTTTTGTGCGGTCTTACTCGGTATGGTCAGTCCTTCATTTGCCGCTACGTGGTATGTGAATACGACGACCGGTAATGATGCGAATACGGGTGTGAATCCGACCAATGTTCCGCCGGGAACTGGTCCGAAAAAAACCATTCAAGCAATGGTGAACGGTACGCTTGCTTCGGGAGATATTATCTCGATTGCGGCGGGTACGTATGACGAGCAGGTCGTCGTCACGGATAAATCCATCACCTTACAAGGTGCCGGTGCCGGCTCTACAATCATTCGTGCTGTCGCTTGGGCAGGACTCAGCACCTATACAGATGCTGTGAATATCACATGGACAGGAGCAACTCAGGGTCGTTTGCCCGGAGCATCTTTCCGTCCCGTGATTTATGTAAATGCATCCAACACGAACTTTACGGTAAATATTACCGGTTTGACAGTTGATGCTAATAGTGTGCAAACAGGTAATACCGAGTTTTTGGTCGGTGTGATGTACAAAAATGCGCAAGGTCGCATTGGCAGTACGGCACAAACTGTTTGTAGTCCACATGATGTACGCATCATCAATTGCCGTCGTTCCGGTGCCCCGGGTCCAAATGATACTACTCTCGTAGGTTTCGGTGTTGTGGCAATGGCTAACTCAGTTGTGAGAGTCTCCAATTGCGAAATCAGCAATTTCCAAAATGCGGGTGTTCTTTCGCTTGGTCGTACAACCAATACGGTTAACCGTAACTTGCAACCTAATCCGGAAGTAACATATTGCCGTATTAAAGGTTTTACAAGAAATACTACTTCTAATACCTCGGGTTCTCATGGTACAAGCGGTATCAATGCAGGATATATGGCTGTATTCGGCGGTCGCGGTGTTGTGCAAAATAACTTTATTGATAGCTGTACAAATACAGGTAGTGGTATCGGTGCCGGTATTGCACTTATTGATCCATTTACTCATACAATCGGTGGTAATAATCGTACACTTGCCAATACAGTCACAGCAAATGAAGTTGGTTTATACTTCGAACGTCAAGTTGTGCCTGTTGGTCTTTTCCCTCCGACATTTACTATTCAAAACAATACTTTTGCCTATAATGGTAATGGACTAAGTGGTGCTACAGCCACAGGTGGTGTTCTTTTAAATGACAAACCTGCCGGTGCATATACCCTCAATGTATCGCAAAATGCCTGGGGTAATGCTGCTGCTTCTACATTATATAATGTGACAGGTTTCGGTTCATTAAATCCTACAAATGCATTTTTCAATTTCCGTGATTGGGGTACTGATGATAATATCAATCGCGGTTCAGCGCAATCAGCAGGCTTGGAATATGTGGACTGTACTCTTCCTGCTTGCGATGCTCTTTTAGGATATGTGAACTTCCCGACAATTCAAAAAGCAGTTGATGCTGCGGCTATCAATGTGCTTAATCCTACTATTGTCAATATTGCTTCTTGTAACTATGCTGAAAATGTTGTTGTACAAAAGCCGATTAAGCTTCATGGCGATACACTTTCTTCTTGCGGCGGCGGTACAAAACCGGTTATTATTCCTACAAGCGGTAATGCTCTTGAAATCAGTTCTACATCAACAACAACAACACAAAATGTGACCGTTAATGGTGTCTATTTCAAACAAGCAGGTACACAACGAGTTGGTATTCTTGTTGTTGGACATGATAATACAGCGGCTGCATCTAATCGTCCTCCACAAGATGTAAGAGTTCGTAACTCTTGTTTTGAAGGATATGCAACACAAGCTGCTAATGGCGACAATACAATAGCGAGTGCAGCTATGTCAACAGAAGATTTACCTACTCCAGATGGAGCAGGTTTCTCGGGTCGTTTCGCTTATGGTGGTGGTGTTGATGCTTCTACTGACGATGTTTCTGATGTTGATGCTTCAGCGAATAATAATTTTAATTATTTGGCTACTTCCACAGATAATAATTTCAAATTATGGGAAAAAACCGACGGTTTTATTGCAACCGGTAGCGGTAATTATGACATCGCTCGTATCATCAAAACCGACATTATTATCATCTATTGCGGTGATGATATGGAAGCCGTTCTTAATTCTTTAGGTACAGGTCCTGTGACAGTCTATTTACAAGGTGACTGTGTGTATAAATCAACCATAGCAGGTCCGGGCGCAGATGAAATCCTTACTATCAATGGTAATTTTGAAATTAAAGTTGATTATACAGGTCGCGTGCAATTACCTCCTGTTGTTGTTGCGAAAAACGGTATCCGTTATAGCAATGGTGCAGTAGCGGGTATTAGCTGGGATACTGATTGTACAATACCGACAAAACCGGGTGTACGCTTTATCACACGTGATGCAGCCGGAATGCCTGATCCGGATAGTTTAAGCAATGGTGATCAACCATCCGGTACTATTGCGAATGCTTCCGCTACACACATGAAATCATTTGTACCGCTTAATTATGGTGCTGGTGGATTTGATTATGAAGTAGCGAATTATGGTTTCAATCGTCCGACAGATATTGCTGTTGATGCAAGTGAAAACGGTGCTTTATTAGATGCTGTTTCTCATATTGCTGACTCTAATGGCTTTGCCGGAACTGTTACTTTGGATAATGCGGCTGCATTTACAACCAATCTTACTTTGCAAAAACGTATTCGTTTTGCAGTAGCAAGTGCGGGTAATGCAAGCACAACAGGTTGGATTCGCTTAATCAATAAAGCAATCGGCGCAGGTCCTTGCTTTGCTCCTTGGGGCAGCGGTGCAATCAATGGCATCCTTGATACACGCGTCACAAGCGGTACATTTACTTCATTAGCAGTAGAAGTTGGTGTTCCCGCCAGCGCAACTGCAACGGATTGGGCTGATAATAGCGACACAACCAATACTATTCAGCAAGGTCTTGTCTTCACCGCAGCGAGTGGTACATGTACTGTTAACTATCGCGGTAATTATACTAACCAAGCTCCGACAATTTCACGCAACAATGTGACATTGACATCCGATAATCCGGGCGTAGCAGGCAATTTCGTTGGTGGTACTCCTGCGACAGGTCCTCTTGCTTCGATTACCTTAAATGGTTCCGGTGCTTGCGGTGGTACAGCGTCTGATATTGTGAACTTCAATGTTCCTATTGTTTATATGGCTAATAATTTAGACTGTATTCAAACCGCACTTGGTAACAATATGGGCAATCAACACTTCGAGGGTGTTGGAAATTCTACTGCCGGAGGTTTGGTCATAGCAACTGCGGCAACACCAAGAACAGGTACTGTTGCCTTTACCTATGGCGGTGCTACAGCAGTTTCGCAAACGCTTACTCTTGATAAAGATGTCAAATTTGACGGTGACAATACCACAGCAAATACCAATGCAGGTAGCTTGACGATGCGTCTCGGTGCTTATGGCAATCCGAACACCATTGTAAACTCCGATAATTTCTGCAATACAACAGTCAATGTCACACAAGAAACAGGTTCTACCTATACCACAATTCCTGATATCCAAGACGGTATCTTATTGGCTTGTACTTCCGGTACTGTGAATATTGGTAATGGTATCACCGTAGCGGCTGCTGCAACTACATGGGGTGCAGTCGGAAATGATTATAATCGTGATAATACTATCAATAAAGCACTTACTGTTCAAGGTTTGAATAATCCGACAGAATGTGCAAATGATCCTGCTTTTGTTATTGATGCAGCAACAGCATGGGGTACTAATGCTGCTCGTATTAATACAGCAACATTCTCGACCTTCACAGCAAATGCTCCAATCTTTACACTTGCAAGTGGTGTGAATAATATCACATTGCGTGGTTTTGATTTTTCAGGTATTACTTTAGGTGCTGCCGATGCTGTTATTTCAGCTCCAAGCACAGGTGTAAATGCAAATAATAATGTGACTATTCAGAATAACTTTATTACAAGTTCAGGTGAGCGCTTTATCCGTAGTGCAAGTACAGGTGCTGCTTCTACTTTCCATACAAATTGGAATGTAAGTTGTAACCGTATGACAGGTTTAGCTGCAAGTAGCGAATGGTACACAATTGAAATGATTGACCATACACAAACAACATTGGAGCGTAATTACTTTGATGGTACAGGCAGTAATGTTAACTGGGCAATTGTTTTACGTGGTTTTGGCGGTCCTTCTGCAAATACAATTACTCGTAATGTGTTCCAAAACGTACCGGTTGCATCTAATTTATTTGTTGGTAATGCTTCGGCATCAAATAGTATTCAAAATGTGACTATCAGCCAGAATCGTCTTCGTGGTGGTGCTGCTGAAAACTTAGCATTTGAAAATGCTCATCAAATCACCGGTAACGTTACCGTCAATAACAATTTCTTGAATAATAGTGCCGTTGGAATATTTATTCATGGTAGTACTATTTCTCATCAGTTCTTTGCAATTAACAATAACTCCTTTGAAAATACCAACACAGGTATTCGCTACGATGGTGCTGTCTATAGCGGTACAGTATGCCAAATCAATGCACGCGGCAACTGGTGGGAAAACGTTTCCGGTCCGACATCGGCATGGAATCCATTAAACCCAACACCATGTACAGCAGCAGCTTTCGGTGATGCAATTTTACAGAATGGTACTTGCTCAAGCGGCGATCAAAGTATGATCAGCTTTATTCCTTGGTGGACGCTTGGTACAGATGCTAATGCTGCCGTTGACGGTTGGCAACAACCTGCCGCAACAAATGTTCTTGCACGTGTAGTGCGTACAGATGCAGCAGGTACATGGCTCAGCAATCATGCTACAATCCAAGCAGGAGCTACTGCAATTGCAGCAAATAATGAAAGAGTTATTGCAATTCAAGGTATTTGGGGACATTTACCTGCACCGGGTCTTGGCGATGACTGGGGTGAATTCTTCTCTGAAGAGGTATCCTACGATGGTAATGCCGGTAATTATGAAGACAATGAATTCCGTGGTACAAGCATTAAAGCTTATGATTGTACTGCTGCAACGATGAGAACATGGCATACCTATTTGGTTGGAACGAATAATGTTAATGGTCCGGTACCAAGTGGCGATGGCGTTGCTCATGCTCCGGCTGTTACCATTGATGGTCTTGAAGAAACAGGCTTCTATATTAATGGTAGCGGAGGTGCTGATGCTGACGGTACGATGATTCGTAATTTCCGTATCCAAGGATTCAGCTCAGTTGCAGGTTCATTGACCGGTTTAGATGGTCAGGGTATCATATTCGACCGAGTAGATGCACCTGATGTGGATGCTTGCTGGGTTGAAGGTTCGAATAATGCAGGTAGCAGCAGTATTGGTATTTATTTCGACCGATGCACGAATGGTACTATTCGCAGTACAATGATTGGTCATAATAAAGACATTAGCGGTAGCAACTCAGGTCTCGGCATTATGCTCGCTGATAGAAGTGCAGGCAATGTAGCCTATGGTCCAAATACCGTTGGTCAAAGTGCTGCCACAGCATTTGCTTCAGCTTTAGGTCTCGGTATCACAAATGGTCATAATATTATCCGCAATTGCGAGCGCGTTGGTATCAATGTTGGTTTCAATGGTGTAAATGCGGGTAGTATGGGTGCAACGGTATTACAATACAACACTATTCGTGGTATCCGTGACAGCAAAGGTCTTACAGGTTCTGCTGCCGTCGCTGCTATCGTTGCCGATGCTACGGGCGGTTCACTTACTCTCACAAGCAATACAATCGGCGGTAAAGGATTGCAGACTTCGACTGAATCTGATAATAATGTGGATGTTGAATTATTCAGCAATGCATTCACATTCAGTGGTACGAATAATATATTCCGCGATTCAGCATCAGTTGATGGACTTATTGATGGTGAAAGCCACGTGGTACGTTCCGTAAGCGGTGGTGCTCGCGGTGCTGAATTCCGTACATTCTTCAATCCGGCATCAGGAAATACATTCAGCCATGCTGTTATCTTAACAAGAGATGCTCGTGCACCTTGGGATTTCTCCGGTTCATTCAACCGTAATCAAGATGTTGTTGCAATTAGCGGTGCTGTTCATATTCATCGTGCAATTCAGCCTTCACTTTCCAATACATCAACAGTATTCTCCGCAGGCAGCGAAACATACGATAATGTTGTAGAGATTCGTGAAAATGCGGGTTGGACAATTGGTGAACTTGGTGAAGGAAGCCAATATTATTGGGGTGATGTAACATTCCCATCAAATACAGGCAGAATGCATCAAACCATCTTAGGACCGGCAGTAGCAAATGCACTCAATGCAACCTCTGCACACATCCTGTCCGGTACTTTAGTAGCTCCCGGTTCGGGCGTTGCAGTAACAGCAAACGGCGCTGAAAATAAATATATCCGTGGCGGTATCGTAATGCACGCAGTGGGCAATGGTCTTTATGGTCGTATCTCAACAGGTGCTGCTAATAAAGGAGATGTTTACTTGCAACGTGCAGGTGTTGGTGGTGATGCAGGTTTTGTTCAATTTGCTTATGGTGCAACATTCGGCACACAAGCATTGGTAGCAGGAACAGGCGTTGAAACAACAGGTAATAATAGCAATACAGATAAACCGACCATTATCAAAGCCGGTTTGGATGATGCGAATGATGATGCTTATACAACTACTTCAGCTCAAAACCGCCGTACAGGTGTGTTCCAAGCAGGTAATGGTACAGCCTTCACACGCGAAACTGAGCCGACAGCACTTGCAGGCGGTAATACAGTATTGAGCATCACACCTAATCCGACAACAGGCACAGATGTGACAGTCACATTCCGTGTTCCTTATGAAGGTATGGTTAAAGTAGCTCTTTACAATGCTTTAGGTCAAAAAGTAACTGATTTGCGCAATGATGTACTTACATCAGGTGTATATTCAGCTCGCTTTGATGTTAATAACTTGGTGAATGGTCAATACTATGTGCGCTTTGAGACAGAATACTTCTCAATGTCACAACCGGTATCAATCATCAAATAATCATAACCCGCAAGGGTTGCGCAGACACAAAAGGCGTGGTACTTCGGTATCACGCCTTTTTTTATGTTCGATATTCCATAAACCTATAAGGTTTCTAAAACCTTATAGGTTTTGAATTTATTCATCATGGAGTCACTTTCGGCTTCTGTGTCGCTCCATTACGTCTTCTGTAACAGAGAAGGGGATGAAATCCGGTAACGATGTCATGATGATAGAATTTCTCCGTTTGCCACAACTCAAAAGTGGAGTGAAGAGGGTGAAATAATCTGCAAAAACAAAATGTAAAAAAAAATATGTGTTGCAACACACAAAAATTTCGTATATTTGCATTCAGAATGGGTACAATACTTCAACATAGAATAAGTCAAACAATGCCATTAACCGCTCATGCGGAGGCAATGCTGAATATTATAGTCTGTGCGGATTACTTTCGTCGTTCGACGATGAATATTTGCGAACAGCATGGAATTTCATTTGTGCAATATAATGTGTTGCGCATACTGAAGGGGGCATTTCCGGGAGGTCATCCCAGATGTGAAATCAAAAAACGATTGCTTGAACGCGGCACAGATATAACACGTCTTATTGACAAGTTAGAAAGAATGGAACTTGTTGAAAGAACAAGAGATTTCGATGATAAACGCTTGTCTTTGACACGCATCACACAAAAAGGTGTGGACTTGCTTGATGAGATAAAACCGCTCATTGACAATTTTGATGAAGCACTTCAACATTATATCACTAAAGAAGAATGTTTGGAGCTTTCACGCCTCTGCGAAAAAATTTATGCACATGAATTGTAAAATTTTACAATATTGTGTGTTGCAACACGTTTTTGACCATGCTTTGACAAAATCACTTATCAAGAACGTCCATAAAAGCGTTGAGTGATTATAGAGATGAAATAAATTTTTTTTACAATATTATGTGTTACAACACTAATTTTTCACTTTTTATTGAGAGGTTCTCATGAAAAAATTCTTTGTTTTCTTTTTGTCGTTTATAGTGGCGGCATCTGCACTTAGTGCACAAACTACACGTTGGGAATTAGATCCTTCGCACAGCGAATTGGGCTTTAGAGCCAAACACCTTCTTATTGCCACAACAAAAGGCAAGTTCACTGACTATAAAGTAACTGTGTTATCAGACAAAGCTGACTTCACAGATGCAAAAATTGAGGTAATTGCAAAAGTCAAAAGTATATTCACTGATAACAATGACCGCGATAATCACTTGCGCAGTGCTGACTTCTTTGATGCCGAGAAATATCCTGAATTAAAATTTGTCGGTAAATCCGTCAAAAAAGTTAGTGGTAATAAGTACAAAGTTACCGGTGACTTAACAATGAAAAATGTGACAAAAACGGTAACCCTTGACATGGAATTCGGTGGCGTAGTGAAAGATCCGTGGGGAAACACAAAAGCTGGCTTTACCTTAACCGGAGAACTTAACCGTTTCGATTATGGGTTGGCTTGGAACAAAGCAATTGAAACAGGTGGTTTAGTTGTTGACAAAATGATTAAACTTGATATCGAAATCGAATTAGGAAAAAAATAATCACCACATCATACTCATCAACAAGGAACATCGTCCCCTCAAAAGGACGGTGTTTTTTTATTTCAACCTTATTCGATAGCGATTTATCGGCAATTGTGACATATACTTAGTCAGTAAATCCGTAATTTTGCGATTCACTTTGGAATATATGTATGTCTTTTGAACTGCTTAAAACACTATGCGAAACAGCAGGTGCGCCCGGTTATGAACAAGAATTTGCAGCACTTATCTATCGAGAGTTGCAACCGATAGCCGATGAAATGTTTACCGATACTATGGGCAATGTCTATGCGGTCAAACGAGGATCTTCGCCCTCGCCGCGAACTATTATGATTGCTGCTCACATGGATGAAATTGCTTTTTTAGTGCGCGGTATAGATCCAAACGGCTTTGTGAGCATCTATCCGCTCGGTGGTTTTACAGCAGCTCATTTGGTTGCACAACGTGTTTTAATTCATGGTACAGAAAAAATCGGTGGAGTATTTGGTACAAAAGCAGCAATGGCAGAATATTCACCCGGTAAAGTTACCGATATGTTTATTGACACCGGCTTAGATGCAGCCACCGTGAAAGAGAAAATCCGCATAGGTGATGTTGTGACAATGGTTGGTCCTTTACAAGAAATGGGTAATTTTTATACGGGAAAAACGCTGGATGATCGTGTTGGCATTTATGCTATGATAGAGGCATTCAAACGTATGACACATAATACCGACACTATTGTTGCAGTGGCAACAGTCCAAGAGGAAGTCGGGATGCGTGGCGCAAAAGGTGCAGCATTTCGGATTGAGCCGGATATGGGTATTGCTTTGGATATAACAGTGGCAGGCGATGCTCCCGGATCGGACAGTGCAATGTTCGGCGTTAAAATGGGTGAAGGTGTTGCCATAAAATTGGTTGACCAAGCAGCAATTTCACATCGAGGTCTCGTGAATTTTTTCCGAAATCTTGCAGAAAAACATTCCATAAAATATCAATGGGAATTATTGCCTGCGGGCGGTACGGATGCAGGTGCAATGCAAATTGTGAAACGCGGAGGTATTCCTGTCATTACCTTATCTATACCCAATCGTTATACGCATACGGTCGTGGAATCATGTCATAAACAAGACATAGAAGCAACGATAGCTCTTTTAACTCATTTTATGGAATCTTCACATGAATTTATACCATAATCTAATCATAGAATTCACATGCATTAATATGTATTATTCACTGTAATTGTAATTATTCGATTTTTTTTATTTGTTATTATGGCACTCACGAATCTTGATCCAATTTTATCGCTTTCAAAAAGACGAGGATTTGTTTTTCAATCATCCGAAATTTACGGTGGACTTAATGGTTGTTGGGATTATGGTCCACTTGGCGTAGAATTATTGCGCAATGTGAAAGAAGCATGGTGGAAAGCAATGACCTTCCGTGATGATATCGAAGGTATTGATGCTTCTATTTTAATGCACCCTCGCGTATGGGATGCAAGCGGTCATACGGCACAATTTTCCGATCCGATGATTGATAATAAAACAAGTAAATCGCGTCACCGTGCCGATAATTTAATTGAAGATTTTATTGATCGTTTACGAAAAAAAGGAAAAAACAATGATGCCGATCGTATTGCTGTACGACTTTCTGCTGTGGAGGAATTATCGGATTATCATGCTATTATCATGGAAGAACAAATTCCCGACCCTGTCAGTGGAACAACAGATTGGACAGAAGTGCGGAATTTTAATTTAATGTTTAAAACATTTTTAGGACCTGTTGCCGATGACAGTGCAGCTATTTATTTACGTCCGGAAACTGCACAAGGTATTTTTGTGAATTTCAAAAATGTCATGGACAGTGCTCGCCAAAAACCACCCTTTGGTATTGCACAAATAGGAAAATCATTTCGTAATGAAATAAATACAAAAAATTTCTTATTCCGTACTCGTGAATTTGAGCAAATGGAAATGCAATTTTTCATTAAACCGGGCAGCGAAACGGAATGGTTTGAATACTGGCGCGAGCAACGCTGGCAATGGTTTTTATCTTTAGGTATGAAATCTGATTCATTGCGTCGTAAGCCGCATGAAAAACTTGCTCATTATGCAGCCGCGGCTGAGGATATAGAATACTTGTTTCCATTTGGATGGGGCGAAATTGAAGGTATTCATTCCCGCACCGATTTCGATTTGGGAAAACATCAAGAGTTCAGCGGTAAAAAATTGGAATATGTGGATACTGTCACCGGCGAACGTTATACGCCATATGTTATAGAAACGGCGGTCGGTGCTTCGCGTTCATTTATGGCATTTTTATGCAATGCCTTTGATGAAGAAGAAACATCCGGCGAAGACGGTAAAACCGATAAAAGAACAGTGTTGCGTTTTCATCCATATTTAGCACCGCTCAAAGTGGCTGTGTTTCCTTTGGTGAATAAAGATGGTATGCCGGAAAAAGCCACCGCACTCTACAATGACTTGCAAAAGAATTTCAAAGCGACTTATGATACTTCGGGTGCTGTCGGCAGACGCTATCGTCGTCAAGATGAAATAGGCACACCATTTTGTGTTACCATTGATGGACAAACGCTTACCGATGATACAGTGACCATTCGCGAGCGCGATACCATGCAGCAAGTGCGTTTGCCTATCAGTAATGTTAAGCCCTATTTATTGGAAAAACTTGCGCTGTAATATCAGCATACATTTCGTATCTATGAAAAAGCGATGGGGAAATATCTCCGTCGCTTTTCTTTTTTAAGTACCTTCATTCTCTGCCGACATGATATTTTTGTAATGGAAAGCAGCATACTTAAGGAAAAACAATGTCTAAATATACGGGTCATATTGATTGGCTTATTTTATTGCCTGTTGCAGGGCTTATGCTTTTTGGAATCTCTTTTGTCTATAGCGCAAGTGCCGCCTTTGCTGCGGTCAAAACCGGATCAAGCGAAACGATGTTTTGGAATCATGCGCTGCGTATTCTTGTCGGTTTAGTCATTATTATTGTTTTTTCCCGCATTGATTATCGCATAATAAAAAAATACTCCCATTATGGATTATTTGCTGCCATAGCATGTTTGGCTCTCGTCTTACTTATTGGTCGAGATGTCAAAGGAGCTTCTCGCTGGTTAGATATAGGACCATTAAGTTTTCAACCATCCGAGCTTGCCAAATTTGCACTTATCGGTCATTTATCTTTACTAATCGGTTCGCGCGATTATTCACGATTAGATTTCAAAACGGGGATGCTGCCATTATTGGGGTGGGTGGCAGTGGTGTGTGGATTAATTGCTTTGCAACCGAATCTATCAACGGCATCGGTCATATTTCTTTTATCATGGCTGTTGATGTTTATTGGTAATGTCCGTTCACAATATCTTATACGCACTGCTGTTGTAGGGATAATGATTGCCGGCGCTTATGCTGTTTCGGCACCCTATCGCTTACGACGTATTCTCGCATTTATCGGCTATGGTGAGGGTACGGAATCGGAAGTTGTGAATTATCAATTAAAACAAGCTCTGATTGCTTTCGGCAGCGGTGGTTTATTCGGCGTGGGTCCGGGAGAAAGTATTCAACGGGAATTTTTCTTACCGGAAAGTTATGGCGATTTTATTTTTTCTGTTGTGGGTGAAGAATACGGCTATTTCCTTGGAGTTTTACCTATTATTGTGGCATTTGGAGTTATCACATGGCGCGGTATGCGTATTGCGAAAAATGCACCTGATATGTTCGGCACTCTCTTAGCCACAGGTATTACCTCAACGCTTGCCCTTTATGGATTTATCAATGCAGGAGTAACTTGCGGCATTTTGCCCACAACGGGATTGCCTATGCCATTTATCAGCTATGGAGGTACTTCGGTACTTTTTTCTGCTGCGGCTGTGGGTGTTTTATTAAATATTTCTGCACAATCAGGCGTTTATCCCCGTAAAAAAATCATTACGGCAGCTCCGCCAAAAGAAACAGAACAAGAATAATAGAGAGCAAAGGACTAACAACGTAGCGTGCAACTTCTTTGTGTGGAAGAGGGGTGTCGCAGGTTTATAGATATAATCATGCGCAATGATGCAGGATGCGTCAAATTTATAGATGAAGAAAAACGATAGAATGATACGACCCCATCGTGGTCGCAGGTTTATAGGAATGAATTATGAATTGGTTTCTACGACCCCATCGGGGTCGCAGATTATGTACGTTTGATGTTTCTATAAACCTTTAATCCCTTCGGGATATGTGGTATATCGGTATATAATCATGCGCAATGATGCCGTAGGTATGAAAGGTTTATAGATTGAATTATGATTTGGTTTGCATGACCGCATCATGGTCTTATATACGTTCGTTTTTTTATACACATTTATCCCTTGTCGGGATATGCAAAATATAGGTGGTGAAGCATGAATGTTGAATTGAAAAACAATGATCTATTTCTGAAAATTGCCGAGCTGTTGCAAACGGCAAGGCAAACGGTAGTGCGAGCCGTAAACCAAACAATGGTTTATACCTATTACGAAATAGGGCGAATGATTGTTGAAGACGAGCAAAAGGGAAAGGAAAGAGCCGAGTATGGTAAGCAAGTGCTGAAAGAACTCTCTAAAAAACTTACAATAGAATTTGGAAAGGGTTTTTCGGTTCAGAATCTTGAAAACATGCGAAAGTTCTACCTGCTTTATACCCTAGACACGAATTCCCAATCACCGATTAGGATTTCTGAAAGTACAAACACAACCTTGAGCTGGACACATTATTTAGTTCTTATACGAATAGAGAATAAAGACGAACGCCGTTTTTATGAAATTGAAGCCTTGAATAATAACTGGAGTGTAAGGGAATTGCAACGCCAATGCGATACTTCTCTTTACGAACGATTGGCACTTAGCCGAGACAAACAAGGCATAAAGCAACTTGCCGAACAAGGGCAAATCATCGAAAAACCAACAGATATACTCAAAGACCCCTATATTTTAGAGTTTCTGAATTTACCCGAAAAACATCAATATTCCGAAAGCGACCTTGAAGCCGCAATTATTGATAAACTCGAACATTTTCTGCTCGAATTGGGCAAGGGATTTACCTTTGTTGCACGGCAATTTCGCATGACAATTGATGAAAAGCATTTTAGAGCAGATCTCGTATTCTTTAATCGCTTATTGAAATGCTTCGTAGTCATTGACCTCAAAATAGGTGAACTGAGCCACCAAGACCTTGGGCAAATGCAGATGTACGTAAACTACCATGACCGCTTTGTAAAACTGCCCGACGAAAATAAAACCATCGGCATTATCCTTTGCAAACAAAAAAGCGATGTATTGGTTGAAATTACCCTGCCCGAAAACAATGACCAAATTTTTGCTCGGCAATACCAAACCGTATTGCCCGATAAACAAATGTTTATTAATGTGATAAATGAGAGTGAAATATTGATATAGAATCCTGCGTAATGATGCCGTAGGCATCAAATGTTTATAGCAATGAATTATTATTTGTTTTGTACGAGCGCATCGGGGTCTTATGTACGTTTGATGTTTCTATAAACCTTTAATCTCTTTGGGATATATGAAATATTGATATAGAATCATGTGCAATGATGCCGTAGGTATCAAATGTTTATAGGAATGAATATGATATGTTTTGTACGAGCGCATCGGGGTCGAATGTTTATTGAATGAATTATGCGCAATGATGCCGTAGGTATCAAAAGTTTATAGGAATGAATTATGAATTGGTTTCTACGAGCGCATCGGGGTCACACCATAAACATGAAAAAATTTTACACATATAACACAAAATAATTACGGCAGCTCCGCCAAAAGAAACAGAACAAGAATAATAGAGAGAAAAGAACTAACAACGTAGCGTGTAACTTCTTTGTGTGGAAGAGGAGTGGTGTTGATAAAGTTTGTGTGTCAAATGTTCAACATTTTGTTTTAGTCAGCATACTTAATCATTAATTCATCCTCAAATCCAAAAATTGTCAATGCTTGTTTTATTCTGTCGAACTTACCCACATTATCAATATTCGTTTCAATAAAATAAGTATCGCTAATCCGAACCGGTTGCCTTAATCCGTCTGATTCTGGAGATTTTGTCAAGCTGATACGATTTCCAATCTCAGATGTGAAAAATGTCTCAGGTTGTAAATCAAAAAGTTGCTTGAATACTTCAATGTAAAGTTTTGCTACTTGCGTAACATCAAGTTTTTGATTGAAAAATATGGCGTATTCTAATTTTTTATGTTTTGGGTCTTCTGCGTCAAAAATGTTTACTTCATCACTGTTGGACTGTTCTTCAACTTCTATATCGGGAATTTGCCATATTTTTAAAAACCGCTCTGCAATTTGATGAGCCCTCATTTCAATTTCTTCTTTATCCCATTTTGTCTTTTCTTTTAAGTCACGATTTAACCATAGTCTGCTGAATTTATAGCCTTGCTCTTTACCGTCAATATTCATGACCTGTTTATCCTCAAATGATTTATTGCCAAGTTTTCCGTTGTTTCCAGAAAGTGTCAAGTTCCCGATTGTGTTCAGATAGTTCTCTTTAATAAAATTGTATTCGTCTGATCCAAGTTCTATTTTCCACTTCGGGTCGGGATTTTGTGGAAAGATATGTTCGATTGTGATGTCCGAATTACCTTCAATAATTACTGGTTCGTTGTTTTGAAAGTTTTCTATTCTTTCAAGTAAATATGTTCTGTTTTTTGGTTTTATATTGTAAACATCCTTTTCCTTCAGTGCGTTAACGGTTTCTGTATTTCGAGGAAACCGTTGAACACCTGACCTTTGCATTAGCGACTTTTGTATCGAAACAAGATAGTTATTATACTCTACCTTGTCATATAAGGTCATAAAAATTTTATTTAGAGCGTTAGTTGGCAAGCCCAAAATGAATCGTCTAAATGTAAATGACTGTACCAATGATAAAATTGAAATCAAGGTTGGCTTATCAATTAAGTTCTTTGAATAATCTTCATAAACTTTCATTAGGAATGGGAAAGCTACATTTATTTCAAGTCTGCTGATATAATCAAGTTGTTGCTTTATTTCTCGGTCTGTTTCATTCTTTGGGTTTACAAGTGTATTATAGAACTTACTTAGAGATTTCAACTCTGACAAAATCTCTTCCAATTGATCAACTGTTGTCGTCGGGTAGTTTGTCTTAAAGGTTATATATACATCGCCCTTGTTAGGGATTTCTTTGTTCTTTAATGTTAGGTAGTCTCGAATAAATTCTGATACTCTTGTTTTGTTGAGTGTTTCATCCTTTGCATTTTTCTCTATTACTTCCCAGTAGCTTTTGTAGATTTTTTCTTGGTTTGTCCGAGAAAGTCCCATCAGAATGTAGTTTCTGATTAAGTCAGCTTGTGATAATTCCAGTCCTGTTGAATTAAGACTTTCAAAAATTCTTTGAGGATTGTCTTTTTGTCTATCGAGTGCAATATCAACGAATATTAGTTTGGATAAACCACGTTGAACAGTTTCGAGGTTTTCAGATGTTATTGCTGACTTGAAATACTCGAAGTTTTCGATAATTTTTGAATAACCCCTAAATTCTTCCCCTTCGGCGGAGTTTAGAATATGTCTTAAAGCTTCTTTGTTGTTTTCAGTCGGTTTGAGTTTTAGTTTTTCTTCATCGGGTGAGTCATCATTTATTAATCTTTTGAAGCATCTATTGGCAATAGATTCGTCATTGTTTTTTTTCGCTAACTTATAAAGAGCAATGTAAATTAATGTTAATGTCGTTAGCCGTTGTTGCCCATCAATTATAGTAAGCTCTGTTAGTCCTGATGCTGTGTAAACATCGTCATGAACATAAACTATACTTCCGATGAAATGTGCATTTATACTATCATTTTTGCCTGTTTCAATAATATCATAAAGAAGCTGTTTGCATTGGGATAGAGTCCAATCGTAATTTCTCTGATAAACAGGAATTGCAAAAATTGTTTCATTTGTTGCTAAAAACTTATCTACTTTGGTCTCGTTTGCCTTCATATTTTCTTCTTTATTATTAGTATATGGTCGTATTAAGTTTTATGTCTGAATAGGCGGATTTACTTAGCGCGCCCATGAATGGGCTTGCTATACTTCCCTCAAAACTACAAAACTTTGGCTACAAACACAAGTAGGTGGTCACAGCATTTTTTCTGTTCTCATTGCGGCATTACATTAACCCTCTGTCCATCAAACTTGTATAGGTTTCGCCTGCAATGATGAGGTGATCAAGAATTTTTATATCGAAAATTTTGCCTGCTTCTTTGAGTTGTCTTGTGATGGCTATATCTTCATTGGAGGGTTCGGTATTGCCGGATGGATGATTATGTATTAAGACTAATGCCGCTGCACTTTCTATAATTGCCGGACGGAACACTTCTCTGGGATGGACAATACTTGCCGAGAGTGACCCTTCGCTTATACGTTCGGATTTGAGTATGCGATTTGCTGTGGACAGCATCACCACATGAAATTCTTCTTTGCGTGCACCACGCATTCGGGGAATAAAATAACGTGCGATATCTTCCGGCGAACGCACCTGATGTTTGGAAGAAAAAGGAGCTGATTGCACCCGTCGTACTAATTCAAAAGCCGCTGCTAATGTGATGGCTTTTACTTGCCCCATACCTTTAATTTTGGCTAACTCGGTGACATTGCGCGATGACACTTCCGTTATTGTGCCGTATTTATTTAAGAGATCATTGGCAACATCAAGCGCGGAATATCCTTTTGTGCCTTTGCCTATTAAAATGGCAAGTAATTCACTCTCGCGCAATGATGCAGCACCATGGAGCAATAAACGCTCACGCGGTCTTTCATCGGCGCGCCATTCACGTATCGGGCGATACTCTATTTTTTCTTCTTCATTGTGTGCAGATGTTTCCATGCAATTTAGCGTTGATTTTTAAGGATAAAAATCTCATGTTTGATTTCTGATGCTGCGCCAAATGCCCCGATTGCACCACCTTCTATATTTGTGAGTAAAGGATTAAATGTATTGCCGCCGAAACGTTGTTTGAACCAACGAAGATAATTGCTTTCCGGTGCAAGAACACTTACTTCTTGTTTACCATACCACTTAAAAGCAAGCCACGCCACAGGTGATGCAGTCGCATTACCCAAAAAAATATATTGTGCCGTATTGCGATATCGTGCACTTCGTGTGTTTTCAAAAAAACGAAACACACGGCGATTTCTTTCTTCTGTCGGCGGATTTAAATATTTACCATATTCCAGCGTATCGAGGCATCGCAAGCGCAACACAAAATCGTTCTGATTTTGCGGTGGTTCCCATGATGTAAATACATTAAAATCAGGTCTTTGTAAATTGTTGGTATCTTTGGGGAACTGTAAAATATCGGGCAATTTTTGCTTCCACACAAATGGTGAAGGTGTGGTCATTGCCGACGTAAACACCCGCCCGTCTTGCATTTGTACGCGCAAATTGTAGCGAGTTAAGGGCTGCACTATTTTTGTTGTATCGGGGCAATAATATTCGCTTGAGAAACGCCCTTGACGATACACTAAGCGCATGGTATCTTTGTCTGAATATATCATGACCTGCGCATCACGAACAAAAGAATCCTCAAATCTGAAAGTATCAGCTATTGGTGTCGAACGCGATATAAGCACTCCCTCCACCGGTTGATTCACAGTGAGTAATGCTTCGATAAGAGTTTGTTCTACATATAAATCTGTTGGAATGGGATCTTCGCACCCATTAAATACCACAGTTCCTACAATGGTGAATACTATGACAATATATGTGTGGATGGTACGACGCATCATAACGTTAAAACTCCTATGGTGAAACTACATTGCATAACGTCTATGTAGTAAAAATTATTTTCGTGGATATTTGATGAGCATTATTTGAGAATATGCTTGCGATGCAGAACCAAAAATCCCTATGCCATTCCCTTTGATATTTGATTTCAAAAAATCAAAAGTATTACCCGTAAATGAGAGTTTGAACCACTCTACAAAATTTCGATCAGCAGCATAAATAACAATTTCATGCGGACCGAACCATTTAAATGCATTCCATACTGTGGGGACATTGGTCGTTGTAATAAATCCATAATCCGTCGGATTATTACGGCGAGGATCAAATTCACTGTCAAAAAAACGTGTGCGACGATAGTTCTTTTCCATTGTCGGTGGTGTGAGATATTTACCGTATTCCATAGTATCTAAGCAGGTAATACGTATTAAATATTCTTTCGTATTTGGCTCTGCTGTCCATTTCAACATTAAAGAGTCATCCTGCGGAGCGTTTAAATTATTGGTATCTGCGGGAAAATAAAGCACCGGACGCGGCGGTTGCGTATAACGGATTCTCCCGGGGGTAGTGGTGGATGCCGTTAACAGCGTGCCGTCTTGTAAGCGGACTTCAAGAAAATACTGTGTATTCGGTTTCACCAATACAGTTGTGTCAGGGCAATAATATTCCCCGCCATGTGGAGTATCGCGAAAAGCAAGCTGTACTCTGTCCGTTGCCGTAAATATTGTCACATTCGCATTTTTAATGACAGCTTGTTGATGATTATATACTTGATTTATGGGTTGTGAATATGAAAGTAAAATTCGCTCAATCGGTTTATCAACAATCAGAATTGCTTCCACAAATGGACGGCGAATATAATCATCGGTCGGAACAGGATCTTCGCATCCCATTACTATCATACCCAAAAGGGCTATGCTCATTACCAAGGAGTAATGTATTCTATAGATTCTTTTTTTCATCAGTATTTCTTACTTAAAATTTTACTTCAAGAGCAACAGTCGGGATAATCGGTAAAAGGCGTATATCTTCGACGGTGGTCACATCCGTATTGGTGCGATATAAACGGAACCACACATCACGTCGTGAATAGACATTGTAAATATCAATCATCAGTCGTGCAGGTAAATCAAATAATGTGGTTAAATAATTCACATTAAAATTCAATTGATGAGAATTGGGTAAGCGCAAGCCATAACGATCACCCGGAACAATATACGGAGAAGGAATAGGGTCGCCGGGCTGAAAACTGCCAATGCGTGATGTCGCTGCCGTATAAGATTGGCCGCTTTGAAAAGTAAATGTTGCACCAAATTCCCAATGATCATTTAATTTATATAAACCCACTACTTTAAAATCATGGCGACGATCGAATTTCGGACGGAAAATACGCCCTTGATTCACGCTGTCGAATTTTCCTTCTACAAAGCCGAAAGCATATCCAGCCCAGCCCGTAAAATCACCTATTTTTTTCTGGAGAAATACCTCAAAACCATAAGCCCATCCATCACCATTAAAAAATACATCTGCAACACGATTGGCTGATGTGGCGGTTTGATTTAATTCACTCAAGTTATATAATCGTTTGTAATATGCGTCAAAATTTAACTGATAGCCATCATAAGGTTGTGTTTCTACACTTAAAATATAATGGTCTGCGCGGCTTGCAGGAACGGAGCGGTCGGTTGGCAGCCATGTATCAAAAAATGTAAAATCAGGTTGAGAAGCAAGTCGTAAATATTGATGAAAAATACCTACGGCACCTTTTACTGCAATATCTTCATTCACTTGATAACGCATAGCAAGACGCGGGTCAAATACTTTTACTGAGGATGAATCCCAATAATTAAAACGCAATCCTGCTTGGAATGATAAATCATCCGTGATGCGATAATTTGCTTGTGTAAAAACTGAAGTTATAAAATCAGGTACACTGAAATTCACCGAGCCGGCACTGTTCGTACCTTGCTGGGGTATGGAATCTTCTGCACCGAAGCGTTGGAAATACGAAAAATTATACCATGTTTGCTCTATACCACCTTTGATAGTTAACTCATTAGTGGCAAGCCACTCTAAATCATATTTTGCTGTGTAATCAACAATGCTATTTTTTATTTCAAAAGTAAATCCAGAATTATTGCCATCAAAATTATTGCCATAACGACTTGCGCTAAGATTAAATGTTGAGAACAAATCATCACTGAATATATGTGTCCAGCGCAATGATCCGGCTCTATTGGAAATACCGAGATTAAATTCGATACCCGCACCGCCAAGTCCTAAGTTGTCGGCACTGTAAAATCCGGCTAAAAATAAACGGTCATTGGGACCAAGGTCTTGAGAAATTTTTGCATTTAAGTCATAAAAATTAAAATCAGGTATGGGGTTTTGTGGGTCTTCCGGTAATGCACTTGTGATTAAATCAAGATAGGTGCGTCGGGCACCCAAGAAAAATGAACCGCCATCCCAAGGAGTAGGACCCTGCAAAGAACCCCGCGATGAGATAATACCGATGGAGGCAACACCTTCCACTTTTTCACGATTACCGTCTTTTTGTGTTAAATTAAGCACCGCCGACAAACGTCCGCCAAATTCGGCAGGGTAGCCGCCTTTGATAAGTTCCACATCCTTGATGGCATCGGGATTAAATGCAGAAATAAATCCAAATAAATGGGACGGATTATAGACTGTTGAACCATCCAATAATACCAGATTCTGATCCGGAGACCCACCGCGAATAAATAAACCGCTGGAAATTTGTGACGAAGTGAGTACTCCGGGTAAAAATTGCAATGCACGAAAAATATCCGCTTCGCCGCCCACTCGCAATTGTTGTAGTTGTTGAACTGGGATATTGACTTTACTTACCGAAATTTCTCGTAATTCTGCTGTGCGATCAGCTTCGACAACTACTTCTTGTGTTTCGCCTTCGAGAACATTCAATTCCAGAGTTAACTGTTTCGACTCCTTTTCTGCGAAGTCCATAGTTTTTTCATATTTGCGATATCCCACATAAGAAACAATAATCGTGTTTTTACCCGCGGGTATGTTCTTCAAAGTGAAAAAACCATTTTTATTTGTATATGCACCTATCTTTTTACCTTTAACCGTTACGGCTGCCCCTATGAGAGTTTCTTTCGATTTGGCATCTTTCACATAGCCGCTAAGCGTCGCTGTTTGAGCATCGGCAATCGCTGCAATTGCCTGAGTTTCTTTTGCCATGCTTCGTATGTTTAGCCCCACTAAACACAGAATGGTGATCATGGCATACTTCATCAATACCTTCATGTTTTCCTATAAAGTTTTATAATAATTTTTATGCATAGATTAATTCAAAAACTACGGGCAATGAGGACGTAGCATAGTATTCATTGTTTCAGCAAGTCCCCATATTTTGCAAGGAATTATCATAGGTGAATATGTTGTGTTTTCATCACGTAGCTCCATTGCCATTAACAACTGCATCTCATCTCTGTTTCATGTCTAAGCATTGTTGAGTGGTCAGTTTCCTGTGCGTTTACTCACATAAATCTCTAAAATTCAATGAATGAGTAAGAAAAAACCTAAAGCCGGAGTTCCCTTATGAGTTTCCATAATTTCACTTCAGGCGATTATTTCTTGTCCTATTAAAAAAACTTTTTCGTATGTTCGCTACCCATTCATGAATGCAGCAAATAATGAACTCACTTTGGGATATACCTTTTGTGGTGGTTGATGTGGAGACCACCGGTGCAGATGCGAAAAAAAATCGTATCATGGAAATTGCATGTATTGTTGTCAGCGGCGGGGAAATAATTGAGCGTTTTTCTTCACTGGTCAATCCGCATCAATTTATTCCGTCATTTATTGCTAAGATGACGGGCATAGACAATGCTATGGTGTTTAATGCCCCGGAAGCTCATGAAGTTATGCCGCGAGTCCATGATTTACTTACCTTGCCTAATGCAATTTTTGTGGCGCATCATGTGCAATTCGATTGGCAATTTGTCATAGAATCATTCAAAGCCAATGGTATAGTAATTCCCGAGATACCTCTGTTGTGTTCTTATAAATTAGCACGCAGATTATTACCCCAAAAGGTTAAAAAAAATGTTGGTGATGTTGCCAAATATTTTGACATTACCATTCAAAATCGTCATCGTGCCGAGGGAGATGCTGAAGCAACCGCTTTATTTACCGTAGAGTTCTTGCGCCAACTCAGTGAGGATTTCGATATAGAAACAGTCGAGGATTTACTCCAATTTCAAAATAAACAATTGGCAAATGTGCGTACTGCTCCGGCTTTTGTGAAAAGAGTGGCAGTGTATTTGGAGCAATTACCCGAGGAACCCGGTATCTATAAAATGATTGATGCCAAAGGTGACATTCTTTATGTGGGGAAGGCAAAATCATTGCGTGACAGAGTGCGAAGCTATTTCCAACCCGGTGCACAACATACCGAGAAAATTGCTAAAATGGTGACATTGGTACATAGCATCGAATGGGAATGTACGGCTACTGAACTTTCTGCTTTGTTGCTGGAATCGAAGGAGATAAAACGCCTCAAACCACCATTCAATACTGCAAGCAAGACTGTACGACGCTTTCCTTTTTTGCGTCTCACCGTCAATGAAAAGTTTCCGCGATTGGAATGGAGTTCATCTATCAATGATGATGGTGCGGAATACTATGGACCTTTTCGCAATCGTACCATGACAAGAGAAATAGCCGACACTATTCAGCAAGATTTCACTTTGCGCTTGTGTCGTGACGATATACAACCTTCTGCCGATTTCTCACCATGTTTTTATTATCATATCAAACGCTGTCATGCGCCTTGTGCGGGTTTGCAATCGCATCAAGAGTATCATAAAGAAGTGCAACGTGTGCGCACATTCCTTGGAGGATTCTCCGATGGTGTGATTGATAAACTTACTGCCGAGATGAATAAAGCAGCAGAACAATTGGATTTTGAAACAGCGATTATATTACGCAATCGTATTACCGAATTGCAAAGACTTTTTCTTCGCAAAGAACAAGTGTCCACTTCCGTTAATTCCAATAATGTGATTATTATTTTGCCGGTATCGGAACGTGAAAAAACACTCGAAATATTTGCTATTAGGCGCGGACGGCTTGCTCATCAGCAAATTGTAGGTAGAAAAAGTCCGCTCCGTCATCTAACCAATCGCTTTGCGGAATGGTATTTCGATAATCAAGAAATTGTTGAAGAACTGACACCACAAGAAATAGATGAGATACAAATCATTACTTCATGGATGCACCGCAATCGCAATAATGGAATTTTTTTATACATAGAAGGAAAATCTATGGAAGAACTCAATGAGTATTTCACACTTGCTGTGCGTACTGCTTTTGTCCGAACAACCGATATTGAACAAACAATGGATTAAGAAATTATGTTTTAACAATATATCTCTAAAAGAAATACACGACATTTTTATAATCAGTAGCGCACTACTTCCACATCCGATACACCGACATCAAAGGAGACTAATGCTCTTTTTGTAGCTTTCCCATAATTATCACTTTGATAAATTCCCTCAGATGTTTCTGTGAAATTGTCGAAATTTATGTCTGATAATGCTTGTTGAATATGAATTTCACAGCCAAGATTTTTTGGAATATGTAAACGCACAGATGAAGCACCGCCATCATATGTTATTTTTATGTTTTCCTGTAGTTCACCAATTTTTATGTCCACATCTGCGACTCCAGCATCAATATCTAAGGACTCAACTTTAATATTTGACACATCAATATCAGCATCGGCAGCACCAATATCGAGATTTAATTTCCACAATATAGAGTTTGATAATTGAATAGTTGCTTCATTATGATTACCTTGAAATCCCGATAAAGAAATATTTTTTTCTTTCGGTTCAAACCATAAAGTACGTTTACCGTTTATGGTCGTATCGGTAAGAGAGAAATTACTGATATTTGACTTTGTAGCAGCGGAGAATAAAAAATCATTTCCGCCATTGATAATTAATTCACCCACCCCCATGCTGATTGATGCTTCTGCTTGTGAGATTGAACTATCAGATTCAATAGTGTAGTTCATCTTATTGAAAGAGTGATGTCTTTTATTTTTATTATGTATTTCCCATGTACATGAATCGGTACTGCTCTGAATTCCTGCAAATATTGTTGTTCCCAGAAAAATACCTGATAATATTGCTATAACAGCTTTGACATTGTCTTTGGGAAATAATACGGCAATGCCAATAAGAATTAATGCAACGGGTGTGATTTTAAACCACTCAAAATTACCAAAATCCACAAGGCCATAATTGCCAAGTAATAAAACACATCCTGAGCTCAATAAGAAACCACCCCAAAATAATGTACCTGTTTTCATAGCTCACCTCCCACATGAGGTTTATCCTTGCTGTTGTTTTGTAAGCCATTTATAATAAGGATAACACCGATTGCTACAAATACTATGGGGAATAAATCGGAAAAATCAATTGAAGGAATAAAATTAGCTGCCAGCATAATTGCACCAAAAATAATCATGATGATACCGACAGGTATTGTCAGTGAATATGATTTCTGTTTGAAATCAGGTGTGGTACTTGTGTGATGTGCTTCACTCGCCGTTTCACCGGAATTGTTGGGCATACCATAAAAAGAATTATACGATGAATAATACATGTTTTCCTCCGGCATTACCATCCATAAAATTACATATAAGAGAAGAGTAGCGCCCCATGCAATTGTTCCTATAACAAAAGCGACCCTTATTATGGTAACATCAATACCAAGGTATGCGGCTATACCGGCACAGACGCCACCTAATTTTTTGTCTGCGGTAGAACGTTGCATTTTTTTCATAGTAACCTCCGGAAAATAAAGAGTGAATGTTTTGTGAACTGCTACGCTTACTTATCCAATAAAGTTTCATACATCAAGGGATTATAGGTGTTCTTTGTTGGCTTGTGCGGAGAAAGATACATGTATGGTTATGATTGAAGCCGTATTTTTGTACTTTATCATGAACACATAGCAGCATATTCATGATTTCATAGTCATCGTTCATCGTTTATGTATCGTCTGATTGAGCTGGTTGTGCGCTTCAAGGAAATAGTGTCTTTGTGCGCGCTTATTGTTATTTGTTTTTCGCTGATGAGTTGGACTCACACAGGGCGGCTTGGTGGCTTCCGTGCTGTGATTGTTGGCGGCATCGGCTGGATGCAAAGTGCATTTGCATGGATTCCCAATCCCGTTTCAATGAAAAGCGAGAATGCTGCTTTGCGTGAACTTAATCTTCAGCTATCCGAAGAAAGAGCCAGTATCCGTCAGGCATTGATTGAAAATGCAACGCTTCGCAAAATGCTTGAATTTAAGAAACAAAGTCCTTATCAAGTTATCAGCGCCGATATTGTTGGTAAAACCACAACGGAAGTACGCAACTTTGTTACCATAAACAAAGGCGAAGCAGATTCCATAAAAGAGGGAATGCCTGTGATTACGGATGCCGGTTTGATAGGAACTATTATTGGAACAAGCTCCGGTTTTTCGATTGCGCAATTATTGATTAATCGTGACAGCCGCATCGCAGCCAAAATTTTACGATCAAGGATTGACGGCATAGTCACATGGGAGGGCGAGCAAGATCTTGTGATGAAAAATATTCCCAAATCTTATGATGTGAAGGTTGGTGACGAAGTGGTGACAAGTGAATACAGTAATCGCTATCCGAATAATATCCGCATAGGGTGGGTGTCGAAAACGATTGATGAACCGACGTCCTTATTCCGTCGCATACTTGTCAAACCATCCGCCAATTTTTCGACTCTTGAGCAAGTGTATGTTGCAAAAGTTGTTCCCAATCCCGAACGTTTGAACTTAGAGCGCGAAATTGAAGCACGCTTGCGCGAACGTCGTCGAATTCGTTAAAGTATCTCACTCTCCTATTATTTCATGGCACAATACAGAGAAAAAACACTCTATGAATCATTTCCGGCACTGCGATATGTGCTGTATGCTATTACCGCATTATTACTTTCAGTTATGCACGTGGTATTTGTGCGATTGATTTCAGTACAAGGTATTGCACCGGATTTATTGCTTGTGCTGACTGCATGGATTGCATTGGCTGAAGGGCAGTTTATAGCATTGTATGCAGGATTCATTTGCGGCTTACTGTTCGATGTAGTGTCGGCGGATGTCCTTGGCACAAATGCTTTGGCAAAAACAATGGCGGGTTTTACTGCCGGATTCTTTTTCCGTCATGTTGAAATACCTAAATCACTTGGGGGAATGCGTTTGCTTTTAGCCGTGGGAGTAAGTTCATTTATTCATAATCTGGCGTATTTTTTCTTCTATGTGCGCCCCACCGAAATGTCTTTTACCGGCTTTTTCTTGCAATATGGTATAGCGACAACACTTTATACTGTGGTTGCTGCTTTATTCCCTATGCTAATCTATCGCTCCACCCGACTTGTGCGTTGAGAGTTCCAGAATATCATAAAAAATTACTGTGGAAACTATTCTTTAGCATTATGATTGCTCGATGCTAACAGAGCGGAAAAGTACAATCGTAATGGGATAAGTATGAAGCCCGTGCTCCATAAAAGTCCTGATACTAATAAGGATAATTCAACAGTATCTGACATGATATAGTATGCAGAACCATCCGTTATTAGCGTTATGCTGCTAACAATGGCTGCGCCAACAATAGTACCAATGACCATACCGGAACATATCATCAGTATCCACGGCATTGCTGCAAAGAGTGGTGTTGCTCCGCTGTGAAAAAACATCGAAGCATCAAAAGCCACTTTCGCGCCTACACCATGGGTATAGATTATCACCAAAATCACCAAAAGCATCCCAAGTACAATACTAACCAAAAAAGATATCTGATTATGATGTCGCCTTTGCTCTATGAAGGATTGCTCCGATTTCATATCACGCACAATATTGTCAGTTAAGGGCAGCCGCTCACATAATTCTGTGATGGACGCGAAATCTGCACTCGAAGAGCATTTCATACTCGGAAACACCCCAATGACTGTCGGTAATGAGCTATTCAATTCTATGGAATCAAGAGATGTTCCGACGATATCCTCAATAAACAAACGAGATTCATCGGATGAGACGATTGCTAAACTGTCTATCAGAGGATGTGATCGTAAGGTTTTGATTGATGATGCGCTATCTTGCGGCTCAAGAGAAAGAATAAAACTGATACCTCGAGCAGCGTTTCGGATGGTATGGGTTGTGTCAATGCTATAGAATATGCTGAAAGCCGTAATGACACTACACAGCATACCCATAGCGATTGCTCCTACAAAGCTCGATGGGTATCTACTCATCAAACGATAAGAAAAACGAAAGAAAACTGATGTTTGCATGGCGCAAACTTACGGTATTTCATGGAGAGAAATATCTGCTTTTATCAATGAACACAAAAAAGTACTTATCATTCTATCCTAAGATTCATGGGTCATGCCGGAGCCAAACGGCTTTTTCAAGAAGATATTCTTGTTGTGGGATTAATGTGCCGCGCTTTTCGGTTTCATAGGTACGCACCATAACAGCACCTAATTTTTGCACAGCTTTTTGTGAGCGAATATTGACTGCGCCTATATGAAAAAACACTTTGTCCAGATGAAGGAAGGCATAATCCAAAAGCAATGATTTACAGGCGTGATTGTATGAAGTTCCCCAATAGCTGCGCGACAAAAATGTATAGCCGATGGCGATGGATGAATTATCGGGCTGATAATCATAATAGCGCGTTGAGCCGATCATTGCCCCGCTTGCCGCATCAAGAATAATGAAGGGATAGTGATGTTCAAAAGCCGACAAAAAAAATGGTCGAAACACATCATAAAGATAACGGTCATTTTCGGGATGCTGCGCCCAAAGAAGAGGGTCGGAGGCGATGGCATATAATTCTTCACAGTCATCATTGACCATGGGACGTATATGAACCAGATTGTTCGATAAATAATCGGGTTGCCAAAGTGATGAAGTTCTATTCATAGATAATAATCAAAAAATAAAAGATAACTAATATTTATTCAAATTCTTTGCTCTTTAATGAAGATGTATATGGTCTATTTATTGTACTGTGAGTATATCACATATTGATTTTTTCATTTTGCTATCTTTATCATATACCCCTTCTATGAATTGTACGTACTGCTTTACAGTGCAAACATAAGTATATCCCGGTATTCAATTGAGCCACAGCGATGGCACAAAGGAAAATCTGTCGGTGATAATGTTTCAATAATCATAGTTTTTAAATTTTTTTTACGTATCATTACAATAAATTTGGAAAGATAGAACTAATTGTGTAAGTTTGTCATAGAGTTACATAAATGTATGTCCAATCAATATTAAGGAGCATCCCTATGCATCCAAAAATTTTTGTCAAAACAGACTTTTGTCACATCCTTCCTCAGGAATGTTGTCGTGTTATTCGCTCTGTTTAATCTAACTTCCCATACATCAAAGGAAATATTATGAAAACTCTATTGCGATTATTCACATTATTTATATCTATATCTGTATTATATGCGGAAGAAGTACCCATTACTATCACTTACTTCTTTGAAGTCCCTACGTATTTTGATAAAAATTTTCGATATATTATGAAAGAAGTACCATCGGATTTATATGTACTCCATGAAGCACGTCTTTCTTATTATATCGAAGATGAGCAGGGAACAGCAATGTCTTTGAAAAAGGATAATACCCTTTTGACAAATTTTATAACCCCTTATTCAATGTATCCCGGTGAAAAAAATGTGCCGCCTGTTTTTTTTGATACAACCAAATTACGGTTGAAATGGTATAAAAAAGATGAGGAAATGAATGTATATTTTTTTCCAATGGATTTTTATATTCTTAATACAAATCAAGATATAATTGATTCCATAAGACTTTTTATTATGAGAGCTAAGGTCCCTCATGAAGAATACGATATAAAAATTGAGAATGAAATGCGAAAATATATTGACCCGAATCAAAAAACCCTTATCAAATATGAACTTAATAGTATTGATAAATGGAATGTGAAGTATGATGGTGGTAATCTCACATACGAATCAGAACGCGAAGGTGATACCTTGATTTCGGCACAAAGTATATCTCATCGGTGGATACGCGATTCATTGGGTGATAATTTTTATGATCCCTTCGGAACAAATTGGGATAATTTTAATCCTAACTTTGCCCATCTTTATGATAATTGTATTGTAAGTCATAGATATCCCGGATGCAATTTGACTTGTACTTCTCATAATGGTATTGGCTGGGGGATGATGGTGCGCCGCCATATAGCTGTGCATAATGGGAAAGCAGCAGCTAATTTCCGGCAACTTTCCGTTATCGGTAATAATGGTGACAAACGCCGTTATGGACGAGGGCTATGGACAGGAGTTGAAGATACGATACCGGCAACCGATAAAGAAATAGAATTTTATAGAGCATTGATGTGCGTATGTCCTACTTTGCCCATACAACAAAAATTGGTATTTAATGATCTTACCAATGTGGAAGAGAATACATCCTTGATAGAAAGTACAGTATATCCAAATCCTTCTTCGCGCTATTTTACTGTGCAAGGTCAAGCATTCACCCAAGTATCTGTCTATGATGTTTTGGGCACTCTCATAGAACAATCCGTCATTGACGGCGCAGGGCAATGGAAAAATAATCCCACATTATATACGAATGGGTATTATACTGTTCAATTACGCCACAGCGATGGTAGAATGGAAAATCTGTCGGTGATAATGTTTCAATAATTTTTTTTCTTTTTATAGAAGTCATTTTTTAGGAAAAATCAGAACCAATAAAAAATTCACTAAACAAAAAACGGGAAGTTGAATGTGTGTAATAATACCTTATACTCACAGAACAACTTCCCGATGTGAATGGAACAAATATGTCTAAGCAGTTATTTGTGAACTATATTTTTAGTATGTAATTCTATTATTGTTCCGAAAAGTGTGGAAATTACAACTCATTTTTGTCATTAATGTTCTTTCCGATCTACGCTGTTGTTGGTCATGATATAAGCCCTTGTCTGACAGCTTCCATCTTTTTTAGATAACTTCAGTCTTTTTCCTTTCTTCATTATTTTTGTTCGATTATTCCTTTTACAAAGCCATGCAATCCCTCAAAATCCATAGACTTTGTGTGAATATAATGCCCATCATGAAAGGTTTCCAATTTTTGCAATATTCTTTGTAAGGATTGTTTTTCCGAGTCAGATAAATAATCGAACACTATAGTGACCATAGAAAATACGGCAATATCAGCTTGCTGAGCTACAGTTTGTCCTTTGTCCGTTACTTGCAATCGTTTGGAGCGTTTGTCTTGTGCATCGGGCATTTCGGTCATATAACCATTGTGAACCAAACGATTGATAATCTCAATACCCGTTGGAAACTCAGACAAAAGTTGTTGAATGACATCGCTTTTGCGAGGATTGCCCATCATCATTGTCACTTTCAGATACAGCCATTCGTCGAAGTTGCGCAAATCTTGATGTTCAAATGCCTTTTTGGAGTAAATGCTCACATAACGCCACAGTTTACCGAATAAACGTCCAAGTTGCATGCTCACTATCTGATTCATTTGCCGGGGCTCTTCTTGGTCAGATACCGCTGATTGATGCTTATGGGAATGCGTTTCAAGATAGGCAGCACAGAACTCTTCCACACTACAACCAATGTTCTCACGTGCATAGGCACGGTAATGGGTTATCAACTCAACCATATTATCCATATCTGTCATAAACTACCTCTGGTTTTACTATACTTTCATAGTAAAATTAGCATTTTTTTTTGATTTTGCAATAATTTTATAGCAAAAATTTGGAAATTACTACTTTTTTATAGTAATTTTGCGGTATAAACAATTTATTCATACTAATCAGGGGATATACCATGCAGCGATTATTCGCTCTTTCCTTTATTCTGTTCTGTTGCTTCAGCATTGTTTCGTCCACAGCGCAAGACAGCACACGCAAAACAGGGATTATCACAGGTTCTGTGGTGAATGCCATCACACAAGCACCCATTGCAGGTGCAACCATACGGGTTATAGGGACTAAATACGGTGCTGTTTCAAAAGCCGATGGTAAGTTTACCATACGTAATGTACCCGCAGGTATTTATTCAGTGCAAGCCAATTCCATAGGCTTTACTCCACTGAGCAAATCAGACATTATAGTTTCCACAGGTAAACCGTATATCATTGGTTTTGAATTGCAAGAAACATCACTTCAAACCGAAGAAGTGGAAGTCACGGCAAGCTATTTTTCACGTAATCCGGAAACTATCACCAGCACGCAAACTCTCAATGCCGAAGATGTTCGCCGTGCGCCGGGTGTGCAAGAAGATATTGTGCGTGCGGTGGCTATATTGCCCGGTGTAAGTGTTACGCAAGCAGGGCGCAATGACCTTATCGTGAGAGGTGGTGCCCCATTTGAAAATTTATTTATCGTGGACAATCTTGAAGTGCCGAATATTAATCACTTTGGTACACAAGGTTCCACAGGTGGTCCTTTATCCATTATCAATATTGATTTTGTGCGTGAAGCAAGTTTTGCGGCGGGCGGATTTCAGACACGCTTCGGTGACAGGGTTTCTTCTTTGACCAATATCAGTTTACGTAATGGCAATGAGGAACAATTCGGCGGTGAGCTTAATTTATCGGCAACCGGTTTTGGTATTATTGGTGAAGGTCCTATTGCCGACAAAGGTTCATATTTATTCAGTGTGCGCCGTAGTTATTTAGACCTTATTTTCAAAGCTGCCGGATTTAGTTTTATTCCCGAATATTGGGATTTTCAAACCAAAGTAAATTATCGCCTCGATGCAAGTAATTCGCTTACTTTTCTTGCAATAGGGGCATTAAATACCGTCACATTCAACAATGACGATGCCGATGACCGAGCGAATAATGAACGTATTTTGGCACCTTCGCAAAATCAGTATTTCAGCGGATTAACATGGAAATCGCTTTTTGAAAACGGCTATGCTGCCGTGACACTCGGCAGAACATTCTCTACATTCGAATCACGTCAGCGCGATTCAACCCTCACAGATATTTTCCGTAATACATCATCCGAAGGTGAAAACTCATTACGATCGGACATTTTCCTTCAATTATCTCCTTCCACAGAACTTACCTTTGGTAACACGGCAAAATTTGCTTCCCAATTACGATATGATTTGCTTGTACCGGATTATCTGCGACGCGATAATAATGGCATTGGTCGTGGTCTTGACACATTATCGGATTTTACGGCATTTCGTAATGCAACATATATAACATTGACATCGAAATTAGTAGAGCAGCTATCGGTAACCGCGGGTGTGCGTCTTGACTATTATGATTTTCTTTCCAATTCAACCTATTTTTCACCGCGTGTGGGTTTAAGTTATTCAACGCATGAAAATGGTGCAATTAATATTACCGCAGGGCGTTATTATCAGCCGCCGCAATTTATTTGGTTAGTGGGCGATAAATCTAATGGCAATGCTTTACAGCCCTTGCGTGCCGATCAGATTATTGCGGGCTATGAATTAAAATTAACACCATCGTTAAAAATACAAGCCGAAACATATTATAAATGGTATGCTAATTATCCGGCTCGTGTGTTCAGACCACAAGCCGTACTTTCACCATCGGGTTTTGATGATGTCTTTAATGATATTCCTTTTGGCTTAGAGCCGATAGTTAATTCCGGAGAAGGATATGCCCGCGGATTTGAAGTGTTTATGCAAAAAAAATTGGATGATATTCCTTTATATGGATTGCTCAGTATTTCTATTAATCAGACACGGTTCACGGCTTTGGACGGCATAGAAAGAGCCGGTTCTTTCGACAGCCGCTATATAGGTAATATTGCTGTCGGTTATCGCTTTAATGAAGAATGGGAATTATCATCAAAATTCCGTCTTGCGAGCGGTTTACCTACTACCCCATTTATTGAAAGCGGCGACCGCATTGGCTCTCTGGATTTTTCACGCTTTAATGAGGGCGAGCGTTTACCCACATTCCATGCTTTAGATATTCGTTTGGATAAACGTTGGAATTTTACCGGATTGCAATTAGTAACATATATTGACATACAAAATATTTATGGCAGAAAAAATGTCAGTGCAATACGTTGGGACAGACGCACTAATAAAGCAGAACAGAATGAGTCCATAGGGCTGTTACCGAGTATAGGCGTTAATATTGAATTTTAAGATGAACTAGCTGTTATATCATTTTTTTTATTAATCCCTGAGCTATGCTTAGGGCTTTTTATTTTTTGACTGTACATACTTAATTTATACAAATATGATGGATGAATAATCATAGATTCCTGAAATGAATTTATTTTTGAAAAACAAAGTGTTTGAATAATACTATATCAATGTGTAAACTGTTTTTACCATTATTTTCCGAATGAATGATTAGACTTTCCTCTAAGTACACACTCAAATTGCGAAAAACAGCTATGGGACGATCTCATAGAATTAACCGACTATTATAATCCGTTGTGCGGTATAAAGTAAACCTTTCTGTCTTTTTCCTTTGTATTTTTGCCATTGAGCGATAACAAGAGAAGTAACCCATTATTAGGGTCACGCTTGTTGATGACTATGGCATTCTATCACAATTTGAGGAGAAGAAGATGAAAACATTGGTGTACATTATTGCCATAATGTTGATGCCGAGTAGTATATGGGCGCAAAAGCTGTTTTCACTTGGGGTTAATCTCGATGACAATGGCGCATTTATCAATATAATGAACCATACAAATCGGTTCAGCGGTGCTAAGGGATATGACAGCAGAGGATATCCGACAAGTGATTTTGATCTTGTCTTAATGGATGCACGTCCTGTGGCTGAATGGTCTCAAGCAATTGATGACCCTGAGGGGTATCGCGTGGATGTAAGTGGCAGATATAAAGGATGGTGTGAAGGTAAAGCAGATATTACTGTTTCCGGTACAGCCGTCGGCATAGAAAATCTGTTGTATGACGCAGTAAGCAATACCACTGTGTTCGATATTGTGGTGGGTGGTTATCCTAATGCCAATCATGGTTTGGTCTTTATGCAATGGCGCAATACACAACGCACCGCCCAAGACACCGTGGGGTCAGGCATAAAAAATATCAAAATCCATCGTCCGGGTTATGAACTTGATACAAAAAAGATATTTACCGATGAGTATATTAGTTTATGTAAAGCTGCGGATTTTTCGTGCTATCGCTTTTACAATGTGCAGAATATATGGGACGGTGAACCGATTTTTCCGGCAATAACATCATGGCAACAAAGAAAATTGCCCGGTGATGTCACACAAAGACCATTTACGGGAAAAATAGATGGATGGTGTTGGGAATATATTATAGAGCTTGCCAATATTTTGCAAAAAGATATTTGGATTAATATTCATATTTCTTGTGATAAAGATTATATTATCAATTTGGCAAATATGCTGAAATCATCATTACATCCGAATTGTAAAATTTATATTGAAAACAGCAATGAAGTATGGAGTCCTACACAAGCAACACATGGACCATATAATAATGCACAAGCTCAGAGTTATGGTATTACTTTTGATGACAATTATGCTCGTCGTTCGGTGGAATTATCCACGTGGTTTGCGGAAGTCTTTGGCGAAGAAGCAATACACACCAAAATACGATGTATTCTTGCCGGTCAACATGCTTATCATGGCAGAAGCGATAATCATTTACGGTATATAGATAAAACATTTGGTCCACCCAAACAATATATATATGCTACAAGCACCGCCTTATATTTTAATGCTGTTTTACCGCATAGCTCAGCCGAAAGTGTTAATAATGGGATGATGGCAGATATTAATGCTCAAATACAAAATAGCAACGCTGCTTTTTATAGAAATAATCATATTGATAAAGCGCGGCAATGGGAATTACCCGGTGGCTGTACTTCGTATGAGGGCGGTCCTCATGTACCTGCGGGTGGCGGTACCACTAATCTTGGCAATGCTATACAAGCGCATCGCACGGAACGTATGAAAAATATTTTGGAATATAATTATAATGAAGGTTGGAAAAATCTGGACGGTGGTTTAGCGATGTATTTTACCTTGGTTTCGGGATATAATCGCTATGGTTGTTGGGGACTGACAGATGATTATACTAAACCCGAAAGAAATTACAAAATGCAAGCAATGCGTTCAATTATTGGACAAATATCCTCAATGGAAGACAAAAGTAAAGGCACAGTATCTGCTCCAATGATATATCCTAATCCATCCGGAACTTTTATCACTATTTCCGGAAAAAATTATGATTATGTGTCCGTGCATACTCTCATCGGCACAATACTTTACAGTGCAGAGCTGCAAGAATCACATAGTATTGATGTATCGCAATGGGCTAATGGTGTATATAGTATTGTTTATTATCGTAATGGTAATATTGTTGATAGACAATGTTGTATTGTCAGAAAATAATATAAGAGAAAATCTAAATTTCGGAATATAATGCCATAAAATCAAAAAAGGAATGCCCTGCTCCGGCATTCCTTTTTGTCCCCTGATTTAGTGTGTATTGTAAGTGGTGATATGTGGTGACTGAAGTGTGATTTATGGTGATGAAATTTTATTAAGGAATTACTGAAATTTTTTCTGATTGTACACCATTGTTGGAAATAATATGAACAGTATAAATACCTGATGGTAAACCGGTAATATTGGTGTTCAATGAATGTGTACCGGCGCTGAAGTTACCCGCATTACGTGTGAACACAGTGCTGCCTTGTATATCCATAATTTTTATGGTCACCGGTGAATCTTGTCCAAGAGTAAATGTTGAAGCAAACATTGATTGAACAGGATTAGGATAAACACTAAAGGATTGACCGCTGATGGTTTCTTCTTCCACACTGACTGTGCCTGTGGTTAATGGAGTAAAAGCACCGCCATCAGGTGAGACAACGAATAAACCGAATGCAGCACCTTGTTGGTTCGCAGCAGGATTAAGAAAACCGCTTGCCAACACAACCATTGCTTTACCGGCTGCTTGTGTCAAGTCTGCTGAGAATGTTGCGATAGGGCTGCCACCTGCGGGTGCTACACCCAAGCTGTAATTTGCCGGTGGTAAGGGAAGATAGCCCGTTGCCATACCATATGATACATTCGATAATGGTGGCAATTTGTTGCCATTGACCAATACATCAACAGCCGGAGCATCGGTAGCACCATGATACACAAATACATTAGCTTCTGTGGAGTTGGATGATACGGTGCGTCCTTCAAAAGGATAAAGGTTAAAACCAATTGGTTTAGCATTAGGGTCTGCATTTGCTGCAAATTTTGATGGGTCAAGTACACCATTTGCTATTGCAAGGTATGTCTTACCCGCTTCTAAAGTGACGGTAAATGTCGTGAGTGTATCGGCATATGAAGTGCTTGTGCCCGGCGCTACACCAATAACGATAGGAGTGCCGGCAGGTAAGTCAACAAATGGGGAAGCAGTACGGAATGCAAAATTATTGAGTGCACCCACAGCCTCTCCATTTAAGTAAATATCAACCTCTGCGGCAGCAGGATCGGCAGCATTATGAATAACCTGAACTTTTGCTGTCTTGGGTTCATCTTCTGCAAGTGGTAAAGGTACGAATGGACCACCAAATGGTGTTACGACAAATAAGCCGAATGCTGCGCCTTGTTGATTAGCAGCAGGGTTAAGAAAACCGCTTGCCACTACAACAGCAGCAACACCTTTATATTGCGTAATATCTGCTTCATATTCTACTAATGCCTCAGTTGTACCTGATGCTGCAACGCCAAGAATGTATTCGGCGGGATCTAATGGAAGATAGCCGGTATTTTCGCCGAAAGAAAGACCTTTGAGAGGGTCGGGAGCTGCTGTGCGATTAACAATCACATCTACAGCCGGCGCATCGGTAGCACCATGAAACACAAGCAATTCTACTTTGTTCATATCTTTTGCCATTTGCTGACCTTCCATCGGATACAGATTAAAACTCAATGGCTGAGCATTGGGATCCGCATTTGCTGCAAATTTTGATGGGTCAAGAACACCGCCGGCAATAGCAACGTATGTTTTACCGGATTCTAATGTTAAGGTAAATGTTTTGAGTGTGTCGGCATACGATGTACTCGATCCCGGTGCTACACCGATAGTAATCGGCATACCGGCAGGTAAATCAACAAATCCTGAAGCAGTGCGGAAAGCAAAATTGTCAAGTGGTGCTACCGGTTGTCCATTTAAATAAATATCAACTTGGGCGGCAGCAGGGTCGGCACAGTTGTGAATAACTTGTACCTTTGCGGTTTGTGAAAATGCCTCAGCGGAGGTCAATAATCCTGTGGCTAAACATAAAGCCGAAAAAAAACGTTTCATAATACTACTACAATTAAAAGTGTGAAAAAAAAATATTATATCCATATATAATGCGCTCCCGAAATTTCTCGCATTATATGGGAGTGTGAAAATATGTATTCAAAAAATATTATTGCGGTCTCCATTGAGCAAAGGTGAAGTTATGCCAATTTTGATTCACCTGAAGTGTATTTCGATCGCCATTATTTAATGGAGCAATACGATCCGGTTCTCCCGGAACTGTTTTTTTCTTTCCTAAATCATATCCTACATCAAAATGAGCAGGAAATTTAACCGGAGTATAAAGGAACTCTTTTACATCATTACTAACAAAAACAATATGTCTGTCATTGATAGCACCCCAGAAATTGCCACTTGTAAGCCAAAGGGAAATATCATTAATTGTGGTACCATCTTTTAATGTAGGGTCACTATGTAAAACAATTCTTGCAGCACCATAATAACCTATCCCGAGATTGCATTGCAGTGGCTCAAAATTTAAGCAATTACCTAAAATCGAAGGGTATTCGTCAAGACGAATTGAATACATATTATTTTCTGTATTAATTTGTCCTTGTCCCCATACGACAAATGTATTTGGTGACTCTATTTTTTCCCATAAAAGCGATACATATAACTTTGATGGAAGTGATAATCCCTGATCATTTTCTATATTGCCTTGTACGCTATATAGTATGCCGTCAGGTACTTTTTCATATTCAAAAATCGTTCCTTTGGGTATATATTCTGAGCCGGACATTTCAACGACATAGCGAAATTTTGTTGTTGACAATTCCAAAAGCTTTGCCACAGTAGTTTCGCTGCCTACCATGACAAGAGTGCTGTCTTTAAGGGTCCATTCACCGGAAGAACTTTGTAGTGGTGAATGAAAAATAAATTGACCGTTTTCATAGAATGAAAGTCGTGTCCCATCATACAAGTCCATGAATTTCTGCTGCCCGAGTTTTACAGAAACAGGGTTCCATAAATTACTAATTGCTTTGGATAAATTCACCGGCTCGGGTGGAGGTGGCTGAGGATTTATCACTCCTTCTTGGCAGCCGATTGCTCCCATGAGAAAAAAGCACAGAAAAGCTGAATACATAGTGTAGTGCAATGTACGAATATTGTTTTTCATAATGATTCTAAGTAATTACAAATGAATATTTACACCATACGATAAGCCAAGTTTTTGGGCACCGAACCATTTGTTTTGATAATTATACATCATGGCACTTGCTTCAAGACCAAAGGACACAGAAAAGCGATTATGCGGTTGCCATGATAAACCAATCAAACCACGCGAGATAGGGCCGTATTTGGTGCCGCCGGCAACAATTTGTGCATAAGGTTGAATATCCAATAAACCGCTTATCGGATTCATGCGATAACGATACGATATACCTCCCCATACTAATGAATAACGCTGCTCTAATGTCGAAGCGGATTGTACATCAAAGATGGGAAATGTTTCTTGCCCTAAATCAAGACCAAAAGCATGATTATTATCTATTTCATATAAAGCCGTCAGAGCAACATTGTTAAAAAGTATATCCGGTGCCGATGCAAAACGATTTGGGAATAATTGCAATCCGTTTATTGCTCGTAAATTAAATGTGAATTTATCACTTTTATCTTCAAAAGTAATTGGAGATTCTTGTGGCATCGCAAAACGCGGTGCATCATTCGAAGAAAATGAGGGTTGTTGTTCAAATGATGTTGATGTTGTTGTAATCTCAGGTATTGCCATCATAGAATTTCTGTCTCGAACAGCTGCTAAATTTTCAGTGGCTGCTGTCAAAGAAGTCAATTGTTTTTGCATTGATTGAATATCCTGTTCCGGTATTAAAGCATATCCTTTAGGAACATAGGGAATATAGACATTTTTCGGTGTTGCCGCTATTGTTTGGCTATTCATCTGAGCAAGGTATTGTTCTTTGCTGCGCTCTAAAAGCTCAATCCGCCGCACAAGCGATTGATCAGACTCGGATACTTGTTGTGTTGTTTGTGCCGGAGTAACTACCTGTACTGTATTGAGGCGATTATGTTCTGCGGCTGTATTCCATAAAAGCAAAGCCCCCACAGCGGTAATACCGGCTGTAATCCAAGGAAGAAATGTGCTTGAAAGAAGTTTGGCTGCCCATGTTCCGGCGGCAGATTCCGACAAAGAATGTGCGGCAGCATAACCGGCAGCGGCTGTTGGCACTGCAAAGCCGGCTTTGGTAAAAAGATCGGCTGTAAGTGTGGACGGAACTGTTGTATTCGCTCTTTCCTGATGAATGGCATGACGCATAGTTATAGCATCTTCAAATTCGGCTTGCAATTCATGGTCAGATGCCATTGCTTTGAAGAGTGCTTCTTTTTCCGCTGCATCGGCTTCTCCGTCGAGAAATAAATACAGCAAATCAGAGCCATTCATAGGGATGTCATTATGATCATTCATTGATATATGTTTCTTTTTGTTGTTTGTACATAATAATTAGTATGATTTATCCGGATTAGTATCCCTGACTTTATCCATATAAGGTGACAAAATTGTCCGTAATTTTTTCTTTGCTCTCACGACCCAATTTCGCACTGTCGTCACAGGCACTTCGAGAACTTCGCCTATTTCCTCATAGCTTAAATCATCATACATCTGCAAGACAAATGCTTCACGGTGATGTTCAGGCAATAATTCTATAGCCATAGAAATCATTTGCGATAATTCTTTTTGTTCTAAAGATTTATCAAACATACCCATGCTTTCTTCATCAAATTCAACCGGTTGCTGTCTTCGTTCTTTGGCACGCAGGCAGTGATTACGGGCAATTTTGTGAATATAAGCAGGAAAATTTTCAACTATGGTAAGTTTTTCTGCTGATTTCAAAACACTCATAAAGGTTTCTTGAAACATATCATCGGCAAGAACACCGTCACCGAGTATGCGTCGGCAATACAAATAAATTCGCGTGCCGTAACGACGGTGCAATTCTGCAAATGCCTGCTCACGATGCACCGTTTCAAGTGCCTTGTACAGTTCTATGTCTGTATGATGTTGCGGTACGAAATTCATAGTCCCCTGTGTCTGTTTGTGTGTAGTGATTGCTGCTTTTCTGATTTGTTTCACGTATTCTGAATTATATGTGCCCTTTTTTCCAAGTATAGTTGCATAATTGCTGATTGTACATTCGTATTCTTAACAATAAAACAGTATTGCAGCGTTCAAGACACCAAAGCCGCATGAATGTTGCAATTGTTTGTCATGATTAGAGTTGTTGATTTGTAATCGTCTGATTCTTAGGACAATGCAAGAGAAATTTTTTTCCGAGAGATATGGTTTTTCACAAAATTTGTGCATTTTTGCGTTCACGAAAGTTATGCGTTTCCAAAATGGAGGGCTCGCATAATGGTATTGCAGCGGTCTTGAAAACCGCCGGGAGTGATCCTGTGGGGGTTCGAGTCCCTCGCCCTCCGCCATCAAATGGCAGCCCTTATGAATGTAAGGGCTTTTTTATTTGTAGCAATAGTTCCGTTACCGAAACGTAATTGCTGTTCATGTGTTAATACTTCGGTTCTTGCTTCTTTTTTTATCTAATTACAAGGGTACATTTATGACTTTACGTTCATTCGCTGTCGGTTTGGCAGCAGCGGCTACGCTTGGCTTTGTTTCGTGCAGCTCCGATTCTACATCACCGGACACAAACAATAATGGCGGTAACAATACTAATACAAAAAACTATCTTCCCTTCAGCATGGGAAGTGCATGGGTCTATGATGATGTGGCTCTCGATACCTTAACAGGTGAAAGAATCCCCGCAACATTAGCCCAAGAAACAGACAGCATCACAGCAGTCGGTACTATTGCCGGCAGAGCGGATGCTTACACATTGCAAACATTCCGAGCAGGTCTGAGCACAGATACAATCATCATGGCAAAAACCACCAATACCTTTGATCAATATATCGAAATACCTTTAGTTTCTAACTTTGTGGAATCACAAGCGGAATGGCGCAGTATTGTGGATTTTACCAAAGATAATCTTACAGTATTCAGTGATAGTTTGAAAAATATCACATTGATAGAAACAGAATTACAACCCGGTTTGGCAGTAACTGTCAAAGCAAGCGGTGAATTGATTATCAATACAAAAAAAGGCGGCACAGCAACGCTTACTATCAATGGTGCCTCTGTTGCAGCCCAAGAATATATCGTTGAAACTTCCATTAATGGTACATTATCCGGTACAGTAAATAATCTATTCACATTACCTCCCGGTTTCTTCAATCCTTTTAAAGTCAATAATATTGCACGATATTGGTTTGCAGAAAATATCGGTATTGTGAAATATAAAGAAGAACCTTATTCTGTTTCAGCATCATGGAATGCAAATCCGGCTTTTGGTGTTCCTGCAGGTTCACAAGTACAAAAAATCTTAGGCAGAGAGCGCACACTTGTTCGTTACAATATAGCCAAATAAGCAATCGTTCACGAGAAGTAAAGCACGCTTTTTTTACAAAGCGTGCTTTTTTCTTTTCCTTTTTTCGTAACTTCGTTGTAGTATAACAGTAAATTGACATCATAATGGCATCACGCAAACCAACTCCTTCTTTGATAGCAGAATTTCCGGTAACAAAAATAGACTTTGTAAAAGGCAATCGTCGCCTTGCTCGTGAAAAAGTGCTGCAAATCCTTGCGGCATGCGAAACTTCCGGCATAGACTGGCGAAGCATTTACACTCATGTGATTATGCGTGAGTTTTCATTTGATCCGGAAGAAGAGCGCGGTAAACCCGAAAAACTCATGACACCCGCAGAAATAGACGAATTTGAGGCAGATACCGCCATACGATGGGAACAAGACGAAGTTGAATTTATGAGGACATTGCTCATCGCATCAAACGATGTGCGTGACTATGCAGATCCTTTGGTGGAAAAATATTCCCAAAATTGGGACTATGACCGCATTGCCATTTTAGACAGAATATTACTGCGTATGGCAATCGCCGAATTAATTACATTTCCCGAAATACCCGTGAAAGTAACAGTCAATGAAACATTGGAAATTGCTAAATTATACTCAACAGATCGCAGCAATGCTTTTATTAATGGTATTATGGATTCTGTGATTGAAGAAATGACCAAAGAAGGGAAATTCCAAAAAACTGGAAGGGGATTGTTGTAATTGACACTCTGCGCTATAATATGTTATTATCGCACATTTTTCCGTCGGTTACGTATATAATCCTCAAAAATATAGCCGCCCAAACCTTCCAAAGAACTGTAAAAAGCCCGTCCATTATTTGCTTCGGTAAATTGACGGACAAAATTTTGTAAATAGGGGTCTTGCGCCACCATAAATGTCGTAATCGGTATTTTTAACCGTCTGCATTGATTTGCCAATACCAATGTACGATTAATGATTTTTCTATCCAAACCGAAAGAATTTTTATAATATTGTCCACCTTCTTTCAAACAGGTGGGCTTTCCATCTGTAATCATAAAAATTTGTTTATTGCCCGATTTACGCCGTCTCAGTAAATCCATCGCTAATTCAAGCCCCGCAACGGTATTGGTATGATACGGTCCAACCGATAAATATGGTAAATCCTTAATTTCTATGGGCCATGCATCATCGCCGAAGACGACAATGTCGAGAGTATCTTTAGGGTAGCGTTTGGTGATGAGTTCCGCCAAAGCCATTGCTGTTTTTTTTGCAGGCGTTATCCGATCTTCGCCATAGAGAATCATCGAGTGGGAAATATCAATCATCAGCACGGTGGATGCCTGCGTTTTATATTCCGTTTCCGTAATTTCCAAATCACTTTCCGTCATCATAAAATCATGAATACCATGGTGGATTTGTGCATTGCGTAAAGAATCGGTCATATCAATGTTTTCGGGGGAATCTCCAAACAAATATTGGCGTTTGTCGGAAGTGCGTTCATCGCCATTGCCCGAGTAAGGGGTACGATGATTACCATAGCCGGAACGACGTAATTTGCCGAAGATTTCTTCGAGTGAGCGCTGACGAATGGATTGTTCGCTTTTTGCTGTTATTTTGAAACTGTCATTGTTAAGAGGGTCGGAAGAAATATAGCCGTTTTTCTTCAAATCTTCGATAAAATCGCCCATGCCATACGTATCATCGGTAAGGCGATATTGCCTGTCCAATTCATTGAGCCACGAAAGTGCTTCGCCGGCATCGCCGGAGGTATAGACAAGCAATTGAAGAAAGAGGTCAAGCAATTGCTGAAAGCCGCCTTGATTCTGTTGCGGAGGTATATAGCGTGTGAAATGAAATGCTCGCATAGTATGATTGTCCGATAATGGTTGATGAACGCTTTAGTATTGCTGTCTATTTTATTCAATGGAATGATTTACACATAATCATTTCACGCTTTCTGCACGATGAGAATATCAGTGGCTTACTCTCGGTTGATGTGCGTATTGAATCAGACGCTAATGACATGATGACAGTCCTCACAGGATGATGAAGATTAAATGATAGCCAGGATAATCATAGCGCAATTCATTCCGAGAATAATGAGAGAATACTATCCTGTTCATCCTATAATCCCTATCATCCTGTTCTGACAATTACCCCGATTGATGCGATGACGACCCCGATTGATGCGATGACGACCCCGATTGATGAGCATCGAGAGCCCTCGTAGTCGCGTCGAGAGCCCTCGTAGTCGCATCGAGAGCCCTCGTAGTCGCATCGAGAGCCCTCGTAGTCGCATCGAGAGCCCTCGTAGTCGCATCGAGA
>DDTD01000035.1 GCA_002344005.1 Ignavibacteria bacterium UBA2373 | reverse complement strand
TTGCAAATTCATTCTGAACTGCATTACGATTTGAAGGATTAACATTCTGTCCGAAAAGAACACCGATACCATTTTGGCTGTTCAATTGGATAGTTACACTACCTTTGGACAAGCCAACGGTATTAGGATCCGGCTCAAATGTAATAGTATTTCTATCACTTGCACCGATGATACGGGAAGATAAGTCAATAGCAGGCTTTTTGCTAAATGGATCAGGTGCCGGTAATACACCGATGCTATAATTACGATCCGTAAATTGAAAACGAACCGGAGCACTTACACCGCGTAAGTACAATGCATCAAGAGCATCTTGTAATGTTGTGAAGTTACGCGCACCCGGCTTACTTGTACCAATTGAGTACACACCGTTTAATGCCTCATTTACAACAACCGTAACTGTTTTTTTGTTATTATCCGGAAACTCATCGCCTTGTCCGGCAATTTCAATTTCAATGGTATAGACACCGGGAACCGGAGGTGTAAACTCATTAAAGAATCCTTCAATGGTATTAAATGAACCATTAGGAACATCCATAACAATTTGTTGTCTGGAAACATAAACAACATTATTAGGACCAGTAATGGTTAAGAATGCAGGTGTACCATCAGCAGAAAGACCATTATTAGCAAATATTGCAGAAACGCGGAATGGGCGTCCCACAAAGTTACCTGTTGCCGGAGGATTCACAATCGTCTTTGTTTCGAAGTCAATCAAATACCATACATCAAACATATACGGCGGTTGATTGGAACGAGGTAAGCAATCGTTAAATACTTGTTGATCATTGGCACCAATAGGCGTTTGTGCTGTTTCGAGTAATTCACAACAAATTTTGATTGAATATTGTTTTACATTGACAGAATTATAATATCCTAATATGATTTCATCAAGATCATTTGTCGCTAATCCACCCGGAGGTAAACCACCACCTTGATCGGTAGAACGAATTAATTCTTGACGGAATACAAGGGTTGCTCCATCATACACTTCACCAACAGCACGATAGCGTGTAACGGTCTCAAGACCAACATTACGGAATTGTGCTGTAATAGGAATATCGGTTGTGCGAAGGTAGCGTGTTCTTGATGCATCTAAAGGCGATAAAATGGCTTGTGTTACCATATCCCGCTCAGCTGCGATAAGAAACTCATGCGTCCATGTTTGTGATGCAATTAATGTAGCACCTTGACGAAGTTCATGAACTGAGGTCAAACGATATGTACCCGGAGGAATGACATTTGTATTAAAAGAACCATCAGGCATACCTGCCACACCAGATGCCTTTGAAGCGACCAACAATGACGGAGTTGGAGGAAAAGCAGGAAGATTTGTAATTGTTGTTGAATTAGTGACGGGATCAAGCATACGATATACAGCTGTACCATTTGCTAATGCGCCTGCGTTAATTGCCGTAATTGTATAGGTAACTGTCTGTGTAAAACCGGCTGTTTTAGGTCTGTCAATTGTCAAACTCGGTTTTGGAAAAGCAGTACTTGCACCATCATACATATTCATGGCTCGCAAAATATTTCCGGGGGTGCCGGGAATATCAGGAAATGAACTAACAATAGAAGCACCACCGATGCTGATAACGTAATCCTCAGATTCGCCATAATTAACGAAACCACATGGTCCCATTGCACCGGAATTCATTGTACGAACACGCATACGTGTATTTCCGGGTAAGGCATTCGATGGAACGGTAAATTGTCTAATTACAGCAGGGAATACTCCATTAGGACCAACCTGTGGCATTCCTGTAATAATCTGCTCTGATGCATCAAAATTAAGATCTTGGTTGTAATCAATCCATGCAGCACACTGGTTTGTGTAGGACGTTGTCATTGTCGAAATAGGGCTAACTTCAATCGTGTATGTTTGACCTGATTCCAAAATTGTTGGAGGCAAACTGTTAAAAAACGTGTATGCCGGTGCATCAACGCAAGCAGACGGATTGTCAAGTTTACCGTAAATCTGGACACGACCAATACCAATCCATAAACCATTACATGTTTGGAATTGATTTTGTGCGGCACAGTACGGCGCAGGGTCGGTAATTTGTGCCGTTCCCTGCTGTGCAATCGCCCCTATTGCAAAGACTGCAAAGAGCCATAATGCTCGCAATTTAGAAAGTTTTCTCATGAAAAACTCCTGTAATTAATTGATAAATAAGTAAATATAATATGTATGAACTGTCTGTGATTTTTTGACGTTTTCAAAATATACTAATTGTCATACTGATGCTAAGTCAGTCTTTTCGTAAATAACAACTCAATATTACTCAAAATTTTCTAATCCTCAATAGATTTTGTTAAAAAAAAATGAAAAAAGTACAGTTTGAGTTCCCCCTCATCTGCNNTCTGCAACGACACAAATTTTGTAAGAATGTAACAAGAACTGCACAAAAAAATTTAGAATGTAAAAATTTGCTTCTTTTTGTCAAATTTTGGCGAATTTTGTACAAAGAGATTACATCAACTCCTTCTATCAAAACTACAATCCGGAAGTTTATGAACAAAACAGCAGACATACAAAAGCTTGCAGAATCAGGAAGAATTGTCGTCGGTGTCTTCGAGTCAGTTCGTCCATATATCAAACCCGGTATCACTCCATTGGAGATTAACGCTATTGCCGAAGACTATATTTTGTCGCAATCGGCGAAGCCGGCTTTTAAGGGCTATGGTGAAATTGCAGGTCAAAGACCCGCTTTCCCCGCTGCACTTTGTATATCAGTTAATGATGTGGTTGTTCATGGTATTCCGGGCGATATACCTCTTAAAGATGGCGACATTATTTCCGTGGATTGCGGAACATACAAAGATGGTTATTACGGTGATAGTGCCTATACATTTGCTGTGGGTACAATCTCGGAAGAAGCAAAAAAACTACTCAAAACAACACGTGAATCATTAAATTTAGCCGTCGAGCAAGCAGTAACAAACAACAAGGTGTATGATATCGCAAGGGCAGTACAAACTCATTGTGAAAAAAAAGGTTTTTCTGTGGTCCGTGATTTAGTCGGACATGGGGTTGGCAAGTCACTCCACGAAGAACCTTCCATTCCGAATTTTGTCCCACCATTGATGTATAGAACTGCTTACCCAAATGTAAAATTACAAGAAGGTCTATGTATAGCAATCGAACCAATGATTAATCAGGGTACTCGTGATGTTAAAACAGACAAAGACAAATGGACAATTCGTACACGTGATGGTAAATTATCTGCACATTTTGAAAAAATGGTTGTTATTCAAAAAGGCACTCCATTAGTATTGACCGATTACAACCCTAGTGAAGACTGGTTTTAATTTACAAGGGCTATTATATATCATCACTCTTAACTCTATAGATACTTATGCGACATGAACCTATCAACCCTCAGCTTTTTATCGAAAATCGTAAGAATTTTGCATTACGCATGGAAAGGCACTCCGTAGCCGTTTTCAACTCAAATGATACTATGCCGACATCTGCGGATGGTACGCTGCCTTTTGTTCAGCATTCCGACATTTATTATCTCACGGGAATTGACCAAGAAGAAACCATTCTCCTATTGAATCCGGATTCTTCCCAAGAGTCTAATCGCGAAATTCTTTTCATCCGTGAAACAAATGAACACTTAGCTGTATGGGAGGGCGAAAAATTATCCAAAGCCCAAGCGTCTGAAATTTCAGGAATTAAGAATGTTCAATGGCTTTCCGCTTTTCAATCTCAGTTTCGTGGGGCAGTGTTACAGAGTAACAACATTTATCTCAACACCAATGAATTTAAGAATATAGCTACTCCCGTACAAATGCGTGACGATCGCTTCCGTGAACAATGTATGTCACAATATCCACTCCATACATATAAACGATCAGCACCTATTCTGCACGAGTTACGTGCAATTAAATCTGATATTGAGGTTGCTTTAATTCGGCAGGCATGCACCATTACAGAAAAAGGATTCCGAAGAATACTTAAATATGTAAAACCCGGGGTTTATGAATATGAGATAGAAGCCGAATTTGCCCATGAGTTTATAAAAAATCGGTCACGTGGATTTGCGTATCAACCGATTATTGCTTCAGGCAAAGACAGTTGTATATTACATTATGTTAAAAATGATAAAGTTTGCCACGATGGTGATGTGCTTTGCCTTGATGTCGGAGCTGAATATGCCGGATATAATGCTGATATGACACGCACCATTCCGGTAAATGGTAGATTTACTCAACGACAACGTGATGTATATGACGCCGTTTTACGAGTCCTTCGACAAGCATGTACTTTGCTCTCGGTTGGTTCAAACTTTGAGGAATACAATAAAACAATCGGTGAGATTATGACCGAAGAACTTATTGATCTGAAATTACTCAAAAGAAAAGATGTACGTAATCAGAATCCCGAAAGACCGCTTTACAAAAAGTACTTTATGCACGGTACAAGCCATCATCTTGGTTTGAATGTTCATGATTATGGTCATTACAGCACATCGTTTGCAGCCGGAATGGTCTTTACTGTTGAACCCGGAATTTATATACCCGAAGAATCTATAGGCATTCGACTTGAAAATGATATTGTTATTACAGAGAATGGCTTCATTGATTTGATGGATTCCATACCTATTGAGGCGGATGAAATCGAATACCTCATGAGTAAGCGCAAGAAATAACACAAAAAAACCCGACTTTCAGCTAAAGAAGGTCGGGTCTAATTTGTTCATAAATAGTCACATACTATATATTTTTAACTTCACGAATGTGCTTGACAAACTGCTCCATAAATGTGAGTGAATCAGGTAAATTCAGACTCATTTGCACTCCGCCGTTCAATTCAAGATCAATAAAAATCTCATTTTCATGATAATTATACTCTACATGTATATCATGAATGTCTGCAAATGGTACGCTATGGCGACCAAAATGAAAAATAACCATAATAAACTCTCCCTTTGTTTAATAGAACATATGTACACTGAATCACAAAGGCAATTTACTACAAAATGAGCGTTTTCCCAAAGACTTTTATCATATTCGATGTGAGCAAAATTTACAATAAGGACATTTTCGCTACTTTACCAACAGTAAAACCGTAATTTTGCACTCACCTACTTTGACTTGAAAATCAAAATTCCGGTGGAACTAAATCGTAATATAGTTCTAATCCTAACATTACACTTAATAATTTCGTTGCATGAACTTTCATAAAGAGAATACTTATCACTTTGTGTATCAAACACTTGTATGTTTCATCATACTCATGCTGTTTTCTGTAGCTTCATTGCAGGCTCAATCCGGTGCATCTTCTACCGCACAGCCCGGTATAGATTTGAAATCACTCACAGATGTCAGTTCAAATTTATCGCAATCGGATTTGCGCTTAGACGATAAGTTCGCAGCAGACGATATAATCAATCCTGACTATTATGTTATGGGTCCGGGAGATGTTCTCTCCATCATGATACTACCCGTACCTGCTATGGAGCAACCAATTGTCTTATCACCTGAATGTACGGCAATAATACCACGAATAGGATCTGTTTCCCTTAAAGGCAAAACACTTACTCAAGCTAAAGACACTATTGCACATATAGTAAAACAACGGAATAGCAATGCCTCGGTTTCTTTGGCTCTAAGAAAAGCACGATTGGTTTATGTCACAGTCAGCGGTAATGTTACATACCCCGGAGTTTTTGCATTTCCTGCAAGCACGCATATTTCAACTGTCGTAAAAATTGCTCATCAGCAATCGCCTGCAGGAAGCAATGCTGTCAATGCTCGACGTAATGACAAACAAGAAGAATACGGAAGCACACTTGCCGGTAGATTACTCTCGCGCCCTTCGTCTATTGGTCTATCCCCTTTTTCATCTCGCAACATTAAAGTTTATCACAGAAACGGCACTTCTTCTATTGCAGATTTAGAAAAAGCACGATTTTATCCCGATGGCAATCATGACCCTATGATTCGTGAAGGTGACGAAATTTATGTGCCTTTTGCGCCAAATGCTTATCAGACCATATCTATCAGCGGTGCTGTCAGAAGACCAATTATCTTAGCGTACAAAGAAGGAGATAATGCCTCATTGCTCTTCAAAGCAGCTATGGGAATCACTGAAAATGCGGACAAAAATGCAATTACCGGTATAAGTAACAGTTCTTTGAAAAAATCATATACGCTCAATGAACGCGGTGAATTAGAAAACGATCATCCGCTTACTCCGGGATATGCAATCAATGTAGGATCGAAAAAAAATGAAATCTCAGCCGTAACGGGAGGATTTGTGGAAATTGTCGGTGAAGTGCAAAATCCCGGAACATTCAGCATAGTTCCTGAACAAACAAGAGTAAGGGATATTATACAACAAGCCGGTGGTTTCACAACAGAAGCATATTTACCGCTCGCTTATGTCTTACAACAAGAACCAGAACAATTCGATTCAAAGAAAATTGAGGGAAGAAATAGTCTTCGAGGATCTGATTTACAAACCGAAGACACAGCTCGTTTTCTTATGCACAATGAACGAAGACTCCCCATTGCCTCATGCAATCTATCCCTTTGCTTCGATAAGAACAATCCTTCTGATAAAGACAATATTGCTCTAAACAGTGGTGATATTATTGTTATTCCCAAAAACCCGAAAAAAGTATTTGTGTACGGGCAGGTGGTTCAACCCGGATATATCTCTTTTGAATCGGGGAAAAATGCTGATTGGTATTTAAATGCTGCCGGAGGAGTATCGGCGGGTGCTATAAAATCTATGATGCGTATAATTAAAGGAAAAACAAAAGTATGGATTGAACCGGACAATCTAACAGTGCTTGAAGCCGGAGATGCTCTTTATGTGCCGCCACCGCCGCTTAATCCTCCGGGCTACGAAGTGCAGTATTTTGCGGCTATTGCAACATTGGCTTCCTCTACAATTTTCTTGGTTACTTCACTCTTAGCACTTTTTAGTAGATAATAACGGTATGATGAAGTATAAATGTTCCCTTCATCAAACATTGGTAGTAATCTTCTGTTTGATAATTATAACGATTTTTCCCATCAGCGCAATCGCACAAGTGGAACATATTCCTATTGTGCATCCGGTATATACATATTTACTTCGAGCTGAAACAAAAGGATTATTGCCACATTTTTCTTTATCCAGTTTGCCCTTACAAAGGCAAGAAATACGTAAAGCACTGAATCTTATAGACCAACAGAAAGACGAACTCACAGATAATGAAAAGGCGGTTTTGCTTCGTTTTCAGCGTGAATTTATTCTTGAAAACCGCGAGAATGCAGTACTTGTGCAGAGTGAATCAGATTCCACAAATCTATTATTCTCTTCATTATTCAGTGATAAGGAAAAATTAGTCTATATGTATAAAGATTCCACTGCTACGGTGCAGATATATCCTTTAGCAATGACTGGTATATTTATAGATAAACAACATACAGAAAATGCACAAAGTGTTACTTATGCTCAAGGTGGCGCAAGAATTATGGGAACATTATCCAATGCCCTTGGTTTTTTCTTACAAGTCACCAATGGGACAGTCGTGAGTGGTGAAAGAGAAGTTGCACTTCGTGATCCCCGATTAAAACAAAACATAAAATTTGCTACCTTTAACTCGGATTTTGATTTTACGGAGTCACATCTGCGATTTGATCACAAGTGGTTTTACGCATATATCGGCAGAGAAAATCGTGTTATTGGTTCAGGGTATTTTAATCGAATATTTTTATCCGATGCTGCCCCACCATCAGATGCAATAATGCTTGGAGCAAAATTTAAGACTGTCGAATATCGCTTTATGCACGCTTCTCTATTATCTGTACCCGAAGATAGCAATGGAAGATTATTGATTAGTAAAAACGATATTTATCCGGCAGGACCCTTCTTAAATTTGCGTCCTAAATATTTTGCGACTCATCGTATTTCATGGCGACCAAGTTGGGGCGAAATTTCACTGTGGGACGGTATCATATATTCACGTCCTATGGACATTGGCTATCTCAATCCACTATCATTCTACAAATCTGTCGAACACTCATTGCGTGACAGAGATAATTCCATGATGGGATTCGATATGACAATACGTCCGGTTTCCAATATTCAACTTAAAGGTTCATTTTTACTCGATGACATTATCTTTAAAGAATTAGGATCAGATTTTTGGAGTAATAAGACTACATTTAATATTGGCGCAGCGTATGCAACACCATATAATTGTGATATACAAGTTGAGTATGCCAGAGTTTTTCCTTTTACATTTTCCCATTTTAATCCACAAAATTCTGCAACGAATGATGTTATTTTAATGATGGGAAGTTTACCCCCGAACAGTGATGAAATTTCAACCAAGTTTATTATGTGGTGGGGTAATAGATATCCCTTGCAAATTACAGCAGCATATATACGCCATGGTGAAAATATTGTTGACGCCAACAATAATGTGATTGTTAATGCGGGAGGCGATATATTCCTTAGTAATACAGGGTCGCAAAACGCACCATTTTTAAATGGTAATTTGCGTAGTACTTTTTTATTGCAATTAGATGCCGGATGGGAAATTATTCGAGGATTCAATGTCCAAAGTATGGCACGATTGCAGAACATAAACGGAGAACCAACAGTCACAGCACGTATTTTATTCAGAATGGATGACTTTTAATGATGTCGGCTAATTCTGAATACATATCAGGTTTAATTTCAGTTATTGTTCCCAATTACAATCGAGAGGAATATCTCAAAACTACTATTCAATCGGTGATGCGCCAAACCTATCAACTATGGGAACTGCTTTTTATTGACGACTGTTCAACCGATAACTCTATAGGAGTTGTTGAAGAATTACAAAAACAAGATACTAGAATAAGAATATTAAAAACACCACATAATTTTGGTGGACCTGCCGGACCTCGCAATATTGGACTTGACAATGCCAAAGGCGAATATGTATTCTTTTTAGACTCAGACGATGTCTTGCATCAAGCGGCATTCGAAATAGAATTATATGCTGCACAGAAATATAATTCCGGTTTTGTTTCAGCACGATGCAGAAACTTTATGTGGGATGCCCTTATTGATGTAAAGCTGGAACATAAGGTTTTCAAAGATGCTCTCAAATTCGATCAATATACTCATCAGAAATTAATAAGGAAAAACATATTTCGAACATCTACAGTGTTAATAAAGAGAGATTTATTACATGATATTCGTTTTAGAGAAGAAAAACGTTATCATGCCATTGAAGATTTTGAATTTTGGCTTCAAGTCCATAAAAAAATCCCATATAGTATCAAACTACGTAGTGTATTGGGATATTACAGACTACATAGTGGTTCTATTTCTCGGGAAAAAATCAAAATGTTCAAGAAGAACATTATGCTTTACAATGAATATACCGTTAATGGGAAGCATCTTGGATTTCGACGATATATATATTTGCTGACTTATATCTTTATATCAATCAAGAATGCTATTGGTACATACTTACATTTCAATAGCTCCAAAGAACCATTTTACGCTTTATTACAAGAACATGCGCCCAAAGCTCAAACAGCGGATCATGTAGAGCAGGCAACCAAAATGCCGGAAACTGATAATAAGACATGGATCTTCACGATATTCAGTAAAAGAAATACGCCTGTTCTTTTCCAACTTACAGGCGATATTATAGCAGTGTTTCTTGCATCGTGCTTGTTTATGATGATTGGAATGATTACAGGTATTCACGCTTTTCCACGAGATGTGAGTCCTTCAGATATTCTCAGTGTAGGAGTAATGAATATCGTAGCTTGGGTAACCGTATTTTGGTTTAGCGGCTTATATACAAATTGGTATATACGCTCCCCTTTCGATGAATTATTCCGATTAATACGAACAACATTTATTGGTTGTTTAGCATTATATACTATTATTGTTTTTGATTCGGATATTGAACGAATACGGCTAAAGTTTTTTATCTTCTGGTTAATTCTTGTAGTTTTTACCGGTTCTGCACGATTATTTGTCCGACTAACACAAAGACTGCTCCGTAAAAATAGAATTATCTCCATCCCAACCATATTATTAGGCGATAGCGAAAGTTTATCTGAGTTACTTACCTCAATCCGAGAAAATCCTGCATGGGGCTATGATGTACAAGGTGTAATCCTTACCCATGAAAATGATGCCGCTCAGTGGCTTATGAAAAGTACGCTCCCAATAATCGGATATACTTCTGATTTCTCAAAGGTTATATCACTTGTATCTGCAGAGTCATTATTAATTTCTTGGGAAAACCCACCACACCCGCAATTATTGGAAATTGCCGCCTTATGCGGTAGCAGAGGTATTAATGTAAAAATCAAACCTGATTTATATGATATATTTACAGGAAGAGTAAGAACTTTACCGATTTTTTCCTCTCAATTAATAGAAATTCAAGCACAGATTTTAACTCCTTGGCAATCTTTTTTAAAAAGAACTTTAGATCTGATTTTTGCATCTTTATTTATTCTTCTTGGTTTACCTCTCTGGATTTGTCTGGCTATTGGAGTTAAGTTAGACAGTCCCGGTCCAGTGTTTTACACACAAAACAGAGTTGGTAAAAATGGGAAAATTTTTCGTATTTTTAAGTTTCGATCAATGGCACATGGCGCAAGTCAGCAACAATTTGGGATATGGACATCAAAAAATGATCCGAGAGTAACAAAGTTCGGTAAATTTATTCGTAAAACGCATTTGGATGAAGTGCCCCAGATGTGGAATGTGATAATTGGTGATATGAGCGTGGTTGGTCCAAGACCGGAACAACCCTCAATAGTTGAGAAATATACATCACTCTTACCAATTTATACACGTCGCCACATGGTAAGACCCGGTATCACCGGATGGTGGCAGATTAAATCACGTGCTTATGAAGAATCACTCGTTGAAATGCAACGTCGTTTGCGTTATGACTTTTATTATATTGAAAATTTGTCAGTAAAATTAGATATAGAAATTATTTTTAGAACCGTTTATACTGTCATTTCCGGACATGGACAAGCATAAACACAATTATATCATCATTTTTCGATTATTATGAAGCCCATTGTTGTCATACCTACTTACAATGAAATTGATAATATTTATGCTATCATCAATGCTGTGTTGTCCGCCGATGAGCGTGTGCATATACTTATAGTAGATGATAATTCACCCGATGGCACAGCGGATATAGTAAAAGAAATGCAATTAACCAATAATCGTATTTTATTAATGCAGAGACCCGGTAAAATGGGACTCGGCACGGCATATTGTCAAGGTTTTGAGCATGTTATATCCTTGGGCTACGATACAGTCATGGAAATGGATGCAGATTTTTCGCACGACCCTAATGATATTCGCCGTTTTTTAACTGAAATTGAGCAATATGATTTAGTCATTGGTTCCCGCTATTCTAATGGAGTCAATGTTGTTAATTGGCCCCTCTCTCGTCTTATTCTAAGCTATTCAGCAAACATATACACAAGAATAATTACGGGTATGCCCATTATGGATGCAACCGGTGGGTTCAAGTGTTTCCGTTCAAAGGCACTTTCTAAAATTGATTTTTCTAAAATTCATTCCAATGGCTATGCGTTTCAAATTGAAATGAACTATCGGTTATGGACTTCGGGAGCACGTATTAAAGAAATTCCTATTATTTTTAATGACAGACGCAGCGGTGTATCGAAAATGAATCGCTCTATTGTGTGGGAAGCTGTATTTTTGGTTTGGAAAATGAAATTTTTGCAAATTTTCGGTAAACTATAAATTTTCATAAGATTTTGATTCTTTCTTGTATGTGAGGTAGTGATATGGCTCAATATTCTATTCGTGAATTTATTCACGAGGCAAATCAGCAAATTCAGTTTTTTGAAGTTCAGAAAAATAAACTCAGTGATATCTCTGCCGATCATGCTAAGAAAATTTCTGATTTAGCACTTCGCTTTCAAGAGGTACTAAATCAAATAACTAAATCTCTCTTACCGGAATTTTCGGAATCGTCTTTAAAGATTTTGTCTGAATTAATTGCTAATCCTGCATTGTTTTCTCTTTATACAAAAAAAGAACAAGAAAAAGTTGCCTTACAATCAACTCTGTCAGCTGTTGAAAACAACAAACTTTATCAACAAAGAGATGCATTCCTCAATCCCGAAACCGGTATTATTATTCAACAAGAATCAGAGCTTTTGCCAATTTATGAAAAAGCATCATCGGTAGTAAAAAAATGTGAATCAATACCACGATTTTCAGGTCTTTTGCAGCGTGGTTACGGAACATCCTCGTATCCACATCAAGGATTTTTTCGATTTTTTAATTCTGAATTTCTCCAAGATTGGAAATATGCAGATATACTTTGTGAAAAACTTCAAGTATCATCCTTTACGGATGCATTATCATTGTACAAAGAATCAAAAAATCATTATGATACAATAGGTGAGACATTAGAGGATTTGGAAAAACAAAAAAAGGAAATCACCTTACTCGTTGATTCGCGTGAAGAAGCACAACAACTTCTCGACAGCATTGATGCTCGATATACTGAGCGTGTCAAAATGTCTATTGAAATTTTTCTTACCTCTAATTCCAAGCAAAAAATAGCAGAAGTATTTCAGGGTAATTCTACATTAATGGAGCAATATGCGTGTTTGGATGGCTTGCGTCATCAAAGTAGCTATCTTGAGCAGATTCGTGAAAAAGTGGAATCCGAAATTCGTGAATTAGATGAAAAAATTCATAAAATGACAGTGGAAAAACAGCGTTATGAAAATGACATGTACCGTTTTAGAAATAAACGTTGGGATCATCATCAATTTGGACGTAAATTTAATCGAAATGATGAAGTATATCAGCGACGTATGAGCAAATACCGTCGAACAGGAGATACTCTTTATAATTTTAATGATTATAATCGCCCATCATTTGTTGAAGAGTTTTTATGGTGGGATATTATGACAGACGGACGTTTAGATGGTAATTTTATTCCTGATGTTCAAGATTATTATGCATCACACCCGAGTTATCATTATGAACGCAACAGCTATTCAACCGATTATGGCGATAACAGTTAATTATTCCATCACAAAATCAAACTATTGCAATGTATAATTACCAAGATCTATTAAATGCAGGACTAAAAGCAGCAAAAATTGCCGGTGAAATTTTACGTAACGGTTATGGAACAAATTTCATCATCGAATCAAAATCTGAAAAAAATGATTTAGTTACCGAATTTGATAAAAAATCGGAAATTGCAATTATTGATTTTCTTAAATCTCAATATCCGGAAAGTGATTTCCTCGCCGAAGAAAGCGGGCTTTCTAATTCAGATTCTGATTTGCGATGGATAATTGATCCATTAGATGGTACTGTCAATTTTGCACATGGTATTCCAATATTTGCAGTGAGTATTGCTGCTGAATACAAACAAGAAATTGTATGTGGTGTGATTTATCAACCTTTATTACAAGAATCTTTTACTGCTATAAAAAATGGGGGTGCCTTTTTTAACTCTACACCAATTCGAGTTTCAAATGTTCATGATTTCAGCAGATCATTTCTTGTTACAGGATTCCCATATAATATAGCTCGACATGGAAGAAATTGGGGCGAGCATTTTCTTTCTATTGTGCGAAGTGGTGTACCTGTACGACGGCTTGGAAGTGCTGCACTTGATTTAGCATATACGGCAGCCGGTAGATTTGATGGTTTTTGGGAAATCGGTCTTAGCCCATGGGATGTTGCGGCTGGGATTTTATTAGTTAAAGAAGCTGGTGGTTTAGTAATGAATTATGAAGGCGATGAGTACAGTCTTGGCAATGATAGTATTATTGCGTGCACACCCTCAATTTATCAAGAATTATCAGAGAGAATGAATTAGAAATACCAGAATATCACTAAAGTGAAGAATATCAATACTATAAAAAAAACCGCTATACATTTATGGTGTATAACGGTTTCGGGTGATGTTAGGTGAATATTTACCTTAGAAAGAATCCATGTTAATCATTATTCCGTAGGTAATACCCCAATTATTTGATGAGTAAGTATTGCCTAAGAATTGATAGCGTAGTGTATTATATTCCATACCCAATGAAAGCGAAACAGCTTGAGTTGGAGAATATTGAATTCCTGTACCCACTCTACCAACAGGCATATCGGGAAGAGCAAAACCGCCGGACAATTCTGCGAATGGTTGGAAATCGCCTACTTTCAACATACCGGCATTAAAACGATATGCAAGTGACACACTTAAAAATGAAGGATTTTGCTGATAGGTAAATTGCCTATTATCTACAATACCTTCATACGCTAATTGAGGACGTTCATTATTAATGTCTATTCCCACACAATGGTCTTTTCCGAGTTTATAAAATACTCCAATCCCCATATTGTCAAACCACTGATTGCGAGAACCGCTTCCATTATATCCCATACCTCGATAGCGTACCGCTATTTTATCATGTGGAATAAATGGCAAGGAGGAGGAGGAGGATGCCATAAAACTTGCCGAGTTATGGGTATTTTTTGAAATCATTGATTCGCTTTTATCATATAAACTCACAGGTATCGTTTCGATAGATGTAAGAAGTACAGATAAAGAGTTATCATCAGAAATATCTTGGAGTGCAAGAACTTCATTCAATGATTGTTCATCTCCGTGTATAGAAGAAACAATAGCCGTTGCTATGGACGATTGTTTGGGAGGCAATGATTGCTGTTCCACTTTCTCTTTAGTTGATAAAATCGGCGGTGATTGTATTGCTGCCAAAGAATTGACGGGTACTTCTTGTTGAGCATTTTCAGCTGTGATAATAGTATTATCACTTTCATGTACAACAGAAGGTGCCATAATGCCAAAAATTAGAGCCATTACACCTCCAATCAAAGTACGAAGAGAATTGATTTTCCCTGCCACGGTGCTTAAGCCGGAAATACTTGATTCATGCGCAACAGGCACGAAGGAATCTCCACTTTCGACAGCGGCTAAAAGATTATCAAGTACTCGTGTGGAAGGCAAAACATTATCCTTTTGCACAGCAGAACGAATAAGCAAATGCTCATTCATTTCCTCACGTAACTGTGGATTACGCGCAAGTTCTTCGAACAAAGTTTCGTGCATATCGGAGGGTAACTCCCCATCCAAGTACGCAGTCAATTGTTCCGACATTGTGTCAAAATAGTTATTCATCGTATTATGCCTGATGGTTCATTTCTGAAAAATAAGGGGCAAGAACTTTACGTAGCTTTTCTTTTGCCCTATGTATCCGCACTTTAACAACTTCAACGGATTGTCCGGTTGCTTCACCAACTTCCGAATAACTCAATCCATTATATTCACGAAGCACAAATGCTTCTCTATAATGCTCAGGTAACAAATCCAAAGACATTGTTACCAAATCAACTATCTCTTTCGATTCGATAGTATTTTCACTGACTGATAAGTGTATCTCTTCAAGTTGATCATAAGTAACTGTGTTATCTCTCTTATAGTTCAAACACTTATTACGCGCAATTATCAACAAATACCCAAAAATATTCGTTATTTGAAAACGCTTACGGGCAGTTTCCAGTAAAGTCATAAAAGTGTCTTGGAGCATATCTTCTGCGATATGATTATCACCAATAATTTTTCGACAATATGAGTAAATTCTTGCACTATGACGACGATAGACTTCCGCTAAAGCCGCTTGAGCAACTTTAGTGTCCGGATCTCCGAGTAAGAGAAATATGTCTTTGTCGGTATAATTCTGCATATTTAATCGAAAGAAGTATGCACTATTATTTGTAGTGATGAAAAAAAACGTAAAATGTTACAGAACTCTATTCACTTTCTTCAAATAAACCATAGAAGTGCATTTTACGGTACATTGTGCGCTCGCCTATTCCAAGTGCTTTTGCAGCCATCCGACGGTTGCCATGATAACGTTCTAAAGCAGATTGTAACATATCTTTTTCCACATCGCTCAAGGTTCTATTTTTCCAGGAAGTATCGGTTAATGGAGTATCAGTTTCTACTGTTTTCACAATCGAACTTTGTGCACCAGTAATCACCATGGAACGCATATCATCTGCAAGAACGCTCAAACCACGCTTTACATCTGCAATCTCATTACGTAATTCTAATAATGAGCGATAAATAAGTTCATTATCCGTTGTTTGTGACGGACGATGAGGAGTGGCTGGTTGTTCAGGATTTGGCGGCGGGGTTGTTGTATGTAATGGTACTATAGCATTATCATGTACCACATCAAGTGTATGAGCCGGAGGTAAAGCCGGTCTAATATAACTGTGCAAACGAACATCGGTAATATATGCCCCTCGTTCCAATGTTACTAAAGTTTCGACAAAATTGCGTAACTCTCTTATATTGCCTTTCCATGGCAGATGTTGGAGCATAGATAATGCATCATTACTGATACCTTTGAAATCAACACCTATTTTTTCGGCAGTACGTTCCGCAAAATGCTCCACTAAATCGGGAATATCTTCAGGATGAAGTCGCAATGGCGGCAAATGTATCGTCACAGAATTGAGTCGAAACATCAAATCTTCACGAAACTTCCCTTGCAACACATCCTCAGTTAATATGCGGTTGGTTGCTGCAACGATTCTGACATCTACTTTTTGAACGGTTGAAGAGCCAACGCGGGAAAACTCTCCACTTTCGAGCACTCGTAACAACTTAACTTGCAAAGAATAAGGCATATCGCCAATTTCATCAAGGAAAATAGTTCCATTATTTGCTGCTTCAAAAAAACCAATACGCTGTTCTATCGCTCCTGTAAATGCTCCTTTTTCATGACCGAACAGCTCGGATTCCAACAATGTTTCAGGAATAGCACCACAGTTTACGCTGATAAATGGATTTTTGCGTCGTTTACTTAGTCCGTGCAGGGCTTGAGCAAATACCTCTTTGCCCGTACCGGTTTCGCCTGAAATCAGTACAGAAAGGTCTGTCGGCGCAACTTGTATCAATGTGTGAAGTGCTTCTTGTATCTCTTTAGAAGAGCCAATAATACCGTAACGTTGCTGTATGCTTTCTGTGAATGATTGTTCCATTGTGGCTGCAATTTTCCGAATAATTCCATCATTGTTTTATGACAAATTTACCAAATGTTATTGTGTCGAAGTAGCGTAGTTTGTAAAGATATACACCTGTTGAGAGTACATTGTCCGGCTTCCATGTCACCACACGCAATAGAGTACTTTTACCGGGCAAAGTATTGGCTCTAATAACCGTCGCTTCTTCGTGTAGCAATACTCGAGTGGATAGATCAAAAATCTCCAATACTATCTCTTTACCAACGAGCGATTGAGCAGGTGCAGGAAAATAAAGTTCTTTATCCATGCCCAAACGGTACGGCGATGGAAAAACATTATCAACGCCATCAGTAACATAACCGTTCGAGACATTGCTGAAATAGCAAGGTTTAGCACCATCAATAGAATAGCTCCATGAATATGTTGTCCCTGAAATTTGTTGTTCCAATCCCGGATTTGATCGTAGCTCATACACGAATGATGCATCGGAAGCCGATCCGCGTATTATTGCATCTGTATGTGGATTGGTAAAAATTATATCAGCCGTATCCGGTGTATTCGTCCCTTCAGGGAGTAAAATATTTCGAATAAATAAAGCGGAATATGCGGGAATTCTTTGCGAAATTGAAATACTCGGCTCGGAAAACATTTCTGTATAAGATTCTTTCAATGCAGGGTATAAGTGTGCAACCGGTAACTCTTGGGGTAAGCCGAGTTTACGTGATCTATTGTTAGTTCTGTAGAGTAAAGGTAAAAAATCGCACCACACCCCCTGCAATGTAGTACCATTCTTAACACAAGCAATATCTAATGCTTTATATGGCGCTTGACCATTACGTACTTCTTCCCACGATTGACGCATGAGATTGTCGCCAAACCGCGAAGTCAAATAGAGGGCAAAAGGTCCATATTTATACCCAAATTCGGCTTCTTCGCGACCGAAATAATATGTCTGAGGAGAAGTGAAAAATCTTCGAGCTTGCAATATATAATCATAAATTTCGGGAAATGCCCTCCACTCCATCCATGTGCTTGCCATTTCATAATATGCGGAAAAATTTGTCCTCCCATAAGCCCCAATCTGAATTGCATGAAAATACTCATGGACAATTGTACATTTCAAACCATCATAACCAAAAGTAGAAAAAACCGGAGTGCCGGCAGTATTCTTATCATCCTGACTGTAATTATTATCGATGATGATATAACTTTTGAATCTGAGATATGCTCCACCTGTAATCTCTGATTCAGTCGGATTAGTAACTCCATAAATATTTTGACTTGCCAACTCCCTTACATAAATGTCATATTGCTTCGAACCTCCGCCTGTATCTGCCGGAGGAGCTGTATAGCCCAAAGTATCTACTTGTAAACGATATGCATAATCAAAATAATAACCAACGGAATCAATCCAATCAGGTACAGAATTACCATCCACATCTTTCACATCAACAGCGTGAATTCCTTCAATGTCATAGTGGATAAGAAACTTTCCTGATGGTGATGATATTGAGCGTTGAGCAAGCGGGCGTGGATTATTTAAGACGGAAACGTCTTTGTTTGGAGAAGCGAATGTACCACATTTGCCATCCTCATGGGCATCTGATTGAAGTGACAATCCAAACAAAACAAGACCGAGAATGACAAAGGAAAAAAATGTATTCATAATACTACCCTTTCACCACATCACATTGAGTAACATGATAAAACTCGTATAGATTGACGAGGAATAAATTTATCGGAACATTTCTTTAATCATACCCCATGTTCGGCGGACACCACTTACGGCATGACTTACATTGGTTTGGTTTGAATATGTCACGGTATTATCTTTACCGATTATTCGCAAACGATAAGAGTATGATGAGGAAAGGGTGTTCTCACCATCGCCTTTCATGAACACTTCTTCATCAGAGAAACGATACTCAGAGTTGGAACCCGTTGCAGTAATTGCTTTTAGATAACGAAAGGTCTTGCCATCATTGGAACGTTCGATTTCATAAGAACGTACATTATTCTCAACAGCAGAGCGCCATTGCACCGTAATAGAACGTCCGTCCGACTTTGCTGTAAAGTAATCCAACGATGCTTCTGCCGCTACTGCAACAGTAACGCACATCACGCTAAGTATGAGTAATAGCTTTTTCATCTGGCAAAAATACGTGTTTTGAAACTTTATGGCAAAAAAAAGTTAGGTTACTGCAAATTTGACGATTGAGTACGCAATTTATTCACAGAACGAAAGTATTTTCGCTTTCGGAATATGATAGATTAGTGTTATCTCTGCTTTTGATTTCAATGATCCAATCAACAAAAATCATCTTCCATCATTATTTCTGAGTGTTTTAGACTAACTCTCGCACAAAATTTAATCTATGGCATGACGGAATCCGTTTCGTTCGCTGTTATCATTTGCATATTTCTCACACTTACGTTGAAGTGTTACTATTGCATATTCACTCGAAAAGATTGACATTAAATACAATATACATGAACATCTATAGAACATCTACACCCCTATTGCCTCTATGGCTCATAGTTCTGTTATGCACAACCTTGTCATCAACAGCAAGTGACTTTATGATTACAGGAACGATAAGCGATGCGAAAACCAAATTACCCCTTGCAGGTGCTTCATTACGCCTTAAGAATAGCAATCGAGGTACATATAGCGGAAAAAGTGGACAATTTCGCTTGCGTGCCATATCCCAACAAAATCCGATTCTCATTGTCAAATCTATTGGATTCCAAACTAAGGAGATTCCAATTGCAGAATCGTCAGAACAACTCAATATAGAGCTCATACCTTCAGAATTAAGAACAGACGAAGTTGTTGTAAGTGCACTTGATGTCAATGGGATTATACGTAAAGCAATTCAAGAAAAAAAAGATAATATTCGACGAGTCCGAACACTCAAAGCAAATCTTTATTCAAAACTTACCTCCGAAATCTTAGGTAAGGGGATTGGTTCTTCAACAGCATCCTCAAATAGTATTTCATTTTCCGCTAATGCTGATGGTGAACAAGATACCACTTCTTTGGTATTAGAAACGATTTCGGAAATGTTTATTGATTACCCCTCACAAAAGCAACAGAACACGATTATTCAACGCCGTCAAACTCGAAATATAGATCCTGAATCAAATACATTTGCATTAGGTAAATTTATTAATTTTTACAATGATAATATTGTAGTTGCCAATACCACATTTCTCTCCCCTCTTGCCGAAGAACCATTCGGTCGCTATAGATATACACTGGAAGACAGACAGACCATTGGCGATAAATTTGTGTATAGTATCAAAGTAACCCCTCTTTCAACGCTCTTCCCTTCATTCAAAGGTATCATAAAAATTATCGACGGTACTTTTCAATTAATAGAAATAGATTTACAACCTGCAGAAGCAACACCTATACCTTTAGTTTCCAATGTACGATTTATTGAGAAATTTGAAGAAATTGCTCCAGACACATGGCATCCAACATACTTAAAGTCTCAGGGATTAGGTAAAGCTTCAATTGTTAAAGGTATATTTGAAATTGGTGTGTCACTTCAAGCAACAACTATTTTTACTGATATTCAACCTAATATTATTATTGAAGACTCTGTATGGAAAAACAAGAGTGTCATAATTGCAAAAAATGCAGATTCACTGCAAACAAACTACTGGACAAGCAATACCGTTGAAGAGTTGTCAGAAGAAGAAAAATTATATTACAAAAAAAATGAGAATAAAAGAATCGATAGTATGAAATCCAATCGAAGAACTAGCAATGTGAGCAATCTTGAATTTGAACCGATTTTTGACTTCAATCGTATTAGCGGTGTTTCCACAGGAATTTCTTTTTCTTCAAAAAAATTTGATAATACGATTATCCACATTTCACCTCTTTACAGTTTTGCTTTAAAAGACATACTTATTGATGGCGAAGTGCGCTACTTTTTTGATTCTTCTCAGAAACATTCAGCTTTTGTTAAGGGATTTTCGCAAATGCAGACTGTTGGGCATGATAATAGTATTTCCAAGTCTGTCAACACATTGGGTACATTAATTCTTGGCAATGATTATTATGATTGGTATAAACAAGATGGTTGGGGATTAGGGTTTGCAAGTGAAATATTTCATATTAAAAGTACTGTAGAATTTACCGAATCACGTCATTTTACTGACACCCTGAAAGTCACACGTTCTTTATTTGCCGGAACGGAATGGAGAAAAAATCCTACAATTGATAATGGTGCATATCGTACAGTACAACTTACTTTTCTGTATGGTTCTGTGTCATTACAGCAACTCAAACAATTCCAATATAGTATTGAAACACAAGCATTATTTGGTTTGGAATATCTTTCTTCTCGAAATTTTCAACGATACCATATCCAAGTACAAACATTATTACCATTAATTCCCACTGGATATAACCCTATATCATTACGCACCGTAATATCGGCAGGAATAGCAGATGGTGATATACCTTTTCAATATCGCCTTCGATTACAAAACGTTCTCACACCTTATGCACCATTTGGCGGAATGTACACCGCACCGACAGCATTATATAATGGCACAGAATTATTTCATTTTCAATCAGAAATAGATTGTACTGATTTATGGTGGCGTGCTTTGGGTTTACCACTATTTGAAAGCAGGGGTATAGACCTCTATATCGGCGGGGGCTTAGCTTTACTTGCTAAAAATACACCCGATTCACGATCAACATCAACACGAACACAGCATTACAGCGAAATTGGTTTTGGCTTAGGAAGAATTCCTACATTTTTTAGTGATGTACTATTTTTACGTTGTGATATTCGTGCAGGTATTGGTCCATTAGCATCAGGTAATATCGGATGGGGACTCGGCATCACCTTACCAATGTAATTGACATTATTCATCACTATTAAGAACATACATGAAAACACTATCTATACTCGGCTCAACAGGTTCCATCGGTTCACAAACATTAGATGTTATTTCTCGTAATCGTAATGACTTTACGCTTAAATACTTGACCACTAATTCACGTATTGATATTTTAGAGAAACAAATACAAACATACTCCCCTATATCTGTTGCTATTGCAAATGAAAAAGCATATAAAGAATTTTGCCAATCAACAACATTTAAAGGTACAATACTTTGTGGAGACGAGGGAATTATACAAGCGGCATCAGATAATAATGACATAGTCATGAGTTCACTGGTTGGTTTTTCGGGTGTTTTTCCAACCCTTGCAGCTATTCGAGCAGGTAGTACGATTGCCTTGGCAAATAAAGAAACCTTAGTAAGTGCGGGTGAAATCATAATGAAAGAGGCACATATCCATAATACTTCTCTTCTTGCCGTGGACAGTGAACATTCCGCAATATTACAATCAATAGTCGGAGAAAACATTGAAGATATAGAAAAAATAATACTTACTGCGTCCGGTGGTCCATTTCGTACAATGGATAAAAATTTATTTTCTAGCATAAAACCCGAAGATGCCCTAAAGCACCCGAATTGGACAATGGGAGCAAAAATTACGATTGATTCAGCCACATTAATGAATAAAGGATTTGAAGTTATTGAAGCTCATTGGTTATTTTCCATGCCGGCGGAAAAAATAGATGTTATTATTCATCCGCAAAGTATTATTCATTCAATGGTTCAATTTAATGATGGCAGCATTAAAGCACAATTAGGTACTCCTGATATGAGAATTCCTATTGCATACGCATTGTATTATCCGCGGCACGCACAATTCGATTTTCCGCGTTTAGATTTTTCAATGCTTAAGAATTTAACATTTGAACAACCCAACACCGACACATTTCCATGTTTGCGTTTTGCGTATGATTGTTTGAAGAGGGGTGGCACAGCACCTGCAATTCTCAATGCTGCTAATGAAATCGCTGTGGACTATTTTCTCCGTCATGCTTGCTCTTTTACTGATATTTTTCGATGCATTGAAACAGCATTAAATCATATAGAAATTATTGACAATCCTTCATTGAATGATATATCAGATGCAGATAAAGAAGCACGATTATTCGCTCACTCTTTATTAAAAACAGTATGACCAACATTACTAATAATTGGCATCAAGTACAAAATGATGTACATAATCACGCTTTACAATGTGGAAGAAATCCGGAAGACATTATTATCCTTGCTGTTTCAAAAACTCATTCAACAGCAATCATTTGCGAAGGAATAAAAGCAGACATACAATATTTTGGTGAAAACTATGCTCAAGAATTTCGTGATAAATATGCAGAAATATCTCTCTTACCGATACAACAACCCTCTTGGCATTTTATAGGGCATATTCAAACGAACAAAGTAAAATATATTGTACCTTTTTGTTCACTTATTCATACTGTGGATTCTGTTCGTCTTGCCGAAGAAATTGGTAAATTGTCAATAAAAAACAATCAAAGAACTTCCATATTATTACAAATCAACACCTCCGGCGAATTAAGTAAATCAGGTATTGCACTAAACGATGTTCATGATATTGTAGAAAAAATTCAGATGATAGACGGCATTAGAATTGAGGGGTTAATGTGTATCCCTGCACCGGAAGAAGAAAATGCTATCAGAGAAGAATTTCGTCTATTATATGAATTAAAGAATACGCTCATACAAAAATATCCACAGCACAGTTGGCATCATCTTTCCATGGGAATGTCATCCGATTATCATATAGCCATTGAAGAAGGCGCAACTATTATCAGAATCGGCACAGCAATTTTCGGACAAAGATAATATTAACAATTTTTCCTTGATATATTCATTATTTAAAAATTCGCAGTAGATAATTGAGTTGTCTGAGAATACTTTTATTCTAAAAAAATTCATATATAGCGGTTTTATTCATTGAAACTATACCATTATTACTTTTTAGTAGTTTTTATGCGTCATAAAAATTTTTACCGACTTTCTGTTTTAATGCTCATCTGGGATACTTTTTCTTTCACGCAGTCTCTATATTCACAGGAGACTACCCAACTCTTGACAGATCGCCCGGGTCAAGCCGAATCTACGACCATTATCCCCCCGGATCATTACAAGTTGAAACAGGAATAACGTTTACTTCGGACACACGCGGCTTGGATCAAGATATTGATAAACAGCAGACATTAGCAGTAGGCACAACATTAGTTTGTATTGGCTTACTTAAAAATTTAGAGCTTCGCCTCATTGGTCAGCATTCGCAAAGCCAAACTTTTTTGGAGGGCATAAATAAAACAAACTCAGAATCCGGATTATCCGATATTGCTATTGGTGGTAAATTTGGTATAAGGGAAGAAGATGCTCTTATACCGGAAATTGCTCTCAACCTTCACATGGTTTTACCTGTCGGAGCAGAATATTTTCGTCCCGCCGTCGCTGTTCCTGATTTTCGATTATTGCTGGCTAAAACACTTACTGATGATATCTCACTTAGTGTAAATCTTGGTGATAAATATAATGGTGATAAACCCGGTGGAACATTTGTTTATATAGTATCTTTAGCAATGGTATTAACTGATAAGTTAGGCGCATATATTGAAACGTATGGTGATATGCCTTCAACTGAAAACCTCAATATTTTAGTTGATGGTGGTTTCACATATTTAGTTGCGCCATTAATGCAATTAGATTTAGAAGCCGGCTATTCCTTTAGCGAACGTACAAGTCTTGATTATTTTATAGCCGGTGGTGTTTCCTTCAGATTATTTAAATAATTTTTTTCGCACAACTTCATAACAATATTTTTTTAATTATATACAATGAAAACAAATAATTTTACATTACGCAGCGCAACAATTGATGATTGTGACATAATTTTGCACTTAATCGCTTTATTAGCAGAATACGAGAAAGAACCTCAAGCGGCAATTGCTACCAAAGAAGATTTGTTACAGTATGGCTTTTCCGATAATCCATTATTTTATTGCATACTTGCAGAAGTACAAAATAATGTTGTTGGATTTGCTCTTTATTTTCGTACATTTTCTACATGGCAAGGAAAACCCGGAATTTATTTAGAGGATTTATTTGTTATTCCTGCATTCAGAGGATTAGGAATCGGCAAAGCATTGATGAAAGCCGTTGCCAACCATGGTGTGGAAATGAACTGTACGCGCATGACATGGCAGGTATTGGATTGGAACACCCCGTCCATTGATTTTTATGAACGCTGCGGCGCACGGCATTTATCAGAATGGTTCACTTATCGTTTAGAAGGCGAAACATTGCGTATTTTTGCACACGATGTTTAATGTATAAGGAGTTTTTATGAATATGGTTCATTTCCATCTCTTGCTCAATCACTTCCCCATTATAGGAACACTTATTGGTGTGTGCCTTCTTGGTTGGGGGATAATTAAAAAGCAGGATATTTTACGGTTTACCGGAGCACTTTTAATCGCTGTCATGGCACTCATAACTTTACCGGTCAATAAATCGGGTGAAGAGGCAGAAGAAACGGTTGAACATATACAGGGAGTCAGCGAAGTAATGTTGGAAGAACATGAAGAAGCCGCAGAAACTGCTATGTTTGCTATGATTGTTACAGGTATTGTTGCTGTCGGCGCATTAGTATTGGATAAGCGTTCGCACAGTAAAGCTTCTTTGGCATATATTACTACTTTCGTTTTGTCGCTTATCACATGTGCACTTATGATGCAAGTCGGATATTATGGCGGGCAAATCCGTCGCCCTGATTTACATGGTGCTCAACCGATGCAAAGCCAAGAGAAAGAGCATCATTAACATTGTAGCAATACAAGCGCATACCATAAAAAAAGGATGGTACATATTTACCATCCTTTTTTCGTACATTATACAAAAAAAATCGCGCCAAAAGCCGATTATTGAAACATTATCACCGACAGATTTTCCATTCTACCATCGCCATGGCGTAATTGAACAGTATAATACCCATTCGTATATAATGTGGGATTATTTTTCCATTGCCCTGCGCCGTCAATGACGGATTGTTCTATAAGAGTGCCCAAAACATCATAGACTGATATCTGCGTGAATGCTTGACCTTGCACAGTAAAATAGCGCGAAGAAGGATTCGGATATACTGTACTTTCTATCAAGGATGTATTGTCTTCCACATTGGTAAGATCATTAAATACCAATTTTTGCTGTATGGGTAAAGTAGGGCACACGCACATCAATGCTCTATAAAATTCTATTTCTTTATCGGTTGCCGGTATAGTATCTTCAACACCGTCCCAGAGCCCTCGTCCATAACGGCGTTTGTCACCATTATTACCGATAACGGAAAGTTGTCGAAAATTAGCTGCTGCTTTCCCATTATGCACAGCTATATGGCGGCGCACCATCATCTTCCATCCAATACCATTGTGAGAACTACAACCAAAGTTGCATGCAGGATATCTGTGACTTACAATACAATTATCATAAAGATGGGCAAAGTTAGGATTAAAATTATCCCAATTTGTTCCGAAGGGATCATAAAAATTATCACCCAAAGAATCACGTATCCACCGATGAGATATGCTTTGTGCAGAAATTAAGGTATCGCCTTCGCGTTCTGATTCGTATGTGAGATTGCCACCATCATACTTCACATTCCATATATCAATACCATTAATTTCATATTTGATAAGGGTTTTTTGATTTGGGTCAATATATTTTCGCATTTCATTCTGAATTTTTATATCGTATTCTTCATGAGGTACTTTAGCTCTCATAATAAAAAGTCTTATGGAATCAATAATATCTTGCTTTGTATTAAGAATATAAAAATCCATAGGAAAAAATAATGCATTCATATCCTCATCTTTTTTATACCATTTTAACCGTAATTTGGTTGTATCAAAAAAAACAGGTGGCACATTTTTTTCACCGGGATAGATTGAACGAGGTACGATGAAATGAGTAAAAAGAGTATTGCCCTGTTTCAAAAACATTGCACTTGCATGCTCATTTTGACTTGAAACCGATAGACGTGCTTCATGGAGTACATATAAATCCGATGGTGTTTGTTGTATAATATATCGAAAATTTTGATCTATATAGGTGCTGACTTCACGAAAGTATGTGATAGTAATGGGAATTTCTTCCGCAAATAATGCAGATATACATATAAAAAACACGAATAATCGCAATAGAGTTTTCATAATATTTCCTTTGATTATGGTATGAGTATTTGGAATAATAAGTATTATTGCTGACCGCAATAATTTTCGGCACAATTAGTGCCTTTTAGGTCATAAAGTTTTACAACTTTACCATTGGGCAAAGGACTTTGACAAACATCATATTTAGGCTTTAGTGCAGCGAGTTTGCAGACTGTCATTGGCTCCCAACAAAAATTATTTGTACCACAGGGTATTGATTGAGTATTTATACTAGGATGGCAAGTTGTTGGGTTTGAATTTGTTCGAGTTACAGTTAATGGATTTTTCGTATAAGCTCTCCATTCTTCCGGGCAATTAATCCAACTTTGTGGGCATTTACAACTTGTAGCACCATTGCACCAACAATTGCTAAATACAGTGTCAAGTGTTCTGCTGCCTCCCAGAATTAAACCCGATCCATTATCAAATCGCATACGTTGTCCATAAGAAGAATCGCTGACTCGAGATGGAAAAATAGTATGTTCAATACTATTAAGATTATTGTCAACACGCAAATAGGACAAGTGCCCACGAATTGAATTTAATTGTTTATATCTCCCTGTCACTGCATAACCATCACCTGTTGAAACAATGCTGAAACCGGGATTTTCGGTGATAGTATTATTGATAGGATATCTTTTATCTCCATAGGTACTTATTATTTGGTCAAATTTAGCGATATATATATTATCTACTTGATTAACACGGAGATAACCTGTTACTCCTAATTCAGCCGGATCATATTCCCATATACCAACATCGTCTGTGAGAAAACTGACAGCATGAGCACGATTATTGGAACTACCTAGTTTTACTTTACATGGACCAGGGACAGGGCTACCATCATGATTCAAACGCAAAAGAACACTTTTTTCTTGTCCTATACTATTTGTCAAATAAGCAGAAACCATAATTGCGCCTGCATTAGTAGAATAGCCGTTGAACTCGCCGTTAGAATTTACTGTTTTAAAGTACCGTAAATCCACACCCGTAGCGATGTCATTACATGATAATCTTGTGGTGGTATCATCAACATATGGATCTTTTATATCATATTTGTGTGTCATTGCATCCGTACCGGGTAAATTTTCCCATAGTAAATATAATAAATCTCCGTTAAAAGAGAGTATATCGGTATTGTTATTAAAATCATCACATGATCCTACCGCCACAAAACGATCAACGATATCTAAATAACGAATAGCGGTAAAATTGGAAGTTTTTATAGTATCAAGGCATTGGAAAAATTTAAACATTCGTAATGGTTGTAATGATCCTGCATCAACAACATAAATTGCAGCATTAGTACGTACAGGATTTTCACCACCACAACTAATATTCGGCGCTGTGGTATATTGTCCGGCAACAACTAATAATCCGGGACGAACATTTTCATATTCTCGAGGACGAGGAGGAAGAGTGTCAGAAAGAGGGGGAGAGAATATAAAAGCGTAAATAGAATCTTGTTTAGGTTGTGTCAATGAATTGATATACGTTGCTAATGTACCACTCGTTATCCTTTGATAAAGTCGCCATAAAGCATCTTTGGGTATATATGCAATATCATTAAAAAAAGTACGAGCAACCGCTCTGTAGGTAAAATCTTGAAGGTAAAATCCGCTTAATTGATCTTGTGGATTAGCATCTTGTGAGATAGAAATACCTCCACATGGTTCCCATATAATATCCGGATTCTTTGCAACACGTAACTTACAGGTGAATGAATGAGCAAATTTGGGAGATGTAGTGGGAGTTAATCCTGATGGTATCCAATCAGTATTAACATAATTTGGTGGATTAGGGTCATAATGAGGGAAGTTAAAATACTGTTGTGATACAGCTTCAAAGGAAGTTAGATTAAACAGTGCGAATAACATAAGAACATTCCTGAAGAAGGATGTGACAAAAGTCTGTTTTGACAAAAGTCTGTTTTGACAAAAGTCTGTTTTGACAAAAGTCTGTTTTGACAAAAGTCTGTTTTGACAAAAGTCTGTTTATGCATCGGAGTACTCCTTAGTATATGGGTAAATAGAGAGTTATGTAAGGCTGATGCGAACTTACACAATTTGTTCTGATTTTCCAAATTTTTTGTAGTGATAAGTATGTAAAAGTATGATTTCGGGTAGATTATCAGCAACAGATTACCAATGCCGTTCTTATAACGACATCATCAGAAACTCTACGATACTTAAAGCAATGTTTTTAAGATAAGGATAATTAATTACCCTTGATTTTCAATGGTACTAAGAAAATAATACTCTTATTTGAGTGTATAGTATTCCATCATTGCTTGAGCGGACAAAAACATTCACCATTACGGAAACAATCTCGCGGACATGGTTGTGCATATAATCGCATAATTGATGTCGGATATTTTTCCTTTAAATCTTGCGCTATGTTTTTTTCTAATTCACGGCTTTGTTCCAGAGTCCAGTCGAATGGTAAAATTAAGTCAATTTCAATAAAAATATCACGTCCCGATTGTCTGGTATGTACTGCTCTAAATTCACAGAAACTGTCAAATCGTGCAATAATACTCGACAATATATCCATTTGAACATTTTCGGGTAATGTTTTATCAAGTATTTGATCGAGTGCATTTTTGCCATGTCGTAATGGAATACTTACCGTATAAGCTAATAAAGCAATAGCTGAACCGGAGTCTAAATAACGAGCAATCGCATCATAACCGTAAGCATGAAAGATACCGCCTATAATTAAATTTACTGAAACCGCTAATTCCATCCAACTATCCGCTTCCCATAAATCAGCATCAAAATACAAAACGGGTATTTGATGATTAGCAGCAGCTTTTTTCATGTGTAATGTTACAGTGCGAATGAGAATAAAACATAAAAAAGAATATGTAGCCAGAAACCAAAAATTATTTGTTTCTGTAGGATTGCCAAAGGTATTGACAGCTTCAACAGTAACATATATTCCTATGACTGTCAGCAAAACGGAACTTGACAAAATAGCCAGACTTTCATATTTGCCATAACCATAGTTAAATTGGAAGTCCGCCGATTTTGTACTTCGTTCGACCGCCATGATAAACAGTGCTGCATTGATTATTTCTACAGCAGAAATCCAACCATTAGTTTCCACAATCAATGAATCCGCCGAAGCACCGATAATTATACCAAGTACTGCAAGGACAGTACATGCAATCAGTGCAATTGTCGGCATAAACATAGGTGAAGATCTTCGTAGTCTGCGACGCCATGTTTGGAAGAAATATTGAAGTCTTGGAAACAGCATTCGTTGCGTCAAATAGCTCAATGAATGATTATGAAAGCGATTATTTACTGCAAAAGTAAAAAACCCGCCCACATAAATTGCATGGAGCGGGTTCTTTCACATCAAAATTTCAATTATTGTTCATGGACATATTCTTCAATAGGTGGGCATGCACATATCAAAGTTCTATCGCCATGGGTGTTATTTACTCTGCCCACGGTGGGCCAAAACTTATTGGCTCTTACATAAGCCAATGGATAAGCTGCTTTTTCACGAGAGTAAGAGTGTTTCCATTCATCAGCAATGACAACTCCCGCTGTATGGGGTGCATTTTTCAAAACATTATCCGCTTTATCGGCATTTCCATTTTCTATCTCAGCTATTTCATGGCGTATGTGAATGAGTGCATCGCAGAATTTATCTAATTCTTCCATTGTTTCACTCTCCGTCGGCTCAATCATTACTGTACCAGCTACGGGGAACGAAACGGTCGGCGCATGGAAGCCATAGTCCATCAACCGTTTAGCAATATCTTCCACTTCAATGCCGGCAGTACGTTTAAATTCACGCATATCTACTATCATTTCATGCGCACAAGTGCCATGAATACCTTTATAAAGAATTGGATAATGTTTTTCAAGGCGAGATTTGATATAATTAGCATTGAGAATGGCAATTTTTGTTGCACTCGTTAATCCTTCAGCACCCATCATTTTAATATAAGCATAAGAAATTAACAAAATGCTGGCACTTCCCCATGGTGCTGCCGAAATTGCAGAAATTGCTTGCTCACCGCCCACAGGAATGACAGGATGCGATGGCAAAAATGGTGCAAGATGAGATTTGACCCCAATGGGACCCATACCCGGACCACCACCGCCATGTGGAATACAGAATGTTTTATGAAGATTCAAATGGCATACATCCGCACCAATCTTACCCGGACTTGTCAAACCGACTTGTGCATTCATATTTGCACCATCCATATAGACTTGCCCGCCATGTTGATGGACTAAGTAGCAGACTTCGCGGATATGTTCTTCAAATACACCATGTGTTGAAGGATAGGTAACCATAAGAACAGCAAGATCATTTTTATGCTGCTCAGTTTTGTCAAAAAGATCATCCATATCAATATTGCCGAGATCATCGGTTTTGACAACTACGACTTTCATTCCTGCCATAACAGCACTTGCCGGATTTGTACCATGGGCAGATGAGGGAATTAAAGCCACATTACGGTGACCTTCTCCCCTGCTTTTATGATAAGCACGAATCACCATGAGACCTGCATATTCACCTTGCGCACCGGCATTAGGCTGTAATGACATGGCATCAAAACCGGTTATCTCACAGAGTGATTTTTCTAATTCCTCAAAAATTTGTGTGTAGCCCTCTGCTTGATTGCGGGGAGCAAATGGATGAAGTTCACCAAATTCGCGCCAAGTGACAGGTATCATCTCTGTGGTCGCATTGAGTTTCATCGTACAAGAACCAAGAGAGATCATCGAATGAGTCAATGATAAATCTTTGTTTTCCAATTGTTTAATATATCGGAGAATTTCATGCTCCGAATGATGCTTATTAAATATTGGATGTGCGAGATACTGCGATGTGCGCATCAAATTCTCAGGAATTGCAATCAACACATCATTCAGAAGATTATCTATGCTCGGTGGTTCTATTCCTTTTGCTGCAGCGAATATTGTCGTAATATTGCGAATATCATCTGGTGTGGTTGTTTCATCTAAAGAAATACCAATTTCACCATTGTCAAAATAGCGGAAATTATATTCTCGCATTTCAGCTTTTTCTCGCACATTTGTTGTAACGCCGCTGATACGTAATGTATCCATATACGCTTCATGGACAATACCAAACCCCATAGATTGTAACACACGCGCCAACAATGTAGTAAAGGAATGAATACGCAATGCTATACTTTTCAATCCTTTAGGGCCATGATACACCGCATACATAGCTGAAATATTAGCTAATAGTGCTTGTGCCGTACATATATTACTTGTTGCTTTTTCTCTTCGTATATGTTGCTCACGTGTTTGCAAAGCCATACGATATGCTTGATTACCATTTGCATCAATCGAAACGCCGATGATGCGACCGGGCAAAGAGCGTTTAAACTCATCGCGAACGGCAAAGAAAGCAGCGTGAGGACCGCCATAGCCCATCGGAACACCAAATCGTTGAGCGGAACCGAATGCCACATCGGCGCCCCATTCACCCGGTGGAGTTAAGAGTGTCAATGCCATTAAATCAGTCGCCACAGCAACAAAAGCTCCGTGGTCATGGGCAGCTTTGGTCATTGCGGATAAATCCTCAACAGCACCATCACCATCAGGATATTGGGCAACAACACCAAATATGCCATTATGCCAATTCACACTATGAAGATCTGCTATTTCTACAATGATATCTAATGGTTCAGCTCTTGTTTGTAATAATGATAATGTCTGAGGGAATATAGATTTAGACACCAACAAAATATTTGCTTTGTTCTGTATTTGTTCGCGGCTGCGTTGTGCATACATAATTGCCATCGCTTCAGCAGCGGCAGTTGCTTCATCCAATAATGAGGCATTAGCAACTGGTAAACCCGTTAAATCTATAACCATAGTTTGAAAATTGAGCAAGGATTCTAAACGACCTTGAGCAATTTCTGCTTGATATGGTGTATATTGCGTGTACCATCCGGGATTCTCCAAGATATTACGGAGTATTACGGGTGGAGTAATACAATCATAATATCCCATACCGATACATGAACGCCACACCTTATTCTTTTTTGCAACTGAATGAAGAAAATCTAAAAATTCTTGCTCGGTCATTGCCGGCGGTAAATCCATTTTCGACTCTAAGCGAATAGAAGCAGGTACTGTTTTGGCAATGAGTTCATCAAGCGAAGATATGCCGATGGTTGCCAACATTTTTTGTTGTTCTTGTTCATCGGGTCCATTATGACGATATTCAAATTTGTCTGCAACCGTATATACAGAGTTCATAAATCTGTGTCCATAAAATTAGGTGTTGAAAAGATAAGTCTTCGACGCAAAAATACGGGAAAAATTGCCGCCATTCTCCATTGATGATACAGCGATTCTTATCAAAACCAAAATATTGGTATAATACGTCACCCATCAAGTATAACAATTGTAAAAGTATCAGTCTATGAAATTTATCATACACTCTTCGCATAAACAACCGCTCATCATGAGTATGTATTGTTTTTGTATCTGTTTGATTACATTGAGTATAAACACTCTCTATTCCCAACAGACCATAGTTAATAATCAAACTCTGACTAATGAAAGCGCTATTCATCATACACATTATCATGTGCGTGATTTCGCAGCCGACTATGCACTAAAATCACAACAATTAGCACCGTTTTATCATGGGGTGGCATCCGGTGATCCGTTAACTGACAGAGTCATTATCTGGACACGTGTCACAACAGACAATAATGAGCCAGCTACTCTTGAATGGTTTATTGCCACAGATACTGCTCTACAGAATATTGTCCAAAGGGGATATGCTCAAACAACTATAGAAAAGGATTTTACCTGTAAGGTGGATGTAATCGGCTTACAACCCGCCACAACATATTATTATATGTTTAAACACAATGGTAAGAATTCCCTTATTGGCAGAACAAAAACCGCTCCGATAACAGATGTTTCGCACTTGCGCTTTGCTTTCGTTTCTTGTAGTAACTATTCGTCAGGTTATTTTAATGCCTACAGAAAAATTGCCCAACGTAATGACTTAGATGCAGTGATACATCTCGGTGATTATATCTATGAATATGGCAACAATACCGGAAATAGCAGCACACCACCAATACGCCCTTATGAAGTTGATAAAGAAATCTTAACTCTTGCAGAATATCGTGCACGCTATGGCTTACATCGTTTAGATCCTGATTTACAGCGATTGCATCAACAACATCCCTTTCTGTATGTTTGGGATGATCACGAAGCTGCCAATAATGCCTACAAAGACGGTGCTGATAATCATACGACAGCAACCGAGGGCGATTGGAAAACCCGTTTAACGGCATCGAAAAAAGCATGTTATGAGTGGTTACCCATACGCGAGAATGCGGATGGTTCGCTTTATCGAAAATTTATGTATGGCGGGTTAGCAGAAATATTTATGATTGATACCAGAATGGATGAGCGTGATGCCCCTGTGGTTAATTTAGGGCAAAACGCTCCTCAATCCTCCAAAGATTCACTGCTCAATCCTCAGAGAAAAATGATGAGTGAAAAGCAATTTTCATGGCTCACAAACAGCATTCAACAATCCGAAGCTCAATGGAAAATAATAGGTAATCAAGTACTCTTCACACCTATTATTCTTGATAATTTCGATACAACTTTATTTATAGGTAATCCATTATTGCAAGCACTTACTCCCGTTTTGAAGAATGTTCTGGAATCGGGCTATAATGCAGACTCATGGGGTAATTTTCCTGCTCAAAGAAATGCTTTCCACACATTTATTACAAATAACTCCTTAAAAAATATTGTTTTTTTAACAGGCGATATTCATACAACACATGGCATGGATATAGCTTTTAATCCGGCAGAATACAATCCACAAGAGAAAAAAGGATCAATCGGTGTTGAATTTGTTACACCAAGCATCACATCTTCTAATTTTGATGAGATTATCGAAAATATTGCTTTTTTACGACCATTTTTATCAACATTGATTCAATCCGGCAATAATACAATGGTAAATAATAATCCTTATATGAAAGATTTTGATTTAATAAATCACGGTTACTCAATACTCGACATCACACCTGTGCGCTGTCAAACGGATGTATTTCATATAGACACTGTGAAAATTATTTCTAATAATGAAAAGAATTTTTCATCATTATATGTCAATAAAGATGATACATTTTTACAAAAAGCATCTACGATCGCTCAAGGTAAAAACAAACAAGACATACCAGCTCCTCTCTTGCCTTTGGAATCAACGACTGTCTCTGTACAAGAGTCACCGTTTCATATATCAACAGTATTTCCGAATCCTGCGAAAGATCGTCTCTATTGCACATTAAATATTAATTCCCCGGAAATCATTACATTGTCTATTGTTTCTCTTGATGGTAAAATTATAAAAAGTCTTTACACTTATACTGCCGAAAAAGGTATAGACATACTTTCTTTTGCAGTTAATGATATTTTTAATGGTATGTACTCATTACGTATTACTCACGGTTCAACAATAAAAAACTTTCCTATTATTATTCAGAAATAATCTCATGATACTGTATCCTTTACTTTTTTCGCCTGTTTTTCATCAAAGAGTTTGGGGTGGAAGAAATTTAGAAACCTTATTAGACAAACAATTACCCCCGCAAAGTATCATAGGCGAGTCATGGGAAATTTATGATACAAATATCATCATAAATGGTGAATATAGCGGTCATACACTCAAAGAATTATTGTCTCAATTCCCAAGAGAAATTGGTGGTACTTTATACGATGGTGGTGATTTTCCATTACTTGTAAAATTTTTAGATGCCCAGGATTGGCTTTCTGTGCAAGTGCATCCTAATGATGAATTAGCACAATCACTTGAGGGACAACCACGCGGAAAAACGGAATGTTGGTATGTCATAGAAGCCGAACCCGACGCTGCTATCATTTATGGATTTTCCCAAAAAATATCGGCGCAAGACTTTCGTGACGCCATAATTCAAGGTAAAGCCAAGGATGTGCTTAACTTCGTCAAAGTCAAAAAAGGTGATTTTATTTTTGTACCTGCCGGAACAATTCATGCACTCGGGAAAGGTGTCATCATTTATGAATTACAACAAACAAGCGATACCACCTATCGTTTATATGATTGGGACAGACTTGGCTTGGACGGCGCACCCAGAGAATTACATATAGATAAAGGACTTATCTGTACGGATTTTTCTCTCATAAATCCTACATTAAATCTTGGAATAAAGTCAGTGCAACATAGACATTATCAAGAAGATATATTAACCAATAATTCATTTTTTTCTTTAAAACGATTCTATAATTTCTCAGCATTCCAAGAATATTCTTCTCACAGTACTTCTGCACAGATTATGACTGTTTTACAAGGTGAAATAACATTGTCAGGTGATTTTGAGAATGTACATGTTCAGAAAGGAAGGACTGTTTTACTTCCCGCTCATTTAGACCATTATGGTATCACAGCGAGTGATAATTGTGAACTGCTCATTGGAGAATATACTTCATAAGTTACGATACAACTGAGCCCCGTAATTCTTCTATCATGAAATGTGTAGAATTTTCGAAGGTCTATCCCAAAGAAGAAAATCTCGTATTCTATGATAGTACTGTTTCTAACAATAATGTGATTGAGACAACATACTTGACTTTAGGGCATGAAAACAAGAACATTATCTCCATACTTCATGAAAATAACGCCTTCATGTGCCCGGAGCGGGACTTGAACCCGCACCTCCAATCGGAACTGCACTCTGAATACAGCGCGTCTGCCTATTTCGCCATCCGGGCTAAGAAGATTATTTGTGCGAAAATACGAAACACTCTCTTATTTTCGTACCACATTCTACGAAACACACAAAACACTTACGTCATTTACTATACAGTTTTATGAACAATCAGATTGCACAACATAAACCTACAGTTGCAGTTATATTTACGGGTGGCACCATTTCAATGAAAGTTGATCGTGAATTTGGCGGTGTTGTTCCTAAACTTAGTGCCGCAGAAATACTCGGAACCGTACAATCAATTCATGAAATTGCAACCATTATTCCTATTGAATTTGGAAGATACCCGGGACCACATGTCACTCCCGAGATTATGCTTTCCTTATCGGCTATTGTGCGCGAACAATTGTCAAAACCCGAGATTGATGGCGTAGTCGTAACGCATGGCACTGACACATTAGAAGAAACGGCTTATTTTCTTGATCTGACCTGTAAGTCGGAAAAACCTATCGTTGTCATAGGCGCAATGCGAAATTCGAGTGAAGTGGATTGGGACGGTCCTCGTAATTTGCGCGTGGGTGTGATGCTTGCCGGAAATCCTGCCTTACGAGGATATGGTACTATCGTGTGTCTTTCCGAAACACTCAATGCTGCAAGCGAAGTCAGTAAAAATGACACAACCAAACTGAATACATTTGAGAGTCTGGATTTTGGTCCTCTCGGAAGAATTTCTCATGATACATTAATGTTATACAGAAAGCCATTGCACCGTGAATATTTTTCTGTCGAAACATTGCCGGACTTTGTCCCATTACTTTCATGCTATGCAGGAATGGACGGAAGGCAAATACGACAATGTATTGATGCCGGAGCCAAAGGTATCGTTATTGAAGCATTCGGAGCAGGCAATGTGCCACCCGCTGTGTATTATGAACTGATTGCTGCGGTGCAAGGTATTCCTGTTGTTTTAGTGTCACGCTGCCCCGTCGGGCGCATTGAGAAAGTTTATGCCTATGAAGGAGCAGGAAAACATTTACATGATAATGGAGTAATTTTTGCTGATTTTATGAATGGTCAAAAAGCTCGTGTCAAATTATGTATTTGTATCGGTGCGAAATACTCTATGGAACAAATCAGAAGTTCATTTGAATGGGCAGGGTAAATTTAGTCTGATTTTTTTCACCATGATCAACGTGCTATGAGAATAGGTAGGTCACTCATACAATATTACCGCAACAAACACTATTCATTATATGACAATGTATGTTGGTTTATAGTTATGCTAATGTGGTTAATACTACTATTATTCTATCCTTCGCTACCTTCTGCCATACCGATTCATTTTTCATTAGTCGGCGATGCACATACATTCGGTGATAAATCTCTTATCTGGCTATTCCCAAGTATAACAACTTTACTTCATGTAGGATTATCTTTATTAACTAAATATCCTCATACATTTAACTACACACAGGAAATTAATGATAGTAATGCGAAAGAACAGTATAGAAAAGCAATTCGTATAGTTCATAGTATGAAAGTAGTTGTTATTACGATTATGAGTATAATTCTTTATTTAACACTTTATTTATCAAAATAATATTTTATGACTGAACACAATTCATGGCAAGCAATGTGGGATGAACGATACCGTATTGAGGATTATGCGTATGGAATTACACCCAATGAATATCTTCGCGAACAGTTAAGCAAACTCACCTGTGGGAATATTTTACTCCCCGCTGAAGGAGAAGGGCGAAATGCAGTATTTGCTGCGACTCAGGGATGGAATGTCTCAGCATTTGATATAAGCGTCGAGGGACAAAAGAAAGCTTTTCTGTTGGCAAATAAAAATAATGTCACGATTGATTATCATGTTGGAGACAGTGACTCCATACCATTCATAGAAGAACAATTTGATGCGATAGCATTAATTTATGCGCATTTTCCGTCAATCGAAAGAAAGAATATACACAAAAAATTGCAAAAATTATTACGAAAAGGCGGTATTCTGATTTTTGAAGGTTTTAGTAAAAATCACATAGAATATAGAAAGAACAATGTAAATGTAGGCGGACCGCAGGATATAGACCTTCTTTTTTCTAAAGAAGAAATTACTCAAGACTTCGCCAACTTTGATTTCATTTATCTCGAAGAAAAAGAGATATTACTTAATGAAGGATTGTTCCATAATGGTATTGGTTCTGTTATACGTTGTACAGCATATAAATTATAGGTGAATCATATGGACATTGATAGCCCCTTAGTTGATAACACATATATCTTAGAAAAATTTCCGGGTAAAGGTGGATGGACATACGCAGAGATTCATGAGATAGTTCAAGACAAAAGCAAACCATTTGGTTGGGTAACAGTACGAGCCTATATTGATGACATTGAAATAAGGCATTGTAAATTAATGCCCATGGGTAATGGCAGATTATTCCTTCCCGTCAAAGCCGAAATTCGTAATAAAATAGGTAAACAAGCAGGTGATACTGTCAGAGTGATTCTTTTTGCAGATACGGTATCGGTATATATCCCTGAGGAGCTTCACTTATGCTTAGCATCAAGTCCTCAGGCACAAAGAGCTTTTACAGCACTTTCAGAACTGAAAAAAGATGAAATTATCGAACACATTTATTCTGCAAAGACTGAGGAAATAAAAGTACAAAGAATAGTGGAGTTATTACAATCATTAGAAAAGACATAAATTTATCAAACTTAGTTATCGAACTGCACACACGATAAAAATATAGAATAGATAAATGGATTAAATAATATTTGTGTTCTCTAACTATACAAAATGTACTGATGACTGTTTTGAGAATTTCTTGCGTAAATCACTAAGTGCATGTGCATCAGTTTGCAAATGTGAAATTGATCGTTTTGCTTCTATACTCCCTGTTTCTATACCCAATTTTCTGGCTACTTTTGTTATACCAAATTGTTGTGATGGTAGCATATCAGCATCTAATGTTCCCAATGATTGCGACCTTTGAATGCGTTGTTTTGCTTGTAAATTCATTGCTAACTCATATTCGCCCCTTTGTGGAACGATGATAGAATCTTCATGCCATAGATTATCATCATTATCTTCAGGTGAGAACACACCTTCAACCAAAGACTGTTTACGCTCTTCTACATAATTTTTTCCTTTATCCACCGCATTTTTACTCATTGTAATGACTTCGCCGATAAATTCTTCGAGCATTGTTTTTTCTTGTGATACATTTTTTGCAAGAGGAGCTGTAGCACTATTGTTTTCATTCTCTGATGTATCATCAATTGTTTTTTCGAAAGTATTTGCATAAGACTTTACTGCAGATTGTAATGATGCAGCGGGTGTTTGCGATTGTGCTTGCTGTAATTCGGCAGCAAACAGTGAAGTATCAGACATGGTATTTTCATCATCCTCGTCCATATCAAATGCTTCTTGTTTTCTTTTGCGCCAGCGTATATACATAACCACCATCGCAATAACAGCGCTGAACAGCACAGCAATTGCGGCGATTGAAACGGTTTTCATCCATTGAGGCATTAATGATGCATTGACAACTTCTTTACTGATACCTTCATTGCTTTGCTTGGATGATGAATTTGTGGCAAAAAGCGATGAGAATCGAGATGTATCCTCCTCTGATGATCTTATCAAGGTACTATCCTGATGAATCTCTTCATCTACCATAATTGCTGCAATAGATAGTGGTTCTTCTTGATTCATATTTTCGTTTATGGAGGAAAGTGGTGGCTGATATTCAACAGCTATGTCTAAAACTGACCGCAGCCCTGTCATATCACAGAAACGTTTTTCATAGGATTTTGCTTCATCACTCATTCCATTTACCCGTGCAATCTGGCATAATCCACCATAAGCATCTGCAATGGTTGTATTACCTCGAATTGCCTTTTTGAGCCATCCCAATGCTTCATCATAAAGACCTTGTTTGATTAACTCAAGCCCAAGATATGATGCAGCATCAACATGTCCCTTTTCTGCCACTAATCGAAAATTTTGCAATGCTTGTTGTTGAAGACCTTCGCTCAATGCCAATTGAGCACTCCGGTATATATCATCATGAGAAGATAATTTATCCCAAGAGAATACATCTATGCTCAAAGCATCGGAGTATGGTAATTTATTTACAGTAAAACCTTGTTTTTCTTTTAGTTGGATAAATATTTTTGCTATTCCTTTTTCTTGAACAACATCAATATCATTCATCATGCCCTTGCCAAAAGCCGCATGAGCTTTTTCAGAGATGGTCACTCCTTCCAAGGAAATAATTAGTTGTGTTTTCTCGGGGTTTTGGGTTACTTGGGGATTTTCTACAGAACCGATACCATAAAAGATTGCACGATTAGGTTCTGTTTTTATGGAAGATAATGTAACTGCCGCAGATAAAATCGAGTTTGCTCCTATGGCAAACATTGATAGAATTACAAGCAAAGAAGGTTGAAATGTTTTCATAAAATTATCCTCTAATACAGTGAACTGCACGATATAAGAGGACAAAGGTCATTCCAAAAAAATAGCGACGCGGTAACTTGCCATACGCATCCGTAGAAGTACTGTCCGAAACAAACAACTACCGTTTCAGAGGAGGGTGGCGCGTGAAAAAACTCAAGTGCAAGTAGAGAGTTGAAAAATGCGCTTCACCTTTGCAATAGATTCATCGTAGTGTATGGCAAGTTACCATGCCGCACAACAATAAACGAATAGTCCGCCGGCTTATTTCTATGATTTGCTGAGTGCAAGAATACATTCATATTCCTCAGACGTAACGGGCACAACAGACAATCGTCCTTGTTTCAATAGTGCCATGGATTGCAATGTCGGTTCTTGTTTAATTTTTGCCAAAGTCACAGGTTCGGGAAAAGCCGACAATGGAACTATATCAACGGCAACCCATGTATCATCATCAATTGTTGGGTCAGGATATGCCTCACGTACAACTTTAGCAGTGCCTACAATTGCAAGACCTTCATTGCTGTGATAATATAAAGCAATATCATCAACCGACATAGCTTTTAAATTATTACGAGCTTGATAATTGCGTACTCCGTCCCACAATGTTCTGCCATCGGCAACCAATTGATCCCAAGAATATACAGACGGTTCTGATTTTATTAACCAATATTTCATTATTATTTTTTTATTCGTGAAATAAACATACGCGATGATAGATAAC
>DDTD01000043.1 GCA_002344005.1 Ignavibacteria bacterium UBA2373 | reverse complement strand
ACCATGTTGCCCAAAAATCAATAATTAATGTTTTTCCTAAGAATGAGCTAAGTTCTATGACTTTTCCATCTTTATTATGTAGTTTTCCCATTGGCATGGGCTGACGCAGCATCTGGTTTTTCATACTTTGTCGCCGCGATAGTGTTGCTTTACTATCAATCATCATACGATAGTCATTATACGTTTTATATTCTGATGAAGCGGCGAACGTTTCTTGGTTTATCTTTTTAATATTGTCATTAGCTCGAGAAAGTTCCATAGCTTTTCCTGACCATGTGAATGCTTTACTCCATAGATTTCTATCTTCATAAAGTAATGTCACAAGTTTATCATATATCACTTCATGACAGGAAAGCGGATATTGCGTGACAACATCTTCTAAATCGGCAATTGCATACATTTTTTGATTGTTTCGCTCATAAATAAAACCGCGAGTTGCAGTTATTTGTGCCATTAGTGACTCTTCTTTTTCTGTCCATTCCATTTCTGACAACCATCGCGGCTTGAAATGCCGAGCTCCTGATTTGATAAATGCCTCTCGTTCTTTCGTTAAATATGCAATTGCCGCGGGGATTTTTGTTGAATCGGCATCCACTTGAATAAATGCAAACAAAGACACAACAAAAGGATTTCTATACTTTTCTTTTGAATATCGCTCTATCAAACTATCCAATACTGAAAGTGAAGCTGCAACAGGCGCTAATCCCTGTGCAAGCATAGGCATTTCCTTAGAGTGAGGAAAATGCAGTATATAACTCATTCCTAACTCTATCACTTGCTTTTGGTCATTCAGTCTTTGCAGAACATCAAGCCCATAATCCTCGGCAAACTCGGATGTTGGATGTTTCGTCACAAAAGCTTTAGCAATAGAATCAGCTTTCTTTTTTTCGCCAATCGCATTGAATGACCTCCATGCAGAACGTACAATCTCTTCTCTTGACCAATCTTTTACTGCCGCGAAGAGTCCACGAATTTGCTTCTCGAATTCAAGTTTTGTGATTTTTTTATTGTCATGGGCAAGCATCGCAATACCGGCTTTTGCAAGTATATTTTCAGGATACAGATTCAACTCTTGGCGGAGCATCTCTTCTGCCTTTGCCGAAGAAACTGCACGCTTACAGTTTTCGGGAAGCTGCCCCAGATAGGATATAGCTGCTCTGAAATAGGCATTCTCCGGAATCTTTTTATCTTTGTCCATAATCGGCATATCCCAGAACTGTTGCCCATTATCATCTGCCACTTTCCCTGTCATGACTTTGAACATTACATAGACAGCATCACGAGGTATAGCAAGTGTTGCCTCACCATTGTCAGAAAACGAACTTTGATAGGCAGTCGGCTTCACATTCGATGAAGTATAACAATATGCTATCAGAGTATGGTTATCGGTCAAAGGATTCTTAGAGGGTTTATACATAACCGAAATGACAGTGCCTTGTAGTATATAATCAGGCAATCTTAACTCGCCGGCACGTACTGAAACAGCAACTATTGCACTTAAGAGTATAATATATATATATTTACAGACGAACTTCTTCATTGATACGACAATCAAAATTTCTGAAATTTATACTTTTCGTACTACAAATTAGTTACCAAATCGCAATAATCAGTTAAAACACTGCGTTTTGCTTCGTATTTTTGATACAATCACTTTAGATATTTATGAAGATATACCCTTTCATCAGTTCAAATATATCAGAAAAAGAATGGGATTCTTTTGTTGAATCATCAAACAATGGTACCATCTTCCATACGCGAAACTTTTTATCATATCACCCTCAAGATCGCTTTAGGGATTCTTCTTTAGTACTCACAAAGAATGATAAACTTTTTGCGCTGTTTCCTGCGGTAATCATCGAAAGAAATGGTAAACGCATACTTTCATCTCATTCAGGAGCATCATATGGTGGGTTCGTGCATACAGATGATTTGAACTTCAAGGATGCGCATGACTGTGTTCGGCTCCTCAAAGAAACGGCAAGTTCAATGGACTGCGATGCCATTCAGATTACTCTCAATCCTATAATTTATCAAAAGCATGTATCTAATTACATTGATTTCGCTTTGATTCGTCACAACTTCACCTACCTTAAGCGTGAAATTTCGAGTGTCGTTGAATTACCCAAACACGAAGACAAAATCATATCTTTATATAGAGAAGAAGCCAGAAGAGCTATACGTAAAGCCCAAAAGAATGCTGTAAGGATTATAGAAACTGATCAATTCGAACAATATTATGCTATACTGTCAAAAAATTTGAAAATGAGACATGGTGTGTCACCAACACATTCACTCGAGGAATTATTGCGACTCAAAAGAAAATTCCCCGAAGCAATTCGATTATGGGGTGCGTTTTTAGACGATAAACTTATTGCAGGTGTATGTAATTTTTCAGCAAATTCTAAAGTTGTACTTGCATTTTATATAAGCCATGATGAAGAATATCAAGAATATCGTCCGGTCAATACTTTGTTTTATGAAATTATGAAACAATCATCACGAGAAGGATTTGATTACCTTGATTTCGGTATTTTTACCGTTAACATGGAACCCAATTGGGGTCTTGCACGTTTCAAGGAAAATTTTGGCTCAAGAGGAATTTTTCGAGATACATTTTACTGTGAATTATCGTGAAAAAAATATTGCATGTTGCTGTTGAAAATTATGCAGGTGTTCCTTATGACTTTGCACGAATGCACAATGAATGTGGGGATTACTCGCGACTTATAACACAATATCCAAATATTCGCGGATTTAAAGAAGATATTACATTAAATTTCTATGTCTCGCGCTCTTCTTTAGCATCGTTTTGGAGAAAAAAAAAACGTGATGATACATATACAACTACTCATAATCAAGCACCGATTTTTAAACCCAAAAATTTTTTTGAACACATATATTTTTCACTTTCTGACATTGTACGTCAGTATTCTGTTGCAGAATTATTAGAAAAAGAACACCTCAATGATTTTGATATAATTCATTTTGACGGTGGTATGGATTTTACCCGTAAACCCAAACAGGCATTAGTTTGGAAAAAAGAAGGAAAGAAAATTGTAACTTGTTACTACGGTAGTGATTTACGTTCACGAGGAATCATCAAAGAACTGGAAGAAATATCAGATATGAGAATCACTAGCGAGTATGATCACCTTGAATTAATGGATAATTTGCACTATATTTTTTATCCTTATGATACAAGTGAATTACCTACTCCTATTCCTAATGCAGGTAACACAATTAAAATAGTTCATTCTCCCACAAATCGTCAATTCAAAGGTACAGATGGCATTATATCATGTATAGACAGACTTAGAAAGTCATTTCCCATTGATTTTTATCTTCTGGAGAATATGCCTCGTCAAGAAGTTCTTGAAATAAAAAAGCATTGCGATATTTGTATTGATCAAGTCGGTGGTACTCAAGGAGGAACGGGATATGGAAAATCAGGATTAGAAACTCTGGCAATGGAAATTCCAACAATTACGAATATGACCGATGAATACAGTGAATGGATACCTGAAAATCCATTTGTGATTGCCAATTCTCATAAAGAATTAGAGGAAAAGTTAGTGTTTCTTATTGAGAATAAAGATAATCGAAAAAAAATAGGTCTGCATGGGAAAAAATGGGTACAGACCTATCATAGCTATCAATCTGTCAATCATTCTCTATACAATCTCTACGCAAAGCATTGTATAATATAAATTATATTTGCACACTTTTTGCATAATTTTGGGCTGCAGTCAATGTATTTGTTAAAAGCATTGCAATGGTCATTGGACCTACTCCACCGGGAACCGGAGTAATAGCCGAAACATACGGCAAAACGCTGTCATAATCCACATCACCAACAATTGAATACCCTTTTTCAGATTTTGAATCATTAATACGATTAATCCCAACATCAATGACCACTGCGCCATGTTTAATGTCATCTGCCGTAATCCTATGTGCCACACCAATTGCCGCAATAAGTATATCCGCCTGTTTAGTATAATAGCGAATGTCGGAGGCACCCGTATGACATATTGTGACGACAGCATTACCTCGAGAAGATTTTTGATATAATAAGTTTGCGATAGGTTTGCCAACAATATTACTTCTTCCAACAACAACAACATGTTTGCCTGATGTTTGAATTGAATTTCGAACCAATAATTCTACAATACCCGCCGGTGTACATGGCACAAAACCACCGATTCCTGTCACTAATTTACCGACATTAACCGGATGAAATCCATCAACATCTTTATCGGGATCAATCGCCATAATCACATTCACTTCGTTAATGTGTTTTGGTAAGGGTAATTGGACTAATATTCCATGAATAGTGTTGTTATTATTCCACGCAGAAATAACCGCAAGCACATCACTTTCAGAAGATTGTTCCGGTAATGTAAGAATTACTGAATGAAAACCAATCTTTTCACAAGCTTTTGCTTTGGAACGAACATAGACTTGTGATGCTGAGTTATCACCAACCAATAACAATGCAAGTCCAGGTTTTACAGAAGTTTTAGCAACTAAATCTTTTGTTTTTTCAGCTAATTCTAACTGAATTGTTTGTGCAATTTCTTTTCCATTTATTATCATAGGATTTCACCATGAGTTTGTGAATTTGTTAAGCGTTTCAAATTGCGGTAGAATCGTGTTTGTAATGGTTCATCCATTACATATATTTTTTGCAGAGGCAACCCCGACTCAGAATATACAGCAATGATGATGGATATAATTATTCCAAACGTTTGATATATCCAAAATGAAACAAAAAAAGATGTCGTAAAAAGTATTGCAACTTGTGCAATATACAAATATGGAATTATTGCTATTAGACTTTGGGCTTCTGCAGACAATACCACTGATTGAAGTCGGCTTCTCATAGTAAAGAACAGATAACGAAACATAATAGCATACATCCCTATAAAAAAGAACATACCTACGATACCGGTTTCTGCAAGAACCGTGAAAAATGTAGAATCAATATATGTTATTTGATTCGCTCTATCATAAAGATATACACAACCCAATCCAAATCCTGTTATAGGATACTCAACCCATATCCAAAATCCCCGTATCATCGTATCTAATCTACCAAAAAAGGATTCACCACCCGTAGTCTGTATAGTTCCTCCAAACAAGATACTATAAATACCACCAACTCTTTGAGCAAATAATTCAATGACACTTACATCGGTGTACATGAATACTATAGTATCCGCAAAAACAAGTAAGAAGGGTAAAACCAACCCAAATATCAATACACCGCTTAAAGATATTTTTCGCTCATAGAGTAAATATGTTACGATAAGTATGACCGACAACAATAAACCTGTCAGTGAAAAAGCAAGCAATAATCCGACAAGATTCACGATAACAATTAACCACCAAAATAACTTGTTGTTTACAAATTGAGCCGATGTTTGCGATATTGTAGTAAAAAGTAAAGAGAGTATTTGTGCAGTATAACCGGCAAATGTTGAAGGCTCGGAGAAAATAGATGTTGCTCTGAAAAATGAGCCATAATTCAGACTCAACTGACCCCATTCTTTAAAATCCATACCTCGAGCTAAATTTGTATTTGTTGACATAGTAATCCAGGCAAAAGGTAAATCAAAAGCTCGCGCAAATAATTGATAAATGCCAAATGTACTGACCAATACGGAAAAATATATATGTATCTTATACGCTTTATATATATCGTTTATAGTAAAGTTTGAACCGATAATTGCCACTCCCAGTATTAAAACATAGATATAGTGTAACGTAGTTTTTATCCACTGTAGTTGCATTTCTGCATTACTTGAGAGTAACGGAATCATCGCAGATAGAAAAACAGCTAAAGTTAAACCACTTAACCATAACAAAACAGGAAACGGTGGCACAATGAACGGTTCACCTTTCCACACAATAGAATACGTTGCATACAGTGCAATAACAATACTGATTATATCTACCATTGATATTCCATATGTACTTACACTAAACAAGAAATATGTTGCAAGTAAATTTGAAAGCCACAGTAGTGATAGGATAACAAATTTCATGAATTCTGTTCCGCAATATATTCTTCAACTTCTTGAATAGTCAATAATGGTCTTAAACAACTATAATGCTCACATATAAAAACACATGGTTGTGCATCATTAAACTGTGTTGAATAAAGTAAAGGTAGGTTCGTACCATAATTTGCAATAACCGTAGTATTTGCATCACTTTTTGAAAGAAGCAGTGCGTACATTTGTTGAAATTTAAGGTTAGATTTATCCGGTGTTGAGACAATAATCACTTTACGATGAGAAGTCAAGTAGTCGAGTACTGAAAGTAAGAAGGCATAACTTGAGGGATTTTGAGTAATATTCTCAGCCTGCCGATATATAGTTGTAAATACAATATTAATATATTCGCTATTATTTATAAAAGTACCAACACGCGCCAAAACATGGCATGCAATAGAATTGCCCGAAGGCATTGCTCCATCATGCCATTGCTTCAGACGACCAAAAGGTGTTTGCTCACTTTCAATACCCGTAGTATAAAAGCCACCATGACCGGAATCGTAAAAGTTCACAATTAATAAACGACAATATTCTTCAGATTTAAGCAGATACTCTTTTTGCGAAGTTAAGAGGAACAATTCCCACGATGCCCAAGCCAGACATGCAATATCATCAAGAAACGCTGTAATTGCAATATTCTTATGACGGTATCTGTGATAAATTTTTGTGTTTTTTATCACAGTTTGTTCAAGTGTTGTAAAAGATTTTTTTACCAAATCTTCTAATCTATCATCATTGAATACACGGGCAGCATACGCCAGAGAAGCGATAAAAAGAGCATTCCAATCTGTCAGGACTTTATCATCAAGAAAAGGTTTTATACGTAATTCTCTTTGTTTCAAAAGATTGATGCGTATTTGTTCTGTTTTCTGCAATATATCGCTTAATTTATCATCATCTATATTTGGTTGAATATACGGTATATTTTTTCCATTACGCTCATGTGTTGTTTCATCATGATAATTACCATCTCCGGAAAATGAATACTCACGTAAAAAGGTATCCGCATCTGCTGGAGGAAGTAAATTATATATTTCTTCTACCGACCATAGATAATATTTTCCTTCTTCACCTTCACTATCTGCATCTTCAGCAGAAAAGAATAAACCTTCATCTGACATTAATGAACGCTGTACATAAGAAATAATTTCACGAGCTATTTGTTTGTATATATCTTTTTGTGTTTTTTGGAATAGTTCTACATAAAGAAAAAGTAGCATTGCTTGATCATAGAGCATTTTTTCGAAATGTGGCAGTGTCCATATTACATCGGTACTATATCTATGAAAACCATGTCCGATATGATCGAATATACCACCTTTTCTCATAGCTGTGGCTGTATGCTCCACAGCATGCAAACAATCACTATTATCCGTTTTTTTCGACAATCGCAGTAATAACATATAAAGATGCGGTGTTGGGAATTTAGGTGCTCTTTTCATACCCCCATATTCTCTATCATAACGATCAAGTATTTTATGAGATGTGGTATAAAAAATATCTTTTGATATTGTCGAAATTTGTTCTTGTTCCTGTCGGTGGAATAATTGAATTCGTTCTACAATAGATTCAGCAGTCTCTACAACTTCATCTAAGTTATTATTCCATAAATCTTTAATTTTTAAAAGAATATTGAGCAGTCCGGGGCGATTATGAGTCTGATATTTTGGAAAATATGTTCCTGCAAAAAATGGCTTTTTTGCAGGAGTCATCACAATCGTAAGAGGCCATCCACCATGCCCTGTAAGTGCCTGACATACCTCCATATATACAGCATCTATATCAGGTCTTTCTTCTCTGTCTAATTTAATCGGTATAAAATATTCATTGAGAATCGAAGCGACCTCCTCATCTTCAAATGATTCATCTTCCATCACATGACACCAATGACAAGTAGAATAACCTATACTTAAAAAAATGAGCTTTTGCAATTTTTCTGCTTTTTTGAATGTATCATCATTCCAGGAATGCCACTCAATAGGATTATACGCATGTTGTAACAAATACGGCGATACTTCATAAATTAGAGAATTAGGTTCTCTCGCATGTGTATTACTTTTCTGTGTCATGGCTTTTTCTTCGAAGGGACTGTGTCTTGTCTTGAATTTTTCGTTGTATCAGATTTACTTTTAAATGGATTAAAGCTATCAAGTTTAGGTAATTCTGACGGTATGTCCATTTTTAATACATCTTTTAATGATGTTGGTAGCTTTAATGGAAATGATGAGTCCTTCTGATCTGGAACATTATCCACAGGCATAGATTGTACATTTGGATCTGTCACAACTTGTATTGTATTTGATTGTGACTGTAATGTATCCACCGATTGTTGCTGACCGGATATGGTTGATGATTGAAATGCTTTTTGTTGCAGTGAATCAGGACGCGGCGGCACCCGTTTTTGATCCCATGCGGATAATGACGGAGCAACTTCTAAAGCATAATCAGACATTGGATAATCAGCGACTAATTTTTTATAGTAAAAGATTGCACTGTCCAATAAAAGTAATTTTCTCTCGAATATCCAACCAACGGCATAGAGAGAACGAGCGGCATACTTTGATTGTGGAAATTGTTTAAATACAGTTTTATATTGTCTTATCGCTAAACTATCATTTCCCGTGAGTCGGAATCGTGAACCGCTGTTATAATAATCCCCTGCTGTATCTATCTCCGCAAGTTCAGTAAATCCTAATTTTACTCTGGCTTCTTTACCATACTCGGTTTTTCCATAAGTAGTTGCCATAATTTCCATTAAAGAATCGGCAACAGTAGGAAGTGAGTCTTTTATTTTACGATGTATTGAATATAGAAATTGTGCTCTTTCAGGTGACGATTGAGGACAAGAATCCGCCGCTTTATAAAAGTAATGTAAAGCTGAATCATGTTTACCGATTTTTTCAAACACTCTTCCAACGGCGAAATATCTCGCAGCAGTTAATGTTTTTACAGTATCAGTGATTGGAACATTTTTTTTCACAAGTTGATTTGTTTTATGGATTTCAATTTTATTTGTTTCCATTTCGTTCAGCAAAGTATAATATTCATTCGCGGCTCGGGCAACAGGTGATTTTGCACCTCGCGATTTTGCAAAATAAATACGACTTTTGACATAATCATTCTTTCTGAAATATTCCATACCTTTTTCGAAGTACATAGCGGCAATATTAGGATTTCCCGAATATGTGTCAGCCTTTTTTTCTGAATCAATAAACAAAGAATCTTTACCGGATAATCTATACAGACGCATCTTTTCAGCTAACAACGAACCTTCCCAATCTTTATAGTTTTCATTGGACGACATTGCATCAAGAATTTCTTCCGCTTCTTGATACTTTTTCATATATATAAGACTTGATGCTCTGAAGAGTCTGGCTTCATATTCCCCTAACAAGTCCACATCAAAATCTCCAACTTGATGGAATTCTTTTTCGGCTTCTTCCCAGCGTGAAAGGCGATAGTAAATAGAACCTAACTCAAGATGCCATTTTGATGCTTGTGCACCGCTTTCTGTTATTGCTATTGCTTGTTTGTAAGGACGCACAGCTTTATCAACCTCATTAAAATATATATAATGTTCCGCTGAAAACTTAAATGCTTCAGCAAGAATATCATATCTATCTTTATACCATGCTATGTCAATACAACGTGACAAAGCTTGTTCGCCCAAAATATATTTACGTTCTATAAAATATGCTTGAGCCATTAAAAGGTGAGCATCGGGGGATAAATCTCCAAATGGGAATAAATCAACAAGTTCACTGCATTTAATTTCGGCATTCATCCAATCATTTTTATAATAATATGATTTTGCCATTAAAAAAAGAGAACCCTCAATAAAATTAGATTTAGGGTGTCTTTGCAGAATTTTTGATCCTTTAATTAATACGGAATCCAATTTTGTTTGTACCGGTTGAATACGTGCTTTATCTATGATATAGTCCCTAATAAAAGGAGCTGTTTCGTTACGATTTGGCTGATTTCCGCCGAACAACACCCCGCTATCAAGTGGAACTAATGTACGTGGCGGTTTTTTGACTGCAATTGCAGAGAATTCAAATTCATCCTCTGATTCCTTCATTAACCGTTCGGCATTGTAATATGTATTAAAAAATGTTGTGAAATTATCATACGTACGACACCCCGTACCGGACAAGGAAAGTACGAGTAATAAAGCAATACAATAATATTTACTTATGTTGTTCATAATATTTTAACAGAAGAAGAGAATATAAACAAGTGCCGTTGTTCCATAAGCATAATAAATTTGGTGTTTATATTGACAAACCAAGTTTAAGCATTTCTGTTTTTTCGGCAAGTTGTAATTGCTCTAAGACAATACCTAAGTTACCATCTATTACATCACGCAATGGATAGTTTTTAGCATCACCTTCCAAACGATGATCCGTTACGCGATTTTGTGGGTAATTATATGTTCTGATTTTTTCTGACCTATCGCCTGTTTTTACCAAATCTTTTCTTGCTGACGACATCTCTGCGTGAGCTTTCTCAGATTCCATCTCATATAGTCGAGCTCGTAATACTTTCATTGCTTTTTGGCGATTCTTTAATTGTGAACGTTCATCTTGACACTGCACCACAATTCCTGTGGGAATATGCGTTAAACGCACAGCCGTTTCCACTTTATTCACATTTTGACCACCTTTACCACCTGATCTGAAAATATCAACTCGCAAGTCTTGTTCACGAATGTCTATATCTATTTCTTCCGCCTCGGGCAGCACAGCGACCGTTGCAGCCGAAGTGTGTATCCTTCCATTGGCTTCTGTTTCAGGTACACGTTGCACACGATGAACTCCACTCTCATATTTCATAGTTCCAAAGACGCTCTCACCTTCAAGTGAAAATACTATTTCTTTGAATCCTCCTCTTTCGCTTTCATTCATATCAATAACTTCAAGCGTAAACCCCGCACGCTCGGCAAATCGCTGATACATTCGGAATAAATCACCGACAAAAATCCCCGCTTCATCTCCACCTGTGCCTGCCCGTACCTCAATGATACAATTTTTTGCATCATTCGGATCTTTTGGCAATAAAAGTATCTTTAGCTCGGCTTCAATATGCGCAATTTGCTCACGCAACTGATTCTGTTCCTCATACGCCATATCCCGCAACTCCGGTTCAATAGCCGAATCCTCTATGAGTTGCTTAATTACTTCAACTTGTTCAATTACAGTAAGATAGTCTTTTCCCATGAGTGCCAACGGCTCAAGTGATTTGAACTCCTTCGACAATACTCTAAACTGTGCTATATCAGCAGAAACAGAAGGATCCATCAGCGAATGTTCGACTTCATGAAATCTATCAATTATACTACGAATTTTTTCTTGCATTACTTGATACGCTATTTTTGGTGAATTGAAATGCAAAAATACATCATTTCAGTACCTTGTGTGATTTCTTTGCACTCAATATTATTATCATACTCACGTTTTAGAGATTGAGAACTTGGATATATCAATGAAGTTTATACGCTTACTATTCATACCTTTATTTACCGTCATACTTATTGGCTGTGCTGATGAGAACCCTGTATTAGTAAATCCTCCGGATGGTACAGACAGTATGATGTTAAGGGTCATAAACTTAGCAGGTGATGGGAATGCTCGCCAACTTTCCTTTGGCACAAACTCTGTTTCAGCAATGACAAATTATGGAACAGCATCACCCATTTTTCGTGCCCCTATCGGAGACTCAGCTACAGGTATTATTCTCAATAATGGCATTGAAGAACAAAGAACGTTTCGTAAACTACAATTCACTCGTACCAACTATCACACATACTTTATCTTGCCCGGGATTACAGCTAAACGCAATAAACCTGCTGATACTTTGCTTTATTATACGACACAAGCACGGCGTGCTTTGGTAACTCGCAATCCAGAAATTAGACTTATCAATTGTTTCCCTGATTCACAATATGTATTTTCTTTGAGAGAAGGATGCCAAAATGGTGAAGAACTACTGCGTGACAACGGTTATTTATCACAGAGTTCATCTAAAGAAATATCTGTCAACAACTCGCTCTCTCTTACACTTTTACGTACTAACTCAATAACTAAACGAACAGATGTACTTGGATTATATGCACTTAGAATAGACGAGTTTTCATCATACAGTTTTTTTACTTTCAGACAGCAAAATGGCTTGACGGGACTGAGTGTTATAAATGATCGTGACCAGACAGTGAATGCACTACAAAATTTGGTAGAAGTACCGGAAAGAAAATCATTTGTCAAATTCTTAAATTTATCAAAATCTTCATTGAGTTTGAAGAAAATTGAGAACAATATCAGTATTCCAATGCAGGATGTCGCATCAGCAGCTATAAGCGAATCTGCTGAAATTGGCGCATGTAAATCATCAGTCGTTGATTCCTTTGCGATCGAAAATAATGGTGAAAGAGTCACTCTCATCGAGTTTCCCGTACAAGTACAAAAGAACTATATTATTGTCGCGAATGACAGCAGCGAGAAAATCGGCAAATACTTGGCAGTTCTTCCACAAATTATGAATACAGCCATAGACCCTTTTTCTTCAAAGATTTATGTCATTAATCTAATACAACAACATACTGATTTAACTTTTGCAGTAGGTTCACGAACAGTTCAAGGAAACAAGCAATTATCCGGTGAAGTACTGTCCTCACGTTTACTCTATGGTGCAATGTCCTCGCCGGTTAGCATTCCATCGGGCATATTACCATTGACAGTATTTACGACTAAACAACCGGCACAACTTCAATCTGCGTTCGTAGGTAATCTCGAAGGAGGAAAGTCTTATTATCTTATTGCATGGTCAATGTTCGACGGACAAACACGTGTAAGCTTATTACCAACTGACGCTGAAAATGAGTCTTTGCCATTATTAGATAAAGGATCTTTTGTTTCTTTAGTACAAGCAAATTCCGCTAAAGGGGGTGTAAAATTTTCAGTGGAAAATACATTGTCAAATCTCAATGTAGATTTTCGTTCCTCTACAGGTACCGTGGTTAGAAAAGGTAGTTACCAAATTTTTGCTGATGATATTTCCTACAATCTCATCATTAACCCGGACAGTAATTATACATTGTACACATATACATCACAATCCGGCAATGCAGCGATTGCTTTTAGCACACCTCAAGGTTCAACACGTTATGGCGAAGCAAAACGACGCTGTGTAAACCTTACACAGGATCAAGAAAGACTTTCGGTAAGCGAAGGAGCATCACCAACAACTGGTATTATTGCTGAGAATGTATTCAAAAATTCATTTCGCGATGCAGCTCCTGTATTTGTTGAAAGGCGTTTATTGCTGACCTTTTGGAATGGTGAAAAAAAATTATCCGAAATAACAGGATTATTACCTTTAGGAAGAAACTATTCCCTTGTTATAGCAGGTAAAGAAGGTAGTTACTATACTATAGTGCAACAAGAATATTAATAATGTCGTATAATAGTTCGTTCACACACATCAATTACTATGAGAACATTAACAATTGAAAGTAATGGCAGAATCGAAAAAACTGCAATATATATCAATGGTGAGCAGATTGCAGGAATTAAAGAATTATTCTTAAATCTTGACGAGGATGGAACTTTTGACGCAGTGATTCAGTATGAAGGCAACGATAAAATCATTTACAATAAAGCGTTGTTTTCTGATTATCTCGAACAGATTAAAACAAGAGAACCTTCATTTGACGATGATGAAGCACGCGAATTACAGCAGCTTACTGTTGAAAGTGATGGAGAGATTGAGAATACCATTGTATTTATTAATGAAGAGGTTGTTGAAGGTTTAGTGAATATACTTGTGCATATTAAAGCAGGAATTGCCAATGAGAAATCCGGTTTTATGGGATTATTTAAAGGCAAACAGACATTAGCAGAAGGAACTACATTTAAAGCTGAGGCAACATTCAGAAACGATGATGACACTTTAGAAACCGAAAGGATATTTTCATGAAACATTTATTTAATACTCGCACTTGTATTGTTATGCTATTAACAATATTTGCATTTATAGTAGAACCGACAATTGCTGAAGCAAGACGAAGCGGCGGTGGTCGTTCATTCGGAGGCTCTCGTAGTTTTCGTTCGCCATCAAAAACGTATTCTTCGCCGTCAAGACCGAGGTCAAAAAGTTTTGGACGATCTACTTCACCATCAAAACCAACCAGTAGTTTTGGTGGGAGCAGATTCCGTTCCGGTGCAGATTATAGATCCAGTTATGGTACACCGCGTAAATCTACAACTCAATCAATTAATGGTGCCAATGGCAGACAAAATGTTGTTGTACACAGCTATGGCGGCATGAGTGATGGATTTATGATGGGTTATATGATGGGACAGACAAGTTTATTGTGGATGACTCCGTTCCATCCGGCGTTTTACTATTCACGTCCTCATTATGTAACAGGAGCCAATGGAATGACAGAAGTATATCCGCCGACATTTTCTTTCTTGAATTTAATTCTGGGAATAATTATTATAGGTGGTTTAATATATTTGATTTATAGGTTATTCTTTGCAAGGAAGAAGCAACAAGTCTTAACCGATTCGTCATTTAGCTAAAAGAATCCCCTTCAATTGAAGGGGATTCTTTTTTTTAGTAATACTTAATCAAGAAATGCCCAATTAACACTAATACGTAAATGTCTATCTAACTCAGGATAAAGAGATGTTGTCCAATACACCGAATTAAGCATATTATGTAAGGAGAATTGAACAAATGCATTACCCAATTGTGCACCAATAAATGCTTGACCGCCATCATATGTCAATCCTTCATTTACTTTCTGATTTGCTATACTTCCTTGCATTTGTGGAATGAAAAGTTCGCCATAATTCGAGCTGAAAAAACGAAAGGAAATTCCGGCTTTGACTGTACTTCGTCCAAAGACTCGAATATATTCCCCTCCAAGAATACTTTGTAAAAATGGTAATCTATTATCATTAATACTATTTGTTTTACTGTCGTGCAATATCACAGAACCATGTAAGTGTCCATTTTGAACAATGTCATAATGCCCATTAACCGATAGCCCCATTACAGTGCGATTACCCATGTTTTGTGACAATACCCCAACAATAGTTTGCCCTCGTAAAAGTGGTTCCTGCAATATATAATCAGAAATTGAACGAGAAAATAGCTCAACACCAAGACTTTTACGATCCCCTTTCCATTGTAAGTATGCTATACCCAAAAGATGCTGTTCACTATTATTGTTAAGTCCTTCTGTAAGTGTTGGTGTCCTTGAAGATAAAGAAATATCGAAACCGAATCGAAAGGGAAGCTGAGAGTATTCGATTTTTATGCCCATATTGGCAAATACAGTATTATTAAATAGACGAAGGCGTGCCCCGGGTTGCAATTGTATATTCGAGGAAGCAGATACATCCATCAGTGAAAATACGGCAAGATTAGTTCCTGAAAACGATGAATTATACGCAGATTTATCTATCAATTGTGCTTCGGCTTCTGCTCCGATTTTCAAGGATAGGATATTGGTAAAATATTTATGGAATTGGTATAGTGCACCTACATTACGTGAAATAGGTGATGAAATTCTGTTTGAATCAGCAGCTGACGGATTTAAAGTAATTGTTTTTTCGATATTTCTTATTCCATAAGAAAAATAGAGAGATGCCGTTTGAATAAGTGTAGTATCTGAACTATGCCGAGAAAAAGATAAAGTAAGGTCATGTGAATATGTTCGCTCAAACATATCGGAATAGCGTATTTTGGCATTTATGGGATCTGAGAATGTGTTGGTTGTATCGGAGAGACCACCATTGATACCTGTACCGTAATTTGTGAATATATGGGAGAATGACCATTGTGTACGGGGTAATGTCCAACGTATTTTGCCATAGACATTCCACATATCTATCCATGTATTTGCAAATCGTCCTTCTCCCACATGTCGGCGAAATCCGGCATCAATATTCCAATTTTTCGCTATATTTTGACTAAACTCACCTTCGGAAGCAACGAAGTTATAGGAAGATTGAGCGTACCGTAATCGCGTAAAAGGTGTGGATATATTATGTATTCCTTCTTTAATATTTAAGAGTAAACCAGATGCATTATCTCCGAGTACTATTGCATGTGTGCCTGTTAATACTTCAATACTTTCTGCAGTTTCAACCGGGAATAGAGATAAGTTAATACCGCCATGAATTGTGTTGGTGAGGGATCTTGTATTATAACGCAAAGCTATATCTTGTCTGCTGCTTCCATATATTGAAACAGAATTATTTAAAGACAGTCCACCAAGAGATAATGGTATCGAAGAAAATGTGTTATGCAGAACATCAGTTATTCCGAACTGTGTGGATGGGCGAATATTTTTTTTTGATATTATGCGAGAACTATCTTGGCGTATGATATATGATCCATGATAGAAAATTGGTGTATAATATCGTGAAGTATCAGCTGATGAAGTAGAATCAATACTTGGGAATGCCGCACTACTAAACACCGAGAACATAAATACAAAAAGTATTAACATAAAAAATGAATCCCCTCTTTTTTCCCTATTGGAAGAAATATTCTTCATAGATTCATGGAATAAAGAGAGGATTCGATAAAATATAATTAACACTAGAATGAAAGAGTTTCCTGTCCCGGCTCTGTTGATTCAGTAGTGGAGTCTCCACCTTCTTGTAGTGTGTCATCTTCTTCGTGAGGTACGCATGTTATATCAGCAATACTGTCTTTTTCATCAAGACGAATAAGGCGAACACCTTGAGTATTTCTACCAATGACACGAATATCTTTGACAGGCTGACGTATAAGGACTCCCCCAACAGTCATTACCACAAGATCGTCGGTGTCGTTAACTTCAAGAATAGAGACAACATCGCCTGTTTTCGGGGTTATATTCATAGAAATAACACCTTTGGCACCGCGCCGAGTTAAGCGAAAATCATCTACAGAAGTACGTTTACCATACCCATTAATACCAACAACCACAACTTGTGAGTCAATACGTTTTGTGGCTACCATTGAAACTACACGATCTTTTTTATCAAGCATGATACCTCTGACACCGGCAGCAGTACGTCCCATAGAACGAACATCGGTTTCATTAAATCTGCATGCAAGACCTTTTTTGGATCCGATAAGAATATTACAATCACCATCAGTTAATCGTACAGCAATTAAACGGTCTTTTTCATCTAATGTAAGAGCAATTTTACCATTAACTCTGACATTTTCAAATTCACTGAGATTAGTTTTTTTCACTGTACCCTGTTCTGTACACATGAAAATATATTTATCATCAGTAAATTCTTTAATGACAAGAAAAGCTGTCACTTTTTCAGTCTGTTCTTTTTCAATAATATTTGCTAGTGCACGACCTTTGGCATTACGACTACCTTCAGGAATATCATAGACACGCAATTTAAAGGCGCGACCTTTGTCTGTAAAGAACAACAAATAATGATGCGTTGAAGCCATGAATACCTGCTCAACATAATCATCTTCGTATGTTCCGGCACCATTTAATCCTCGTCCTCCTTTGTGTTGACGACGATAATTACTTACAGCGGTTCTTTTTATGAAACCTTTATGGGATATGGTGACAATCATGTCCTCATTTGCAATCATATCCTCAAGGGTAAAATCACGCGCATCATAGATTATTTCTGTTCTACGAGCATCGCCATATTTATTTTTGAGATTTGTTAGCTCTTCGGCAATAATATTCATTTGCAATTCTTTACTTGCCAAAATTGCTTTTAATTGCTCAATTAATTTAATAATTTCACGATACTCATTCATGATTTTTTCACGTTCCAAGCCGGTTAAACGCTGCAATCTCATTTCCAGTATTGCTTTGGCTTGGATGTCGGATAATTTGAATTTGCTCTGTAATCGTGAGGAAGCTGTCGGAGTATCTTTCGATTCTTTAATGGTTTTTATGACTTCGTCAATATTATCAAGCGCAATAATAAAGCCTTCTAAAATATGTGCTCTCTTTTCAGCAGCACTTAATTCATACTGACAGCGACGAACAATAACTGTGTTACGATGCTTGATGAATTCTTCCATCATCTGTTTAAGCGTCAATACACGAGGTCTGCCATTAACCAATGCAAGCATTATTACACCAAATGTTGTCTGCATTTGTGTTTGCTTATAAAGATTATTGAGTACCACTTCCGGCTCTGCATCACGCTTCAACTCAATAACAATGCGTAAGCCGTCGCGATCCGATTCATCACGAATATCCGAAATACCTTCAAGAGTTTTATGACGCACAAGCGTGGCAATTTTTTCAATCAATCCCGCTTTTTGTACTTGATATGGTAATTCAGAAATGATAATCTGTTCTTTAGTTTTGGTTTGCTCAATAACCGCTTTAGCACGGACTAAGACTCTACCTCTTCCAGTCTCATAAGCATCCTTTACGCCTTCATAACCATATATAATACCACCTGTAGGAAAGTCAGGGGCTGTTACATGTTTCATCAGTTCAAGAATGGTTATCTCCGGGTTATTGATTAATGCCAGAAGACCATCAATTACTTCTCTTAAGTTATGAGGAGGTATGTTTGTTGCCATACCCACAGCAATACCGCCCGAACCATTTACCAGTAGCATTGGTAAAACAGTTGGAAGTACTGTTGGTTCTTCAAGAGATTCATCAAAATTTGGTCGAAAATCTACGGTATCTTTATCTATATCACGCAATGCTTCCATTGCAATATGTGCTAAACGGGTCTCGGTATAACGCATTGCTGCGGGTGGGTCGCCGTCAATAGAACCATAATTACCTTGTCCATCAACCAAAGTATAACGCATTGACCACTCTTGAGCCAAACGCACCATTGCATCATAAACAGAGCTATCACCATGCGGGTGAAATTTACCGAGAACCTCCCCTACAAGACGCGCTGACTTTTTGTAAGGACGATTGGGCAATAGTCCTAATTCGGACATTGCATATAAGATACGACGGTGCACGGGCTTAAGTCCATCACGGACATCAGGCAATGCACGCGACACAATTACCGACATGGAATAATCAAGATAGGAATCCCGCATTTCTTGTTCCATCATCACCTGCTGGATTCGCTCGGAAGTAATCGCCATACTCAAACTTAAAAGTGTATAAAACTGCTGCAAATCGGATGCAAAAATACGGATTTTTCTTCGCGTGACCGCATGAATTACAGCTTAAACTTCAAGAACTCCTTCTATAAGCGAAATCACGCATTCGTGACCACTTAGATTCTTCTTTCCTTCAACTGAAATTCATCATCATATCAGATTATAGTTGCCGAAAACTATATGTTGTTTCTACCACAATAGAATCGGATATTGACTTACGCACAGGGCAGTTTTCTGCAACATATCTTAGTGCTTTTGTATCTTCTTCAGACATCGTGCCATTCACATCAACATTGACGACCAATGTTCCGATGCGTCTGAACGGATCAGCTACCATGTGCTTTTCAATTCGACCCTTTGTGCCGGAAATATCAAGCGAACGGCGACGCGCTTCAATACCCATAAGAGTTATCATACAAGAAAGTAATGAGGTTGCCAACAAGTCTGTTGGAGAAAAATCATCGCCCAGACCTTGATTATCTTTGGGGGCTGATGTATGGAGAGAACTTTGGGAAGGTTCATGCTGAAGAGCAACCTTCAAATTACCTTCATATTCTGCAAAAATTTGTACCATAATAAATAAAAAAAATGCGGTGATAGTAATACCATCCACCGCAATTGTGAAAAAAGCATTATCGTATTATAGGAAAAGTCTTATGAAGAGTTTTCGTGCCTTCATTTTCCAATGCAATCATTGTGTACATACCTGATGAAAAAGATTCTACAGATAATGTAACCGTATTATTACAGATAAATTCTGCTACTTTTTCGCCTGATGTATTAAAAATATATACAGTACCGTCGAAAGGTAATGTCACTGTCATGGCTCCCATTACAGGTACAGGAGTAAGTATCGGAGAATTGGCTGTAGATTCTTCATTGACAGATACCGTTCCTGCAAACCATTCTCTGCTTCTTTTTACAATACTTTCTGCTAATTCCTTATTAGCAAATTGCTCTAAACCTATTCCCAGATACACAACTTTACCCGGATGATTATCACTTCGTATTCCACCAATTTTACCTTCATGATCTCCTTCATATTGAATAATCGGATATGCTCCGTTCAATGGGCGAACTACTTCAGGATACAGATTCTTATTATGAACATCAATAATTGAGGATTTGCCCAAATCACCGAAAATCGGATCTTCTATATTCATTGACATATCTGTTATTGTACTGTCACCGTCAGAAATATACAGAGCATTCATATAATTTCTTAAAAAAGATTTGGTCACAGGCGTTCCATGCGCTCTTGTGTCTGTTGATCCTATATCCCATGCAATATCCTGTCCTGCTATAAACAAATGCACACCCTCATCTATCGCGGATTGTAGTGCCAAAGCGGTATTATCGGACATAGCAGGAAATGACCAAGAAACATTGTAATATATTGTTTTAATAGATTTTAGAGCATTATTATTCATTAAATCAACAAGAATTTCCGCATTTGTAGATGCAGCATTGCTACTTCCTGATTTTTTTATTGCGGATACATACACCTCTTCAAATTTTTGTGCATCTGTATGATTTATCAACAATTCATTCGCATTGGCAATCACATATATATCCTTACGTAATTCAAATGCTTGGGGATATATTTCCGAAGTTACTTTGACAGTATAATGACCGACTGCAGCACTTAATCCCGGAGTAATTTTTATGGGGATAGTATATTCTTGACCTGCTTCTATATCAACTTTTATTGTGGTCGTTCCGGTTTCAGCACCTATTTGGGATTTCCAATCATCCGGGTGCTGAGAAACAAGTGAAACAGTTAATGTAGATTTTTCTTTTTGGGTATTTTTTAAAGTAAAACTAAATGGTTTTTCTTGGTCTTGTGTTCCGGAGACTATAATATTATCTTGAGTTGTTAATGTACCTAATACAATTGTTTTTCCACCATTTGCTTTCACTTCGGCACCGGAATAAATTTCTTGCTTAGTTTGCGAAATAAAGGCTGCGATTTCACAGTTTTCAATATTAAACGAATCAGGTACTGTGTATGTATATTGTTTTTTTACAAGAGTACTTTTTTTAGGAGAATTAATCGTATCGCCCCACAAACCGGTAAGCATGTGACGCAACATATTGTCATGGCTATAATTCTGTTGTGTTCCATTTGTGTAATCTAACTGAATAGCAATAATTTTACTTTCTTTCAATACAACGTGCACATAATTTGTTTTTTCTTTTACATCGTCTGTATAATAACCTTCAACATTGACGGTAAGTAATCGAGTCGCAGGATCAAAGGTTGATTGGACCCCAACATTAACCGGGGATGCGGTTTTTCGCATTTCTGCTGCCGCATTAGCCCACGCATTGCGCGATAGTCCTGTTGTAGCCACCGCAGGATCAAATTTATGGCGGTTGACAGTAGCAGACGGATAGCTCGAGACGATTGCCAGTTCACGCAATCCATCTCCGAAGGGTGTCGTAAAATCAGGATAACCATCCATTGGATTGGCAAAAGGTCCTACATGGATATTAATAAGTATTACACTTCCGACAGGGCTGTTTTTCTTGATGTCAGCCGCTATGACATGACCTTCGGGACAATAGCCACAGCGAACGCCCGTAAAATCTTCAAGCACCACCGTCCTATTTAACTTTTGTGTTGATACCAAGTCCTGTGCGCCAACTTTGGTCCAACACAGAAAAAAGATGAGACTAACAAGTAACTTTTTCATCATTCTACGCTCCACGAGATGATTATTATAAAAATTAGTGGCTCATTGGGAACTCCACGATGAATGTTGCGCCTTGTTCAGGCACACTATCGCAAAAAACCTTACCACCTTGAGATTCGACCATTTGTTTTACGATTGATAAACCAATACCCGAGGAATGTTCACCTCCTGTTGGTCTGGCAGACAATTTAGTGAATTTTTTGAAAAGTTTAGGCATTTCATCAGATAAAATACCGGGACCGTGGTCTTTTACTGTGATTCTTGCTATTCTTCCTTTACGTGAAGAAGTAGAAATCACTACGTTAAGTTCCACTGACACCGTTTCATGATGAGGAGAATACTTAATTGCATTTGAAAGTAAATTTTTTACAATCCTGACGCAATACATATAATCTAAAGTAGCGATACATGGTGTGGAAGGATAGTACTCGCAGATTACTATACCTTTCAGTGAAGCCTTATCAGTGTATTGTGCAACTGCGGAGCGAAGAGCATCCGTCAAGTCCATTTTTTTCATCACAGGTTTTTGCTTCCCTGCCTCAAGCTCTTGGATTTCTAATAAATTGGAAATTGTGTCGAACATTCTGCTTGTACTGCTTTTAATATCATTACCGAGTTCATACATCATTTCAGGTCCCAATTGCTTATAGGATGAAGAGATGAATTCTCCAATCATACGAACACCGGAGATAGGGCTTTTCAAGTCATGGGCGACCAAACCAAGCATTTTATCTTTTTCAACTAAATATGCTTGCATTAATTTATTTTTTTTTCGTAATTCTCTATTCGTTTTTTCTATGTGCATGGATTGTTCTTGTAACATCGCACTTTGTCGCATAATTTCATTATTAAGACGGGCAAGCTCTACATTGCGTAATCTGTAAATTTCGGCTTCTTTCTTTGCTTGCTCTGCTTCAAATACAGAATGAAGAAATGCCATTTTTTCCGAAGTTTCAGTATTTGAAATACTACGCTCTATTTCTAAGCTTTTCTTAAAATATTCAAATGATTCTTTGTATTGACCTCTTTGTTCATATAGTTCTGATAGATGAGAAAATGCAGATTGTTCAATATTTTTTGATCCTATGTCTTGCGCAATTCCTAATGCTTGTTTGTAAATAACTTCAGATATTTCATCTATACTATACATCTCATATTGCCCTGAAAACACAAGCACTTGTTCCGGAACTTTCTCCGATAATTCACCTAAATAAATAAGTGATTCCGCTTCACCTTCTCTATCACTTAACTGTTTATGAAAAATCATGGCTTGTTGCAAGTATTCAAGAGCTTTTTCATAATCTAATCTTTGCAAACAAATACGGCATAAATTACCTAAGGAACGCGATGCACCGAAGCGATCTCCCGCAGACTGTTGATATGTAAGACTTTGTGAAAAACACTCTTGGGCATTATCGTATTGTTCATCCTCCAGATACGCTGATCCTAAACCTAAGAGTGTTTGTGAAATTGTTGATGTATCAGAATTTTTTTTCTGTAATTCTAAAGCCCTTTGATATTTTTCAATTGCTCCTTGATTATCTTTTAAACGTAAAAAAGTACTCCCCAAATACGCAAGAGAACGGGCTTCCCCTACAGTATCCCCTATTTCTTTTTGAATTGTTAACGCAGATTCAAAATTCACCATTGCTCGTGAATAATCACCTAAACGTAAATGTGCAGCACCAATATTGGTATGCACCATACTCAATCCTTGTTTATCCTTGATATTCTCAAAAATAGTTTTACATTCATTGAGTATTTTTACTGCATCGGCAAATTGTCCTTGCGATAAGTGAATGGTTGCAATATTTTGTAATACGCGCGCTTCACCAAATATATCGCCAATTTCACGTTTTAGAGAAAATGATTGATTGTAATAGTCGATGGCTTTCGTAAATTCACCCATACGTTGGAAACTTAATCCTAAATTTACCAACGCATCACTTATACCTTGTTTGTCTTGTATTTCTTGATTTATGTATAAGCCCAAATTATATTGACGCAACGCAGAAGCATAATCGCCTAAGCCGGCAAAAGTATTACCAATGAAAACCAATGTTTGTGCTTCGCGAGATTTATCACCACATTCTCGAAATAAGGGCAGTGCTTGATTGAATAACTCATTAGCAAGGTGATGCTTGCCGATGATGCCGTTAACAATACCTTTATTAACATATGAACGTGCAACACCTTCTTTTTTGTTGAGATATGTATATAAATCAAGGGTGATTTCGGCAGATTTCAAAGCATTATCATATTCACCTAAACGTATTTCGGCGGTGGTAATTATTGAATAGGCACGTGCCAACGTTGTTTGAATGTTCTTTTTGGGTAAAGAACGCAATTGCCGTAGCTCATGTATTACTTCCAATGCCGATTGCTTGGCATCCATTGGATTAGAGACAACTAATTGAGCTAAAGAAGTCAGTTCTTTCTCATATTTTTCCAGTACACCCACATCCATGTTCATGAAAGTATGCTACCCATTTATTAAAATTATTGAGTATTTTCGTATCACAATTTTTTAATATTCTTACTGTATGATTACACTTGACGTTTCGCTTTTTTACTTTATCAACAACTCTCTTGCCAACCCGATTTTTGACAGCGTCATGCCGTTTATTACAGAGCTGCGGAATATCTGGTGGCTATACATAGCCATGATTATTGGAAGTATATTCACATATAAAAAACCGATTGTTTCATTTATCATTATCGTATCGCTCGCCTTGACATTAGGTCTGACCGATTGGATTAACAGCATTTTTATTAAGGATTTACTATCTCGCCCTCGACCATGCCACACACTACCGAATGTCCATTTACTTGTACCGTGCGGCACGGGTTATTCCTTTCCATCATCACATGCTGCAAATAATTTTGCCATCATAACTTTTCTCATTGGAGTGCGTGGCAGATATATCCCATATATAGCATTTTTTTGTACTATGGTTTCTCTCTCTCGCATTTTTGTCGGTGTCCACTACCCCTCCGATATACTTGGTGGTGGCTTGGTTGGCACCACATTCGGCTTTACTTTTGCCTATATCTGTAATAAAATCTTAACTTTATTACCATCAGAGTTAAAGACTCGCGAATAAATCAAATTCAGAAGCATCCTCAATTTCGACCTCCACAAATTCACCTAATGTCAATGGGCGAGCCGAGCGAATGAAAATTTCATTATCTACTTCAGGCGCATCTGCCTCTGTTCGCCCCTGATATTCACCATTCACTTCTTCTTCTACCAATACCTTCACTCTTGTTCCAATTTTGTCAAGATTTTTTTGATATGATATATCCTTTTGTAAAGACATTATGTGTTTCTTCCTTGCCTCTTTTTCCTCTGCACTTATAGGATCACCCAAAATATGCGCATAGGTATCATCTTCCTGAGAATATGTAAACACTCCAAGTCGGTCTAATTGTACTGTTGAAACAAAATCGCATAACTCATCAAAATCTGCCTGTGTCTCATTGGGATACCCGACAATGAAAGTAGATCGTAACGTAATAGAGGGAACAGCGGAACGAATATCGCCGATTAACTCTTCTAATGCTCTTCGCGTGATTCCGCGACGCATGGATTTTAGAACATTAGTAGAAATATGCTGCATAGGCATATCAAGATAATTGCAGATATTTGAACGTTCAGCAATTACAGGCAAAATATCTTTAGGAAAATGAGCCGGGTAAGCATACATCAAACGAATCCACTCTACACCTTGTATATCACTTAAACGACGAAGCAAGTCTGATAGAGTCCTCTGACCGGATATGTCTTTACCATAATATGTCAAATCTTGCCCAACAAGAACAAATTCCTTTACGCCACGACGTGTTAAAGCACTCACTTCGGCGACTATGTCTTCTGCTGAACGAGAACGATGACCACCGCGCATTAAAGGTATGGCACAAAAGGAACACGGATGATCACATCCTTCAGAAATCTTCACATAAGCATAATGCTTAGGAGTAGATAAGACTCTTTCACCCAATAAATTATATTTGAGATCAGGTGATAAGGCTTTCAGAATATTCTCATACGCTTCCGTACCAAAAAAATGATCAACTTCAGGAATTTCTTGCTTCAACTCCTCCCCATATCGTTCGGATAAGCAACCTGCTACGACCAAAGTTTTCAGTTTGCCGCGTTCTTTCAATTGGGCTGCTTCGATGATTGTATTGACACTTTCCTCTTTTGCAGCATCTATAAAACCGCATGTATTGATGATAAGAGTATCTGCATCATCAACATTGTTTACCATCTGAAAATTGTTGAATTGCAAATGACCTGTAAGGATTTCCGAGTCCACAGTGTTCTTACTACACCCCAATGTAATAATGGACACTTTATGCGGTACTGTTATGTCTGTGACATGTGTTTTTGTTTTCATTGCTCATTTTTAAGTGACTATATATGCAAATTTACAAAGTTTAATGCTGCCCTCCTGCTATCCGTTTGCTGTTGGCGGATGATCTAGTGGAAAATGAAAACACTTACATGAAGCTATATAAGGTAAAAAAATCAGCAAGCTGATGCACATACAACACTCTGCTATCGCGGAAAATAAGAAACTGCGAATAGTACAGAATCGGTCATTACTAGTTCATCTCGATGATCTAAGTACTTCTGCTGCAAAGTAAAAAGATTATCCGATGCTCAACAATTGTGATACAAAAGACATAAGGGGCTAAGACTTGCGCCTTGCCCCTCTGCCCTCGTTGTGATGGTGTGTATGTGTTCCCCTAGGATGTTCTAACAAAGGTCACAAACTACTGTTCATGAACTTGTAAAATGATTTATTCGGCTTACAATGAACTAAAGAATAAATGCACAATCCGCAAAATTGTAAATAATGAGGGGCAAGTTTTGACTTTGCCCCTCTGCCCTTGTTGTGGTGTGTATGTATGCCCCTGGGATTTCTTTATTATTTCTATTCGAAGTTCCGAAGTGTCTCTACTTGAAATTTTGACTCAACCTGTTTGATAACCGAGTTGAATTGATCCATTGAAAATGGCATTTGCAGATAATACTCAACTTTTGAGTTTTGCAAATTTACCATTTCTTTATCAATAGTTGAGTAAAATACACATGGAACATCAAGATTGTAAGGTTCGCAATGTAATTTTCGACTGAGTGCTAAACATCCATATTCTTCATGATTGTAACTTCCGACAATACAAAGAACCTCTCCGGATAAAATGGCTGAAGCAGCTTGCTCTTTTGTTTCAGCTATAATAACTTCATATCCACTTTTCTCTAATTGATGCCGCACTAAGAGTTGCATTGTTGCATGTCGATCAACAACAAGCACTTTTAACTTTTTGTGCTTCATAACGGTATCATTTATTCTTAGTTGTCAAAGTACATCTTACATATTACAAAGTGCGTACCAAAAACAATATTCTTGCATAACTTAATTATTTTCAATCTGATAACTAAATCGAACAAACACGTTTTCAAATTAAGTTATATGTATCATAATGGGATTATGTATCGTAATGAATCAATATCAGACACTAATCCCATACTTTTCCATTAGTCTATAGAGAGTGGAACGACCTATCTGTAATCTATGAGCTGTTTCAACCAGATTTCCCTCTGTGATATGAAGAGCTTGAGATATTGCTTGCTTTTTGACAAAATCTAAAGGTAAAATTTCTGATTCAATCATAGTGTCCTGTCTATAATTACTTTCTACATCAATGCGAACAGCGTCAGGTAAATCATCAAGTTCAATCATAGAAGTGTCACACATAATTACAGCATGTTCAACTAAGTTTTCTAACTCACGAACATTTCCCGGAAAAGAGTATTTCAACAAAGCTGCCAGCGCTTTTCTGCTAAAGGAATTTATACTTTTCCCGTATCGTTTGGTAAACCGTGTCAAAAACTCTTCTGCAAGAAGTAAGACATCCGTTTTTCTTTCACGGAGCGGTGGTATAGTTATCGGAAATGATGACAAACGGAAATATAAATCCTCACGAAACAACCTGTGTTTAATTTCTTCTTGAAGGTTTTTATTCGTTGCCGATACGATGCGAGTATCTACAGAAATTGTTTCATTTCCACCAATTCGTTCAAATGTTTTAGTTTGTAATAATCGCAATAATTTTGCTTGGAGAGATAAATCCATTTCACCTACTTCATCAAGAAAAATTGTTCCTTGATGAGCTTGTTCAAATTTACCGATTTTTCTTTGATACGCACCTGTAAATGCTCCTTTTTCGTGACCAAAGAACTCACTTTCAAGTAATTCTCGTGGGATTGCTGCACAATTAACAACAACAAAAGGACCATCCTTTCTTTTACCGTAATAATGAATTGCACGAGCAAGTAATTCTTTACCTACCCCTGTTTCTCCATAAAGCAACACCGCATTATCCGTGTCATGTATTTTAGAAATCATTCTGAATACTTTACGCATTCCTTCCGATTTCGCAATAATATCACTGTATGGAAACTCATAACTTGTGGAACGTAGTTCTTCAATCTTTGCATAAAGCTCAGATTGCTTTGCTGCATTTCGTAACAGCAACTCCAATCTTTCCAAATCAATCGGTTTAGGGAGATAATCATAGGCACCCAATCTCATCACATCAAGTGCCGTTGTCACTTTGCCTTGACCGGAAACAATAATTACGGGTAGATTTGGATATATTTTTCTTGATTCTTCAAGCACTGTTACACCACTTTTTACAGGCAAGTTAATATCTAATATAATAACATCAGGTCGTTTATTCTGTATCTGTGTAAGAATTTTCTCGCCATCAAAATAGGTATGAACTTCATATCCCCATTGACTGATATTATGATAAAGAAGAAGATTTATATTTTCATCATCTTCACAAATAAATACAGTTGACTTACTCATAAATATTTTTTAATGATTTTTAATAAATAATCCACATCAAATGGCTTGGTAATATAATCATTTGCTCCCTCATTTAATGCTGTTTCAATTTCTTTTTCCTGCGATTTTGATGATATAACAATAATAGGCAAATGAGGATAATTTTTACGAGCATAAGCACATACTTCAATGCCATTAACTTCAGGCAACATGATATCTGTACAGAGAAGGTCAAACACCGTAGTTTGCAGTAAATCTAAAGCATCTCTGCCATTTTGTGCTAAAGAAACTACAAACCCATTACTTTTAAGGACATAATCAAGTAAAACTTGCATGCTTTCTTCATCTTCAACAAGTAGTATTGACTTACTCATGTACTCTTTTTGGTAAAGTTACGATAAATTCCGAACCATGACCGATTGTACTAACAACAGAAATTGTGCCACCATGTAACTCAATAAGGTTTTTTGCAATTGGCAGTCCAAGTCCTGTACCCCGAATTTCTTGTCCCGGATGTTTAACTCTGTAAAATTTTTCAAAAACATGATGTATATCATCGGTATGAATTCCTATACCATTATCTTTTATCTTTATATGAACAATTTCCTCTTCTTCAGCAAGTGTTATAATTATCTCTTCATCCGGCGGAGAAAATTTCTGTGCATTCGTCAATAAGTTAAGCAATACCTGAATGATCTTATCTCTGTCACATTCCAAAGCAATAATTGAAGAATTAGTTTTAAAAATAAGGGGATTAGTATTTTTTTCTTTATCATACGTAAAAGCAGACATAGCATCTTTGACTATTGCTACTATATCATGGGTTTCTTTAAATAAAGTTGATTTACCACTCTCAATCCTTGCAATATCAAGCATATCTTCGACAATTCGCGCTAAACGTTTACCATCATTAAAAATAATATGAAGAAATTTTTCTCTCAATTGTTCAGATATTGTATTATCTTTGAGTAGTGTCTGAGCGAAACCAATAATAGAAGCCAGGGGAGTTCTAAATTCGTGGGAAACACTGGAAACAAAATCATCTTTTAATTCATTAATTTTTTCTAATGATTTTGCATACTCTCTTTCTCGGTCTCTTTCTATGCGTAATTGATCATTTGTTTCCGCCAGCATCAAATTAAGCTCAGAAATCTGATTACGAGAAATAACTTCGCTACTTATATCACTTGCAATTCCAATATAATGTGTTAACACTCCTTCGCTATCGCGAACGGGGGCAAGTTCTAATTTATTCCAAAACAATGTACCATCTTTTTTATAATTCCTTAGTATAACCACAACAGGTTCTGCCATGAGCATTGCCCTACGAAGTATCTCCAATGAGGGTTGATCTGTATCTTTACCTTGTAAAAACCGACAATTTTTTCCAACAACTTCTTCAATAGCATATCCAGTCATAACTTCAAATGCAGGATTGACATACATGAGCGGCATATCCGGCTGACGACAATCCGCAACCGTTATTCCATTAGTACTGCTATTGATTGCACGATAAAGAATTCGTATTTCTTCTTCTGTATTGTAAGGAATTGGTAGTGTATGATGATGAAAAGATTTATCCGCTCTTTTTTTCTGACTTTTATACTTTTGTGATAGAGTTTCATCATCTCCTGACATTCTTGTCATTTGGAACACATCGCCTATATTCTTTTCAAAATCGTCATCATCAAGAATCTTTGTATATAGTATTATTTCATAACCAAGCGGATCTAAAGTTGAATGGATTAATTTACCATAAGACTGAAGAGACAGATAATCACCATTTTTACATTTTAAACGATACTTTACCCATTCTGATTTCCTTTCATTGATAAGAAAAGTATGATTGTTTTTTACAACAGCTATATCATCTTCATGAATAAAGGAGTAGGGTGACTGCGAAATAATTTCTTCTAAAGGATAACCAAACGAAGTAATTGCTTTCCGCGAAACTTGAAGAAATAATCCGCCAAGTGTATGTCGAGTAATAATATCATCTGTTACTTCGGAAATAAAATCAAACCATTCTACATTATTCATATTATTGTACTCTCCTCATTCGTGCGACAAAAAATCCATCTGTTTTGTGTATTGAAGAATAAAGTGTTAAGAAGAAATCTGTTGAGTCTAAAGAATCAATAGTTATATTGTGTTCAGCAAAAATATCTGATAAAAAATCCGGCTCAAAATTTGGATTATTTTTTAAAAAATCTAATACAACTTCTTCATTTTCTTGGGGTAAAATTGAACAAGTTGCATAAATAATTGATCCGCCAATTTTTACATATTGAGCATTATGTGATAGAATAGCACGCTGATTCGTTGATAATTTTTCAAGAAGTTTTGGGGTAGTACGCCATTTAGCCATTGGCATTCTTCTGACTGTCCCCATACCTGAACAAGGTGCATCAACTAATACGAGATTACATTTATTTTTATATTTTATTAATTCAGAACTCTCTTTCTTCTTATGTAAAAGTATGGAACGAATAGAAGAGTATCCGGCTCGCGATGCTCGAATATATATTTCTTTTAACCTTTTATATTCTATATCTGTGGAAAGTATTTCTCCATTATCATTTTGTAAATCTGCAATATGCAAGGATTTTCCTCCGGCTCCGGCACAAGCATCCAAAACTATATCACCCTCTTTCGGATTTACAGCATACCCAATTAACTGACTTCCTTCATCATGTACTTCAATCATGCCTTCTTTGTACAGGGGAAGTTGTTGTAATGACACCCTTTTTTTAATCACTAATCCGGCTGGCGATAATGAAGACAACTCAGCATGTATGTCATTATTTACTTCCAAAATTTTCTGAACTTTATCTCTATTTTCTAATGGCTTTTTAACACGTATAATCAATGGTGCAGGGAACAATAAAGATTTAGCCAATTCCCGTATTTCTTGATAGGAATGCCCTCGCTTCATTAATGCAGTAATAATCCAATCAGGTAAACAAAACACCGTCGAAGTCAATGTGTCATTTATTGATGTACCATAAAGTATGTTATGTACTTCTTGCTCATGTTGTTTATACTTTTCACACCATAATTCTGCAATATGTTCATCCGTTATCTGGAGCTTTTCTCTAAAAACGGTAATAAGTATTTCGATATTCTCGGGAAGATTATCCACTAACTCTTCATGGGTAAAAGCATGTAATCTCTTGCCCAAGAATAAAGCTACACATATACTTCCAATATCGTTGAATAATCCAGGATTGTCTTCACCTGTGTATCCGCATTCTTTCCATAGTGTAGCAGAAAGATATTCACACAGCGACAAAGCTCTTAATGCAAAAAATGTCACTTCAGAAATAAAACGACGATCGTGACTCCCTATATACTTACGACTTCGCATATAATCAGATGCCAAAGCGTCAGCCGGCTGAGAAGATTTCTTAATAATTCTACATAGCTCGGCACTATGTCCTATAAGAGATGGATACTGCATTGTCAATTTCCAAAATTCGCAGCCAAAATAACAAAAAAAAGCCGCCAAAGTATAACTTTGACGGCAAAAAATTTACTTCGTTTTGTGTTTACATACATAATTGTATAGCCGGCTGCATACGATAGGCGTGCTCTATTTTATCAAGAACTACCCCATCAACATCAATGGTACATCGGAATGCTGATGCACGTGGAAGTGGTAAAGTACACAACTTAGAGTGTATTTGTTCATACACAGATACTGATATGTCATTTGGTAAATCAATTATATTGATGTCATTACCTAAGACATCGCCAAAAGATGGTACGGCATTAATAATAAATTGCCGACTCGAATTATCGGGGTCCATAACCCTACTTTCCTAAAAGTTTGACATTATTGAAAATCACTTTCAATCTTCATGCCAATTGGTTATTTCTTCTCATTTTTCCATATTTTGGCGCATCTCATTCAACAATTGTGCAAAATATCTGACATATCTTTGTTGTACTTTAGCCATGTGTTAATCATTGAGCAAAGTCGTCAATGCACGTAACTTGCGATACAGCATTTCCAAAGGCAAGCCAACGATATTATAGTAACAACCATTAATATGCTCAACAAAAACAGCTCCGAAATCATCTTGAATACCATAAGCACCGGCTTTGTCCATCGGCGAACCCGATTCGACATAGAGCTTAATCTCATCTGGTTGTAATGTTCTGAATGTAACGTCTGTTTTCTGAACAGCCGAAATTTTGATGCCTTCCGGTGCTGCAACCAAAGCTATTCCTGTAAATACCGTATGTGTTTTACCGCTCAACTTTTCCAACATTTTGATAGCTTGTTGTTTATTTGTGGGCTTGTTCAAAATTTCATTATTCAGAACTACTGTAGTATCAGCTCCAATGACTAAATGTTTTTCTTTTAACCGAGAAGCAATATCAGCAGCTTTGGCTATTGCTAATTTTTGAACATACTCTTCAGGTGAAGTATTTGCCTGTATAGAATCTTCATCAAAGCTCGAGGGTTGTGTACTAAATTCAAGCCCGATTTGCGTTAACAATTGTCGGCGACGAGGTGATTGCGATGCCAATATCACTTGGCGTTTTATTGAAATGAGACCGGATATTTTCATAATTATTCTTCTGTTTTAAATAAGACAACTCTTTTATCTTCTTTTACTATTGTCGTATAAAATTTTTTATATGCTTCATAATCATTCTTTTCGATATATGAAGACTTGTAAATAATTCTTCTTCGTGCTCGAAGAAATTTCCCGTCAAATTGATAGACAACAGCATACTCTGCGGACGGTACGCTTAAATTTTTAGATTTAGGTAATTCCACCAAAGAAAACCCATTCGGAACGGATATAGTCACCTCTTCATCTACTGTATCAACAGGGCTAATAGAACGAATCGGATAATGTCTTGCTTCATACGACATAGAATTATCAGGACTTAGAGCATTTTGCCATGGCATTTTTAATAATCGGTATGAACCTGCTTCCGTAAGAAAATTAGGGATTGTATAAGCGTATGTATAAGTCTCTTTAGGTGTTAATTGTTCTAAATCGGACATTTGCAATGCTGTCAATTTCACATTTGGATATTCTACGCTTAAACTTGATTGCAAACTTTTCTCACGTTCTTTGGCTGGTTTTCCCCGATATTGAAATCGTAGATTTGCTGTTGCTGTTCCTGTGAGAGTAACTTGTTCCATAAAATCAGCTTTCAAGTCTTGGCTCAAACTCACAACACTTCTAACCGTTAATGTCGGTGCGGTGTACATTTGACTGCGCGGAAGTAAAATCGGTTTTGTTTCACCTTCTTTAATAATTAATGAAAAAGCGGAACGATCCATTCCCGGCATAGCACCCGCAGGATGATTAAATGCAGTAAAATCTAAAAAATAATATTCATTATTTCTTTCAACGGCGGCGATACAATGGTTAAACTCTATGGACGGCGGTATATCGCCGATACGATCTTCTGAACCGCTATTCACCAACACATAATGTGCTTTTATCCCAACTTCACGAAGCAAAGCAATGCCCAATGTTGAAACATCTTTGCAATCGCCAATTTTATCTACCAACACATCACGTGCTTTTTGCGGAACTAATCCTGATTGACGGAAAGAAATGCTGCTGTATCGAATATTTTCTGTGATATAACGAAAGACTATTTGAATTTTTTCTTCATCTGATACTTTGTCGGGATTAGGTATAAGTTGCTGTATCAGCTCTTTAATTTCATACGAAGATTGTGTTTTTGTTTGGGCTAATTCTCGGTACCAATCCACCATAAATTCCCATGAAGGTATTGTGGATATTCGGAGCATTTTACCAACTTCGATTCTGCCGGGCATACCTGCTTCAAATACTATAGGTTGCTCATTATTGACTTTCCATGTATAAAGAATACCGTCATCCGTGGGTTTACGTATCGGTTGTGGCGCGCCATTTCTACTTTGAGCATTAAATTCTACATTTTCCGGCATAAGTAACCCGTATTCACTATTGATAACAGGCATATAGGCATTAAAATAAAATTCATCCCAAAAGTGTTTAGTTAGTTTTCCTGAATTAAAATCACGGATTTTCCATTTCAAATAAATAAAGTCATTTTTTTCCAAAGATTTGAAAACAATAAAGTTTCTATTGACATCTGCCCGAATTTCTGTACCATCAGGTTTTAATGTTATAGCTTTTTCAATAGTTAATCTTTGTGAAAAAGAATTAAATGGTATGCGATATTCTTTTAAAGCGTCAATCCCCCGCTCATTAAATAAACGAACCAATGTTTCACGCGATGTTTCCGATGCTCCCTCTTTGTAAAAAACACGCAGGTGCCTGTCAAGAATAATTGCTGCATTTGCCTCCGGAAAGTCCATAGCTTGGACGGATGAACGTATCAAACTGTCTCTGTTCGATTCACCGAACACAGAAAAAATAGATTTTTTTCCTTGCAATTCGCGTAATGTTTCTCGTGAATCATAATCGGTCGGCAAATAATCCAATGCTTTTTTATAGGAGATAATTGATGCTTGTATATTTTTTTGTGAACGTTGAATTTCTGCCAATTTTGACCAATACGCATTACATGTCGGACAAAACTCAAGCGATTTGTTTACTTGTTCAATTGCTCGCGAATATTCTTGTTGTTGAGTAAACACATTTGCCATATTGTAATAATAACCCGGCGAGGAAGGCGAATACACAAGTAACTCCTTGAATGTTTGCTCCCATTCCTTTTTCTTGGATGCTTTTAAATATGTTTCTGCCAAATTTGTTAAACCGGTTTCATTATAATCACGTTTGCAGTAGTCTGCGTATATGGCAATGCTGCCATCATAACTTCTTGTTGTCTGATAATCTATTGCAGCCATCAATGATACAAAACGCCAAGTTGTAGGATATTTTTTATACGCTTCTCTGCCAAGTTCAATCACTTTATCATATTGTTTTTTCTTACTGTACAAATCTAAACGTAAACCATCCATCACATCGCGTTCCGGCATTATCGTATCCAATACAGCCAACATCTCCTCAGCTTTATTAAAATCTTCATTACCAAGGTGTTGATTAAATTTATAAAGCACCGGTTCAATCATACTTTTATTAAGTGCATACATTTTCTCATACGTTGTCACTACTTCATCTCTTTTGCGACCACGACTATAGGCATCAAGAAAATATTTATAGACTAAACCATTATCAGGGGATAATTTCTGCGCTTGACGCAATACTAACTCTGCTTCGATGGCTTTATCATTACGCAAATAACAATCGGAAAGAAGAAAATAATTTTCTAAATGTGTCGGGTTTTGCTTTATCATTTGTTTAAAAAATGCTTCGGCATAATTCTCTATCGTTCTTTTCACCGAAGGCACTGCTCCTTTCGGATAAGATTTTGCATATTTACTGTATTTCACACCCGACAATGATTTACCGTTTTCATCCGTAAAACGCGCTAAAAAATTACAACGGTCTAATTCTGCATAACCCACTTTAACACATAAACGATTCCATCCTTGTTGAAGTTCTGTTTCGACAATATATGTATCAAAATCATTATTCATTTCATTGGAATCGCGAATTACTTCTATATCATTCAAAAATACTTTTAAAGCTCCGGATGTGCCAACTCGTAATGATGCACTACGTTTCGTGGGAGAATATACAAATGTGTTTGCATAAAGAAATACCTGCTTATCAGGAAAATATGATTGCATATCTACCCATTTATCAAACCGAATTACCGGTGGAGAAAACCATTGTGCGGGCACACTGTTTTTTCCTTCATACACAGCACTCGTATCATACGATTGTTCAGGTGGATAGACTGCATTGAATCCCGATGAACTGATATTTTCAAATGGTCCGATTATTGTCCAATCTTCTATCGCACCAATCGCATCATAATGTTTTTTTGCTTTTGCTAATTTATTTCTGCGCTGATTCCATCCGGCAAGAACTTGATGAGCCATCGCCGATAAAGTGCCCGATTTATCACCATGCAATGCTATTTTTTCAACGGTTTGCCACACATCCGTTGTTGTATCAAATCCAAGACCCGATATTTTTTGCGTCGTCCACTGTGAGAAAAAATACGGCATCGGATCTTTTTCTGTGCGCAATACATTTTTAAAAGCATTCCACGAATCGCGTTTGCGATGCAACATATCATAAATAAATGATAATGTTACATAACCACGTGTATCGTTCGGATTAACAGATATATATTTTTTACAAACTTTCTCTGCCTCTTTGAAATTATTTTTTCCCAATAATTCCCATGTTTTCTCTATATCACTTTGTCCATAAGCTATGCCATTGCTTACTATAAACAAAGCAATGAATATTAACCAAGAGTTTACCGTTCTCATATTACCATTATTCATTGTTTTTTTCCTTTAATCCAAACTTGTTCAATGTGATTCACTCCAAAATGATAAGCAATATTCGCATATTCTTCATTCGACATAATAATCATATCAGCATCTTTACCGGGAGATAACTGACCTTTATCGGTTAAGCCCAATGCAGCCGCTCCATTAATTGTACTCGCTGCCAATGCCTCCTCTACGGTCATACGCATATTCGTGCAAGCAAGCGAAATCATCATTTGCATATTCTCACTCAGACATGAACCCGGATTGCAATCCGTTGCCAATGCCACTGTCATACCCGCTTCAATCATGGCACGAGCAGGCGCATACGGCAATCGCAAATTATACGCTGTGCCCGGCAATAATGTACCAACAGTAACCGATGATGCCATATTTTTCATGCCTTGTTCCGATATGCACAATAAATGATCCGCTGAAATTGCTCCAATTCGCACCGCACACTCTGCCGCGCCCACATAGCTCAACTCATCGGCATGCACCTTACTTCTAAGACCATAATCAGCAGCTTTGCCCAATATATACTCTGTTTCGGCTATCGTATAATAACCCGTATCGGTAAATACATCGCAAAAATCCGCCAAACCTTCTTCGGCAATAATCGGTAACATCTCCTCACACAATACATCAATATAACCCGCACGATTATCTCTATATTCCGGCGGAATATCATGAGCTCCCAAAAATGTGGACATCACTCGCATCGGCACTTGTTCACGTACCAAGCGAATGGCTCTTAATTGCGCCAGCTCACTCGCAACACTCAAACCATAACCCGATTTAACCTCTATAGTCGTAGTGCCATACTTCATCGCCGACAAAGCATAACGGATTCCCATGTCTGCCAATTCCTCCACAGAAGAATCACGCACTGCACGCATCGTGGAAAGTATCCCACCGCCTTCCGAAGCAATTTGCTGATAACTCACACCCTGCAAACGACGACCATATTCATTCGCACGGCTACCCGCAAACACTATATGAGTATGCGAATCAACAAAACCCGGCATCACACAATGACCTTTCAGCGAAATCTCACTCACATTCGACCATTGTCCCGCTGTCCGACCAGCGACATAATCATCCATACTCCCAACCCAGCGTATTTGCTCATCAAACACAATTGCAGCATTGCGCAACACACCAATATCATTCATAGCCGAACCCGACAAACGATTACTCGACGAACGCATCATCAGTACGCTGCCAATTTCCGTAAAAGCCACTAATCCCATAACACTCACAATATCAAACAAATAAAAAAATCACAAACGACGACGACGAGCCAAATACTCACGCAAAGCAATATCAAATGGCTGCGAAGTATCTATCAATATATAATCAATACCACGTTGAAAACATTCACGCTTTATCGTTGCATTATGCGCAAGCAATGCCTCTCGATACGAAGCTCCTATATGCTGCGGTTGCGTCATTAACTTCTCGCCCGTTTCCATATCAATAAGCGTAACATCGCCTCCCAACTTAAAATCAAGCTCACGAGGATCCAATATCTGCATCGCTATCACCTCATGATGACGATGACGGAAATGCTTCAATGCCTGCACTATCGAATCCGTATCATCAAAAAAATCGCTGATAATTATTGCCAATCCACGACGACCCATACGCTCTGCCAAACCATTCAATGCCTCTGCCGTGCCCGTTTGCTCCGATGGCTCTGCCGACCCGATTGACTTAATTAACTCACGAATATATGATTGTTTACTTCGAGATGGCAAAAATGAACGCACGCTCCGATCATACAATGCAAGACCAACTGCATCTTGCTGCTTCATCATCAACATAGCCAAAGCTGCCGCAACATAAGCTCCATAATCAAACTTACGTATATGACCCTTCGACTGATAACGCATAGAACCGCTGCAATCCAAAAAAATCATCGCTCGTAAATTCGTCTCCTCCTCAAATTGCTTCACATAATAACGACCCGAACGACCAACTATCTTCCAATCCATATAACGCAAATCATCACCCGGCTGATACTGACGATGCTCCGCAAACTCAACACTAAATCCATGATACGGCGACTTATGCAAACCCGTAATAAAACCCTCAACCACAAGCCGAGCACGCAACTCAATACTCGAAAGCTGCGCTACAACCTCCGGACGCAAATATTTTCGTGAATCTTCCAATGACTTCTTCCCTACAATATGTCCAACCTTGACGAACAAGCCATTACTTCATTAGAACGCCACAAACAAAACTGCATACAAATCAACAATAACCACACACTCTTTCTCACAAACTTTCTCTATCTTAGCATAAATACTCTTCAATCACTCTCTATTTCCATACATCATGAATAACAAAATTGCCATCATTGCACTGCTTTCAGCAATCATCATACACACAAACCTCCAAGCACAAAACCAACAACCTTCATTCCGCATTGGATTAGGTGCAGCACTCTCATTCATAGCACCAATCAAAGAAAATGCAGCAGCGCAAAAAGCAATGATTCTACCCGAATTTCTCATACCCATTGACATCATACAACACCTCCGCATCGAACCCGTATTCGGCTTAAGTCAAACTTCATACAAAAGCGAATCTAATGATCAACAATACACAGCCACACAAACTCAATCAGAATCACTAATGCGAATCGGCATCGGAATACTCTACACATCAACCATAACAGACAATCTCCAAATCAATATCGGCATCAGACCTTCCACAATACTCACCGCAAAAAAATCCGAACTCAACACCGCCACTGACATCAATGCCACATCAGTCCATACAACAGCTATCAACATAGCAACAACAATCGGAGGCGAATACTTCTTAGGAAAAAAATTCTCGCTCGGCATCGAAGCGCAACTCAATTATTACAATGAAGGCAATCCCAAAATAGAACCCGCAGCACTAAGCCCTTCAACATCCAACACAACAGCACTCTATACCTCCACTTTCATCACCGCAAGACTTTACTTCTAAACAAAAAAAGGGCAGCTCTTGCGAACTGCCCTTATTGATAAGATTTCCCTTACGACTCCCCTAATTCATAAACGCGCGGGAACCTTTTTCAAATGCAATATACTACATTTTCAAACAAAAAAAAAGCAGCTCTTTTTGAACTGCCCTAAATTTTATTTGTTAACATTAATAAAAATTATGTAATCAACTCTGATTTGCATTTAGTGGAGGGACCTCACCGTATTTTTTAAAATATTCATCAATCAATATACTTTCAAGGTTTTCCGGATTGTCATCTGCTTGAAGATCAACATATAAATTTTCAAGTGGAAAATGTGCTGCAATTATTGGATGTTCCTTATATACTTTACCAACTTTATGATTCGTATCAGTATAATCAGGTAATAGTGACCTTTTTAAAGTAATTACTCTATCCACAAAAGAGTCTGCTTTTCCTATATAAAGTACACCCGTTGTGTCTATGCCAATAAATCTGTTTATTGCTGTAGGTTTATTATCACTCATAGCAATAATTTTATAGACCCCTCCACCATTTCCAAAATGGTCATTAATTAAATTCCATAAATTATCATTAGAAATTTGAAATATTTGATTCACCATAATCTCCTTCTAAATATGATATGACTACAAAATTGTATTATAAATTCTCACTTTATTTTAATTGATTACATATAAATTCCGTTTCCCCTATTGCCATTCCATTTCTGTTGGATTAAAAGCATCAACTCTCCCCTCACCCATTCACCACATTACCCCAATCAATACCAATCACCGCAGCATAATCCGAATGCACATTACCATACATTGCCCGCACACGATAATACACCATACCCGAACCCGGCACAGGCGTATATTCCAACACATTTTGATTGCTCAACACTTCCCACTCTGTTTGATTCAATGAAGACTCAAATTCATAGCCATTAGCCCAATCAACCGCATCCCAATACAGCGTTCCGGCAGAAAAATGGAAATTACTCGGCACATTCAAAAACACAACACTATATACCGAATAGCTTGGATTCACCGAGAAGCCGGCATCATTACGTGCCCAGACCCTCATGCGCATACCATCGCCAATTTGACCAACCGCAACCTCCGTTTCATCGCCCTCATAGACAATAATCCACGCATTTTCATCCGTCGGAGTGGGATTGCGCTCCACTTTATAGCTCGATGCCCCATCACTTTCGCTATAAGAAAGCTCGCCATTTTGATAAAACAGCGTTTCCGGTGCTTGCGGAGGCGTTTGCGGCACATAACTATCCGTAATCACATATTTTTCATAATTAGCAGTGCCCGCCTCGAAAATTTGCTTGCCATACGAACAATATTTCACAATCAAAGTATAAATTTCATTGCCCTTCGTAGCGCGTTCATCCGTTTTCACCGAGCGCAACATCTTCGCCGACTTTTGTGCATACATCAATTGCTCAAACTCATTCGCTTCGGCAACAAAATTATCCACCATTGCCTGCGTTATGCCCTCCGAAGCAAGCTGCGCCAAAGAGCTTTCCGCCTCCTGCGCCACAAAACGAGCAGTAGCCAACACATTCAAATCCGTTTGCAACCCTATATTACTTGTTTTCAAGCCCTTATAACGCGGACTATCGAACCCGAACACAGCCGCAAACCTCACCGCAAAAGACTTAATCAGCTTAATAAGCTCATCACGTTTAGCATTTTTATCTTCAGTGGCAATCATCATCTGATACACAAATGTTTGATCCGACGGGAACGCCTCAAAAGCATCAGACAATGCCTGCAAAGCAGCAATTTTAGGCGCAGTCACGCCATAATCAGCAAATAAAGCCAAATCTGTCGTCAAATTTTGACATAACATATTAGCAAAGCTTACTAATTCTGCATAGGGCATAGAAAATGTACGTTTAACATCAGCCATAATAATCCTCAATGAAATATATATAAAGCAAAAATACTATACAATAGACAATAAACCAAATTCTAAGACAAAAAAATCATGTTCCAACAAGTCAGATAGCATTTTTAGGTTGTCAGATAGCATTTTTAGCTCATTAGATAGTATTTTTAGGTCATCAGATAGCATTTTTAGCTTGTTGGATTATGTTTTTATGTCATAGGATAACATTTTTAGCTTGTCAGATAATATTTTTAAGTCATTAGATTATGTTTTTAGGTTATTAGATAGTATTTTTAGGTTGTTAGATAGTATTTTTAGCTTGTTAGATAGTATTTTTAGGTTGATTGTCAATTGTCAATGATTCCCCTATTACTATGTCATCCCGTTGGGATTAAATGAAATGTGGTTGGTTTGGGGTAATATGGTTTTCTATTACTATATCATCCCTTCGGGATTGAATACTTTGTGGTTGGTTTGAGGGAATATGATTTTCTATTACTATATCATCCCTTCGGGATTGAATGAAATGTGGTTAGATGGGGATAATATGGTTTTCTATTACTATATCATCCCGTTGTGATTGAATGAAATGTGGTTGGATGGGGAGAATGTGGTTTTCTATTACTATATCATCTCGTTGGGATTGAATGAAATATGGATACGGTTTTGTTTATCCACCCCGTCCTTCGGACACCCCTCAAGAGGGGAATTTTGGATGGTTGTGGTTTGTGGTTGGAAGGCGATTGTTTTTGGTTGATGATGGAATTAGCTCCGAAGGAGCGATATATTCATAGACAATGAAGCCAGAGAAAGTATCCGTAGCTCCGAAGGAGCGGTATAGTCATTGTGTATGTCATCCCGTTGGGATTTGGTTTTGCTATGGACTTGTTCCTATTACTATATCATCCCTTCGGGATTGAATACTTTGTGGTTGGTTTGAGGGAAATTCTGTGGCTACAAAATAAAAAAGCCCATTGCCTGTGTGACAATGAGCTTTGTTATGAGAGTTTTGCTAAGTGTTTTATTTCATGATATGCAATGGCAAGACAAGTATGCCTTGGTCGGATTGAAGGGTAATCCAGTATTGACCGGACATAAAGTTCTGCACATCTATTTGCATGGATTCGCTGATTTGTTGAGCATCAAAGCGCATGATTTCTTTGCCAATCATATCAGTGATACGCATTGCGGATGGTTTGAGCAATGGATTCACGAATACTGTGACAAAGGAATGTGCCGGATTGGGCGAGAGCGTGACAAATCGTTGTGTTTCTTCTTCGCTGAGCGATGATGGCGCAGTGACGGTGACGATGGTTGTGTCGCTGCTTAGAGTATCGCAATCCCCTATCACATTCACCCAATATTTGCCTTCATCTTTTTTGGTTGCGATGGCAATTTCTAAAACGGGAGAATTATTGCCTTCGATGGCTTTGCCGTCTTTGACCCACGAATAGCGCAATGCTCGTGAGGCAAATGCACCGACTGTCAAACGACCATATTTTGATTGCTCTATTGCCAATGTTTTAGGCGGTTGCTGTGTGATGGTTGGCAATGCTGTTGTTGTGATTGTGCATAAGTCCGATGTGTCGCTTCCACATTCGGTTGTGACAATACAACGATAGAAGTATTGGCGACCGGCAGTATCGAATTGTAATGCAAAAGAATTTGTTCTGTCGGGTAAAAGCACTCCATTGCGTATCCAGCGATATTCCATGAGCGAATTGGATATTGCGTCGGCATTGAGAACGAATAATTCTCCGGCACAGACCTCACGTGAACGCGGCTGAATAATAAAACGCGGTTTATCGCCAAGCACCACACGAATATTGTGCGATTGATTTGTGGCATTGCCTGATAATGCTTCTACTTTTACGGTATAAATTCCGGCGATTGCTGCGGATGAGTTTGCAAATGCTATAGTATTGGTCGTTGCACCTGTTATGCCATTACCGTCTGTTAATTCTGTATTGCCTTTGAACCAACGGAAACGCAATGGTAAATCAGCAGGAACGGTAGTGGTGGTAACACGCATGGTGAAAGGTAGCCCTTCGCATGCAGCAACCAATGTGTCGGGTTGCGTTGCTAAAGTAATGGATGAAGGACCGACATTAATGCGACGAGTATCTTTGATTTGGCAATTTCCTTCGGCAAAAATGCGGCAGAAATAGTCAGTGCCATTATCAGTAGCTTTGAACTCACGGATAATCAAATTCGGGGTTTGTGCGCCGGAAATGCGTGTGCTGTTCTGCAAGGCAACATTACCTTTGAACCATTGATATCTATGTTTGTCCGTACCCATGACTTCCACAGAAAGCGAAAGTGTTTTGCCCAATTGTGCGACAGCATCTTGTGGTTGTTTGAGAATGGTTAGCTCTGGAGTGACATAGACGATTGCAGTGTCAGACCATATATCGCCACAGATGGATGTACCGGAGACACGGACTTGATATTTTCCTGTATTGGTTTCTCTTGCATAAAGGATACGCAAAACATTTGTTGTTGCGCCCGTTAATGGCTGACCATCTTTGAACCATTGATATGCCGTTGCTGTTCCTTCGGTACCAACCCGCAAAAGAATAGTGTCGCCAATACATTTGTTTTGTGAAATTGGCTGGAATAATAATCGAGGCGGTAATGTGATAGAGAATTGTTGGGATAAACCGCTCACCATAGGATGTTCATTGTCGGTAACACGCACTTGATATGTTGCGCCATCATTTTCTGCATGGGTAATAAACCAATCATAGAGTTGAGCAAATCCATCGGTGGAAGCAACAATGGGAGAGAATCCTGTTCCATTGCGTGTAATATCAATTTTCACATTGCTCACACCACGTGAAGTCCAACGAATTTGTTGGTCGGTGAGTGCGCATATTGCCTGCCCTGCTGTAGGCGAAGTGACGGTCAATTGAGGCGTGCGGAAATCAATAGCTGTAATACCGGATGATGTTCTGACAGTATTAACGGTTGACCATACACCATCGGCATCTGTATAAAAACGTACAATCTCACCATCGGATAAGCGGCGTTCTTCGACGCGCTTAATGCCGCCTGTTAAATTATTGGGAATGAGTGTAACCCAACTTCCCGCGACTTGATCTAATGCTTCATAAAAATCAACGGCTTTGGTTGTTACGACATTATTTGTACCGAAAGTGCGGAAAATCACCGTACCGTCATCTTGCACCAATGCAGTTGCCACTGGATTACCTGTTCCCTCTTCATTATTATAGAGACAGATAATGTTTTTAGGAGTAGCGCCACTTTGCGAATCAAAAATACCTGTTGCTTGTGTGGTTGAAGAACCGAATTCAACGCATCGGCTGGCAGCTACTGTGGTTAATGTATCGGGTGTGCCACCAATAATATCCGATAAAAAGACTCTCCACCACATAGAATTACCTTCAGCAAAGCGTGTATTGCCTGTTGTGAGAATATTAATCCAAACTGATTTGGATGTTTCACCCGGACCGGTGATAAAGGTTGAATAATCCGGCGGAACGGATGTAGAGGTTAATGTCTTATTGGAGGAATAATTGAAAGAATTGGTTTCGGCAGAATAATGGAGATTATTGCCTGCACCAAAGGTAATCAGAGTACGATTTTCTAAACCCGAAGTCATGAAACGATATGTCGTATTGGGGAAGAGATTATCGAAACGTACCAAAGCATATGCCGGCACACGAGTCAAATTGGATGTAGATTTTACCACTTGAGGAATGAGCACATCTTGCATCGTAATGCGAGGATTGATGGTAATGGGCGGTGAGTCTATGGAACTTAACCCTGTTGTTGAAAAGCGTAAGGTATAAGTACCCTCAGCAGAAAAACGAATATCATTAAATGTTGCAATTCCATTCACTAATGGTTTGGTCAATGTACCGATAACAGAATTTGTACCGCTTGCCACGGTGACGGTGACATTACCTGTATAATTTGGATCAACACTATTATCTTGTCTGCGTGCTTCAACAGTAAATGTCTGAAATGTTTTTCCAATATATCCTTTGGTTTGAATGCCAATTAAAGCAGTCTGCGTTGCTCCTTGGGTGACTGTAAATGGGGCACTTTGACCATCAGTCAATAACTCACCGGCAGTACGCGAAGCAAGAATAATCACACCACTTTCCGCCACATTATAACTTACCCCGCTGACGATTACTGAATTTTGATTTGCCGGAATTGTGCCTGTTAATGTTCCGGCTAAAGTACCCGTACCCGCAAAGCGTGATAAAGAAAATGATGTTTCCGTTGGCACATTCACAGGATTACCCAAAGCATTCACCGATTGTACAGTCACAGCGAATGTGCTTGTAGAAGAAGGTGAGCTTGGGGTGATGGAAGTAATTTTCAATGCTGTGGGCGTACCAAATGCAGAAGTACTTGTCACGACGATGTCATCCAAACGCAAGCGAGGACGCTGACCACCGCTATTCGCTGCTGCCGAATAATATTTCCAACGCAATTGCACAACGGGTTCATTGTTTACTGCTATTGGCAATACAGTACTGAATGTTTGTGTATGTCCATTTGTTTTTCCGGCTGAGGTATATTCGATTGGTCCCGGCACATCAGTCCATGCCGCCGTAGTACCAATGCGGTACTGTAAACGGATGGCATATTCACGAGGTGTGGGATTACCATCACCTTGCGTAAGAGTGCCACCTAACCAGCTCACAGTCACATTCGAGCGATTTGCACAATTGAGTGCAAGGACGGCTGCGCCAAGTTGACCATTTGTTGTGCTGCTGGTATTGACAATACCGAATCCGTCATTATCAAGTCCATTGATACGTACACCGCCCGTTAAGTTATAGGCAAGTGTATAATCGGTGGTAAATTCCACTGCTAAACCGGGATCAACGGCACTGCCATTCGCAGTACGATGGAAACGTATCCCCGGAGGATAAACGCCCGCAGCATTTGTCGGAGACCAAGCCAAAAGTGAATAATCACCCAATGACAAATCATATGGCGTGGGGTTGGTTTGAGAGAAAAGCGTAACCGTTGCGCACAATACAGCGCAAGCAACGTTTACAAATAATCGAAACATTTTCATAAAATACCCTTTGGGCACGTGAGGAAAAAAATTTTACAAAATTATTAAGAAAGCGGCAAGTGACCCCTTTCTCATAAGAACAATATCAAAACTTATAATGCCATTGATGCAAAACCATGTCATTATTCACTGTTTAATGGTTCGCCTCTCTTACTCGAATCGCAAAGACTCTGCTGTGAAAATTGGGATTCTTTGTTCACCATTAATGGCAGTGACTTTCTGTGCATCCAAGCCGGCTTGCTCTGCATAGATACGTGCATCTTCTTCGCTTACAATTGTTGGTTCAATCTGTCCTTCGACTATCGCCGTTTTTCCTTTAGTATCCATAGGAGATGCAAATCTTCCCTGAGCAAAAACAACACGCATAGATTGTTTACCATCCGTCAATATTGTCCAACATCCTTCTGTTTTGCAAACAGATTGTACGGTAGCACGAACGACAATACTTTGATGGAAATTTGTTGGTTCTAATGCTTGGCTAACAGTGAGTGCCGGTGTTTTGACGAAGGGTTCTTTACCATAAAATTCCGGTGCCTTCGAACATCCGCATAAAAAAGCAATAAAAACAAAGAGCAATGCTATTGTTCTCATAATATTGTGTTAATTCGTTGAAAATCTTGTTCTATATAAAGTGCTAATTCTTTACCGAAATCGGAATCTAAACGTAAAATACTATAATCGAAAGGATAATTATTAAGATATTGCATAATGAAAATATTATTGCCATTTGAGCCGGGCATAATGCCGCAATAGAAGAATCCTATTTTCTCCATTTCGATAATTGCTGATTGTGTTATAGGGTCTGAGAGCGGCAATTGAACATATATGGCAATAACTCCATCATAGCACAATCCCTTAACAAGTTTTTTTATCGTGAGGGCATACTCTTCACCATACGCTTTTACGGTGATTGTCGCCCCACTGTAACTATCGGTTTTCAAAGCTATATTTGCTTGAACTCCTTGAACATTTGCAATGACTTCTTTTCCCCATTCAATCCGAGCATCAAGCAAATCGAATGTTTTTTGTAATATCTGCTTATGATGCACGGGTGCATATACTGTCATGGTGGGAGGCGTACTTAAATATTTATAAGCGATTACTAAGGATTCTCTTTGTCTCTTCTTCTGTTCAATTTCCTTAAATTCAAGAACATCTGCTCTTGCCAGCATCAATGCCGTATCAGAAAAACCATTAGCATGAGCAGGTTTTTGTGAGTAAGGATGAGTAGTGACTGCTTGCATATATACACCCGTTAAGCCGCGACGTGCTCCTTCACTGAGCCTTGCCTCCGATAATGCCTTCAAACATCCTTGTCCACGATAGCGTGGTTTTACAAAACTCACTCCCATTTCTGCAATGCCGGTATCGTCATGGGAAGGAACTAAAGCCGAATGTCCCATAACTTCACTTGCATCGGAAACAGCTACAAAGGAAATCAAGTTATCATTTTCATTTAACTCCCGAACACGCTCCGGATAATAGATGTTTTCATATACATATGCATAACCATACGAACTGTAGGCACATTTTGATACCTCAATCGCTTCGACCGGCTTCATCCGACGCACATCATAACTCACTGAACCTTTAGGCAATTCATCTTCAGTACGTTCATGCTCTGCTTGCTGCTTTTCATCATAAGCCAACATCTCTGAAATATTTTCACGATGCAGATATTTGAACAATACCGTCTCATGTCCCTTTCTGCCGAGATTATGAAATGATACTTCATCAATAAATTTTCGAATCAGAAAGACACCCAAGCCTCGTGATGTCATTGTTGAGGCGACTTCTTCCGGTGAATATGCAGGTAATTGCTCGGGATCGAAAGGCATACCTTGATCAAAAATAGTAATCCGTAAACCAAGGGATTCCGCTGTGATGACTATGGAAAAATATTCTGTTGTACCATGAGCAAAAGCATGCTTAATTACATTCGCTACGGCTTCCTCAGTGCCCAATTCTAATCTATGAATATCTTCTGGTGTGAACCCTTGAATATGCGCCATGTCATTGACAGCACGTAAAACAGTGGGCAAGAATTGCACATCATTGGCAATGGTGAGGGTAAGAGATTTTCCGATTATTGACATACGACAAATTGAAGATTATGGTAAAAAATACTGTCTTTCTTCCGGTGAAGGTAGTCTGCAACTCTCTTTTTTGCCAAAAATCTGATAGCGTTTGGCAGCAAGAATATTATACATAGCATTCCTGACCGGTCGAGGAATAAGCACAAAAATACAAAGAAGTGAATAGGGTAAACCAAGCCGCCGCACAATGTGCAAGATTGCATCAGAACGTTCATACTGTTTCCCTGATGTGTAACAGATAAGAGTGTCAGGATCTTTATCTGCAGGCAAGTTTATGCCATGTTCTTGTGCTGTGATACCTTGCAAAGGAGAAAAGTACAAATGACGGTGACGATCAGCTCGTATAAGCCAATCAACCATAGAGTTGCATAAGCCACAGACACCATCAAAGAACACAATTGTACGCTCCTGCGATACCATAAATCACCATGATAGAAATATTTTGATTTTCGACGTTGAGACAAACACCGGTATTTTTGTACTCACACAAATTATTTGAAATGGAATGATATGAAGCCAACTAAAGGAATAGTGCTTGCCGGGGGTAGTGGCAGCCGTCTGTATCCCCTTTCCACCATTTGCAGCAAACAGTTACAGCCCATTTACGATAAACCTCTTATCTATTATCCATTGGCAACACTCATGCTTGGGGGCATTCGCGACATACTCCTCATCACTACGCCCCATGATATGCCTTTATTCCAGAAGCTGCTCGGCGATGGTTCGCAATGGGGTATTTCTCTCAAATACGCAATTCAGACCGCACCAAGAGGACTGGCAGAAGCCTTCATCATTGGTGAAGAATTTATCAACAATAACCAAGTATGTCTTATTCTTGGCGACAATGTATTTTATGGTAAATTGGATTTCTTGCGCAATGCTTTGGAAAAAAATATCGGCGGCACTATTTTCGGCTATCAAGTTACTGATCCCGAACGATATGGTGTTGTCGAATTTGGCGAAAACGGTGAAGTACTTTCTATCGAAGAAAAACCAAAATTACCAAAATCACAGTATGCTATTCCCGGCTTATATGTATTTTCATCAGACGTAGTCAATATAGCCAAAAATGTACAACCAAGTCCTCGCGGAGAATTAGAAATTACCGATATCCATAATGCTTACTTACAGCAGAATACACTTCAAGTGGAAATTATGGGCAGAGGTATTGCATGGCTTGACACAGGGACTCCCGAAAGTTTGCTCGAAGCCGGAACATTCATTCATGCTATTGAAAAAAGACAAGGTATGAAAATTGCTTGTCTGGAAGAAATTGCTTTTTTAATGAAATATATTAACGAAGAAGAATTAATGCGTCATATTATTTCTTTACCAAATTCATCATATAGACAATATTGTGAAAAAATTATGACTTTGCAATAATCAAACTACCTGTTGCACAATAGAAGTTACTTTTCTAACACAAATAAAATGTTAAGGGAGAATGACAAAACAATACCATAACACAACAGAAAGGAATACATACATAAGTATGGTAGAAAAAGCCGACATACCTGTCAATTTCAAAGCAGTTCCAAAAGACCGTTTAGGCATAAATGTACCTCCGCTTATATCAACAACGGAAAACATTTCATCTATCAACAGATGTACTATAAATCCCGATATTGCGGATAAACTCATACTGTTTTGAATAATACTATCTTCCTTGCGTAAAAGAATAAAGACAATCGCGCCCCACAGCACAGCCATGGGAATACTATGTATTATTCCTCTGTGAACTGTAATTCTCCGAATAATTTGTTTAATAAGAATACCGGTCGCCAAATATCCAACCATGGCAAGAGTAATATATGACGATGTATGCAAATGATATTCAGAAAAATACGAGAACAATAAAGTAGGGACTAAGGCGCTGCATATATTCACCACAAACTCTGCAGGTTTGCTTACTGGGCTATCTATATCCGGCAGCAAAGAACTAATATAACACAATACCCCTGCCGAAACAGACTCCGGCAAGGGTACAGAAGCGTACATATATCCAATGACACCACAACTTGTACCGGCAATAATACCGCCTATATTGTGATGAACAAAATTACCCATATTATTTTACTCGTTCCTGCGATAAACCAATAATAACACGGCTATTTGCAATTTTACTTTCCAAATCTTTGCGTAATGTATCCATAAAAGACTGAATATCTCCTACTTTTTTATCTTTATCACATTCGAGAAATATTTCAATAAAAACATGGCTTCCCGAACGACGTGAGCGAATACCATGCAAATCTTCATATTCATCAAAATGTAATGCTAATTCACGCAGAATAATCATTTGATATTCTTCATCAAGAGTTTTATCTAATAAATCATTAAATGAATCGGTAAATACACCCATTGCACTGAAGCCTATAAAACCCGCAATCACTAATGATGCAACAGGGTCAATATATGCCGACCATGTATAATCATGTAGAGCCATACTTAAACTTAATGACAACAATATAAAGATATTACCGAATGCACGTGTAGTAAAGAGTTGTTGTTGTGCAGTAATAATTGGCGAAGGCGATACTTTTGCAATACGTCGTGAATTTAAAGCCATTTTCGTATTAATGACACCAAAGACAATTTGAGCGACCCCACTTATATATAAACCAAGTCCTTCGACATGACCGGGACTAAGAATATTTTTTATTGAATTACCGACAATAATTAAGACGGCAAGAGCCATCAGTACACCGACAAATACACTTGATAAACTTTCTAACTTACCAATACCATAGTCAAATTCTTGATTACGTCCATAAATTATTCTCCGTAAAGATAACCATGCAAGTAATACCGCAATTCCCTCAAGAGTTGTTTTTAAAAAATCAGCCAAAAGGACTGAAGAACTGGAAAACAACAATGCAGCAAGTGTTACCCCCGTATCTAAAATACCGGCATAAAGCGCATTCTTCGTTGCTTTTTCTTTTTCGGCATTACCACCGCCTGAACTAACATGCATATACTACTCCTTATTGATAAATAACGTATTAATTTTTGAACAACAATGATGAATCACCATAACTGAGAAAACGGTATTCTTCTTCTAATGCTGTTTGATATATTTCTCGCCAATATTCACCAACAAATGCCGCAACAAGTAACATTAGTGTACTTTCGGGTTGATGAAAATTGGTAACTAACCCATCAAAAATAGAAAAAGTATAACCGGGAACAATAATTATTTCTGTTGTGCCGACAATACTTTGCTGTTGATGCGATTCAAGAATGTGTTCCAATGCATGAAACACTTCTAATGGTTCCGATCGTTCACCAACAATGGAATAAGGTTCCCATTGAGAAACAAATGCGGGATTTTCCGGTGAATAGCTCCTCTTTTTTTGGAGCAAAGATACACCATACCAATACAATGACTCTATCGTTCTCATTGATGTTGTGCCAACACTAATGAAAGTGCGTTTTTGTTCTAAGGAACGCCGAATTTTTCGTATTGAAGCCAAAGACACCTCAAAACGTTCATTGTGCATGGTGAAATTTTCGAGTGTATCGGTGTTGATGGGTTTGAATGTTCCTAAACCCACATGCAAAGTGACATCGGCAAATGCACAATATTTTTCCCGCAATGTGTCGAACACACCTTCGGTAAAATGTAGTCCCGCTGTTGGAGCAGCCACCGAACCTTCTGTCACGGCATAGACTGTTTGATAACGCTCTTTATCGTCCTTCGTAGCAACGCGATGCATGTATGGGGGTAATGGCGTTGTGCCGCAAACATCAATAATAGCAGCGAAAACATACATCGGCGGTGACCAAGTAAAGGTTACCAATGCCTGTTGTCCATTCTTACTGACAATGGTCGCATCCATGAGAAATGTCTTATCCTCAGACTCAATTGTCAGCACCATACCGGATTTTATATTACGCCCGCCCAGCAAACAATACCATGCGGTCGAATGGCGATGCATCATCGCATCTTGCGGCGAACCATACTGCGGAGACAACAACAGCAACTCTACTGCCCCACCTGTTGATTTTTTTGCTAATAGGCGCGCCGTTATAACTTTAGTATCATTACGAATAAAGAGTGTATTGTCGGGAATATAGTCAGCCAAACGATAAAAATTATCATGTCTTATAGTCATTGCACGAGGGTCTGCAATAAGCAACTTACTTCCATCTCTTTGTTCTAAAGGGAATTGCGCTATTCTATCGTCAGGTAAATGATAGCGGTACTGCTGCAAATCAACAACAGGAATATCATACAGTCCGTCCCTGCTTGTCAGTTGTTCTTTTGTTTCTTGCTTTTCACTCATGTTTGCAATAATCAGATTTTTTTCTATTAACAATTACAAATATGCAGTAATTTGCTATTTTTTCAGCGCAAAATTGCAACTTTACCGTAAATAAGACCGTAAGGTTCCGAAAAGAACATACAACATTTATCAATATTTTGAGGAGTTACTTATGAGCGAAATCTCTACACCGTCCGCCCCTATACCACCACCGCCCCCACCTCCACCGTATTATATGCCACCACAAAGGAAGAAATCACGCTGGTGGATTCCACTTCTTATTGTTGTCGGGGTTTTTGTTCTGATGATAGTCTCTTTTATCGGCATCATTGCCGCCATTGGCTCATCGGTCGCAGATAGCTTTGAAGAAGAAGAAGTTGTCATCAAGAACAACTCTGTCCTCTATATCAATTTCAAAAAACCATTGCAAGAATATGATAAAAGCGATGGGTTTTCCTTTGATGGATCAAGTGATAAAACACTCTCTTTCTTCGATGCGCTTAATGCCATCAAAAGAGCCAAAAACGATGAAAACATCAAAGGTATATACTATGTGGCTAATGGCAACTTACCCGGTATGGCAAAAATGGTTGAATTACAAGAAGCAATGGTGGATTTTAAGAGTTCAGGAAAATTTATCTATTCTTATATAGAAACCGGTAATAAAAACGATTATTTCTTTGCTCTGCCATCTGATTCTATATTTATGCCTCGTGAGGGATTTATTGAAGGACAAGCAATGGGCGCATCTGTGATGTTTTACAAGAACATGTTAGATAAAATAGGCGTTAATGTCCATGTACAACAATTCGAAGAATATAAATCATTTGGCGAAACATTTTCAAGAACAAATTTTTCTGACCCCGCAAAAGAAGAATTACGAGTTCTCCTTCAACAGCGTCATGAATTATTTGTTTCCTCCGTTGCCTCATTCCGTAACTTGGCATTGCAACAAGTAGCGTATCATGTGGATAAAGGTATTTACCGTGCTGATTCATTGTGGAGTTATGGATGGATTAACGGTATAGCAACAGAAACACAAGTACGTGATATAATTAAATCACGTCTTGGAATTTCTGAACAAGATAATAGTGATAATGAGGAAGGAAACGAGAATAAAAAGAAGAAAAAATCTTCATCAAAATTGGAGCTTGTTTCATTAAAAACGTATGCACACAGCAATTCCGGTACAGATGAAACCGAAATTGAAGATAAGGAAATTGCTATTATTTATGGCGTTGGTGGTATTCGCACGGGAAAAACATCTTCCAACCCTTTTGGCGGAGGTGATATGGAAATTGCTTCCACATCTTTTATTGAAGATTTACGCCGTGCACGCGAAGATGATGATATTAAAGCGATTATAATACGCATTGACAGTCCGGGCGGATCTGCTTTAGCTTCAGATATGATATGGGAAGAAATTCAAAAAACGAAAAAAGTAAAACCTGTCTATGCCTCCATGAGTGATGTGGCTGCATCGGGCGGTTACTATATTCCGATGGCATGTGATACAATCGTAGCAAGTCCTTATACCATAACAGGATCTATCGGCGTAATTTCGGTCATACCTAACTTTGCGGGTACAATTGATAAAGTAGGTATCACTGTTGACACCATCAATATGGGTAAATCTTCACAATTTATGAATCCTTTATTGGCTTACACTGATGCGGATAAAGCTCGATTAAAAGGTATGATGGAACCAATTTACACAAGTTTTGTAAGTAAAGCTGCTCAATCACGGAAAAAAACGTATGAGGACATGAGAATGCTTGCAAAAGGGCGCGTGTGGACTGGTGCAGATGCCCACAAAAATGGCTTAGTTGATGTACTCGGCGGATTCCAAACAGCCATTGATCTTGCAAAAAAACGTATAGGAGTAAAGAAGGGTAACAAAGTACAAATCAGTATCTATCCCCGCCAGAAAGATAAATTCCAAGAGCTTTTAGAATCCTTTGGTATCGGCAAAGAGAAAGATGAAGAAGATGCACACATTAATGAGCAATTCAAATCATTCGTGGGCAATGCCGTACTTGAGTCTGTGAGTGAGAAAAGCGCATTACCTGCACCTGTACGTCAGCAGATAACCGATGCACTTAACATCACACGCATTGGTATGAAAGAAAAAGTTCAAATGGCTTTACCCTATTCTGTCCATTTTGAATAAACCATTTATTATTCAAAGATATAAAGCCATTGTTCCTTATGGGGCGATGGCTTTTTTTTCTGGAGAAACAGCAGCATTTATACTACTTTCGTAGTTTTGCCATGAAATAATCATATAAAACAATGCACTCAAAGAAACAATTACGCGGATGGTATTTTTATGACTGGGCTAATTCCTCCTATCCCCTTGTTATTAATACTGCAATTTTTCCTATTTATTATGCCGCAGTTGCAAAAACCGGAGATTCTGATTATGTGAATCTGTGGGGATTCTCTTTTCTCAATTCCGAATTATATTCGTATGCAATTGCACTATCATACTTTTTAGTATGTTGTATTACTCCTCTTCTCTCCGGTATTGCTGATTATTCCGGCAGAAAGAAGGACTTCTTACGCGGATTTTGTATGTTCGGCGCGCTTTGCTGTGCCTTATTATCACAATTTACAAGCAATAACCTTGCTTTCGGCTTAGTCTGCGCAATGGGAGCAAGCATAGGTTTTTCCGGAAGTTTAGTTTTTTATAATGGTTTTCTTCCCGAAATAGCTCCACCGGAAGATCAAGATAAAGTCTCGGCAAAGGGATTTGCAATGGGTTATATCGGTAGCTCTATATTACTCATCAGCATCCTTGCTATCATTATGAAACCAACTCTTTTTGGCTTACCTATGCAAAATATGACAGATGCACAAATATTTTTGACAATTGCTCCGTACTCATTTATTGCAGTAGCTTTATGGTGGTTTGGTTTTGCCAATATTACTTTTGCATCATTAGATAATTCCCCATCACCAAAAAAAACGCAGACTTCACTTTTAACAGCCGGTTTTCGAGAATTACTTGGTGTGTGGAAACAAATACAATATCAACCTCAACTAAAGATATTTCTCGCTGCTTTTACCCTTTACTCAATGGGTGTACAGACAGTGATTCTGATGGCAACATTTTTTGGTGAACAAGAAATCGGTTTGCAATCTTCCGATTTAATAACAACAGTACTGATTATCCAATTTATCGCTGTCGGAGGTTCATATCTTTTTTCTGCTTTATCTGCTCGATATGGTAATGTAAAAAGTTTATCATTGACTTTATGTATTTGGATTGGCGTTTGTCTTGGCGCATTTTTTATTTCCACAATCACACATTATTTTATCGAAGCGGCTTTTGTAGGATTAGTCTTAGGCGGCATTCAATCTCTCTCGCGCTCAACATACTCGAAGCTCTTACCTGCGACACATAATCATGCTTCATATTTTAGCTTTTATGATATTTGTGAAAAAAGTGGAGTTGTGATTGGAATGTTTTCCTATGGTTGGCTTACAGGTATCACAGGCAGCATGAGAAATTCGATTGTTGCCCTCATGATTTTCTTTATTGCCGGACTTATTTTATTGCTTTTTCTTCCACGATATCAAAGTACACAACAATCTATTGCATCATGAAACTTATAGTACTTTTCGCACAACGTTATTTATTGTATAAGCGCTCTGTGTCATTTATTACAATTATTACAACATTATCGGTTATTGGCATTACAGTCGGAGTAGCTGCTCTTATTTGTGTATCTGCTATATTCAATGGATTTGGTGCCTTATATTTTGATATGATGTCCACATTCGATCCGCATATTCGCATTATTCCCCAAGCAAAAGCCGATGTCACATTACTCAAAAAAGACATTTCCAATTTAGAAGGAATACGCGAAGTAACCATTTTTCATGAATCAAAAATTATTGGTTCATGGAAAGGTGCAACGCAGCCGTTTATCATACGAACTGTGAAAACTGCGGATAGTAATGATATTCGAGGATTAATGCGTAGTAACGGATGGGGGAAAAACACTATCGGTATGTATAATTCTATTCCTTATATTCTCATCGGTGCCGGTGTATGTGATAAATTAAAAGCAGTACCGGGAGATACCATCACAATTCTGTCACTTGGCAGTATAGACCAAGCAGCAATGACAATGTCTGCACCACAAGGTATTCGTGCAATTATTGGTGGAGTATTTATTACCAATATAAAAGAATATGATGCGACTATGATATATGCTTTTGAAGAATCCGTACCATCATTGCAACGATATACATATCCTTATATAGATATTCGATTAGATGATAAAGAGACGGTTCCCCAAATAATGAATATATTATCCAAGAAAAATGCGGGCACTGTACTTACATGGCGTGATTTACACAGTGATATTTATGGTGTTGTGGAATTTGAAAGAATGGTTTCATTTATTATTGTCGGTTTGGTCGTTGTTGTGTCAGCATTTAATATTTTAGCATCATTATCAATGACGGTAGTGCAAAAAAGGCGTGATATTGCTTTGCTGAAAGCTCTTGGAGCAAGTGAAAAATTTATAGGTAATATTTATTTTACAAAAGGTATGATTATTGGTTGCTCTTCTACATTTCTTGGGGCAGCACTCGGTATCGGTTTATGTTGGGGACAACAAACTTTTGGGTGGATAACCTTAGATGGAGCAGTTTCTATTGTACCTACTTTACCTGTAGTGATTAATCCGTCCATAGTTGTTTTTGCAATAATATCCTCTTTGATATTGTGTTTACTTGCAACAATATATCCCGCACGTCGAGCAGCTTCAATGGCTATTGCGGAAAATATTTCCGAGCAATGAGATAATAATCACCGATATATCCATAAATACATATATCCATATATAAATCCATATACACACTCACATTATTAAAGTTCTCTTACTTTATTATCCCTTCACCGATAACAATTGCTTCATTATCAACATCATTGGTGGCACCAATAATACTAAAGCGGATTATGGCATTATAGGTCTTGACTTTGGATGGAGTGAAAACAACAGGTACGGTTCTTTTCTCACCCGGTTGTAATGAAAATGATTGTATGGGAGCAATATAAAAAGCAAACTCAACATCATCATTACTAACACTTTGCACCGTCACGGAAACAGTGTCTAAATTTTCTATTTCAACATTTATACTACGGCTTTGTTCTATTTTAACAGCACCAAAATCTATATCGCTTGTACGTACAGACAATCGCCGCACATTCGCATATAAGGGAATAGCATATTTTTCTGATTTATTGAGAATAATCGTATCGCTGAATTCACCGGGTATTTGTCCGGAAAATTGTATGGGAAATAAATTCAACGATGTTGTTTTAGGATTGATTTGTATGGGAACAGTAAATGGCAAAAGAGTAAATCCGCGATTGCCGTGTTGTAAAGTAACAGAATTTATGGTTACTACTTCATTCGAATAATTTGAGCAGACAAATAGCATTTCTTTTGTGCTAAATTGCCGTACACTGCCAAAATTTAATACTGAGGGTAAACTCACAAATCGCAATATGTCAGGCGGTGTGTCTAAAATTGTTCTTTTGCGGGCTGCATCAACATCCGTGGGCGATGTACATCCTATGATATGAATAATCATACACAAGAATAGTCCCCAAGCAGCCCAAGTTCTCATAAACCCACAGATACTGTTGAAATAAAAGCAACTCTTTGAGAAGAAAAGATCATTCCTTGATATTGATATGCCAATCCCGAAGCTTCAATGCCTGCACTCAATGAAATAGATTGGAAAAGAGGATATTGCAATCCTAATGCTATACGTGCCAATGGACCAACCGCTGTGACTCCTATTCCCCCTTGTATATAAGGACTCGCATGTGATAACCATTCCACAGGAGCAACACTATGACGATAAGCAACTCCTACCCACGGCGCATTATAATATTGTTCAAATCTTACGCTTGTGTCCCCTTCTTTTCCATCATAAACTTGCGTCCAGCGATCATAACCGGCTTCAATGCCTAGTTTACTGCTTTCATCAAGAGTATAGAAGACACCAATACCCATATCAGAATAAAGTGGCTGGGTTGGCAACGATAAAGAAGAAGATTGCAAGGAACTTGACATCATCCCACGAACACTCACAGAGAAATCACCCTTGTCTTCTTGTGAAGCAAATGCACTTATAGCAGATAATGGCGACTTTACCCCAAATGTATGTGATTGAAAAGCAAAAGGCACGGAATGCAATATAGCAGGCGAAACACTTTCTGCGTACATTCCATTTTCCTCTATGAATGCAACAGTATTGTTATCATCGAATGTTTGCAAAGGAGTAACAACATTACTGTTTCTCACTTCTTCTTTTATTGCATCAACAGAAGAATATAATTGTGTGGGTGAAGCAGAAGACGCTACGGAACCATAATGCTGCGAATATTGTGTTTGTGTCGGTTCAGACATTTTTTCTTGATTAAGTATTACGGATTGCTGCGAGGTGGACAGGGCGGGTTTTTGATGGGAGTGAGCTTCTACAGTATGAGCAGAAGACATATTATGATGATTATATGTATTGTCCGATGAATCGGAAATAAGAAACCATGCTGTTGCCAATGATGCAATTGCAGCGGCACTAATGACCAATCCGGCGGTTGTCATAGGAGTCATGCCCCCTGCTGCAACCGCTTCTTGTTCTTTACCGATAGTTTTGGCAAGAATTGCTTGTTTCAAATGAGCGGGCACTTGCACTGCTGATGCCGATGTCGCTGTACGAATAGCCATTAGTTGTTGCATCTCTTGTTGCAACTCCACATTATTCGCCATAGTGTAAAACAACAGCGACGTTGATTGTTCATCAAGCTCGCCATCTATATACGCGCTCAACATTTCCGATGGGGACATAAAATCTGTCATAACTTTTCCTTAAGAATTTAAATCCGTAATGTACGGAGCTAAAATTTCACGTATCATCATTCTGGCTCGATAAAGCCGCGTCCGTACCGTTGACATTGTTGTTTGCAATGTATCGGCAATTTCATTGTACGAAAAACCCATATTTTCCTTCATCACCCATACCTCTCTGAACTCATCAGGCAACATAGTAATCGCCATATCAATCAAAGAAAGCATTTCATCCGATTCAACCGAAGAAACATGACCCAATACATGAGTTTCATCGAATTCCACTGTTTGATTATGCGGTTTTTCCTTTTCTGCAATACACAAATTCCGTGCTATTCGCAACAAATAGCCCGGCACATTACTCATTTCTCGCTCTACAAGTAAGCTCTTATAGAAACGCACAAATGTTTCTTGAAACACATCATCCAAAACAGTTACCTCACCCATTATCCGTCGGCAATAAAGGTAAACTCGCGGCGAATGACGCTCATATAATACCTCAAAGGCAGCATTCCTTGACTCTCCACCTTGATAAACAAGGGTGCAGAGTTCACTATCCGAAAGCTGTTTGAAATCCGTATTCATGAACACTATACCAAGAAGATTGTGTACTTTGCAATTGTATTAACTGTCAAAAAGGAAATTTGTCACCATAAAAACTCAATTTGGTATAAATTATGTTAATCTCTCATAAAAGAGAATATCATGTTCCCTATGGACAAACGTTCTTGTATCTCTGACTATTGTTTCGCTTTACTTCACTTATACAACAACATATATGTCATCTTCTCGGAAAACATATTTTGAATTAAGCACACACTCCGCTGCGCAATACATTATCTTTCTCGCAATCATCATTGGTTCTTCCTTTCTGCTGTTTCGCTTCGTCGGCGTTCCGCTGATGGAAGAATTTTTCCATCGCCTGCTGCGCGCTAATGCTATCTATGATGGCAGCACAGCATATTACTTTATAGCACATGATGCAAAACCCGAAATCATTTCGACCAACATATATACACAATGGGCTATTGTGGACTTACATCCCGATAACCCCAATAAAATTGAAGCAAAGTACTTATTCAATCCCTCCTTATCGCTTTTCCCTTTAATTTTCAATCTCTCTATTGTTTTTGCAGCATTAATAACCGGACTTTTGCCCAAATCCATTGGATTGCTACGACAAAAGATTTACAGAGAACTTGTCAATGTGCTTGATAATATTGCCGTTAAGCTCTATGGTGAACATACCGATCGCGAACTTGAAGAAATTGTTGATAATATCCTTGTCAATGATGTGCGACGCTTGCATGATTATGCCCACACCATTGATATGCCCTATTCTGACCTCGAATCGGTTAGGGCTGCTTTACTATGGCAAAACTCTATGGGCTTAACAACACTGCTCAAATTACCCGGGGCAATCAAATTCTATATGCGCCATTATTTCACCATCCAATACAGTAATACTATTCTCGGATTGGTCTATATCGGAGCGGCAGCACTTATCATCATCATCGGCATACGCGGGCTAAAATTCATTCCCGGTACAGAACCTTCCATTATTCTCTTTGCTCTTGGTTTGGAATTTATCCTTCTTATCACCTATGCCGTTATGGTTATGTACACCAAACAAGATGATGAAACCACTAAAGATAAACAGAGCGTCATGGGAACAAATACCGATTACACGGCTGTACCTTCGGGGATAAAAGGTGCGGAAGATGTTGAAAATCTCTTAAGAATGTTCGTCAGTCGTCCCAAAAAATAATATCTCGACCACATCATGCAATTCATCAAATACTTCATTCTTGGATGGACTATCATCCTTTGTGGGTGCATATCCTCACCTCAATTTCCTGAAAATGCCAATACTATCACAGGCAACAACGGCGCATATATACTCTGCGAAGGATTATTCGGCATGGACAACTCCACTCTTTCTCGCTATGACAATCAATCCAACACCGTAGTCAATGATTACTTTGCGCTGCAAAACAAAGGACAAAGACTCGGCGACACAGGCAATGACATCGTCCGATGGAATCAACACATCTTTATTCCCGTCTCAAAATCTCGAACCATAGAAAAAATACGCATCAATGACGGTATTTCTGACGGACGCATCAAACTCAGCGCGGGCGATGAGCCACAACGCATTGCCATTCTCAATGATACCGTCGCTTATGTTACCTTACTCAATGACCGCATCAAACAATTCAACCCAACGACACTCGAAATTAAAACCGAATACATCTCCGTCGGTCCCGCTCCCGAAGGCATTGCTGTCACAAATGCCACCATCTTCGTAGCAAACTCCGGTTACGGTGACCTCAGAAAAAATGAACCAAAAGCAAGCACCATTTCCGTGATTAATAGACAATCAAACCAAGAAATCGCCCTACTCACCAATGTCATCAATGTACGCTCACTTCATATCACCAACCAAGGCAGAACTCTCTATGCCATGTACTCAAATCTCAATACACCAACAGGACTCAAAGGGGGCATCGTGCAATATGACATACGCACTCTCCAAGAAACAAACCGTTGGACTTTTCGCAGCCCCTCTGTGCCAACATTCAACACGCAAGAAGACTCTCTCTTCGTAGCCGACAGTGCCGGAGTATGGCTCATCAATCTTAGAACTCAACAAAGCCAACCACAACTCCTTTTCCCAAAACCAACAAACAATGACCAATGGTATCACATTCAAAAAAATCCCAATAACAACACACTCTGGATTTCTACCTATCCGCAATTCAGCCAAAAAAACGGCTGGGTTTCCGTCAAAGATTACAAAGGACAAACACTCCAAACGCTCAATGTCCTACTCACACCACGCACCATACTCTTTTTCTAAACATTTTTTATTCATCATAACCGACAATCAACAATAACAATGAATAACACCAAAGACACCATCTGCGCTCTTGCCACTCCACCCGGCACTGCCGGACTTGCCATCATCAGACTCAGCGGAAACGATGCAATCGCCATCGCAGACCAATGCTTCAAAGGAAAAACCACACTCCAACAAGCACAATCCCACACCATACACTATGGCATAATCTATGACACACACAATAATCCCATAGACACAGTCACCGCCTTTCTCTACAAAGCACCACACTCCTACACCGGAGAAAACACCGTCGAATTCGGATGCCACGGCAACATGATTATCGTCGAACAAATACTCCAAGCTCTCATCAACAAAGGTGCAACACCCGCAAAAGCAGGACAATTCACGCAGCGTGCATTCATCAACGGCAAAATTGACCTCACACAAGTCGAAGCCGTCGCCGACATCATACACGCCTCATCCACCATCGGCGCACAAACAGCGGCAAGGCAATTACTCGGAGGATTCACACAAAAACTTGAACAACTACGCGACCAACTCATCACACTCTGCGGGCTGCTCGAACTTGAGCTTGATTTCACCGAACAAGACATCGAACTCATAGAAAAACAAACCATACGCAACAACATCAACGCAATCATCAATCATTGCCAACAATTAGCCCAACAATACCGCTCCGCACAAATTCTCCGCGCCGGATTCCACATTGCACTCGTCGGATACCCCAATGCCGGAAAATCATCACTCTTCAATGCACTGCTCAACAGAAAAAGAGCCATCGTCAGCCACATACCCGGCACCACACGCGACTACATCGAAGAAACACTCCACATACAAAACATAGCCGTCAAAATCACCGACACCGCAGGGCTGCGCAACACCGAAGACACCATCGAAATGGAAGGAATACACCTTGCACAATCAATCATCACACAAGCCAACCTCGTACTCATCATCAATGACGCAACGCAAGGCACCGACCACAGCAACACACTCCAACACAAACTCCAACAACAATTCCCCACCACCCACATCATCACCGTCCACAACAAAATAGACCTCATACCCAATATGAGTATCCCCGAAGGAACCATAGCCATCTCCACAAAAACCGCACAAGGCATAGACCAACTAACCCAAACAATCGCAGACATCATAAAACCCGACACCGAAGCACCCAAAGACATACTCATCAATCAACGCCATGCGCAACTACTCAATCAAGCAATACAACATTTGCAACAAGCCAACACCACACTCGACCAAGGATACAGCAATGACCTCATAGCCATAGATGCACGCGCCGCCATACGCATACTCGGAGAAATTACCGGACAAGTCTCCTCCGAAGACATACTCAATGCCGTCTTCAGCTCATTTTGCATAGGAAAGTAACCAACTACTTACAAGCTATAAGTCATAAAAAAAAAACGCCTCGGGATTTTCCGAAGCGTTTTTGCTGTATGTTTACCCGCCCAACTGACTACTATCAAGCGTCAGCGTGGGCGTATATGCCGAATAAACCGACCCATAACCCGCTCGCAAACGATAATGCCACACGCCGCTTTTTACGGTATGCGGTATGCTCGTTGTGTTCTGATTCCACATTAAATTCCAATCCGTTTGATTGTCCGATTCTTCCAAATTATAGCTATTAGCCCAATTCACCGAAGAGCAGACAAAATTGCCACTGATGAAATTGAAATCTTGCGGTGTGTCGAGTGCAAATACCTTCGTTATGATGGTCGGTTGGCTATAACCGCCCGCATTGCGAGCTTCCACCCGACAATGGATGCCGCCCGTCAGGGGTTCCGGCACAGGCACTTGGGTATCGCTGCCCGAATATATTTCCGTCCAATTTGCTTGGTCTGCATCGGGAGTAATAGCCACGCGATAGCTTGTGGCATTGTCCACCGCCGTCCATGACAAAATGCCATTGAGCAAGACAAGATTCGTGACGGCATCGGGCGGATTGGTGCCGCCGCCTTGACCTTGTTGTGAAGAGCGAACAAAACCAAGAAAATTGAGTTTGACATCATCATCACCCCATGTCATCACACACCAACGATACAGAGTTCGCAAATTTTTATTGTCTTCATTCCAGCGTGTAATAAAATGTCGTCTTGCATTGATGGCATCACGTTCTTCTTCGTCGCGTGCATCGTCGCTATCCATAGCTTCGGTAAGTGCATTTTGCAATCGGGTAATCATAGCCGGAGGCAAGACGGGCGTTTCACTTGCGGCTATTCGTTTTGTATTTTCGGAAAGCACCAATTCCACACGATGAAGTTGATCTTCTTGACGTAAAGGATAGGGCAAATGAAAACCATAGGCATTAAATCGCTCATCCGTTTGGAACAAATCAAGGGCAATTTCACGAGCCACTTGATATTCCTTGCGCAAACTCTCTAACTTTTGTATAAATAATGCTGTGGCATCTTCACTTTCGCCCTCTTCCATTGCTCTTTGCGTACGAACTGTGGTAAAATCCGTGTAAGGCGAGCCATTAGCCCACGTAGCCACCGTTGTGGGAAGACCGATAAGTTCTGCCGAATAATCACCGAAGAACTGCTGTATCAGATCAAGGCGTTCGGCACGTCCGGCGAGAGTATCTCGCGTGAATGCATTGTCGCGTATCATACGACCTCCGTAAAAAATGAGTGAAAAAGAATAATAATATCCCCAAACATCTACTTTATGGGGAATCTCTTTTGAATACGTTGTTACATTGATGGGATAACTTATGTGACAATACCAACAGTACGAATCTTTGCTTTATACAAATTATAGATTGTTTGTAAGAGAAAATGCCCTGAAGAAAATAGATGCAAACTTGATATGTGCCTATGTGTTTTTGATGATTTCCTATGCACCATAGTAGGTAATAGTTGCACTAAAGTAGCAATGAGATACAGTGAAGTAGCCCTACGGGAGCACAACTCATCGCTA
>DDTD01000065.1 GCA_002344005.1 Ignavibacteria bacterium UBA2373 | reverse complement strand
ACATTGTTTAACTTTTTATAGATTATGAAAAATCAAAAACATACCAAACAAAATAATTCAATAATTTACTATATAATTAATAAAATATAAGGAGCATGTATTATGTCGCCAAAAGGAATTATGCCGGTTGTTGCAGCATTCGTGGGAGCAGTAAGTCTTGGTGGTGAGTCACTAAAAAGAATGAGTGAGTTAGATAAAACCCAAACGGGTATCTATATACAACAGACAGGGATGGCTATAAAATTAATTAGTGATGGGATAGGATCAACAATAGAAATGGCATCTGCACTATATGGCAAACACGTTAACCCTTTAATATTAAAAGATATGGGAAAAATTGTGTTTCGATCAAAAGGACTTTTTATAGCTAACGTCTATGCCGACGCAAGGATCAACTCAATAAAAGATCCCGAAGCTAAGACAAAAGCTCAATTTACACAGTCTCTGATTTCTTTTGGTCTTAGCGTTGCAGGGGCTATACCGGCTGTTTCTACAATACCAACTGGAGTAGGAGTTGCTGCAGCCGGCTTAGCATTAGCAAACGTTGCATTAAGTGCTAAAGATGTTCACAGATATGGTATTGTTGAAGGAGGTTTGTATAAATTATTCGATTCACACGAAGTAGAATTAGCCCGATTTTTTGAGGTATTATCTGAGGCATCATATAAAGATCCACATTAGTCAAGACAGCTATTCAGCTGGACTAATCGCTTTTAGAAGAGTGTGTACCGTATTTACAGCATAAGAAACGGTAAATTTGTATTAAAAAACTACTGATAATGATATGGGAAAACCGGCAGCGAGAATTTCAGATATGCATACTTGTCCTATGGTGACTCCGGGTGTTCCGCCCGTACCACATGTAGGAGGACCGGTCATGGGACCGGGTATGCCAACAGTTCTAATCGGCGGCTTACCGGCTGCCGTTATGGGAGATATGTGCACATGCGTAGGACCACCGGATAGTATAGTGCTTGGTTCAATGGGGGTGATGATTGGGGGAAAGCCTGCTGCTCGGATGGGAGATCTAACAGCTCATGGCGGGACAATAGTAGCTGGCTTACCTACAGTATTGATAGGAGAGACATCGCCCGGTGCTCCGCCGGCACCTGTGGTTGTAATCGTACCGAAAACAGCTACGGTTAATACAGAAAAGGTAACTCCAGAAAACAATGATAAAACTACAAATGAGCAATCAAAAACAGATATAAAGTCAAAAGGTAATCAGAAGCAATCAGACAATCTGTCATCAATTGTCTGATATCTAAAGTAATGCAGAAAACATTAATTATTTGTATATTGATGGAAAATAGGAACAGCATTTAGTATAACTTATTAGCAAAAAAGAAATGATTTACGTTTACATTAGTGTCGTAGTGGTAATAATAGCGATTGCAGTATGGTATAAATTTTTTCGAGTGAAGAAAGTACCATATCTGTTATCAAACGATGAACATTGGTTCTTGGCAAATAAGAACTGTATTCCCGAATTTACTTTCACTGATATTGTTTCTCATGGGGAATATGCAACTTCTTTTGGTGCAGTGCAAAGCGAAACCGGAAGAAAAGTGGTGTTACGTGTCCTAAAGAAAGATTGGATCTATAATCGGGATATTTGTGAACAATTTCATCAAAAAGCTTCGATACTCGAGTTTATATACAATCGCGAAGATTCAACTTCTTATTTTGCTCCTGTTGAGCATCGTATTGCAAATTTCAATGGAGAATTACGCCCTTATATTGTGCAAGGATTATTGGAGGATGGTATCTCATTGCAAGAATATATTCGCCGCAATGGCGGTAGAATATCTCATGCCATGGCATTGGATTGTATAAAACAACTCTTACCTATTATTACTCGTTGTCATAATGAAAGAATATGGTTACGTGAATTTTCACCGCAAAATATTATTATTCAGCAAAAGGGAAGTGGGTTCATCTATACATTAGTTGATATTGGTATTCCATATTCTACAATGCTTTTTTCAGAAGAAGTACGAGAAAAAAAGGCACCTTTTTATTCTCCGGAAGATATTCGCAATGAGCCTATTTATACACCTTCTTCGGATGTATTTGCAGCCGCAATGTTATATCTATATTGTGTGACAGGTTCAACCAATTATTCCCCTTCTGATGAATCACAGCAAGGAGTAATTATAGCTAAGGGATTGGATGAAAATATCCACAATCGGTATGCGAATGTTGCCGATTTAGTGACAGCACTTGAAACTATCACTCAACAGACAATGGTAGGTTTTGTAAGTCAAAAAAGTGAAGATATATTCTCTCAGGTTCGTACAGAACGCTCATTACGTGAGTATGTACGAGAAAGTGATGTCACACTAAGTTCACAGAAAGAATCCGGTAAAGAAGAGGGGGCTGCATCAAGGAAACCATCATTACGTTCTCGCTTACCAAAATTTCAATTAGCTCCACAATATCTTTTTGCTTTTTCCGGAGCTTTGCTCCTGTGGTTTTTTACTTGGCTATTTGAAATAATTAAAAACGGATTAAATACGCCCAAAAAAGTTGTCAAAAAAACATTACTATTTATTGGGTTATTAGCTATAGGAATATGGTATTTCATATTTTTACCAACAGAAGGTACTGTCTTTCTCAATATTGTCGAATGGTCAGATAGAATTCCACGTCCGGGTATAGGAAATGTCATAGTAGATATTGAAGCGATAGATTATGACGGCAATCGTATAACCGACCTAAAAATGACTAATAACAATGTTAAGGATGGAGAAGATCAAGAAGGAGCTATGATTTTATCGTCAGACAGAGATGGTATTGTAAAATTTGATTATTTCTATCGCTGGTTTAAGCCTGAAAAGATACGATTTAAAGTAAAAATTAATCCAAATACTGATAAATATTTAGGACAAGAAACAATTTTGGATGTCGGTAAAACTCGTGAATTCAATAAAAAGGTTAATATCTTCTTGCGTCCTGTAGTTGAAAATGATATTACTTTTCATGTTCCTTCCGCAAAAAGTATGTTTCAGATACCTGTGGGCAGTAAAGAACCCAAGACAATTACTCTCAAGGTATATGTAGCGGACAATATTGGCAAAGCTTCAAAGAGTGCACAAGTAATACTTAAACAGGGGAGAGCCTTTGATAAAGAGATTAAGATGCAAGAAACCAGTAATGGTAATTTCGAGGTACGCGATCTTGTCTTTAATGAAAGTTACGCTATTCATTATCGAGTAGAAGATAGCTCTTTAATGAAGATTACTTTTGAAACAGATTTACAAGATAGATTTAAGTTACAGAATCCTCCTGAACAAACACTTACAAAAGCTCAAGGAAAATCTATTGAATTCCCGATTGAAAAAGCAAAAAATGGTGGCGGAGGCGGAGGTGGCGACTGTACAATACCACCGACTGCATATACAATCCAAATTGTCAATGGCAGTGGAAAAGCAATGAATAATGCTAAAGTATTAATTAACGAAAAACCTATCAACTATACGAATGTTTCGGGCGAAGTGGTGACAACGGTTTTTGAAAACCCTTGCGATTTCTGGAAAACAAAGCCAAGAATAGATGTTGAGTATCAATCTATTATTGGTATAAGAAAAAAATCTATACAAGTAAAGCAACCCAAAGATCTGATTAATGTCATACGCTTGAAAATTGATAATGAGTCTATTCAGCAGGAAGAATTATGAAAAAAACATTAGTCTATCTTCTATTGTGTATTGTCTTTTTAGGAGGATTATATTGGTTGTTTTGGGGACGTTATCATTCAGTGAGTGTGACTGTAAGTGTGTTTATTGGAAAAATACCCCAAGAAAATTTTATTATTGATATTAAGGGTGAACGTCACAGCACAAATAAAGAAGGGAATGTTGTTTTTGATGAAGTATCTGTTCTTGAAAATGATAGACTTCTTTTATCTGTCTCTAAAGATGACCTGCAAAAAACAGATACTCTTTTGATTACGAAAGAAATTATTGATAAAGGATATATTAACAAAGATGTCATTTTCATTGCCGATGAAAGTTTAAAATCAGCAAAACGAGCTCTATTGTTTGATTTTGAGCTTTATGAGGGTATTAACCCTATACAAGGCTATATTGTCTATAATAAAGAAGAAATCCCTTCCGATGAAAAAGGGAAAATACAGTTTCGTGATACAATACAAGGCAATGTATTGTCAATAGTAGTGGCAAAACAAGGCTCTGCAAAAGTGATAGAGCGTAGTATTGAAATTACCAATGAAGAGAAATTATCAGGTAAAGTCAAACGCAAACTAAATGTTGAAACCACAAAAGAAGACATTGCCTCAGGCAGTAGTGGTGGTCAGAAAGAAGAAATGCTTCGATTATCTTATGAGTTAAAGTCTGTTGCACCGGAAGATGCAGAAATTAGTATAAAGGGAATGAAAGTAAAAGCTCAAGGCGGAAGCAGCATTATTGATTTTGAAGCTAAGATGAATGAAACAGTTACAGTGAAAATATCAAAGAGCGGTTATGGTACAATTTCAAAATCCTACACAATAGACTTTGCAACTGCTTTAAATAAGTCAATTATCGAAGATAGAGTTGAGTTGTTAAAAATCATACCTCCGGGTAAAATCAATATTGAAACAGAGCCTTCAGGAAATGTTGAAATCTATGTCAATGGGAAAAAAGAAGCGCAGAAAACACCGGCTACTTTGACAATACCATCAACATCATCCGGCTCAGAAGTAATGCTGGTCTATGGAAAAATAAAGAAGAAATTTAAAGTATCCGGTCAGGACAATGATCCCAATTTCAAAACAAAGTATATATACTTGGGTGGTGGCGGAAGATGCGAAGAATCTATCAAGCAAGCGGAAAAAGTTTTTAGAAAAAATGAGGGACTAGAGTATGAGTTCACTAACCTTATAAAAACTCTTTGTTATTTGAAAACAGAAAATGTTTTCCAAGACGATTGTAATGAACGTGATTTATCTGTAGAATTAAGAACATTACGTTATTATCTTATTGGAAAGTCATTTTTACGATTAGCAACATTCAATGATGATAATGCTATACAATATTACAGTAATGGCAGAAAATATTTTGAGTCAATTCTCGGTGATTCAAAAATGTCTGTCGAAGCAAGCGATGCAAAGTATTATGATATAGATGAATTGATAGCAGAAACGTACTATGCAGATGGTAAATCTGTGATTGAAGACAATTATCTTATAATACAACGTTTTGAAAAAGCAATTGAATACTTTACAAAAGCTAAGATTAAATATACAAGTATTGATAGAAAGAAACAAAAAGAATTATACAATCGGTACAACTCGAAGCTGGAGAGCTTGAGATTTAAAATCGTAAGGAGCTATTACCTCTATTACATAGTCTTAAAAAATACAAAATATAAAGATGAAGACGGTAGAATTGAAGTGTATGATACAGACAGAAAGAAAGCCGGAGAGAATTTAATAACTGCTTGTCAAGAGTATATTAATAATTACAATTATGATTTTGTAAAAGAAGATAAAGATGCTCTAAAAGAAGAAACTCGGAAGATACGACAGTGTGAACAGTATATTTCAGAAGTTAAGTAAAATACTAATTAAATAATGAGGGGTAAATTTAATGAAACGTTTATTTATATATGTATTATTTCTATATATTCAACTATCGACAGTTCTGAGTCAAAAAGGTGATCCATTACCTATCTGGTTGAATGGTAAAGTGGATTGTGATATTACATCGTATTATATTGATAAATTAGGTAAGAAGCATCAACCTTGTGAGCGTAGAGTAAAAGTTGTTGTAAAAAAAGAAAGACTTATTCGTCCTCTCCTAAATCAGGTGTATTTTGAAGAGAATACTGCTTTGCTTGATACCTCAATATATAATATGTTTAAGAATTCCCAAGAATCACAATCTTTTGATGAAGAATCAACACTTAGTTTTTTAGTGAAAAATCATAACAACGGTGAGCAGAGAATACTAGCTTACAGGTATGTGTTAGATATTATTGCAAAGAGATTTCTTAGAGTTATAGAAAATGATCGGCAAGCTGATGCAAAAATTCAGCATTATTTATATCTTTATGGATATTCAACCATCAATGAAATAAAACAACATCAAAGTGACACTCTCTCAAAACAGAGAGCACAAACTGTTGCTGACTATTTTAAAAAAGTGTGGGGTATAGAAGAAAACTATATTAAAACATTAGTAGGAGATTCGCCGAAAATAAAGAGAAAATCTTTACCGGAAGATAGTCTTAAAATTGATCAAGAAAATCGTACAGTACTTATATTAACTGATCCTATAGAAGAAAGAAAAGTAATCAAATTTAATCCTGGAACTGATGACTCCCATCCATTAGCTTTTATATATACAGATGAAAATAAGACTCAGAATTTATCTATTGAAGGGTATGCTAACCATTTTCGCTTTGCACCTAATATTGATAACTCACTCAAAGATAGCATACGAACTATTGATTTGATGGTCATATTTAATAGTGATACTATTCTTATTGAGAATGATATTGATATGGATATGATTGGGGCTAATAAAAATATCCCTGCAGATAGTATTAGACAACCAACTTACAAAAAGTTTACGTGGAAATTCGATTTTGATGACGAAACGAAGTATCCATTGAATGATGCTAATATCAATTGGATAATAATTGTTAATGATAAAAATGGTAAACAATACTATATCCGGTCTGATACCTATGAAGTCATTGTTGAAGTTGATGATAAAAGTGAAAGAAGAGTGAGGAATGATCCGAAAACAGGTAAAAAAGTAAATGTTTATACATACTGGATGCAATTGTTTGATTTCGGTGAAGAATCATTGCGATCAATTGATAAAGAACAAATTATGACAGTCTGTAATCAAAAACAATTAAACTTATCAAAGAATACAGAGATAACAATTACAGGATTTGCGGATAAGATTGGTACTAATAAATACAATCTTGAACTTTCTCAGAAAAGAGCAAAGGAAACAAAAAATGAGATTGAATCAATATTAAAAAAGAAGGGAATTAAAGATCTACCGAAAATTGAGTATATTGGTGAAGGATCTGATAATGATTTACAAACAGATAATTCCACACCGCAAGGAAGAGCATATAGTAGAACCGTACAGATTGAAGTAACATTACCCTTGTTGGGCAGGTAACATTAATTAAAAATTTTGTGTAGGTGGAAATGAATATTTATCTAAAATTACTTACTGTAATTTTTTCTCTTATTAGTGTTATCGCTGTATCAGGACAAACTTTACGTACAGGAAAACCACTACTTTTAAAAAGTGAAGTTAAACAGCTAAAGACCGATTCTCTTCAGGAAACAACAAAGCATAGACTTGGTTTCTGGGGAGGATATGATTTTTTACAACATTCGGTTGATAATCAACTTTTCCGATTTCTTCCCGGATTCAAAAGTTGCTGCACAGGGTTCAATCAAGTTACAACTGGTAATGGTTTGGCAATGGGATTACTGTATGAAATGGCATTTTTCAAAACACTCAGTTTTGAGGATAATCTTCAATTTAGAATATCCTATAGAACGTTGAATGCACAGTTAAGTGAAGATGAGTATCTCGGAAAAATCCGCAATCCGACGGATAATACATTGATTGATCTAAGTTCCCGCCACACTCTTGATGCTACTGCTTCCTTTTTAACCTTTGAGCCAAGGTATAGTATCAAACCTACTCGATTACCGTTTCTCATTGGTGTTGGAATTGAAGGCGGAATAGGAATGGGAGATATTTCTGCTATGCTTGATGAAAAACTCATTGATTCTGATGACAATGTTACGTATATTGATCAAAACGGAAACACAATAGGAAGTACTTTTCGTCGAGTTGATAGTACACTTGGCTCTGATAGAAGAAATTCTCTATTTATTAATGGTGTGACTTTATCATTTGCTATACCTATTCCATTAACGGAGCGAATAAAAGTAACCCCTGAGTTTACATATTATATGCAGTTACCCTTTTCTCAATCTTCTTTACTTAAACAGCTTCCAGAAATTGAGAACAATCGTGTATGGACAGTTCAAACGATGCGTGCAGGATTGTCTTTGCAGTATGAGCTGGGGTCAAAACCAAGTCAAATTATGTTGATTGAAGATTATATACGCCGAGATACTATAGAGTATATTTCTGCAACAGTAACTAGGGATTCAGTTGTGCTGGTTAATGAAAATCTAAACAAGGAGGTATATTCTGAAAAAGTTGTTAATACATTAGTTCAAAATTATAGTCTTTATAAAAAAATTGAAAAGCCGAAAAGAGTTCCTGAAGACACATCACCGGAAACGGGTGTCGTAACTAAGTCTTCAATTACTGAACGTAATACACCTCTTCCGAAAGAATGGAAAACAGTCAAAAAAGAAGAGACATTACGTGATAGTATTACATGTTCTTTAGTGAAGGATTCCACGATACAGAGGGAAAAAATATTAATAGATTCTAGTACATACACTAAAACAATATTAACTACTTATCAGAAAGTAACATCAAGTTATAAAACAAAACCTGATAAAATTGACACACTTAACGGAAAATTATATTATACATATATCAAAACAGACACAGTGACAAAAGAGAAGGGCATTCTTCGTGATTCTATATACCTTGAAGATGAAGTTAAAGATAATCCGGAGCCATGCACTGAAAATGGTAATATATTTATTGTTAATATAGAACGTGAATATATAAAACTTGTGCCTTGTAAAGTTGAACAGTGTAAGAAATTTGAAAAATGGAATTGGCAAACTTGTGAATGTAATGAAAATATTGGTAATAATGAAATACAAATTGTCATGCGTGATAGAAAAGGTACTCCCGTTGGTGATACTGTTTATTACAGCACAAAGCGAAATCAGAAGACTCGATATATTTTTCCTTATGTATTTTTCAATTATGGATCTTCTCAGATAAAAAAAGAGTATGATGATATTGGTGAAGACTTAAGAGTGCTTAAGCAAGATGTTGAAAATCATGAATATGATAATCCTATTCATAAGACAGGATTACTGAGAGCTAAAGAAATTACTAATGATACTATTTTTCTTATAGGAAGCAAAGCAAAAGAAGAAAGCAATAAAAACCTTGCTGATGAGAGAGAAAAATTCTTTGTTGACTTTCTCACCAAACCACAGAGTGAAAATGGCTATGGTTTACCGATAACAACGGTTGTGTCATCGAAGGAATTTGAACAAAAACAAAAGAAAAAAAGAAACAAAACTGAATTAAAACGATATTCATTTGTTACCCAAATTGCCGAGTACTTAGGATTAAACGAAAAATTTAATCAGCATGTTTATATTGTTTCTCCTAAAGGACTTGAACCCAAAGTTGTGAATACGGAGGATATTGATATTATTTCACCTGATACTTTTGTTGTAAAACCAAAAGCAGGATTGAATAACTATTTCAAAGGTAATGTAATTATTACATCTAATAATTNNAAACAGAACAATCTTAAGGTTGATACTATGAAAGGATATGCTTTATCTCTTCGACAAGAAAAAGCGAAGCGCATTATTGTTGAGAATGTGAGAAGTGATAAGAAAAATATATCTGTTACTGTTTCCTATGATAATGGTCAAAGAGCAGAGGACAATGCCGTCGAACCACCTATCAAAAAATTCTATACTCTCGCGAAAATTTCCTCACAGGAAAAAATGAAACGATCTATAGCAGATTCGATGATTTATCAAAATGAGGTGTTTATACCGTTTTTCATTTTCGGAGATATTGATAATGATAATACACCAAGGAATACTTATGAAAAAGATATTGTGGACAGTCTCCGCAAACAGATTACTTCTCAATCAAAAGTTATTTTAGAGGTTTCTCCATTAATGCCCGAAGATAGAATTGTAGAAATTAAAAAGTTATTTTCGGATCAGTCAGAATTAACTGTAAAAAAACGCATAAATAAATCTTCTCAATCAGTGCGTCGCAATAAGACATGGAATCAGTTAGTAAATGAATCTGCAATAGAGTTAGTGAAAGAGTCGAGAGTGACAATAACGATTATTACACCAATGTAAGCTACAACAGTGATTTTAATATACAAGGGCTATTATGTTGTGATACTCGACACCCACACAGGCAGCATCAGCCGCAATGTTATAATGGAATAAAAATCAAAGCAAAAGAAATACAACAAGCACGGTGATATTACTCATCGTGTTTGTTGTTTTTAACATTAGCAAAAGGGGAGAGGGGATTACTCGTTATTTATAATGTGTCCGGCAGATATTATGATATATGAACACGGTTTCGACGGCTTGCTCCTTATAATTAAATATGTGATTGAATAAAAGAACTTTTCCAAATACCTTTTGCTACTTTAGCCATTTTGTTCTGACGATGAGCAATGATCTCCGGATTATATTTTTCATAATTACAATATTCATTGCTTAATGTATAGCGTGAGTTTTTATAGTGTATCAGCTTTTCTTCAAATGACACATTATTATCTAAAGAATGGTTAATAGCGGCCTCTAACAGTGTATAATTACCTAATCTGTATATATAATCTTCCTGAATCGCCGAAGGGAACATATCTTCCCAAATGCTTCCGGGGTTCTCCGGTAAAATATGCTCAATAGTTGAGAGGTTTTCTTCATACTGATAATCTTGACCGGCTATTTGGTTCTCTATTTTTACAAGAATATATTTAGCTAAATCTTTCTTTCTTCGCGTATTGACAATAACAGTCGAGAATGCTTGCTCAAAATTATCATCTGAGACATAAATATTTTTGAGTGCTAATGCAGCATTTTTTGCTGAGGTAATACTGCCATTGGCTATTTCATTTGCTACTTTGCTAAACATCCTTTCGGCTTCATTCGGATTGAGATCACTTATATTATGTCTGAATACAATAACTGACAATTCACGAAGAAGGATCTTATATTCGGGTCTCGGCAAATATCGTAAAGCAGCAATCATCAATGAGTAACATGTAGAAACATTAAGAAGTACCAACACTTTTAAATGTTCTCTTTCATCTTTATTCCATATCTCATCACCCGGATTATTAAATGCCGTGTAAGGTTGACTTATTTGTTCCAAGATGTCTAAAAAAGAAAAAGCACTTTCGGCAGTTCTAATTTCACGTTTAATTGCCTTAAAAAGCGTTGGTTGCCTCTCAAGTTTGTAATTACTGTTCCAATAGTGTCTTATAAAAGTTGTGAGATCATTTGCTCTGATTGTATCATTAATGTTTTGCCATCGTCGCTCGGCTTCTTGCAAATCAAGTTCCCCCAATTGATATGTAAGTTTGAATAAGTAATTTTTTAATAGATCGGCTGTGGATAATTTAACACCTCGCGCATTAAGTGTTTCAAATACCTTAAACGCATCTAAGTCATTATGAACCACTATTTGAGTAAATACAATGCCATTACCGACAATTTTTTCAAGGTATTCCGCCAAATCTGCTCCCGAAGTGTTATTACTAAATTTTTGTTGTAACTGTTCAAAAAAGTAGTTAAAAGCTTTTTGCAGCAATTTCTGTGATGGCTTTAACCTTACCAAAGACTGAGGCTGTCTTAATTTCAATAAATAACTCTGATAATAATCATCATTATTTCTGTTGAGAGCTATTTTGGGACTAATAGAAAGTTTTGAGGTAGAAAAATTACCAAGGTATCTTTCTGTAACCTTTTCAAAACGTACTTTATTATCATCGGTATCAATATCGTTTTTTGACCATGTATCAAAGAGTGCAGTGACTGCAATAGCCAAAATTGATAATGTTGTCAGACGTTGCTGACCATCAATAACCCAATAAGATTCATTGTCTCCTTCAATAGGCTGAAGAACTATATAACCCAAATAATGAGTTTTATCATTCGGAATTTCTTCTATATCATTCCAAAGATCTTCCCAATCATCCTTTTCCCATGAGTAATCTCTCTGAAACATGGGTACTTTATAGGACTTTCCATTTCCTAAAACTGTATTTAATGTTATAAATTCTGACATTACTCTCTCTTTAATGGTTGTACCTATTTTTTTGATCTTGTACCAACGTTTCACTACTTTTGATTGACTCAATCGCTGAACCTTTGACTATCCATCGCCCATATACCTGTCATGGAGTGAATGCGCCGACATTGTCCGTACTAATATACGAACCAATACCGATACATTCAAAGAAAGACGATGAAAGCAAACACTTTCGCTCTATGACGGAAAGAATGAAGCACGGATTTTGAATACTTCAAGCAAAAAGCTGCTGTTATTGCAAATGTTTTGAAGAAAACAAAGAAGAAGGAAACGTTTAGGAACCATACGATACAAAAAGGAACAGGCAAAACGATGTTTTTACGCTATATCTTCTCATCAATCTTGCTTTTTCTCCGTTCAAACATCCATTTCTTGCCAAAACATTCATACATTCTTTGCTATAATCAAGGTTTTGCCTATAAAACTAGCCTAAAACCGTAAAAAAAAACTTCATTTTAGAGCCCTACGAGAAAAAATGAGAGTTTTTGAGAAGAAATGAGAGTTTTTGAGAGTGTTTGAGAGTGTTTTACATGTTTTTGAGAGTTTTTCATATTGCCGTGTCCGGAAAAATGGTATATTATACACACTTTTAACTGCTTTAACCTTGATAAACTCTGCTCAGACAGCTATCCAAACTCATAGTGACTCCGCGTTTTATCCCATGAATCCCACGTTTTTCTAAACAATCACCGATGATTTGTGTGATAGATACGGCTGTTGGGGGCGGGGCTTCTGTCATCATACTGTTTCTTCCTTTAAATTCATCATCATATCGTAGTGTCCTTCGTGGTTGGTCAATATAAAAATGTCTTTAAATACTTTTTTATACATTTCTACTGTCCTGTCTTGTAATTCTATAAACAAGTCGTCATTTATACTATGAGAACCGTCATTAATCCAAGAGATTAACGACCTGCATATTTCCTGTTCTTCTTTAGTTGGAAACTTTAATATCAATTCATCATCACCAAGTTTGCCGAGTAATTTAAAGTAGTTTTCAATTATTCTCCGCATTATATTTTGAACTGTCAAACTTGATTTTACTTCTTCGCTTTTTAATTCTTGCCATAGAAGTCCGTATGAAGATTGGATAGGATTATCCATTCCAAAACTTTGAATGCTTGTTACCTTTTCATTCTTTCTCAGTATCCAAAAATTTGTCTTATTGCAAGTTTTTGTTCTGCCATCAATGAATGATACTTCCTTATGAAAGTAAACATTGTGAGTTAAGAGGATTAACTGCTTTATTGCTCCTAAGTCAGCTTTGATACTCTTAATTATTTCCTTGATTAATGTACTTACGACAAACAATACATTACTATCAAGACTTGAAATTGGGTCATCAATTACCAAAACCCGTTCATTGTTTACTTCATCTTCTGATAAACCGCCCTTCGCAAGTTGAAGGAAATATAAGAATGTGATAAAGGTGATTTCTCCTTCACTTAGAGTTGTTTCCGCAATGGTGCCATCTTCTCGCTCAATCTGATAAAATCCTTCTTCTTTTGCAGGAACAATTGCAAAGTTTAGGAAACCATATGACTTTAAGATTCGGTTTATTTCATTGATTGTAGGTTGAATGCTCGTAACATTCTTGCTTAGATTTTTTATTTCAACATCTAACTTGTTGAATTGGTCAAGTTTTTCCTTTCGTTGCTTTTCTAAGTTTTCGATACCCATTTCTAATCCGCCTTTTTTGGTCGTAAATGCTATAATTTCATTTTTGTATTCATCAACCAAGTATCTCCAAATAGATTTTATCAGATTACTCCGTTCAGTTGAGTAATTTGATACAATGTCATTGTGCTTCTTTATTTCATAATTTGCTGAATTAATTAATTCGCTGATAAAATCTAGTTGCTCTTTTAGTGAAATTAGTTCAATGCTTCTGCTTGGTTCTTTAACCTTATTGAGCAAATATTCTGTATTTGCAGCATTCTGACTGATTAGAGTCTTTAAGTATGCTGAAAATTTATCAATGTCTAGCTTTGAACTACTTAAAGACTTCTGATTTGATTCAATAGCATTTAATTCGTTAATCAAATTTTGCGTCAGCAAATTGTATTCCTGCTTTAGTTCTTTAAGAGATTTAACGTCATTAAGATATGTATCATCAAAAAAACTCTCAAGTTGACTTTGAAAATTTTCAGTAATGGTCTGTTGTTGGCAAAATGGACACGTTTCAGCTTGAATATATTCCCTTCCTTGATTAACCCAATCGTTAATGTTAAGTCGTTGAATGAGTTTTGCAATTTCAACATCTGCTTTACCAACTATAATTTTTTTCCAAATTACATTCGACTCAATTTCTGAGATTCTGTCATATGAAATTTGCGTAATTGGCTGAATTGGCTGTGGTTGTTGTCCAAATATAGTTTTAGACTTTTCTCTAAGCCTTTCAATTGTTTGTGAAGCTGTTGTATTTGAAGCAGATTCTTGAAGAAGTTTATTCTTAAAAGATTCTTTCTGAAGAGTTCCTGTAAATGCTTCCTTAAATTCGGTTTCATATTTTTTATAAACCTTCGTCCAAGTGGCTTCTTTAAATTCATTTTCAGCGACTTCCTTGTCAGCTTTCAATTTGTCCAAAGTTTCTCTTTTTTGAATGCCTTCTGCTTTAAGTACTTTTAGTTCTTCTGTTTTATCTTCAATTACTTTTATTTGTTCAGCAGTTGCTTCACCAAGAGTAAAAACACCATTTAATTTTCCTTTTCCAAAGTTCCGGTCCCTAAATCCTTTGTTGTAAACTAAAACTTTTATTGGTAGGTCATTTTTCCATTTTATTGAGCTGTCTTTAAATTTTAGGTCGGTCTTGTCGTGAATAAGATTTGAAATAGTTGTCTTTCCACAACCGTTTGCACCGTAAACAAAATTTATCTTTTTCAAGGCGTCTATTTGAACGCCTTGATTGTCGTATGTCGCAACATTTTTAATGTCGATTTTTTCTATCATACTTCAATTTTCTTTCTACGGTTCTGTTTTTTTAGGCTGCCCTACAACTCTCATATTGACACCATCCGTCATTCATTTCCCCAAAACTACAAAACTTTGCTTATCCATCCAAATAGGAGAGAAGGAAATGTCTCTATACCTGCGAAGAACAGAAAGTACAGTGAATCGAAGGGCTGTATAGATGACATGGTACTCGATTTTATTCATATTTGCTTTGAAAGTAAGCTCTCAGACAATGAATGTATGTCCATCACACATTATTTTGCTCTCTTTACCAATCTTCATTTGATAAAACTTCATGATAATTCTCACAATCAATCTTAATGCAACATTCTTTTACCGAAAACATTATACAAACACCGGCAATCTTCTTAATAGAACTGCTTCGTACTGCTAAAAAATGCTTTGAGCAAAGCTCGATCTATACAAAAACACAGAAATCACATTAGCAAATGAGCATTTTTCCATAGACAATGATGATTTTTCACTAAAAAATGATGATTTTTTGTTATAAATGTTCAATTTTTTGAGTCTGGAAGTAAGTTTCAAGTAGTTTTTCGGTAAGTTTTAAGTAAGTTTTCGGTAAGTTTTAAGTAAATGTTTTGAAGGTCTTTTATCGGTATTGAGCATGCCTCGGGCAGATATTGAGCATATATTCAGTATGTTTTCAGTAAGTTTTGAGGTGTTTTTTGGGTATTTCAGCTTATTTGCGAGGCAAGCCATCATCAAGCAAGAGATTTTTCTGTGCAATACATCTCATTTGATCAATCAAAGAGCATGTATTTGTTGAAGTAGTATAGTTCACGTTATGTAAAGTTGTACGAAAATGGGTACTCTCTTGCACCTTTTGCAGGTTGTGGATGGCTTGATTGCGGGAGTTTTGCCCTCAATGAAATCTGACAAATCTGACACTCATAAAAAAGGGCGTTTATCTGTGAAATCTCACATAAGAAAGTGAAATAATGGCGAAAACTTTGACAAAAAGCTGTTGATTGCAAAAAAGTGATCGTGTTTGCTGCTACAAAACATGGTGTTTGCAGTATGAAAAGCCTTAAAATGATGGTTTTATGGAGTAAATCAATGGAAAATAAGATGTTTTGACTTTTGCTGTGTTCAAAATGTCTGCCACCGCACGACACCACTCGACATCGCACGACACCACTCGACATCGCACGACACCATTCGACACCGCACGACACCATTCGACACTGAACGCAACCAATACAAAATTTATGAAGAATTTTTATAAGAATTTTGGAATTTGGGAAAAGAAATAGCGCATTATAGTCCAAGGAACAATGCAGAAAACTCTGGTTTTGCGATCATATCAAGCAAAAGTATATACTTTTTACAAGCTCTCCCCTCTTGCATTGTATCTCCGAGGCAACACTCAATCTCATCAAGACATTTGCAACCAATCATTTTTGCCATATTCATGAGAAGAATGGTAAATTTGAACTATTCACAAGAACTCAAAAGAATCAATGCAAGGAAAACAACTTAAAAAACTCGAAGCAGAACTTTGGAAAGCTGCCGATCAGCTCAGAGCAAATAGTAAATTAACTGCTTCAGAATACTCGATGCCCGTTTTAGGGCTTATATTTTTACGTCATGCCTTTAATCGCTTTGAAAAGGCGAAAGTCACGATAGAACAAGAGTTACCCGTCCACCCTAAGCGAGGCAGAAGACCCATAACTAAAAAAGATTTTGAGGAACGGAATGCTATGTTCTTACCGGAGCAAGCACAGTTCCATTATCTTGTCAATTTACCGGAAAATATTGATATTGGTGAAGCCATTGATAATGCCATGAAACTCATCGAAGACGAGTATGACAATCTCAAAGGCGTATTGCCCAAAAACTTTTCTATTTTCAGCAAAGACCTATTGCGAGAGCTGCTCCGCATTTTTAATAAAGAAGTCTTGCAAAAAGCAGAAGGTGATTTATTCGGAAAGATTTATGAATACTTCCTCAATAAGTTCGCTATGACAGGCGCACAGGAAGGTGGCGAATTTTTTACACCCATGAGCTTGGTGCAAACTATTGTCAATGTTATTGAACCCGATCACGGCATTGTCTTCGATCCGGCTTGTGGTAGTGCCGGTATGTTTGTACAAACAGGGTATTTTATTGAAAATGAAGGATTAAGACCTGCTGAGAAAGTGACGTTTTATGGGCAGGAAAAAGCGGAACTTAATACGAAACTTGCCAAAATGAATCTTGCCGTTCACGGATTGGAAGGCAATATACAGGAAGGCAATACTTTTTATGAAGATAAACATTCGCTTATCGGTAATGTTGATTTTCTCATGGCTAATCCCCCATTTAATGTGGACGGCGTGGACAAAGAAAAAGATATTGTCAAACGTGATCCGCGGCTTGTGTTAGAGAATAAAGTCATTATGCCTAAAAATGATAATGCCAATTATTTATGGATTCTCTATTTCTACAATTATTTAAAACCGACCGGTAGAGCAGGTTTTGTTATGGCTTCTTCTGCAAGCGATGCCGGTCATAGCGAAAAAGACATACGGGAGAAATTGGTTAAAACAGGTGCCGTTGATGTGATGATGGCAATTGGCAATAACTTTTTCTATACTCGTTCCCTGCCCTGCACTTTATGGTTTTTTGATCGTGGGAAAAGCCTCACCCTTGATCCCTCTCCACTTGGAGAGGGACTTGTTACCGTTGAGACACAGATTCCTGCTCAACTTTTGGCAAATGCAAAAAAATTGAGAAAAAATCAAACAGAAGCTGAAGACTTGCTTTGGCAGCTATTAAGAAACAGGCAGCTCAATAATTTGAAATTTAGAAGACAGCACCCACTAAAGGTAGGATTTATACTTGATTTCTATTGTGCAGAAGCAAAATTAGGAATTGAAATTGACGGCGGTTACCACTCTCGGACTGAACAGAAGGAATATGATGAAACAAGAACTAAAATTATTAATGAATACGGTATTCGTATTATCAGGTTTGTAAACGAACAAGTTCTTCAAAACACAGAACAAGTTCTCAAAGATATTGTCTCGGCTTCATCTCCCTTCTCCAACCGGAGAGGGGCAGGGGTGAGGACAAAAGACACTGTTTTAATGCTCGATGCTCGCAAGATTTACCGAAAAGTAACAAGTAAAGTCAATGACTTCAGCCCGGAGCAATTAGACAATCTTATTTGTATTGTCAATCTTTACAGAGGAAATACAGAAAAATTTTCCGATACGGTGAATCGCTATCGGCATAATTCTGAGGACTATTCACAAAAAGCAGCCAAAGTGATGAAGGATGTACAATCTCATGTGAAGAAAATACTGAAAACGCTCAGTTCTTTCACTTTGAAACAGGACTCAAAGTCTATGAAAATTGACAAAATTATTCCCGAATGGCATACATTGCACAAGGAAGCAGAATCAATTTTTGCATTACAAACAACATTGATAAACACTGTAAAGAACAATAAGAATCATCGGTTCATTGCAGAAATCGCGCTTCAGACGAAAGCATTGCGCAAGCCGCAAGATACATTTGTGAAGCAAATCTTCGATGCCATCAATGGCGCAATTAAACAATATCAATTGGGTAAAAATAAAGAATGGAAAGAATTACAGATTAAAGAATTACTGGAGCAATTAAAAGCACTACACATGGACCTTGCCGGCAATCCCGATGAGGAAGAACCCGGATTGCTGCATGAAACGGAATATTTTTACAAACAAGCTCTTTGGCTTACAAGTCGTTTCCCCGATGGCGTTTATACCGATGTGGAAGGGCTGTGCAAAGTGGTAAACCAAAAAGAAATAGAAGCCAAAGATTGGAGTTTAAGTCCGGGCAGATATGTCGGCGTTGATACCGCCACCGATGAAGATTTTGACTATGAAGCACGCCTTGCCGAAATTCATATTGAGTTGGAAGGTCTCAATGAGGAAGCTGCTCAATTAGCCCAAACCATTATGAATAATTACAAAGAGATTGCACTATGAGAAAATGTCTGAACCTTTGTTCTGATTCTTTTGATTGCATGATTAATCAGGGTCATCTCCTCATTATAAAAATCACTGTACAGACAAGCATTGCTGAAAGCTATACAGAGGTGGTGATATGAGTGATTCAAATAGTCAATCGTCATTGCCTGATAAGATTTTTTTAGGTATTACTCACATTATTGATAACACAAAATTCAAGGTTGCAGTGTTTCTCAATGCTGAAACCACTCTTATGTATTGGACAATAGGCAATTATATTAATACCAATATAAAAGAAAATCAGCGCACAGAATATGGGAGTAACATCATTGCGACACTGTCGCAACAATTGACCAATAGATACGGTAAAGGATATTCTTACAGTGCTTTAACAAGGATGTGCAAGATAGCAGATATTGTAAGTAAAGACAATATTGCGACACTGTCGCAACAATTGAGTTGGAGTCATTTAGTTGAACTAGCAACTGTTTCAGACGAATTGAAAAGGGAGTACTACATGGCACTCTCTGTTCAAAACCAATGGGGTGTGAGAGAACTACGGGACCAAATGGATAAGATGCTTTTTGAGCGTTCTGTTTCAGCAAAAATGCCTAAAGAAGAAATAAAAAAGCAATTGCAAAATCTAAAAAATCATAACAACATTCATCCCGATTTGATATTTAAAAACACGTATATACTTGACTTTTTGAATCTTCCACAGTTATACACAGAAAGTGATTTAGAAAATGCCCTAATCTCAGGTATTGAAAAGTTTATTATGGAACTGGGTAATGGTTTTGCCTTTTTAGAACGACAAAAGCGTATTTCAGTTGATGGTGAAGACTACCATCTTGATTTGCTTTTTTACCACCGGAAGTTAAAAAGGTTGATTGCTATTGATTTGAAATTGGGAAAGTTTAAACCTGCTTACAAAGGACAAATGGAGTTATACCTGCGTTGGCTCGAAAAATATGAAATGCAACAAGGTGAAGAAAAGCCTATTGGTTTACTGCTTTGTAGTGAAGGCAATACCGAACACATTGAATTACTTATGCTCAATGAACCCGATATTAAAGTAGCCCAATACCTTACCGAATTACCTGACAAACAATGGTTTGCTGATAAACTTCATAAAGCAAAAGAGTTAATAAAGATACATACAAATGTAAAAGAGGATTCATAGATGAAATATACAATACATCGGACACTTCTTGGACTCAATGAGGAAGCTGCTCAATTAGCCCAAACCATTATGAATAATTACAAAAAGATTGCACTATGAGAAAATGTCTGAACCTTTGTTCTGATTCTTTTGATTGCATAATTAATCAGGGTCATCTCCTCATTATAAAAATCACTGTACAGACAATTATTGCTGAAAACTATACAGTGGTGGTGATATGAGTGAAGAAATAACAGAATCTATGTCATTTAAGAAATGGACAAATTTAATTGCCGATAGAATAAAACTGGCACAAACCCATGCTTCATTTAAGGTAAATGAAGAAATGCTGCAATTGTATTGGGAAATTGGAAACTCCATCATTACACAACAAAAACAAGAGGGTTGGGGCACAAAAATCATTGATTTACTGGCGCAAAACTTGGCTGATACTTTTCCAAATAGTACCGGATTTTCCGTGAGAAACTTAAAATATATGAGAGCATTTGCAGAAGCATATCCTCAATACCCAATTGTGCAAGTGCCGCTTGCACAAAGCAATACCGAATTTGTGCAAGTGCCGCTTGCACAAATTACGTGGTATCACCACATCAGTCTTTTGAGCAAAGTAAAGGAGCAAAAAGAAAGAGCTTTTTATATCGTAGAAACGGCTAAAAACGAATGGAGCAGAGATGTGATGTTGCTTCAAATTGAAAGCAAATTATATGAAAGAAATGGAAAAGCAATCAACAATTTCGAAAGCACCTTACCTGATTATCAGTCGGATTTGGCAAAAAGTATTTTTAAAGACCCATATCATTTTGGCTTCTTGACCTTAGCCACCAAGATAAAGGAACTCGAAATTGAAAAATTATTAACCGAAAAAATCACCGACTTTTTACTGGAACTCGGCAAAGGTTTTGCTTTTGTTGGAAGGCAATATGCCATAGAGGTGGACCAAACAGACTACAAAATAGATTTGTTGTTTTACCATACCGTTTTACATGCCTATATTGTCATAGAATTAAAAGCAGGAGAATTTAAACCCGAATACATTTCTAAACTCAATTTTTACATAAGTGCCATAGACGACACCCTAAAGACAGCGAAAGATGAACCGACTATTGGATTGCTTTTGTGTGCCTCAAAAAGCAGTGTAAAAGTGGAATATGCTATGCGTGGCTTAGACAAACCTCTTGGGGTGGCGAGTTATCAATTAGAAGCCTTGGTAAAAGAAAATATAGATAAACTACACCTATTAGAGGATGAAAATGAGCTATAGAATTGATATTGCATTGGAAGGACTCAATGAGAAAGCTGCACAATTAGCCCAAACCATTATGGATAATTACAAAGAGATTACACTATGAACATATATCTGAACCTTTGTTCTGATTCTTTTGATTGCATGATTAATCAGGGTCATCCCCTCATTATAAAAATCACTGTACAGACAACCATCGCTGAAAACTATACAGAGGTGGTGATATGAAGTGGGAGAAAGTAAAAATAGGCGAATTATTTCAGATTAAACACGGCTGGGCATTTAAAGGCGAATACTTTAGCAACGAGGGTGAATTAATAATTGTAACACCAGGTAATTTTTACGAAGGAGGGGGATTTAGGCAAGTTGGGGGGAAAGAGAAGTTCTACACTGGTGATTTTCCTCAAGAATTTTTATTGAAAAAGAATGATGTAATTATAGCAATGACCGAACAAGGTCCCGGTTTATTAGGCAGTCCTGCACTTGTTCCTGCTGATGAAAAGTATCTTCATAATCAGAGAATAGGTTTGATAAACGAAATTGATAATACAAGAATAGACAAAGAATTTATCTATCGATTGTTTTATACAGCAATTGTTCGAAATGAAATTTTTGGCTCTGCAACAGGAACAAAAGTAAAACATACAGCTCCGAAAAGAATTTATAGCATTGAAGTCGAAATCCCCCCGCTCCCCACTCAACGCCGCATCGCTTCTATCTTATCGGCTTATGATGATTTGATAGAGAATAATTTGAAGCGGATAAAGTTGTTGGAGGAGGCTATAAACATATACTATAAAAAACTATTATCAATTGGATATAAAAACTTCACCAATGAAAAACTTAATTCTTTTGTAGATATCATTTCCGGCTTTCCTTTTAAAAGTAATTATTATAATGACAATGGAAAGCACAAAATAGTCACGATTAAGAATGTTCAAGATGGCTTTTTTGTACCTGTAGTTACTGATAGAATTGAGGATCTGCCTGATAATATGAATAAGGCTTTATTTCTCTCTACAGGTGATGTGATTATGTCTCTAACAGGAAACGTGGGTAGGGTTTGTCTTGTATATGGCGATGATTATGTTTTGAATCAACGTGTGGTAAAGCTTTCTTCTAAAGAACCAATAGACCAGTCATTTATATACGCTCTTGTAAGAGATAAAGAAATGCTTACAATTTTGGAAAACTTATCAAACGGCACAGCACAGCAGAATTTGAGTCCTATCAAAATGGGTGAATTACTTATTAGATATCCAAGTTCAAATCTCCGAGAAGATTTCAATAAGAAAGTTTCACCAATGATTGAAATGATTTGTAAGCTCAATATACAAAACACCAAACTTCGTGAGGCGCGAGATATATTATTACCGCGATTGATGAATGGGGAAATAGAGGTATGAGTGAGATAGTAATATACCAGACTGCTGATAATCAAACACAGGTAGAAGTGCAGTTTGAAGGAGAAACCTTTTGGCTCAATCAATACCAATTGGCAGAATTGTTTGACACCGACAGAACGTCCGTTTTAAAGCACCTTCAGAATATATATTCCTCCGGTGAATTATTGGAGGATGCAACATGTGCAAAATTTGCACAAGTTCGTCAAGAAGGAAAAAGAAAGGTGAAACGAGAGGTTTTGCATTATAATCTCGATGCTATTCTTTCGGTTGGCTATCGTGTTAATTCCAAGCGTGGCACACAATTCCGTCAATGGGCAACCCAACGGCTTAAGGACTATTTTGTGCAGGGCTACGCCATTAACGAAAAGCGTTTGGCTGAAAAGCAACAACAAATAGAATATCTGAAAACAGGAATCCGCATCCTTAATCGTGCTATTACACAACAAGCATCCGCCTATGAAAGCCGGATACTTGATACGTTTGCTGTTGGGCTGGCACTGCTTGACGACTACGACCACGAGAAGTTAGATGAGCAAGGTGCAACAGTACTGCAAGCTGTGTATCCAAGCGTTGATGATTATCTTATGTTGATTGCCGGCATGAAATCTGAGTTTGCCTCGGGTGTATTTGCCAAACCAAAAGACGGTAGCTTTGTAAGTTCCGTCCGGCAAATTGAACAGAGTTTTGATGGTAAGGATTTATACCCGAGTATCGAGGAAAAAGCCGCCACACTTTTATATCTGATTGTAAAAAATCACTCGTTTATTGATGGCAACAAACGAATTGGCGCGGCATGTTTCCTGTACTTCTTAGAAAAAAACGGCAAGCTGACAACAACATCACATCAGGAGTACCTTAGTAATCAGGCACTGGCGGCACTTACACTTTTTGTAGCTACAAGCAAACCCGACGAAATGAATATCGTACAACAATTTATTATCAGTATTCTCAATCGAACTATATGACATACGAATACTCAGAAGACACTCTCATAGAACAAACAGCCGTTGATTTGTTTTTCCATCAATTGGGTTGGGACACAATCGTAGCATTCAATAAAGAGAGCTTTGGCGAAGGCAGTACTTTAGGCAGACTGAACAAAAAAGAAGTCGTGCTAAAAAGGATATTCTTGGAAAAAATCAAACAATTTAACCCCGATTTGCCTGAGCAAGCATATAATCAAGCGTATGAAAAACTCATTGAAGAAAATATCACCAAATCATTAGCAGAAATCAATCATGAGAAATATCAATTATTACGCAATGGTATTCCCGTTGTTCTTCCTGCTTCTTCTGACAGGAGAACCGACGGGAGTGAGGTCAAAACGCTCAAGGTTTTTGATTTTGAGAATGTCGAAAACAATAATTTCTTAGCTGTTCAGCAATTGTGGATTCAAGGCAAAAGCAACCGAGAACGCAGACCCGATATTATTGGTTTTGTCAATGGCATTCCGCTTGTTTTTATCGAATTGAAAAATCCGACTAAAAAAGTAAGGGAAGCTTATGATAATAATTTTTTAGACTATGTAGATGTCATTCCACGTTTGTTTCATCACAATGCTTTGGTAATTTTAAGTAATGGCAGAGAAAGCAAAATAGGAAGTATCACATCAAAATTTCATCATTTTCACGAATGGAAACGCATCTCAGAAGAAGATGAGGGTGTGGTTGATTTAGATAGAATGATAATTGGCGTTTGTCATAAGCAAAGACTTTTAGACATTCTGGAAAACTTCATTCTATTTGATAGTTCATTAGGCAAAGTAGTAAAACTCATTGCCCGTAACCATCAATTTATTGGTGTGAACAAAGCCATAGAAAATATCAAGCACAAAGAAGAACTGTATAAACTTGGTAAAATCAGTCTAGAAGAAAAACAAAAACTCGGCGTATTTTGGCATACGCAAGGAAGCGGAAAATCCTATTCTATGGTGTTCTTTTGTCAAAAAATCCATCGCACATTTACTGGCAGTTATACTTTTCTTATTGTAACAGACCGTAATGAATTAGATACGCAGATTTACGGTACCTTTAGCGGTGTCGGAGCGGTACCGCAGGTAAAAGCAGGCGCGAAGGATTCATTAAAAGCCAATAGCAGCCACCATTTGAAAACATTATTGCGTTCGGAGCATCGCTATCTTTTTACGCTTATCCACAAATTCAATTTTGACGAAGAAATCACCAAACGTGACAATATTATCGTCATATCGGATGAGGCGCACAGAACACAAGGCGGAAATTTAGCAATGAATTTGCGAAATGCCTTACCTCATGCCTCCTTTATTGGTTTTACCGGCACACCACTGTTTAAAGACGATGAAATTACGAAGCGCATCTTTGGCGATTATGTTTCTCGTTATGATTTCAAGCGCAGTGTTGATGATGGAGCAACCGTTCCTTTATATTATGAAAACAGAGGCGAACATTTGGATTTGAAAAATCCGCAAATTAATGAGCAAATCAGGGCTGTGATTGATGCCGAAAGTGAAGATTTAGATAGCGATCAACGTAATAAGGTAGAACAACTTTTTGCAAGAGAATATCCGATACTTACTGCAAAAAAGAGACTTAATGCCATTGCAAAAGATGTCGTATGGCATTTTTTAAACAGAGGATACAAAGGGAAAGCAATGTTTGTTGCATTCGATAAACTTGTGGCAGTAATGATGTATGATCGCATCGTGCATCATTGGAAAGAAACCGTCGAACAATTAGAAAAAGATATTACCAAAGGGAAATACGGCGACCAAGAATTATTGGAGAAAAACCGTGAATTGCAATGGATAAAAGAAACGGAAATTTGTGTAGTTGTAAGTTCAGAGCAAAACGAAATCAAGAAATTTCGTGAATGGGATTTAGACATTGAGCCACACCGTGAAAAAATGAATAAAGAAAACCTTGAAGATAGGTTTAAAAAAGAAGATGACCCTTTCCGTTTGGTTATTGTGTGTGCAATGTGGATTACAGGATTTGATGTCCCCACCCTTTCCACATTATATTTAGACAAACCTTTAAAAGCACATACATTAATGCAAGCCATAGCGCGAGCCAATCGCATCAGTGAAGGAAAGAACAATGGCTTGATTGTGGATTATATTGAAACATATACTGCTCTTTTGGACGCTCTGGCAATATATGGTTCCGGCGGAGACAATGGCGGCGGCGGTGGAGATAAGCCGGAAACACCCGTGAAACCCAAGCAAGAACTTATACGACAATTAGAAGAAGCATTAGAAGCAACAGAACTATTTTTGCGTGACGAAGCAGGTTTCGATCTGCAAGAATTAATCAAATCTGAGGGCTTACGCAAATTAGCAGCAATAGAAAAAGCCGTTAATGCTATTTATATTAATGATGAAACCAAACGCAAATTTCAGGTATTGGCAAGAGAGGTTTTCAAGAAATACAAAGCCCTTCAACCCGATAAAGTATTAAACAGCTATGCACCACAGAAAAATGCAATTAATGTCTTGTACTCAGCCATTGAAAATAACATTGAAACTGCTGATGTTTCTGAAATAATGCGTAAAATTCAAAACGTGGTAGATGAATCTATTGAGAATATCATTGCTGAACCACATCTCAATGAGGGTAATATCATTGACCTTAGCGGGCTAAATTTTGAAATGCTCGAAAAGTACTTTTTGAAAGCGAAACATAAGAATATCTTGGTTCAATCACTCAAGGATAAAATTGAAAAACACCTCAAAAAAATGGTGGAACGCAATCCATTGACCGTTGACTATTACAAACGTTATCAGGAAATTATTGAGCAATACAATAAAGGTAAAGATGAAATTATCATAAAAGAAACGTTTAGAAAGTTAATTGAGCTTGTCAATTCCTATTCACAACAAGAAGCAGAAACTAAGCGCGAAGGACTCACAGACGAGCAAAAAGCAATCTTCGATATTTTGCGACAAGGAAAAACATTAGAAGAGAGTGAAAAAAGTGAGATTAAAGAAATATCTATCGGCTTACTCGAAGAATTGAAAAAAGACAAGCTAAGAGTTGAGCAATGGGCTGATAAATCTCTCACCGCAGCGGCTGTCTTTACAACCGTACATCAAACCCTTTTTGACGCTCTCCCCTATCCTACATATCAAACAGATGACATTGACCTAAAAACACAATTAGTCTATGAGCATCTCAAACACCAATATTATGGCGGTGGACGAAGTATCTACGGGCAATATTAAAGAACATACTGTCAGAAAGTTTTTTTGATTTCTGATAATATTGAACTTATTTTGCAATAACAGCTATTAGATAGTATGAAACACAGAAAGAAAAAGTCACTTTTCTTTCTGTGTGGAGATATACATAACAAGAAAATGGCATTTTATGGAGTGTATTGCATTGAGGATGAATCCGAAACAGAAGCAAGCAAAGAAACAATGTCTCGGTTAATATAATAATTGTCTTTTCCTCTCTTTTCTTTTATGAGAACCCCTATATCAACCAATTCAGAGAGATAACGCACCGCCGTTGGACGACTGACCGATAAATCTGCCATAACAAATTCAATCTTCGTGTAAGGATGACGAAAGATATTATTCAATAAATCTTGACTATAAATTTTTGGTCTTTTATCGCGAATCGTGTTTTTATGATTCTGCATACTCAGTTTTATACCATGAATAATATCTATGGTCTGACGGGACATTGTTTCCACAGCATCAAGAATAAAGAGAATCCATTCTTGCCACTCCCCTTTTATTCGGACATTCTGCAATAATCTATAATATTCCGCTTTGTGTTGATTGATATATCGGCTGATATAGAGTATCGGTATATCCAATAATTGTTGCTGTACTAAGTACAAAAGATTGATTATGCGCCCTACCCTGCCATTACCATCATAGAAGGGGTGAATACTTTCAAATTGATGATGGATAATAGCCATTTTGATAAGTGGGTCACTATCGTCAATTTTATGGTCATTTATATATTCTTCCAAATTTCTCAAATAATGCACGATTGTATCATAATGTTGCGGCGGCGTGTAAACTATCTCCCCCGTTTGTTGATTTTTTAATTCTGTGCCGGGAAGTTTTCGTAATCCCGAAGTATGGTTTTCAATCAAAGAATGTATTTCGACAATATGGTTTACGGAAAGATACCCTGCTTCTTTTACAATAGCATATCCTGTCTGCAAGGCATGAGCATAATTATGAACCTCTTTTGCGGCTCTATTAGTAAAGTGCAAAGTTTGTGCATCTGATCTGTACAGTTCATCGTGAGTGGTAATAATGTTTTCTATTGCTGCACTATCTTTTGCTTCCTGCAATGACAGAGTACTGATGAGAATACTTTGATTCGGTATAGAAACAGCGACCCCTTTCAGCTCAGCCAAAGCACTTCTGGCAAGAGCTGTTTTTCGTAGGACAATCTTGGACTCTATGTCTTGATTGTCAAGAGGAAGCAATGGTAAATCATACATAAGTCTATACTCAACTGTTAATTACATACCCAATCAAGAAATAAAAGACATGTCTTTTATTTCTTTTGCAAAAGTGCAATGATGTCTTTTAATGCAATGACAAGCTCTCCCCTACCCTTTTGTTCTGCATTTTTTTGGACAATGTCAAGAAGATTATTCTTCTTCAAAAATGCCACAGAGAAGACCACCGCGGCATCTTTTGCCGTAGCTGATTGCAGCACTTTGCTCATGTCATTTTCCGGTACGGATTTCTGTTGCGCTTTACTGTCATTCTTCAAACGCACAATTTGCTTTTTGACGGCAGCAACACTTTGCCCCGTATCATGAGCTATTTTTTCTGCGGACAAAGTCGGAGTTTCAGAAATAAAAGACATGTCTTTTTTTCTTCTTCCCCTTCTCTCACTTTCAATCCACGATTCAAAATCAGGATACATTTTTTTATACAAACTCACCCATTCCGCTTGAGATAAATGACGGCGATAAAGATTGTCTTTTATCAAAAAACCTGTTTCTTGTTCATTTGTTAGTTCATCTTCCACATATTGCACAGGAACAACGGAAAATCCCAATTGTTTAGCAACATAAAGTCTATTATGTCCCGACAGCAATGTGCCGTCTCTTTTCGCAATAAGAGGCACAAGAATCCCCCGCTCTTTGATGTCTGCTTCTAATGTAGAGAAATATTGCTCATTCTCTTTTTTGAACAATGCAGAGTTTATAGGGTTTTCTCTTAATGTGTCTATTTCAACATAACGTACTTGTGATAGTTTGATGCCTGTAATCTCATTATTTTGAGGTTTTGCAATGAGAATATCAAGTCCTAATCGTGATTTTTTACTCATAGTAGATTCCTTTTTATACATTCTTTCGCTAAAGATTTATAATCAATTGCTCCTCGGCTTGTCGGTTCATAATCAAAAATATGCTTTCCATCAGCACTCGCATCGGATAAAGAGGAGTTAATCCTTATAACCGTCGAGAACATTTCATCGCCATAGTTTTCACGTGCTTTTTCAAGCGCATCACCATGTAAAGCTCGGCGTTTATCGAACATTGTTGCAACAATACCGGCAAAAACCAATTTTTCATTGAGATTATCGCGTACCACATCAACAACCTCAGTCAAAATGCGCGATAAGCCGTGTAAGGCAAAAAACTCCGTCTGCATAGCAATAATAAAAGCATCGCTTGCTGTAAGAGCATTAAACGTTAATAATCCAAGAGCAGGGGGGCAATCAATCAGGATAAGATCATAATTATCACTGACCGTTTTTATGGCTTTCTTTACTGCCATTTCACGAGCAGGACGATTCACCAAACTTATCTCAACACCTGATAAATCTAATTTTGATGGAACTAAATCAAAAGTAGGGAAGGAGAGTATAGCATCTTTCATAGGTAAAGAGGAATACAACACCTCAAAGATGGAGTTTTCCGGCTCTGTAAACACGCCGCAGTGCGTCGTAAGATTCGCCTGACCATCTAAATCTATAAGAAGGACTTTTTTCTTATGGAACAAAGAAAGAGCAGCCCCAAGATTAATGGCTGTTGTCGTCTTGCCAACTCCGCCTTTATGATTGATAATTGAAATAATTTTACTCATTGTCATACTCCTCTGCATTATCATCAAAGAATTCTTCGATGAGTTGATTAATTTTTTGATTATAGATAGGTAATAAGGGCTTTCTCAGCTCAACATATTCCTCTTTATCGCTTAAAAAGTATAGACGAAAAAAACGAGGCATATACTCAACCGCAAGTTCTTCTATTTTTTCTCTATCTTCTTGATTTAAAATAAAATATCGTTTGTCAATTTGTACAATAGGTTCTTCTTGTACATGAAGCGAAGTATCCTCACTATGCATGACAACATCTGCCTTTTGTGGTAATGAAGAGGGGAGAAGGGGAGGCATTGATATATCCTTTGTCATAACTGATTCTTTATTACGTATCAGCAGTTTGATAGCAACCACTCGGCGTTTTTCTCTTTTGAAGATCGGCTCGATAATAAAATCTGAATAATTGACAATCTCTTCTATCGGGTCATAAATGACACGTTTACTTAGTCGTTTAAACTCAAGATATTCATCCGGCTCAATACCCATCAGTTCCCTGAATTGTTCAATACCGATAAACGGCGTTTCACCTTCATTGCGCTTTACATCATAATAATCCACACACAACTCATACAGTGCCAAAGCGTACTTACTGCTAAACCTGTTTTGTAAACTGAAACTGATACGAGCATACATAGCAGGGTTAAATAACTTTTGCCGCAAAACTGGGCTATAAGAATAATAGACAACAGATTTTTTGATAGTAGCAGATGAGAGTAGGGAAGTGGCAGCCCATTCTGTGTCATCTTTGCGTAAAATATTCCACGAAACCACAGTGCCTATCAATGTTTCCAAAGAAGATTTCAGGTAATCATAATTATTGCTTGTAAAGTTCAGTAAATTAACAAGTTCCTTCACGGGAATAGCATGTATTTCTCTTTCCATCAATGAATCATACGCATGAGCCAACAGGCAATTCCATACTTTTCTTTCAAGTAATGAAATCGTATTAGAAGAATGAATGGCTGCACTGGATTTGACTACTTCCTTTTTTCGTGTTACCAAAGCATGCTTCTCAGCCGGAACACTTTTTGCATCATCTTTGATACGTTTCTTAGCCATATAGATACAGAAAGTCTAAAAAATAATATGCAATATACTAAAAACTACGTTGTAATCAATATTTTGTAGTCTTTACAAAGTTAAAAGGAGAAATTTTCCCATAAATGTAGTCTTTTGATCGAAACGGTAGCTTTTTTCCCATAAACGTAGTCTTTATGGAGCAAATAAGTACTTTTTTTCCCATAAACGTAGTCTTTAAAGAGTAAAAACAGCCAAAGAAAAGACTTCCCATAAATGTAGTCTTTTGCTAAAACAAGGAGAAACAAATTTCCCATAAACGTAGTCCATACTTCCCATAAACGTAGTCCATACTTCCCATAAACGTAGTCCATACTTCCCATAAACGTAGTCCATACTTCCCATAAACGTAGTCTTTTCATTCATCAATGTTCTTGTATTGCATTGATATAAAAAGACTTACAGAGCCATTTTTTCGCCTTAAAACTATTAAAAGTTTAAAACATTAAAACTTTAAAATGTACTCTTTTTTTCCTTTTGGTTTTTTTTCTCTATTATGGAGTCAATTCATAAGAAAAAGGTTATATTTGAAATAGTTAAAGCAACAAAAATTCTATCATAGTAGAACAATGAAACATCCTTACCCATACAAACGAGTCTCATGGCAGAACGGAAGTGTAATCACTGAAGAACATTTCACAATGCTCGAACATTGGATAGAAGACCAATTTTCTTTCTATTGTCAGATAACATCCAACTCTCATGGTTTACTGAAACACCATACTCTTATGACAGAATTTAATCAATTGGACTCAATAAGGTTCACACGATTAGATAATATTTTATGGAGAGTAGATATTGAAAACTTTGCAGGGATTACCGCAGCCGGTGAATACATAGTCATAGAAGAAAGGAATTCTTATGATTTTAGAATCAAAAAATCAGACCAAGATCATTCAGGTTTTTTATACATATATATATCATCGAGTGAAGTATTAGACTCGTTTAGCGAAAATTTAATAGAAGAAGAACAAATAATTTCAACGAAAAAGCAATATATTATTTCAACTACTCCTAATCCAAATCATGGAATACCTATTGCACGATTTATATTAAAAGGAGACAATGTTGTCGTTGATGATACATACATTGCACCATTTATAACAACAACCAGTTCGCATCAAGCTGTATTGTATAGAAGAAAAATTCAAGAAGCAAACTCAGAGCTAGCACATAGTCTGAAGAAGTATATCAAAGCGATTACTATAAACAATGAGTTGATGAAATATTGGAACTTCACGGCAAATAGTTTACGATATATCCACCAATTTGGATTATACATTGAAGAGTACAGCAATGTAACATTTACTCATCTGCGTCAAGAAACAAGAAAACTTTTTATGGGAATCCATGATGAGTTATTTCTTCTATCATTACATTCAGGACAAGATAATTTACTACATCGCTTTCAAGAAGTAAAGGATGTTATAAGGTTTTTTGTTGAGGAATTCGAGAATGATGCAAGAAACACCGATGTAATACTTGATAAAACCATACAATCATACAAATCTATAGTAGAGTTTTTAAGCTATTTACCATTAGGACCGGAAAAACAACAACAAATTCCATTAAGAGAGATCGTCATTTCTCAAGTACCTACAGGAAATAGAATTATACTTTACTTTACAAAAAGAGAAAGTTTTACAAGACATAAAACACAATTATCCATTAAACTATCAGAGTTTAAGGTTGGTATTCCAATCAGAGAAGGTATAAAAGTAGGATTAAATCCATTGTTACCGTTTGGAGGTTTAGAAGATATTACGCAATACTTACAAACTCTACCGGATATAAATGGTTATTTACTTGAGATACCAATACACTTAGTTGATAGAGATACGACAGATGCAATAGTCTTATATTTACCCCGCCCATTGGGGGAAGAAGTCAATTTAGAAAAAAATATTGCCGTATTTGTAAAAGATTAACGAAGTGATTTGTCCAATTTATTAAGAAACTCTATGCAATTCAAACCAAGTACTCAAATAGGTCAAGACTTTGACAAAAGATATAAACAACTTACACATCATATTCAAAACCATCATAATTATACTACACAACAGGTATCTGCTGAGGTAAATAACTTTTTCGAGTATGCCCAATCATTATCCAATAATATTGCTTCTTATGAGTACAGTATTACAGCAATGTTTGAAATAGACCAAACATTGCTCGGTAGCTATGGCGAACGTTTGTTTTCTGAGTCAAGTCACGATGAATTGATTCGATTACTACGTGATATTATAGCATTGTATTATAGATACTCATTACTTGGTGAGATTGAAAGAATAAAACCCAATTTTCAAAAAATATCGGGAATAAGAAATTTTTATTCGGATTGGCGCTCTCTTGAAGGTATAACAACGGAAGGCGATAGAGTTATTGATAATTTGGTTGCTTTGTTGTCTTTAGAAAGTCAATTAGAAAACAAATCAAAGATACTCTTGTTTTCAATTTTAGGTAATATACTGATAACTCTGGGGTTTACAGC
>DDTD01000002.1 GCA_002344005.1 Ignavibacteria bacterium UBA2373 | reverse complement strand
AAGATAACCAGAATAAAAAAAATTACTATCTACTAATAATAACTTATATGCTCTATCCGAAATTTCATAAGAGAATACGTTGTTATTTGAAGTAAACATTAAGAATGTATTATTCTTTGAAAAATCCAACGAAGTGATATTCTTTTTTGTATTCGTTCGTATAATATCAAATAGATACTCAGGCTTATCATATACAGTGATTACATGAGATTTTTTTGTTTTTACTCCACTATTTGATGAAACATACAATGTAATCAGATATGTTCCCTGTTTTGAATATGATATTGTTGTATCCATAGATTTTGAAACTCGGCCATCTCCTAAATCCCAATAATATGAATATTGATGAGTGTAAGGATAGGTATAGTTTTTCAATACTACTTCATCTCCTACAAAGAGTTTATAATCAGGATAGATAAAATCTACATCAAGTGAATCATTTTTAAGAGAATCGGGTAATCTCCAAAGTGAAACGTAACCATTTGCATCACTCGTTACTGAATATTTTTCATTTGATGTTATTGCTAACAAGACCTGTCTATCTCCTTTATATTGATGTTCCCACGATCTTGTCAATGTATTCCATATTCCAAGAGCAGGAACTCCAGATTTTGGTAAACATAGTAAATGATTATTATCCGATAATTGTTCTATTTGTACCTCGTGTGGGAGAATGCTTTCACGTATCATCTGTAACGCAGGATATGTGTAAACAGTTGAACCGGCATAAATCATTTCTTTACTGTGTGATAATAAATTAGGGTATTTTATGTCATTGTTAGACTTTATTAAATCAATAGTACTTTTAACAGAGAAATTACTTAATGAAAACAAAGAAAATTCTGCCTTGCTTTCATGATAATAATCGTTAGGGTAACTATAGTATGTTAATGATGAATAAAAATGTCCGTAAATATAATTCTTATCGTTAGATATTCGTAGTTTATCTGGATATAATGTACTTGCTTGAGTAAGAGTAATTGAATTTATTGACGTATCATATTGTGCTATTGTAAGCATACCGTAATTCCAGCTACTTTGTCCTTTGGTAATTAAAATTTTTCCATTCACCAGAAATGGCATACCACCTTTGCCAATTGTTGTTGTATAAGTAATATCAGAGCTGTACCAGAGGTCGCTCTTGTCTTCTTCTATTTCAATTTGACCGACTATTGTATCACTAACTATATCATAAACATTAATTTTAGGATTATAGCTAAAATTACCCTCACAGGCATATATAATAAATTTATACAATGTGTCAATTGTAGCTGAAGTTACCCCTTTTCTATAGAATTGTCTCACACTATCACCTGTGAGAAGATTCCATACTTTAATTGTATCATCTGCAACTGAGACACCATAGCCTGCATCTGAAGCGGTTAATGATGAAAGTGATTTTTGATGTATCTTCTTCTTCCACACCAAGCCGTCTTGAGCGGCATTCATCACAGAAAGAGAGAAAAAACAATACACGATAAACCATGTAATACGCATAAAACACCATTTGAATATAAACTTGCCACTTATACCGACCAAAGGGCAATTTTGTTCCATTTTGCGCAAAACTATCCGTTTTTTAGATATTCAGGTAGGAAAGTAAAGTATTTTTCATGTTCTCGGGACGAAGATAATCCATTTTCGCCAAAGGATAATCGGCAACGGTTTGATAAAATTCTCTATCATTCACAAGCATTTTTGCAAGTTCTGCGGCTTTATCAAGTGAAAAGGGTGTATCAACCATCGTTAAGGGAAACAGTTCAGGGGCATGACCAGTGGAAGGTGTAGAGATAATTGGAATACCAAGAGCAGCAGCAGCAAGAACATAACGCCCCCATGTATAACGCTCATCAAGATTTATCCATAGCCAAGCATAGGCATTATGCGAAAAATAATCATGCAGTGAAGAAAGTTTACGAATTTCCAACTGAGGGTCTTGATAGATGGCATCTATTGTTTGAAATGCTTTTTTATTATTAAACACAGCACGATGCGTTTGCCAATTTTTTACCATATATCGCAATTTTCGGGAAAAACCACGTTCATAGCCATAATATGCTAATCCTGTTGATTTGGCTGCATAATAATCATTCCAGCGTTTGAGCAATAATCCACAGCACAATACTTTTTTTATTCTTTGTTCAATGGGTACACGATAGCGGGCAATTTCATCTAACGGATATGGGATACCAATATACTCGGTGGGTGTCGAACTTAATGCCCTAAATAATGGTACAGAGTGACGATTAATACAATTTATAAGCGAAGAAGACTGTAAAAGATTGCGTACTTTTTGCGATGGAATAAGATAATCGGATGCAGATCCTTCAATTAAAGTTACCCACTGCGTATGAGCAGGTCGAGATTCACATAATCGCAATAATTTTTCTACTCGTCTGGGTGTATATACTTCATTCGTATTACAAATAATAATATCATAGCGGGCAATATCTTTTTCGGCAATAGTATTTTCACCTATATAATCTCCATTCATCGCATAAACCCATGCTTCAACACCATTCATGGTTGCGGCATCATTATGTCTTTCCGATGCTTTCCAACGTTCTCTAATGCCGGAAATTACAAGTACTTTAGGTTCGGACAATGCCATAATTTCTACTAAATATTATTTACTGACTTTTATCTGAAGATTTCTGTTTAAGAAACGTCCTTCAGGAGTATCTTCCGGATATTTATTTGTCGAAACTGCGGTTATTATTGTAAATTTATCTCCGGAAATCGTGCGGATGAATTTTTCTGTTGCTTCGGCACGGTCTTGTGATAATTTTCTATTATAGTCTTCGCCCCCTGTAGCATCGGCACCACCTAAAATAGTCACAGTTGAACCTGCAGGGATAATATTAGCCATCTGTCGTAATAACTCTTTATTCTCGGCAGTTAATGAACGGCTATCGTATGCAAAGCGCAAAACAGCATTAAAATTTTCAAGATTTAAATCTATGTTTTCTGTGGGTATATCACTAAGTGAGACATCGGCTGCCGTTGACGCATTTGCAAATGCAGAAGCAGCTTTAATTTCTAAAGGGAAATTTATTAAATTATTATCGAAACGACATTGAAAAGACATTTTAGCAGAATCCGTAGGCATTGTTACTGTCGCCGGTGTTAAGCAAGCACCATTTAATCGTAGTTTCGTGCCTGATTTCATATTATTGCCTTTAATACCAACTATGACATCGCCTTTAATTTCAGCATATTGTCGTCTTGAGACATACGCTTTAAGAGGAACATTATCCATAATAATATCCACACGTCTATTTTCTTCACGACCCGTGACATATTGTTGGTTTGAAGGATTATCCGGTAATACTTTTGCATCTGTCTTAATTATATTTTCAGGTACACCCGCATTGACTAATGCTTGTTTAACAGAAAGTGCACGTGCTTCGGAAAGTGAAATTCCACGTTCATCATCGCCCGAAGAGTTGCCTATAAGTCGGATTTTTGCATTAGGATTATTTTTTACTGTTGCAACAATGGATGCAATAAGAAAAGTATGATATTGCAAAGCATTGAATGTAAGTTCATCACTCGGAAAATTAGGTGAAGTATTATAACGTTCGGGAATATCAGAAGAATTTTGGTCAAAAAACACTGCATTGACTAATGGCGGTAAAGAAAGAACTTCATTACCGGAGGTGATCTTAGCTCTTACAGAACGAATTGAAATTCCAAGTTCGGGTGTTGCCTCATTTTTAGTAATAATAACCGGTGCTTCCGGTAGCTTCACTTCCTCAATAATTTGCACAGGTTTTTCTATTTGTTTATCGAATGAGAAACGTAGTCCAAGCTGAAAGCCAAGAGAAGAAATATTCCACGCAGCATCGTTTGTGACAGGTGTCACATTGTAATCATACGTTATCTGCTGAGTCAATCCAATATTCCGGGAGATTGTAAGGATATTTTCCAAACCGGCAGAAAACCCGAAACCAATTTGTGCTCTTGAGGGCATTGCTCCGCTTGCAATTGCTCTTTGCTGCCGACTGTCACCCAGAAAAACAGCGTTTGCGGGCGATACTATTCTTTCACTTTGTGTGAAACTATGAGATAATGGCATATAGAGACGCACACCGGCTAAAGCACGCAAGGGTCCCGATAATAGCTTCTCAAAGATAGTCGGACGTATTTCAGCATTTAGCTCAAGATAGGAAAGTGAAGCTGAAAGCGTATTTGCCAATGTGAGCGATGTTGTCTGAAGCGTTTGAGCATCTCTGGCAGGGTATGTGACGGTATTTTCTAAATCAGCAGAACGATTACTTAACCCCAACCCAAGCGTGAAATGAACCATAGAACTCAAAGGCAACTCATAGCCAAATGAACCTATAAGCCCGCTTCCGTTTCCTTTTGTAAATGTAGCACAGTCGGCAGCACCTTCAAAAGAAGAGAAATTGCCAACATGAGAATTGAGCAATGCCCCACCGCGAACAGATAAAGCAAAACCTTCGGCAACACTTTCATCATTGGCGGGCGTTTGTGCCATTACTATGTTGGAAGACAGAACGAAGAGGAAGAAAAGGTAAAGTATTCTCATACGCTTAGTTTAGTTAAACACAATGCGCAAAATTACGGCTTATTGCTCTGTAATCGTGCGCATATTGCTATTTTTTATTGGTATCATTGGAGAGTAAATTTCATCGGAAAACTTGTTTCTTTGACTAAAAGCATTGCCAAAGGTTCAAAAAACATTATTTTTGCAATCTTTTGAAGAAAAATGAGTTCGGTTCTCTCTATATTTATTCAAGGTTACAAAGACGGTGAATATACCGTTAATGAAACATGCAATGCTCAAGACATAGCGGAAATTGCGGAGGAATTCGTCGGTACTGTAAGAGTACAAGGCACGCTTCGCAAACTTATGCAACGGTTCATTCTGGAAGCAGAAATCGAAGCAACCGCGCGGCTTGTGTGTGATGTTTCCTTAGAAGAGTTTGAGGAAGAAATGAGAGTTCCTTTACGAGCTACCTATCTTTTAGGAGCATCAGACGCAGCAGCCGATGAGCATAACAATGTGTTTGTTCTAACGGATGACAGCAAGGAAATTTCTCTTGATACTATAGTAAGAGAAGAACTTATACTCGGATTGCCTTTAAAACGTATTGCACCATATTGGCGCGAGCACGAATGGCAACCACCAACAAATATTACAGTTACGGATGAAAACGCACATTCTGCCGATGATCGGTGGGCGGTGCTGAAAAATATGCTTAACAATTCACAAAACTGATTTTATCAGAGGTACATCATGCCAAATCCAAAACGTAAACTCTCGAAAGCACGCCGTGACAAACGTCGTACACATTACAAAGCATTCGCACCATCAACAATGGCTTGCCCAAATTGCAATGCTACCAAATTATCACACGCAGCATGTCCGGAATGCGGCTATTACAATGGTCGTCAGATAGTGGCAGTCGCTTAATAATGTGACCGGGCATGAACCGTGCTTCACACTTTACCCTTACATAACTGTCTTAGCGTATGAGTCGGCGCTTGATTATCGGCATTGACGCAATGGGTGGTGATTTTGCACCCGACAATGAACTCCTTGGAGCACAATTAGCCTATGAGGAGCTTCATCATCGTGGTTGTGATATCATGTTCTTTGGTCAAGAAACGACTATTCGCTCTGCTGCCCAGCGACTGGGTATCTCTTTAAGCCGTTTTTCGCTTACTCATGCAGACGAATCAGTTACAATGCACGATGAACCGGCGAGTATCGTAAAGAAAAAACGAAACTCGTCCATGTATCAAGGCATTGACTTTGTGAGAGAGAAACGCACTGATGCTTTTGTTTCGACAGGTAATACAGGTGCTGTAATGGCTACCGGTACTGTCGTGTTGGGCAGAGTAAAAGGTGTGGCGCGTCCTACAATCGGCACGTTTTTTCCAACAATCTCCGGCACGCCGACTTTACTGACGGATGCAGGCGCAAATGTTGATTGTAAACCTCGCCACCTCATGGAATTTGCCGTCATGGGAAGCATTTATTACAGTGAAATTATCGGTATCAATAATCCTAAAGTTGGCTTGTTGAATGTAGGCGAAGAACCAACCAAAGGCAATGAAGTTGTTTTGGAAGCCCATTCTCTTCTTCAACAATCCGGGCTTAATTTTATTGGTAATGTGGAAGGCAGAGATATTATGACAGGCGATGTCCATATAGTTGTTTGTGATGGGTTTACAGGTAATATTGTACTGAAGTTTGCCGAAAGCATTATCTCGGTTTTGCGTGGAAAAATCTCAGGTTTTGCCGATCAAAATCTATGGAATAAAGTTCGAGTAGCTACGGCTCTGCCAACCTTAAAATCCGTCCTCAAAGACATGGATTATCAACAATATGGCGGGGTGCCGCTTTTAGGTGTAAACGGTGTTGTCATTATCGGACACGGTAAATCAACACCTTTTGCCATCAAGAATATGTTAGTTCGTGCTGCTGAAACAGCAGAACACGATATTTCCGGAAAAATTGAATCCTTCTTACAACATCGCTCTGAACTTTAACCAAATCATTGTGTTATGAAAGCAATTATTTCAGCGATCAGTCATTTTGTTCCCCCCAATGTAATTCCTAATTCTTGGTTTGAAGATAAATTAGACACATCTGATGAGTGGATACGCACACGCACCGGTATATCAGAGCGTCGCTTTTTGGAACATGGAGCAACCTCAGACTTAATTGTACCCTGCATTGAAGACATTCTCAAGCAAAGAAATCTTTCGCCTGAAGACATTGATGCTATTATCGTGGCAACAATCACACCTGACAATGTATTTCCTGCTTGCGCTGCCTCCGTACAAAAAAAAGTAGGACTGACTAAAGCATGGGGTTTTGACTTATCGGCAGCATGTTCGGGTTTTCTTTATGGCTTACAAGTTGGCGCATCTCTTGTAGAATCAAGCGCCTACAAACGTGTATTGGTATGTGGTGCCGACATGATGAGTTCCATTCTTAATCCCGAAGATCGCTCCACATACGTTCTTTTTGGTGATGGCGGAGGAGCTGTATTACTTGAACAAGGCGAAGATGATAATTATGGAATCCTTGATTCTCGTTTATATATGGATGGACGAGGCGGAACAAATCTTTATATGATTGCAGGAGGCAGCGCCAAACCAACCACTGTTGAAACAGCAGCCAATAAAGAACATTATGTAGTTCAAGACGGGCAAAGTGTTTTCAAAGCAGCAGTCATTGGCATGGCTGAGGTTGCTGCCGAAATTATGACACGCAATAATCTTACGGCGGATGATATAGCATGGCTTGTACCTCATCAAGCTAATCTCCGCATCATAGAAGCTACCCGCAACAGAATGGGATTAGCATCAGACAAAGTGATGATAAATATCGGTCGTTATGGCAATACAACAGCAGGAACTATACCGATTGCTCTTTCCGAATTATATCGTGACAAAAAAATTAAAAAAGGCGATAAGATAGTACTAGCAAGTTTTGGAGCGGGCTATACATGGGGTGCAATCTATTTACGATGGGCAATTGATTAATTTATTCTTACCGGTATGAAAAAAATTGCAGGTATATTTTCAGGACAAGGTTCACAATATGTGGGTATGGCAAAAGGGCTTACGGAGCAATTTTCTGCCGCCTCAAAATTATTCGCACAAGCCGATGCTATTTTAGGTTATTCTTTAAGCAGTATTTGTTTTGATGGTCCGATGGACATACTCAAACAAACACGCTATACACAGCCCGCACTTTTTGTCCATGAGATGGCATTATTGGCAGCAGCAGAAAACCGATTACAATTCGATGCAACAGCCGGTCATTCGCTTGGTGAATATTCTGCTATTTGTGCGGCGGGAGGTTTAACATTTGAGCATGCTTTACGCTTAGTAGCGCTACGTGGCGAACTTATGTATGCCGCGGGTGAGAGTATGCCCGGAACAATGGCTGCTATTGTTGGCTTAGATGATGATACCGTGCGCCGTCTATGCGCCGAAATATCGGACGATAAGGCTGTGGTAGTGCCGGCAAATTTTAATTCTCCCGGACAAATCGTTATTTCAGGAAGTGCCGATATGGTGCGCCAATCATTAGATACCTTTAAACAAGCGGGTGCTAAGATGGCTAAAGAATTACCTGTCAGCGGTGCCTTCCATTCACCATTAATGAAACCGGCGCAAGAGCGACTTGCAGAAGCCATCACCGCGACACCATTCTCTGATACAGCTATTGATGTTTATACTAATGTAACAGCATTACCCACACGCAGAGCGTCTGAATTGCGTCAACTCCTCATTGAACAAGTGTGCGCGCCTGTACTTTGGACACAATCGCTTATCAATATGGCAGCTGACGGCATCACAACTTTTATTGAAATCGGACCGGGTAAAGTATTGCAAGGTTTAGTAAAAAGAACTGTTGAAGCTGAAATTCTTGGCTATGACACCGAAAAAGACATTCAACAATTATTAGCATAATACGTGGAATTATGGAAAAAAGACTTACGGGAAAAATTGCGGTTATCACCGGCGGCTCACGAGGTATAGGAGAAGCAATCGTGCGAAAACTTGCAGCAGAAGGAGCGCGAGTTTTTGCTACTTTTAACTCCAATGCCGAAAAAGCTCAAGCCATAGAGCAAGAGCTGACCAATAATGGAGCATCAGTAAAATTTGTCAGTGCGGATATATCGCAAGAAGAGTCCGTGAAGCAATTGATGGATTTTGTAGTCAATGAATCGGGACGCATAGATATTCTTGTCAACAATGCAGGCATGACACGTGACAACCTATTAATGCGTATGTCTTTACAAGAATGGGAAGATGTGATTAACACCAATTTAAAGGGTGTATTTTTATGCAGTAAAGCTGTGTGTCGTACTATGATGTCACAGCGACGCGGTAAAATCATTAATATCAGTTCCATAGTCGGTATGACCGGAAATGCAGGACAATCGAATTATGTTGCTGCGAAAGCAGGCGTCATTGGTTTCACAAAGTCTTTGGCAAAGGAACTCTCCTCTCGTAACATTTTAGTAAATTGCATTGCGCCGGGATATGTTGAAACAGATATGACAGAAAAGTTAAGCGAGCAGCAACGTCAATCATTTCTGGATATTATCCCGCTCAAAAGAGCCGCAAAATCGGATGAAATTGCTTCAGTCGTGGCATTTTTGGCTTCCGATGATGCTAATTATATTACAGGACAAACTATTGCCGTTGATGGCGGTTTAACTATGTATTAAAATTTACCTCCATATTCATTTTTTTTCAATTCATTTCAATTTTAGGAGAAAACAATGTCTGCAACAAGAGAAAAAGTAACGCAGATTATCGTAAATAAGCTTGGCGTAGATGAAAACCAAGTTACTGACGCAGCATCATTTACCAATGACTTAGGAGCAGATTCACTTGACACGGTTGAGTTAATCATGGAGTTTGAGCGTTCGTTCAACTTGACGATTGAAGATTCCGATGCCGAAAAAATCCAAACAGTCGGCGATGCTATCAGCTACATTGAATCAAAAGTGTGATAGCATAAAGCGTGCTTTCGCATAATTTTCTATTCTAACTTCAAACGGAGAAATTGTCGGTTGCCGAGCAGAAGGCGAAATAATGGCATTTCTCCGTTTTATTATTGAACTTACTATGGCTCGATATACTTATCCCAAAATTGTAGTAACAGGCGTTGGCGCAGTTACACCCATCGGCAATACGGCAACAGAGTACTGGAATTCCATGATGGAAGGACGTTCCGGTGCCGGACCCATCACAAAATTCGATCCTACAGACTTTGATACCAAATTTGCACATGAGGTGAAAAATTTTGACCCTCAATTATATATTTCGCGCAAAGAAGTTCAAAGGATGGATCTTTTTACCCAATATGCCATTGCGGCAGCAGTAATGGCAACGGACGATGCAGGCATAGATTATGAAAAAACCGACAGAAATCGTGTTGGTGTCATTATCGGCTCCGGTATTGGCGGGATGTGGACATATCATCATCAACAGCAAAATCTCTATGATCGTGGTGGCAAACCGGATAGGATATCGCCATTTTTTATCCCTATGCTAATCTCTGATATTGCAGCAGGTCAAGTTGCTATTCGTTATGGTCTAAAAGGACCGAATTATGCCACAGTTTCTGCATGTGCAACATCAAGCCATTCTATTGCCGATGCTTTAATGCTTATGCAGCGCGGCGATGCAGATGTTATGGTTGTAGGAGGTAGCGAAGCAGTAATATGCCCTATGGGTATTGGTGGATTTAATTCTATGAAAGCTTTATCCACACGCAATGATTCTCCGCAAACTGCCAGCAGACCATTCGATAAAAATCGGGATGGTTTTGTTATGGGTGAAGGCTCGGGTGTGCTCATTTTTGAAACCTTAGAACATGCTATGAATCGTGGGGCGACAAAAATATATGCAGAGGTCGCAGGATTCGGATTAACCGATGATGCTTATCATGTGACACAACCGGCTGCTAACGGTGAAGGTCTTGCACGTGCAATGCAATTGGCACTTAAAGATGCCGAAATTTCTTTGAATGATGTTGGATATATCAATGCCCATGGCACTTCCACTCCATTTAATGATAAATGCGAAACCGCTGCCATTAAATCCGTCTTCGGTGAATGGGCGCAATCCATTGCTGTCAGTTCAACCAAATCCATGACCGGACACTTACTTGGCGCGGCAGGAGCCATCGAATCTATCGCTACGGCTATGGCTGTAAAAAATGGTATGGTGCCGCCAACCATCAATTATGCAGAACCTGACCCCGAATGTGATTTATATTATGTGCCCAATAAACCTGAAGCCAGAACTATTAAAGCAGCTATTAATAATACAGCCGGCTTCGGAGGTCATAATACTTCTATTTGCTTTAAATCGTTCGAGCAATAAATTTATGAAATTCTGCTGCCAATATCGTTCTTTATCACAGGTCGGAGTGTCTTCACTTCCGACCTGTTTTTTTTAGAAGGGAACTCTATGAAAGATATTTTGCATACAATTTATGCAGGATTAAAAAAGAAAATAACCAAAAATCAACAAGAAGTACATACACTCCATTTTCCTCGCATCGGTGTATTGAACGATGAACGCATTCACAATCTTGAGCGTACTCTTAACTGTACTATCAATAATCCCGCATTTTTTGAACAAGCTCTCACCCACCGTTCATATTTGCAAATTGCGCCACAACAAGATATTCACAGCAATGAACGTTTAGAATTTTTGGGCGATGCAATCTTAGGGATGATTGTCGCTGAATATGTATTTTATCATCATTTTGCCGTTCAAGAAGGAGAATTAACAAAATTGCGCTCATGGATTGTGCAAAGAAATTCTCTGGCACATGTTGCTAAATCTATTGGTTTAGACACTTACATTCAACTGTCTCCAAGCGCAGGCAAGTCCTTAAAAGATGGCAATGACACCATGCTTGCCGATTTACTTGAAGCAATTATTGCTGCCATATATTTAGACAGCGGCATGGAACAAACCAAAAAATTTATCGGCGATATCTTAATTCCGGCAATTTTACATTCGCCCGAAATGCAGGTAAAAAATTATAAAAGTATTTTGCTTGAAATTGTACAAGCAGATGGATTTTTTGCACCACGATATATTGTACAACATGAATCCGGTCCGGACCATGATAAAAATTTTACCGTAGCTGTCTTTGTTGATGATAAAGAATATGGCGTAGGTTCCGGAAAAAATAAAAAACAAGCAGAACAAAAAGCTGCAAAAGATGCTCTTGATAAACATTATCCTCACGCTTTAGAACATCATGCCTAATGTACATTTTTCTATTATAGGCGGTGCTGAAGAAATTGGTGCCAATTGTACATATCTCAATTTTGGTGGGAATGGTCTTTTTATTGATGCCGGCTTACATCCCCAAAAAAGGGATAAATATTGTTTTCCTGATATATCCGTACTTACACAAAAATCTCTTCCTACCGATGCTCTGATTATTAGTCATGGTCATACTGACCATATAGGAGCAGTGCCTTATGTATTGCACACGCTCCCTCATCTGCGTTTATGCTCCACTCGACCTACACGCGATATTATGCAAATAATGCTGCAAAATACAATACGATTATTGCGCATTAACCCACCGGATAGAGATTATTGGCATAATGATGTTCTAGCAGGATATTCATCGGATATTCTCGAAAAAATTGATTTACTTATTGAAGCTTTCCCCTATAAGGAATCTTTTTCTCTGCAAAGTGCAGCAGCTTCGGATGCTGTCAATGTAACATTTCATGATGCAGGACATATTATCGGTTCAGCGGGAATTGCATTAGAATGTCATGGATATTCTATATTCCATACCGGCGATGTACAATTTGACACACAATCATTATTACCCGGCGCATCATTCCCGAAACATCATTGTGACCTTGTATTCACAGAAGCAACTAATTGTGCAACCGATCCGCCGGAAAGAAAAAAAGAAATTCAACGCTTAGCCCAATATATTAATGAAACAACCGAAGCAAATGGTTCTGTTTTACTTCCTGCCTTTGCCCTGGGAAAATCTCAAGAAATTCTCACCATATTGTGGCAATTAATGCGAAAAGGGTCAATCCCCCATTTGCCGATATATTCCGGTGGAATGACAAAAAATATTAATGCCGTCTATGACAGATATTGTTACTCTGTGCCGCGTGTCGAGCGTGGTTTTGAAGTAAATGATATTCCACAAATTCCTCTTCTCCGTGAAGAACTATTACAAGGAAATTATCTGACAACACCTTCACTTGTAGTTGCAACAAGCGGTATGATGAATAAAGGAACAAATTCCTATGAATTAACAAGAGAATGGTTGCGAAAATCGAATTTCAGCATAGCAATTGTCGGTTGGCAAGACCCTCAATCACCCGGTGCATTATTATCACAATCGGAGCGACATCAAGAAATACTGTGGGGCAACACAAAAATACGCCGTCAATGCAGAGTCGAAAAATTCTCCTTTACTGCTCATGCCCGCCGTGAAAATATCATTGCTTGGCTTTCGGAAGTACGCCCCAAAACTTTAGTAATTATGCACGGTGACAGTGAAAGTTGTGAGCGGCTTGCCTACGAAGTATCGTTACTGTTACCTTCTACCCGCATTATTCTCCCGCGATATGGGAAAATATATGAAGGATGAGGTTGATAATAGAATAGCTACAAAAAACATAATTGAGGTTTAGAATATAATTATTATATATGTTCTTTTGTTTTTTCCAATATCGGTGTTAATACTTGATGCCATTGCTTATATCCTTGTGCATTAAGATGTAAACCATCAATGCTATATTCTAATGGTAAGTACCCGTTTTGAGATATTGCACTATAAATATCACAATACATTATTCCTTCTTTTTGACATACATCTTGCAATTTTTGATTCAATTGATAGACTTTTTTATTTATTACTTCAGCTTCGCTATATGTCTCACAAACAGGCAATGTACTTTGTACAATAATGATTCTTTTATCGTTTTTCACTTTGCGTATAAGTACGCGATAATATTCAATGATTTCATCAACAGAATAATGAGCATACAAATCATTAATACCTCCCATTATACAGACAATTTTCGGTTTCATTTTTTCTATTTCGGGTAATCGAGCAATAAATCCCGGAATAATATCCCCTCTAATTCCTCGGTTTACCATAGCCGGATTATTGTATAATTCCGACCAATCCAATGCATGTGTATGAGAATCTCCCAACATCACAATGTCGGCATTTTGGGTTGGATACATCGCGTATATATTATTCATATATTCATAATTAGCATTTTTCAAATACATTGTATCTTCTCGTGACATAAGATATGTACCGATACCAATAATCATACACCCACATAGTGGTAGAGTATATTTCAAGAATGAGGGCGTATGTTTGAACATCATATTTCTTTTGTAATAATTAACTGTACTTGACGCATAGATTCTCTTATGGTTACACATAAAAAAAAATCCCGTTCCGATTTTCTCGAAACGGGATTTTTTCTCTAAAGTATAGATTCTTAGTAATCCATACCGCCCATGCCGCCCGGAGGCATCGCAGGAACTTTATTTTCTTCTTTTTTCTCTGTAATTGTTGCTTCTGTTGTGATAAGTAAACTTGCCACAGATGCTGCATTTTCGAGAGCTACGCGCGATACTTTTGTCGGATCAATAACGCCCGCAACAAGAAGATCTTCATAGACTTCTGTGCCTGCATTAAATCCGAATGCGCCTGTGCCTTCTTTAACACGATTTACAATCACTGATGACTCTAAACCGGCATTTGCTGTGATCTGACGTAACGGTTCTTCAACGGCACGTCTGATAATATTGATACCTGTTTTGATGTCATGATTGTCCGGTGTTAAATTATCAAGGACTTGTACTGTGCGTAAATATGCTACGCCACCGCCCGGTACGATACCTTCTTCAACCGCAGCACGTGTTGCATGAAGAGCATCTTCAACGCGAGCTTTTTTCTCTTTCATTTCAACTTCAGTCGCTGCACCAATACGCAATACTGCAACGCCGCCGGATAATTTAGCCAAGCGCTCTTGCAATTTTTCGCGATCATAATCACTTGTTGTTTTTTCGATTTGTGCTTTAATTTCATTGATACGTTTTTTAATATCCTCAGATTTACCGGCACCTTCAACGATTGTAGAATTATCTTTATCAATAGAAACGCGTTTTGCTGTACCAAGGTATGCAAGAGTTGCGCTTTCAAGTTTAAATCCTTTTTCTTCGCTGACAACAGTACCACCTGTAAGAACTGCAATATCCTCCAACATAGCTTTACGGCGATCGCCAAAGCCCGGAGCTTTTACTGCTGCAACGCGCAATGTACCACGTAATTTATTTACGACGAGAGTAGCAAGTGCTTCGCCTTCAAGATCTTCTGCAATAATCAATAAACCACGTCCTGATTGTGCCGTTTTTTCTAAAATCGGGAGTAAATCTTTGATATTGCTGATTTTTTTATCGTGGATAAGAATATATGGATCATCAAGTACACATTCCATAGTGTCGGCATCTGTCACAAAATAAGGTGATAAATAACCGCGATCGAATTGCATACCTTCAACGACATCCATAGAAGTTTCTGTGCCTTTGGCTTCTTCTACAGTGATAACACCGTCTTTGCCAACTTTTTCCATTGCATCAGCAATTAAATTACCGATAGTAGAATCATTATTGGCAGAAATTGTACCTACTTGAGCAATTTCTTTTTTACCGCCGACTTCACGGCTGATATTTTTTAATTCTTTTGTAATTTCAGCAACAGCGATATCAATACCGCGTTTTAAATCCATTGGATTAGCACCTGCTGTTACTACTTTAAGTCCTTCAGCTACAATAGCTTGAGCAAGAACTGTTGCTGTGGTTGTACCATCGCCCGCTGCATCACTTGTTTTTGATGCAACTTCTTTGACCATTTGCGCACCGAGGTTTTCGATTGCGTCTTCCAATTCGATTTCTTTCGCAACGCTCACACCGTCTTTAGTGACAGTTGGCGCACCGAATTTTTTATCAATAATAACATTGCGACCTTTTGGTCCTAATGTTACTTTTACTGCATTAGCAAGTTGATCAACACCGCGTTTTAATTTAGTGCGGGCATCTACATCAAAGTTAATGATTTTTGAAGCCATTTTATATTCTCCTTTTGAAATAATTTTTTAATAATCAAGAAATTATGCAATAACTGCAAAAATGTCGCTTTCACGCATGATAAGTAATTCTTCGCCGGAAACAGAAATTTCTGTGCCTGCATATTTACCATAAAGAACTTTATCGCCGACTTTAACTTGCAAAGCCGCTTGTTTGCCATCATCGGTTACTTTACCCGGACCAACAGCAATGATTTCACCCTGCATGGGTTTCTCTTTTGCTGTGTCAGGAATAATAATGCCACCTGTTGTTACCTCTTCCGGTGCGGAAGGGCGTACAATCACTCTGTCGTGCAATGGTGTTACTGTCATGGATACCTCCAAATTGAATTAAGTTATGAAAAATGGAATATGTTGTAATAGTATGCCGAAGCGGTTGGAGTGACGAATCGCATTAGCACTCTATTGTACAGAGTGCTAACATTACCAAAAGGTAATAAAAAAAGTCGCCACCACAGAGGCAACGACTTTGAGTGTATAACAATGAAAAATAAAAACTTAGCGAATCAGCTTGAACTCGACACGACGATTAAGCGCTCTCCCTTCATCTGTTGCATTATCCCCAACGGGCTTAGTTTCACCATATCCTTGCGATACCATGCGCGATGCGTCAATGCCCAAACGCTGAAGATATTGCACCACCGATTTGGCACGATTGTTCGAAAGAGTCATATTCGCTTCATCGCTCCCAACAGCATCCGTGTGAGCCGAAACCTCTACTCTGATTTTTGGATACTCACGCAAGAAATCATACAAACGTTGCAATTCGGGTGCACTTGCCGGAGTAATATCCGCTTTGCCAAATTCAAAAAAGATATCCTGTAACTTGAATGTTGCGCCCGATGCAATTGCATGGTCTATGCTCATCACTTGATAGTTTATTATGTTTTGTTCACCTTTTTTCATGGTAGCAGAATTAAATTCTATGGGCTGTACGATAAAGTCCTGAATTTTTGCATTAAAACGTAATGCTGTGTTTTCCGGTAATTCAAAACAGTATTTTCCATCTGCACTTGTTTTTATGGAATCAATAACTTTATTGGTCTGAGAATTTTCTAATCGTATTACTCCTTGCACCGGTTTTGTATTTTCGTCAATTAAAGTACCACATAATGTAATCACGGCTCTTCTCATAACAAAATTTTTGATTAAAGTATCACCGACTTTAGCCGATTGTGCATTGATATTCTGTATTTCATCAAAATAACCGCTTGCAGAAGCAACCGCCGTAAAATTATCTTTTTTCGTTATCGGTACGACAATTTCATAATTACCGGTAATAGAATTTGACTTAACCGAAAGAGAATTTCCTTGACTACCATTTGCCGCAATAGAAGCTCCTACAGCCCATGATTTATCATTGGTGACAGTACCGCGAATAACAAATACTTGTGGTTTTACAATTGGTTTTGGTCCATAGGTGATTTCATACGTTGTCGTAATATCGCCGCTTATATTATCCAATACTTCGGTAAATGGTTGCGCAATATCATAATCACGTCCCAAGCTTAATCGTGTGACAATACCTGCATTATGTTTTGCAGGATTAACAACGGAATATAATTGCGCTCCGGCATTCCATAGCTCATTTGTTAATGATTCTTCGGTATGATCGGCATTTTCTTGCAAAGCACAATCATCGGTAATTAATAAAACTATCTTTTGTGCATTGGGACGGAAAGACATTTGTGTTGCTCTATATATCGCTTCCGAAGAAATTTCATCGGGTGCAGTTGCTTGTGCTTGTGCAAAAAATTCTTGAAACTCTTTGATAGAAGTGGTAGGTTCTAAGGTTTGTGACACCTCATCACCATATAAAATACAACCGATGCGAGCATCAATACCGCGTGCAGAAATATTATTGACAAAATTGGCGACATTGGTTCTTACACCATTAATGGAGCTGCTCATGCTGCCGCTACAATCCATGAGTACAACAATATCCGCAGCCATTGAAGTAGAAGCCGACGTTTGTTCAACAGAATAAATAATCATGGAGGTGTCTTTAATATCAAATGCTTTTTTGGGTAACCCGCTTACATTACGCCCGAAACTGTCACGCACTTGCACAATTGCTTTTTTTCTCTGTTTATCGGTAGAATCCACTTTTTCGAGATAAATACTATGTTCACTCGCTTTAAAATACGACGTAGATGTTCCCTTTGCTTGCGAAACCAACGTTTTTGTATGCGGATAATATGTATCTCGAATTTTATCGAATAATTGATCGGGGTTCGGAGATAATTTTTGTAAATCCTCCAATAGGTCCTCATACGACATACCAGCCGATTGAATAACATTTATCAAATCTTTCGGTGATTTTACTATGCGATTCTGCCATTTGAATGCGTCTTTCACACAATCGGCATCGCGCGAAACAGCTAATTTACCGGTGCCTCGCAAAGCCGGTGCATTATTAAATTGATCTAAAGAAGACATGCGTACAATAGCCATGCCGTCTGCCACACCCGGTGTTTTGGGGTCACTTAATAAACCTGCGGAAAATATGCCAACATTAAACTCTACACCAAGCACTATTCTTTCAAAGGCACTCGAATATGATGCGCTGGTAATGATATGATTATGAAGTAATCCGTATGAAATACCCGCCGTAAAATCAATATCTTTAGCATTAAAGGCAAAATCCTTGGCATATCGTGTTGTTGTTAAAATTGTCATATTCGGTGTTGGAGAATAATTTAACCCGAATGAATGAACAGGTTCTTCATGATTGCCATAATACATTGTGGAGATACCATACGAAGTAATAACGCCACGCAACGGGGTTACAACAAGTGACATATTGTAACGTAATTTATCCTCATTTTTATCAATTTGCGGACGTGCATTAACCCAATTTCCTGAAATTCCGCCATAGACATTGGTAAATATTTCGGTGCCGACACCAAAATAAAATTGTCCGGGAGTGGTAATTGCATTTTCAATTTCATATTCCGCAATATATCCCAAAGCAAAATGATTATATTTCCCAAAAACAGAGAATGGTCCCCGTTCATTAAATTCTTCATTCACCGGCAAAGCAAAGAGCAAATCAAATTTGTCTGAGACCAATGCCAATGCACCGGGATTCCAACCGACAGCCGTTGCATCATTGGAAAAACCTAAAGGACGATTTGTTAAATCCCTCGGCGTAATACTAAGTTCCTGCGCTAATGCCATATTCCCCATCAATATCAGCACCATTACACACAACGACGCATTTTTTTTCATAACATTCATTTTCTTTTTGATTGAACACATAAAATTATATTTCTCTAGTTATTTTCATCGTACCATTTGTTCCGTCAATTTCAGCTATCGCACCAAGAGGCAATGTCCATTTTTGCGATGTGTGACCATATTGAAGATTCATAATTGCCGGTTTTTGAGCTATGGAAGCAAATTCCTTGCAAATTTCTTGCACCGACCTTTGCGGTACGCTTGTGGGTCTTTGCGCTGAATCGGTAAATTGACCGAAGGCAATGCCCGCTATTTGGTCGAAAACACCCGAAAGTGCCAATTGCGTAAATAATCTGTCCACACGATAGGGCTCTTCTCCCACATCTTCACATACCAAGATGCAATCTTCCCATTGTGGGGCAAATGGTGTACCGCACAGCGAAGCCAGCATAGAAAGATTACCGCCCATCAATCTGCCGCGAGCCTTACCTTCAATAAGTGATTGAATGGGTGCCGGCTGTTGTAACTCGCCCAATGATTCCGGTGACATAAGCGCTTGCCAGAATACCTTTTCAGACCACGAATCAAAATCAACCATATCCACAGATGGCATCGCACCCGAAAAAGTCACTAAACCCGCATAGGTATATAATGCACATTGCAATGCGGTCGTATCGGAAAAACCGACAAATATTTTTGGATTCTCTGCAATGATATCATAATCCAAAAGGGAAAGAAGCCGAGGCGTACCATAACCACCGCGAGCACACAATATTGCTTTGATTTCGGGGTTCGTGAACATTGCCATAATATCCGAAGCACGCTCTTCATCCGTGCCTGCAAGATAGCCACCGTAATGTGCAAGTGCATATTGTCCTAATTGAACGCTAAACCCTTTATTTTCTAAGTATTGTATTCCCGCATAAAGTCTTTGTTCATCTCTCTGAGGAGAAGCCGGCGAAATAATCCCAATCGTATCACCGGATTGAAGTTGCATAGGATACATAGCTGAATTGCCATAATATAATGATGTTGTTTATGTACTACAGACACAAGTATCACAAGAGCATTTTTAATAAAAGTGTCCATAAACTTTACAAACTTAGTAAACTTTATGACGATATTTCAGCCATTTTGCCACGATGCCATACATTTTAAGTAAAAAAAGTTCATAGACAATGCTGATAACAATTCATATTTTTGGATTAACTTTATTGTGCATGAGATTGTTTCATTGACTTACTTTTTGCTATGCGATTCTTTCTTTTTTCTTTGTTCTTCCTTTGGTCTCATTGCGGGCTTTTATATAGTCAAGATATATTCCCACCACCGACCATAGCACAACAACTTCAAGCTCAACGTACCAATGAGCCAATTACTGTGGATGGAATATTGCAAGAAAAAATATGGCAAGCGGCTTCTCAAGCCAAAGGATTTCGTCAGATAGAACCGTATCAAGGCGAAAAAGCCGCATTTGACACGGAAGTGCGCTTACTGTTTGATGATAACTCCCTCTATATCGGTGCTTTTTGTAAAGATACTGCCGACAGTCGCGGGTTGCGTGTTCCCAATATGCAAAGAGATTTCGACCCCTTGGCAAATGACCTATTCGGTATCACCATAGATGCATTCAATGATAAACGCAATTGCCTTGCTTTTTTGGTCACGCCTTTTGGTGCGCAGCGTGATGCACAAGTCTTCGATGATTTGCTTTTCGATAATGACTGGGATGCCGTCTGGCGTGTGCGAACTTCTTTTTCCGATTCGGGCTGGTTTGCAGAAATTGAAATTCCTTGGTCAAGTTTGCGCTATAAAGACTCCTCCACCGTGTGGGGCATTAATTTTATTCGCATCATTCGCCATATCAATCAAGTGACGGCATGGTCTATATATCCGAGGGCTTACAGCGTCTATCGTATGACCTATGCAGGAGAATTACATGGCATAACACCACCTTCGCCATCGCTGAATATGCGTGTTCAACCTTATACCACTGTGCGTACCGATAAATTTACCCAAGGTCCGGCGGCACAATTTGGCGGTGAAGCCAAATGGGCTATCACACCCAATATTGTCGCTGATTTTACCGTAAACACCGACTTTGCCCAAGCCGATGTGGATAGACAAGTCGTGAATCTGCGAAGATTTAGTGTGTTTTTTCCTGAACGACGGCAATTTTTTCTCGAAGGTGCCAGTCTTTTTTCCGTTGGTTTACCGGAAGTGGTTGAGCCCTTTTTCTCGCGCCGCATCGGCTTAACAGACAATGGCACTTTTTTGCCTATTGATGCGGGTTTGCGCATTATCAGCCGAGAAGAAGAACGCAGCTATGGAGGCATGTTTGTGCGACAAAGGGCACAAAATGATATTCCGGCAAGCACATTCGGAGTGGCTCGTTACAGTGAAAATTTCGGCTCCGGCAACCGCGTGGGAGCTATGGCAATGATACGCAATGATGGAGCATCGGCTACGATGCAAGGCGGCACGGCTACTGCATGGGTGGCGGATGGATTTTGGCGAGTCAGCGATCCCTTTGCCGTGCGAGGTATGATGTCATACAGTACCACGCCTTTAGACAATAGAGATAATGGCTATGCAGGTTTTATGCAGGCACGATATGCGACCAATACATTCGTCGTGGATTTGAAACAAGCCGTAATCTCGCCCGATTATGCTCCGCCGATGGGACAAATCTCACGTCCCAATATTTGGTACACATTCCCCGGTGCCTATATAGTGTATCGCCCTTCATGGATGCCTTCGTGGTTGCGTTCTATTGAGCCGGGAATAAATCTTTATATGTATCATGGCGTTTCCGATGGAGCTTTTCAGGAAAATTTAATCGAATTATTTCCTATTTATCTTGTTATGCAAGATGGCGGCATTATTTTCACGTCATTAGAGCTTAATAAACAACAATTAACTGCGCCTTTTTCTTTACCGACACAAGAAAATATTTCCATCGGATCATATTCCTATAATCGGGTTACGCTCAATTATTCTTCTGACCAAAGTGCATGGCTCAGCGGCACTGCAAAAATATCTGCCGGAGGATATTTTGACGGCACATTACATACCTTAGACACACGATTGCGCTACGCGCCATTACCCAATATTTCCGTATCGGTTAATTATCTGTGGAATGAATTTTACGGTGTGGGTGGTGCATCGAATTATAATAATACACATTTACTTGCACCCGAAATTCGTCTCGCTTTAAATCCGCGTGTCCAATGTATCGGATTTTGGCAATACAATACAGCCGCAGATTTATCCACTTGGAATTTTCGCTTTTCATGGGAATTTGCTCCTCTTTCTTTTCTCTATATTGTACTCAATGATCAGAGAACTGTCATCAACGGAGACCCTTTGCAACAACAAGCCGTCGTTAAATTTACGTATGTGTGGCAAATGTAAAAAATTGTATATAAAAATCCGCAATGAATTATATCGCTGCTATTATTCTATGAACATATTGCTCCTATGGAAAATGATTAGCGTGAATCCCGCAGGGATGACATGATATTAGAAGTAATGACATATTTTTGAATCAACGTTTTTGTACTTTGTGAATCGAATCTCCATGAAAATCACACTCATCCTTTCCTTTGTGCTTTGCTGTGTCATTGCAACAGCGCAAGAACCCGTTCAACTTGAAGTTTGGACAACTGTTAAAGGCAAACTTGACCAATTTGAATTCCCTCTTGGTATATCCGGGGGACTATCTTATGTACCTCAGTTCAAAAATGGGGCTATTCCTCATGCCTTCATTGTTAATTACCGCCCGTTTGATGCCACATTTGAGCAAAGAGACGGCAAAGTTTTGACATGGGGATTTTCTACTCCTACTGATACCATAAACAGATACACATGGGGTGGTAAGAACTTTATTCCTATATTCTTCCCTGATATTAATGGTGATGGGCAAAGAGATTTTATGAATAAAGACAATTTGTATTTTCTCGGAACGAAAAATGATGAACCCGATACAAGTATCCAATATAAAGTGGATGGCAATATTGCCATGATTGATGCATTCAATGATGATGCAAGAGATGATTTCTTTTTGTATGGTTCAGGACAAATGCCCAATCCCTATATTGCTCATTTTGTGTTCAGTAATCCTACACTCAAAAATTTTAAGAAATATAGTCTTGTCAGTAAAAATATATTACAAGATGAAAAATCCGAAGAAATAGCCAAAGCGATATATAAAAATAAGCAGGGACAATGGCGCTTGCTCACCTATTGCCGAGGATGGGTAGATGGCTTATATCAACGTGTGTGGGTTTCCGAGAAATCCGTCATACGTTTATATTCTTTAGAATTTACCACCATTAGCGAAGACAGTGCATCCGTGATGGCAACACAAATAGATGAATATAGAGACCCGAAATGGATGGACTATATTCCCGATATGAATACGCAAGATGATTTACAATGGAGACCATTTAATAATCAACGTTTGCTTTACAATACAGAGAATTATCCTAAAATACTCTATTATGCTTCGATGNNTTTTGATCTTACTAATGATAAAATTGTTCCGTCGAATGAAAAAATAAGTTCATTTTTACTTCTTGGCTCTGTCCTAAAGCATAGTGTTGATGGTGATAAACAAGAAGATATTATTCGTCAAGATGGTGACTGGACTATAAAAATACTATCAATAGATAATAATGGTTTTCCAGTAATTAAGTCTATATTTCAAACAGAGTCAATACTACCGCGAGGAAGAATGACACATGGTTTCTCTGTCAATGATATATCAGGTGACGGAATTGCAGATATAGCTTGTTTATACCAAAATAATTCGACGGGTAATGCGCTTGTAATACTAAAAGGACAGAATATTACTACATCAATAAAAGAAGTCCCACATCAATCTTTTTCAATTGGTTCCC
>DDTD01000086.1 GCA_002344005.1 Ignavibacteria bacterium UBA2373 | reverse complement strand
GGAGGCGGAAACACACCAGAAGGACATTGAAAATAAAAAGAAACACATAGAAGTCTATAGGAATCAGCCAGATAGTCTCGGGAAGGTCACAGAAGAAGAAAAAACGGCAACAGAAGAAGAAAAAACGGTCACAAAATACCCGAAACGGGTCGCAGATGGCAAAAAGAGGGATAAAGAACGGCAAATGTCGAAAAAAGAAGCTGCCGAATCACTCATAGATACTGCCAAAACAGAGCAAGCAATGGACAAATCATAGAACAATAATGCAAAGAAGGAGGAAGAAATGACAGCAGACCGCATCAAACGATTATATAAGGTGAATGATAGTGATCTTTTGAGCCGCGCCGCCGAGCTTCATCATGTGGGAGTGCGTCATCAGGCGATACTTGCAGACTATGGCATCAGCGCAGCATATTTGTCGGCGATGGACGAAGCCATAGAGCAGGCAATAGCGAATATGTCCGATAGTGGCAGGCGCTATGAGATAAAGGATATGCTTCAGGAAATGGCAGCCGTCGAGGAAGATGTGCGCAATGCTATACGTGCGGTGATTACTCGTGCGGCATTGACATGGGGCAAGGATTCTTTGAAATATGCTGAATTCCGCGCTTTTTCGGTGTCGCGAGTGCATGGGGTTGAATTGCGTGCGCTTGCGGATAGAGTGGTGCGCAAAGCGCAAGAATATCTTGGTGAATTGAGCGAAAGGGGACTGACGGAGGCAATGATAGATGCTGTGCGTGACGGTGATTTGCAATTACAACAAGCGATGAATGCGGTGTTTAATTCTGAGGAGGAGCGTGCGGAAGCAGCGCAGCAAAGAGTGGAACATTTGAATGAAATATATAAAATGATGCAGCGATTATCCGTAGCGGGCAAAAATGCTTTTGCCAAAAATCCGGCGGCATATCATAATTTTATTTTGTGGGGAAAAGTGCGTCGGACAAAAAATGATGAAGAGCAGGGATAGGTGAGAAAAAGTATATGATGCTCATTCATCAAAACAAAGAGATTACGAAATGTCAGGTATGGGAGTTATCGTAGATATGGAAGTGCGCATACACTTAGGTTGATAATTTAGTAAGAAGTCAAATTTTAGTTTAAAAGACCTTATTTTTGGAAAAATGATATGAACAATAAATGACTATATTGATTATGGAAATCGTAAATACAATATGAAACTTGTTACAAGAAATAATCTTGAGAATTGGGCAGACACTACCTTTTCAAAAGCTGCTTTGCCTTATCTAATTGCAAGATTGGTAAGGGCTACAACGCCTGCAAGCACCAAGGCAAATCTTCCATCGGGCAGTGCAACCTATATTGGAGGTTGGGACGGTATAGTGAATTGTGAAACTGAAACGGCTTACGTTCCTCAAGGAATTTCTTTATGGGAATTTGGCACTTCAACTGATTGTAAAGGAAAAGCCGATGATGATTATGATAAAAGAAAAAAGAATCCAATAGGTTTTATGCCAAGCGATTCTGTGTTCATCTTTGTTACGCCAAGGCTATGGAAAAATAAAGTTGAGTGGATTACGGCAAAGAAAGCGGAAAATCATTGGAGAGATGTTAAAGTATATGATTCAATAGACTTAGAACAATGGCTTGATAATGCACCATCTGTTTCACGTTGGCTCGCTTCACAAGATGGAGTTGGTACATATCCATTTGATGGAATAATGACGGTTGACGAGTTTTGGGAAGAATGGTCAATCGGCCCCAAAGGATTAGTTCTTTTGCCTGAAAGTATAACTGCAGGTAGAGAATATGAAAAAGACTTGTTATTATCTACGTTACAAGGTGACCCAACAATAAAAGGAGTAAAAGCATCTACAAAAAATGAAGCAATTGCTTTCATTATCGCATCAGCAAAAACCTTTCAAACTGAAGAAGCATACAGATTTTTTTCTAAAGCACTAATTGTAGATACTGAAGGAAGTTTTCGTGGAATAAGAATTAACACTAATAACGCATTAAATCTTATTCCAAGGTTCGATGATGCTCAACCACTTTATGCGGCTGTCGCTAAAGGGCATCACGTTTTAGTTCCATTAGGTGCCGATGATGATTTCAATCAAGAAACTATCACACTAACTACAATTGACCGAGACGGACAAATCAAATCATTAATTGAAAGCGGTATATCAAGAGAAGACGCTAAAAAATTTTCCAGAGAATCAGGGCGAAACATAACTATTCTTAAAAAACTACTTGGCTTTCCTCAATACAAAGTAAAATGGATAGAGAAAGAAAATATACGTGAAATTATTCCTGCACTTTTATTAGGAAGATGGAACGAAACTTTTGTAGGTGATATTGAACTAATCGAAAAACTTTCTGAACAGAAGTACTCCGACTATTTAATTACACTAAACAAATGGAAGAATTTTGAAGAATCACCAATCATCCAAATTGGTGAAACTTGGCGATTAACTTCGCCATTAGATTTATGGACAAATCTTTCTTTTCAACTTACGCCAAAAGATTTTCAAAACGTTCAAGAGTGTTTTTCTTTAGCTTTTAAAAACGGAAATCCAATAATTGAATTCGAAGACAAAAACAGTTTTACAGTCTACTTCGGTAAAAAGAATAAATTTTCAAATTGGTCAAGAGAAGGACTAACACAGTCTCTAATTTTGGTCGGAAAGTTGAGAGAAATAAAAAGCTCTAACCTTAATAACTCGCAAAATTGGGTTGATGATATTATTCTTGATTTACTCAACAACGCCAGCGGAGAAATGTGGATTTCTGTTGAACGCGAATTACCACTTATTTCGGAAGCATCGCCTGAAAGTTTTTTAAAAACTGTAAAAAACTCTTTGGCAAAAGAACAGCCTGAGATAATGGATATGTTCAAAGAAGAAGATGGTTTTATGCACAAAACAAGCCATCATACGGGTTTATTATGGGCACTTGAAAATTTGGCATGGTTGCCCGAGCATTTGAGAGAGGTTAGTTTGATATTACTGAAACTTTCACGACTTGACCCGGGAGGTAGTTTATCAAACAGACCATTAAATAGTATTTCAGAAATATTCAAACCTTGGCATTTTCAAACTCTTGCATCGTATGATGAAAGAATGGAGATTCTAAAATACATCACCGAAAAGGAAAAAGAATTAGGTTGGTTACTTTTAATTAAATTACTTCCAGAACGCCATGCTACAGCATTCCAAACACATAAAATGCGTTGGCGCATGTTTGATAAGAATACTAATCTCAAGTACACTTATCAAGAAATTTGGAACACGCATTCGGCAGTCATTGAAATGCTGATAAATCTTTTTGATAATAATGAGGAAAAGTTTTCTCAACTCATTAAAGAAATAACGAATCTTTCGCATAAAGACAGAAACAGAGTTTTAGATTGGGCTTATGAAGTTTACCCAAATATCAAACAGGAAAAATTTTCAACTTGGGAAACAATCAGGGGAATTTTAAATCATCACAGGTCACATCCTGATACCGATTGGGCTTTACCCGAATCCGAGTTAGTACGGTTAGAATCTTTGTATGACAAACTTCAACCAACGGACATTATACATAAATACATTTGGCTTTTCAATGAACATTGGCCTAAGTTTCCAGATGGATTCAAACACGAACCGAATGAATTAGAAAAACGACACGAACAACAACAAAAACGAATTGATAATGCAAGAAAAGAAGCAGTAACAGTTTTTCTTAAAGAATTAGGTTTTCATCAAACTTTAGAGCTTAGAAAACAAGTTAAAATGACTTGGCTTTTGGGTAGTTCTTTAGCTGACGTAGTTACAAATCAAGAAGATGTTCTTACGGTTTGTCAATGTTTGTATGACGATAAAAATCTTATTGGTTTTGCTCACAACTTTATCTTTCGTAAATCAATTGTTGAAAACTTTGATTGCATAAAATCTTTATTCAAACAATTACAAGGAAGAAAGTTTAGCAACAAAGCACTCTCTAATCTTCTAATTCCACTAAATCAAAATCAACAATTGTGGAATTTTGTAGCTTCATTAGCTGAAGAAATACAAAATGAATATTGGCATAACATCAATCCACATTTTTATCATATTACCGATGAAGAAAAAGTAATTGGAATTGAAATGCTTTTGAAATATAAAAGATTTTTTTCCGCAATAGATGTTGCTTCACATTTCGCAAACGTAATTTCAAGTGATCTGCTTTCAGAGATTTTGAAAAAAGCAGCGACAGAGGAAGCAAGTGAAGCGCCACGTTTTGGAGGTTATGAAATTGAACAAATTTTTGAAGAACTTGACAAGCGAACAGATATTGATAAATCAACTCTTATTGACTTTGAGTGGCTTTATCTTCCAATTTTAGATTCATACGGAACAAGAAGAAAACCAAAGGCCTTGGAAGAAGAATTGGCCAACAACCCTGAATTTTTTATTGAGGTTTTGAAATGGATTTACATTCCAAAAGACAAAGCATTATTGGACAAAGAAAGAGAAGACATTTCTGATGAAGCATTTCAACATAGAGCAAAACAAGCCTACCATTTGCTTCATTCGTGGAAAAAAATTCCAGGTATGAAAGAGGACAATTCTATAGATGAAAAGGAATTGAAAAATTGGGTTACAAAAACAAGATTTTTAGCAGAAAATGTAAGCATATTAGAAGTTGCAGATGCCGAGATTGGTAAAGTATTGGCACAGTATCCAGAAAACACTCCTTTGTGGCCGGAGGAAAAAATTTTTCAATTAATTGAAGAAATAAATACAGATAGTCTTAAGCAAAATTATTCTTCTGCTCTATTCAACAAAAGAAGTTTATCATCAAGAGGATCATTTGAGGGAGGAAACATTGAAAGAGAAAAAGCAGCATACTTTGAAAAGTTAGAAAATGACTGTAAAAATAAATACCCAAACGTTACTGAAATTTTCAAAAACATGAAACAAGGATATTTATTAGACGCACAACGAATGGATGAAAATGCCGAAAGAAAAAAATTGGAATATTGATTGTCAGCTCTGAAATAGTTATGAAATGATTATGATTAAATGTATGAGAACTCATCTTCTCAATTATTAGATAAATACCACAAAAAAAGCGGTGAAGGTTAGTATCCCGCACCGCTTTGTGTCTAAGAGATAGTCAATTACCAATTTTGTAACATATTGATCATCATGCGCACGCCCACGCCGGGACCGCCTTTGGGGTTGATGTCGGTTGCTTTTGCTTGTATGCCTGTTCCTGCTATGTCAATATGCGCCCATGAATAATCGCCGATGAAGTGTTGGAGGAATAATCCGGCAGTGATGGCACCGGCAGGACGTCCGCCCGAGTTTTTGACATCGGCATAGTCACTTTTAATTTGTTCTTCATATTCTTCATAAAGCGGTAATTCGCAAACATATTCCGCAGTTGTGTCGGCAGCAGCTTTGATGTGTGCTTTGAGTGCATCATTGTTGCCCATTAAGCCGCTTGTGACCCCGCCGAGGGCAATCATACATGCGCCTGTGAGTGTGGCAAAATCAATTACGGCTTGTGGTTTGAAGCGATCGGCATACGTGAGTGCATCGCCGAGTATTAAGCGACCTTCTGCATCGGTATTATCTATTTCGACGGTTTTGCCATTCATGAGTCGAATGACATCACCGGGAACATAGGCGCCGCCATCGGGCATATTTTCCGTTGCGGGTACTAATGCGACAATATTGCGTTTGATTTTGAGTTTGGCAGCAGCGACTATAGTGCCTATGACTGTTGCCGAGCCATGCATGTCTAAGCGCATATCGCTCATGCCCGCGCCGGGTTTGATGGAGATACCGCCGGAATCGAAGGTAACGCCTTTGCCGACAAGTACGATGGGTTTTTCGGTTGCTTTGGTGCCATTATATTCCATGACAATGAAAACGGGAGGTCTGACGCTTCCTTGATTGACGGCAAGTAATCCGCCCATTTTGAGTGAGGCGATTTTTGTTTTGTTGAGCACGGTGACTTTTACTCCGGCAGCTTTGCCAAGTTCTTGTGCTTTTTTTGCTAATGTTTCGGGATAGATTTCATTGTTGGGGGCATTGGCTAAATCACGAGCTATGGTGACACCTTCGCTGATGATTTCGGCAGTTTCGATTGCTTTTTTTGCATCTGCTACGGCTTTTTTATCAGTATGGATGAAGGTGACGGCTTCTGGTTGTTTGTAGCTGTTTGCCTCTTTTGACATGTATTTGTCAAATTTGTATAATGACAATAAAGCACCTTCTGCAAGGGCTTGAGCGGCTTCGCTGATTGCAAGTGAAGTATCGGGGAGTACGAATGTTACTTTTTTTGCTTTGACGGCAGCGCATGCTTTGAGAGCACGTCCGGCGGCATTGCGTAATTCTTTTGTGGAGGCATCTTTTTTTGCGCCCAAACCGATCAACACAACGCGTGGCATGGATTTAATGCCTGTGTAGAGAAGGGTTTGAGTGCGTTTGGCTGCTTTGAAATCGCCGCTGTCAATGGCAAGTGATAATGCGGGGATATCATCATGAAGCGATTGGATAGTTGAGTTATAATCATCTTCAAACATCGGCAGGATACCAATATCTGCTTTGGTTCCGGACAATGTTCCGGTTGAAACCGATACTTTCATCAGTACAATTCTTTCTAAAAATTAACAAAAAATGGAGTGCAAAATTACGCTTTATTACTATATGCATCAATACGTTAATGGAGTAAAGTCATAACAATGGAGTTCTATGGTGAATCAATGATGCTTGAATGTCTCATCGGCTACATTGCGCCATTTACACCTTCGACCGAGAAAATTCGGGGTAAATAAAGGGTTCGATGCTGATGGCTTCGCCTGTTCTTTCATCCACACGGACAAAAGCCCCGCACATTTTCATATTGTTTTCGGCGGGCACATATTTGTGAGCAGTTTGTAAGATAAACCTTTTGAGAGCAATGTCTTTGTCCATGCCCAGCACGGAATCGTAGGGACCTGTCATTCCCACATCGGAGATAAAAGCTGTGCCATTGGGCAATATTTGAGCATCAGCGGTTTGTGTGTGGGTATGTGTGCCCAGCACAGCGCTGACACGTCCGTCAAGATGCCATCCCATAGCCATTTTTTCGGCAGTAGCGTCGGCGTGAAAATCCACAATGACTATATTGGTATGGGCAGTTAATTTAGGCAGAATTGCATCGGCGGTGCGAAAAGGGCAATCAATGGCTTGCATATAAGTGCGCCCTTGTACTTGCAAGACGGCGACTTTGCGACCATGGGAAATTTCCGCTATTGCATAGCCCTTTCCGGGATTGCCCGGCGGATAATTGTGCGGTCGCAAGACTAAAGGACTATTGGCGAGCAGAGGGCGGGCTTGCCAATTTTCCCATATATGATTGCCAGTGGTGATGACATGAGCACCAAGGGCAAATAATTCGTCCGCTTCTTTGGCGGTGAGTCCTTTGCCATTGACAATATTTTCACCATTGATGATGATGCAATCGGGTTGATATTTTTCAATAAACTCAGGTAAAGTGCGCTTGACAAAAGCAAGTCCTATGTGTCCGACGATATCGCCGATAAAAAGTATTCCGAGTGAGCGTGACATAAGGGGGTGTGATAAAGTGATTAGTAGTAATCTGATGCGATGGGTAAAGAAAATGTAACCGTAGTGCCTTTACCTTCATGACTTTCTATAGAAAAATCACCGTCATGTAATTCGACGATGCGTTTTGATATAATTAATCCAAGCCCGACACCTTGTTGTTCATGTATCATGCGGTTGAATTGTGTATAGGCACCAATATTTGCTATTTGGTCGGCAGACATTCCGCGCCCATAATCTTTGATTTCGACAGTGAAAAATTTGGCATTGGCATTCATGGTAACGACAATAGGAGTGCCGTTTTCGGAAAAACGGAGAGCATTGTCCATAAGTTCTTCGAGAACTTTGTTGAAGTTTTCAGTGGAGATTTCAATAGCAATTCCTTCTACTTCTCCTTTGATGCTAAGGTCTTCTGCTCTTGCAAATTTCATAGCTTTTGCCATGACCAAATCGTACATTGTTGCCCCGGGTTCGACAGTGCGGAAAGCTCTCATTCTTTTGTGCATTTCGGGGTCTGCTTTGAATGATTCTATCTGAACGAAGGTGAGGAAATTTTCAGTGATGCGGAACAATCTCTGCGATGAAGAGAGTATATCATCGGTCATTTCAATAATTTGGGGTTCTGTTGCCACCGCCGCAATGCTTTTTAAGTATTTAGCCGAGCCCATAACTTGATTTAATACAATGCGAAACTCATGGGGTAGGGCATAGGTGACATTGCGCGCAACTTCGCCGGCACGTTCGGTCATTTTTTGCTCTATTCTCTCTCTCTTTTCAAACTGAATAGCCACGACGGCAATAAGCTCATCACGTGTGTATGGCTTTATGAGGTAATCGTCGGCACCTTTGCCCATTCCGGCTCTCATATCCGAGCGTTCTGCTCGCGCTGTGAGAAACACAAAAGGGGTGGAGCTGAGAGTGCTGTGCGAGCGAATATAGGTAAGTACGCCATATCCGTCCATTTCAGGCATGGAAATATCGCATAAAATCAAATCAGGTAAAAACTCCTCTATGAGTTCAATGCCTTTTTTCCCATTGGAAGCCGTGCGAACCGTATAGCCCTCAAATTCCAACAAAAGCTGCGTGCTTTCCAAAATATAGTCTTGGTCATCAATAACGGCTACTTTTTTCATGTATCTTTATAAAGAAAGAAAACAATGTTAATTAAGCGACATCTCATAGTAATGCGGTAACATAACGATGTTCTTACCACAATGCACAAGTGATTTTCTCAAGAGTGCAATCGTTAGACTCTTTTACGCATCATATATGTTCGGTTGCAAAGTTAGCAAAAAGTATAGAGTATGCTGCTAATAACCTGCATTAAAGGTATTTTTGTGAAATGAATTTATGGTGGTGAGGGCAATCATGAAGAGAAGAAGCGAATTGTTGCAAAGTCGTCGCGCAGGTGTGGTTCTGCCGATTTTTTCTTTACCTTCCAAACATGGAACAGGTGATATAGGTATAGGCGCGCACCGATTTATAGAATGGCTTAGTGAGGCGGGGATGACATTGTGGCAAATGTTGCCACTCGGTCCCACGGGCTATGGCAATAGTCCTTATTCATCATACTCGGCATTTGCAGCACAGCATTTATTTATTTCGCTTGACTTTATGTATCGTGATGGTCTTTTAGCGAAGAAGCCGGCAGCACATTCCTTTTCTGCCACATCCATAGACTATGATAAAGCAGCGGCTTACAAACATCGTTATTTGCTCCTTGCCTATCAGAAATTTGTGCGTTCTGCTGATCCAAAACTTCGTAATGATTACATTGCTTTTGTCGAAGAACAAGCGCATTGGTTATTGCCATATTCGTGGTTTATGTCCTTGAAACACAAATATGGGCAAAAGCCGTGGTATCATTGGGATGTAAAAGATCGTGTATTTGATAGAAATGTATTAACCCAAAAAATGGCTAATGATACCACAGCGCATTTCCATTGTTTTTTGCAATTTATCTTTCATAAGCAATGGAGCGAGTTGCGGGGCGCGGCTGCGAAAAAAGGAATAGTACTTATGGGTGATATGCCGATTTTTGTTGCCCATGATTCGGCTGATGTCTGGAGTAATCCTTCAGAATTTACGGTGAATCAGAAAGGGGAAGTGATAACGGTGGCGGGAGTGCCTCCCGATTATTTCTCCGAAACCGGACAATTGTGGGGTAATCCGCTGTATCGTTGGGATGTTATGAGAGAAAATAATTTTTTATGGTGGAAGCAACGCTTTCAACAGCAATTTTCTTTATTCGATTGTGTGCGTGTTGATCATTTTCGTGGTTTTGAATCATATTGGGAAATACCGGGTAATGCAGCGACGGCAGTGCATGGTACATGGAAAAAAGCACCGGGTAAAGAATTATTTGAAGAGTTGATGCGGCATTTTGGCACTTTGCCGATTATTGCGGAAGATCTTGGCATTATCACCGATGAAGTGCGTCAGTTGCGAGATTATTTTTCCTTCCCGGGAATGAAAGTATTGCAATTTGGTTTTGATTCACGCAATCCACACAATGAATTTTTACCTCATAATTTTACGCATAATTGTGTTTGCTATACGGGCACTCATGACAATGATACGACTGTTGGCTGGATACAATCAGCATCGCCCATAACTCGGACATTTATAAAAACATATCTTGGAACGGGTTCAGCAAAGATACTGACAGGTAAGCTTATTGAAGCAGCCATGTCATCTGTTGCACGTATGGTTATTATTCCGATGCAGGATGTTTTGGAACAAAGTTCCAGATTCCGCATGAATGTGCCGGGTAAACAACAAGGTAATTGGGGCTATAGGATACGAACGACTGATTTGAAAAAAATACATGCAGCCAAGATGCGGCGATATATCGAAAAGTATGCGCGTTGATAAAGTGTATTATCGCACTTTAAATGTTGTCATGGTTATAATAGCAAGTAACACGGCAATAATATAAAAACGTACCACAATTTTAGATTCATGGATGCCCGATTTCTCGAAATGATGATGGATAGGCGACATTTTAAATAATCGTTTTCCTTCGCCATATTTTTTCTTCGTCCATTTGAAATAAGATACTTGAATAATAACAGAGAGCGTTTCTGCAAAGAAAACACCTCCGATTATAGGGAGTAAAAATTCCTTTTTTAATAGAATACACATAGCACCTAATGCGCCGCCGAGAGCCAAAGACCCTGTGTCGCCCATAAATATTTGGGCTGGATAGGAATTAAACCATAAAAAACCAAGAGCGGCTCCCACAAGGGCAGCACAAAAGACAACTAACTCGCCTGAACCTTGGAGATAGACAATATTGAGATATTGCGAAAAAATAGAATTACCGGTAAAATAAGCAATTACGGCTAATGTAAGAAAAGCAATACCTGTTGTTCCTATTGCCAAACCATCAAGCCCATCTGTGAGATTAACGGCATTGGAGGTTGCCGTCATGATAAAAATAATAACAGGTATATAGAGAATTCCAAAATCAAAATAGACATTTTTCGCAAAGGGTACTGTGGTGAGTGTATGGATTTTCTCAAAACTTGTAGAAAATAATTCAGGGAAAAAATAGATGGTGCTGCTTAGAATCAGACCGACAAATATTTGCCCGACGATTTTATAGCGACCAATCAGACCTTTGGGTAATTTTTTTATCACTTTCAGATAATCGTCCAAAAAACCTACTGCACCGAGTGCAGCCGTAGCAAAAACAATTAACCACACATAAATATTGCCTATGTCTGCCCAGAGAAGGGTGGGGAGTAATAGAGCAGTGAGAACAATAAGTCCGCCCATTGTGGGAGTACCTTTTTTAGAAGCATGATTGCCGGTATTTTGTAATTCGGCTTTTGCTTGTTCGCCGATTTGCTTTTTTTGCAGCATCCGAATAATTTTAGGACCTATAAAGAAACTGATGAAAAGAGCAGTGATGGCTGCTGCTGCCGAGCGGAAAGTAAGATATTGGAAGATACCAAATCCGGGAGGATTAAAAACCGAGTTAATGTAATGAGCAAGGTAATAAATCATTGTCGAAGAAGTATGTTTTCAGAAAGTAAGCATCATCTGTTATGTTTGTACTCTATCATAAGTGCAAAAATATGGAGAGTATTGTGATTCTATTCTTTTGTTGTTTTTATTATGATTCTTTAATGAGTTCAAACTAAAAAAGAAACAGCCGATGCAAGAGAATGCACCAGCTGTTGAAAAATATTGCAAACTTAATGATAGTAGGTTAATATGTTGAACTGTCTAAACCTCTATAAGCACTCGGTAAGGTAATCTCTTGGATATCATCATCGGTAAGTCTTTTCACCGCAATGAGTCGAGAGTTATAGTATTCATTTTCTAAAGAAGAGATGGTTACACCAAATCTACTGCTGGCATGGGCGAATAAGTTATCGCCAAGATATATGCCAACATGGGAAACGTAAGCATGGCTCATTGTATGGAAAAAGACCAAATCACCGAATTTCATATTAGGACGGCGTACATTTTTACCAAGTTGATGTTGAACGGCGGCGGTTCTGGGTAGGGTAAAGTCACCTGCCGATTGCATAACTGATAAGACAAATGCAGAACAATCAATACCACTGCGAGTCATTCCGCCAAAGTAGTAGGGAGTACCAATCCAGTTCATTATTGCCGCCATGATGCGTTTTTTCTCTACACCATAGGAAGTATTCGGATTGGCTGTTGAGGTTGTATCATCATCAATGTAGGCAAGATAAAGGTCGCGAAATGATTCAGGATCACCGTTGCGCATATCTTCTTCGGTAATAACAATAGGATTTCCTGCTTCATCGTAGTAGGTAAGCCCATCGGCTGTTTCTTCTGATTCCATGTATTCTTCTGCATCCAATTCTCCATCAGAAGCAATATATTTGGCTCGTATTGCATGCATTTCTTCCACTGATTGTGTGGTTGAAAGCCCTGCGAGAAAAGATAAATCTTGTGAGGAGCGTATAAGCTCCATCGCTTGTATTTTGCCTTGTGTTGTATTACAAGCAGAGCGTCTGCGACCACGCTTGCGTTTTTTATTCTTCCACGATGTCTTTTTATACTTTGAACGCTTAGAATATGTTTTGCTATTAGATTTTCTTGATTTTGCCGATGTTTCCACAGGGCCGACAAAAAACAGCGTTATTGTAAAGATACACAATAATGCTATAAATGGTAAAGTGGTAAATTTTTTTAACAACATGCAATCTCACTTTCGTATTGTTATACATCACCCCGGATTATGTCCGGCGGTATTTCGTCAAGCGTGAGTAACAGACGAATGTTTGTTTGACTGTGAATATGATGAAAAACTATGATGTCTTTTTTACATACTCAAGTGGCAACCGTAATGGATTTGTTGCCTTCAGACCATGAACATTTGGTTGTACTAACCAAGTGTTTGTATTGTAATAAAGAAAAATCCACGGGGATTCTTCCAATATTATGCGCTCCATTTGATTGTAGAGAGCATATCGCTGGCTTTGAGATATGGTCGGTCTCAGAGCCGCTTCATACAAAGAATCTGCTATTCTTAGAGCAACTCGGGTGGTGTTTGGACCAGCCGGAGCTGCATTTTTGGAATAGAATAGACTCAAAAAATTTTCCGGATCGCTGTAATCTGCAATCCAACTTGTTCTCCAAAGTGCTAACTCACCGTTTCGTATCATAGAAAGATGGCGAGGAAAATCAACTTGGAGAAGCTTTGTATTAATACCGATTTGCTTCCATTGTTCAATAATGGCTTCTGCCACTGATGCTGTTGTTTCATTAGCACCAATTTGTAAAGTACATTCCGGCAAGCCTTTGCCTTCCGGATATCCTGCTTCTGCTAATAGTTGTTTTGCTTTCGCAATGTTATACGAATAACCGCCGGTTTGGGAACTATATCCCGGAAAGCCGGGTGGGATGATTCCTTGATGAGCCGGTATCGCTTTATTCTTTAAGACATATTCCACGATTTTTTGCCTGTCAATAGCATAATTCATGGCTTGTCGTATTCGTTTATCTCCACAGAATGGAACGGATTGTGCGACAGACAATGATTTGTCTGTCATAATACCGTAATATTCAATGGATTGTGCACTTGCTGTCATCAATTGAAACTGTGCGTATTCTGAAGTAAGCTGCCCTTGTGGCGTAAATACTTTATCATGCACAGAAAGATCAATCGAACTGATAAAATCTAACTTACCTTGTGAAAATTCAAAGAACTCTGATTTATTGTTACGTGCAAAACCAACCGTGATTTTATCTAAGTATGGTAATGCAATTCCCTTAGCATCTTTTTTGAAATAATGTTTGTTCTTTTCTAATAATAGCGATATATCTTCTTGCCATTCACGAAATACGAAGGGACCTGTTCCAACCGGATTTCGACCAAATCGTTCACCATAATACTCAATCGCTTCATGAGGAACAATCCAACAAAACGGTGTTGTCAAGATAGATAGAAATGGTGCAAATGGTTTCATCAAACGAATTTCGAATGTGGAATCATTTACAGTCCTAAAACCTTGTATGGATTCCGGTATGTTACCACTTTGGCTTTGCTCAAAGTACTCACTGGCTCCAATTACTTTATCACGAAAGACCCAGAACCCCGTTGATTTTGTTCGTGCATTGCAAAGACGTTTGAATGAATACTCAATATCATTTGCAGTGACTATACGCCCTCTGTTTGACGGAAAGCAGCTATTATCATGGAACCGAATGTCGGAACGAAGATGAAAAGTCAGCAATGTACCCGTTGAGTCATATTCCCATGATTTTGCAATACTCGGACCGACATTAAGTTGAGAATCAAGTTCAACAAGTCCATTGAAAATCTGGGAGCCAATCCAAATTGCCGAACGATAACTCGCAAGCGCAGGATCCAAAGATTGTACCCCATTTGACTCATTATAGACAAACGCTGTAACATTTGTATCTGTTTTCGTGTCGCTACAAGAAAACAGTGTAACAATCACTAAAAAATGTATTATCAAAGAACAAATTTTTCTCACGTATGAAAGCCCTTGTTTTCGACAATGACGAAAATTAGGACTGCAATTTGAGAAAAAAAATTGACTATACCAATTAAATTTGATTCATAGAAGGATTTGAGGATAGAAAGATACCTGCTCATAGATTTAAGTTACGGCTTGCAAGCAGTGATGATACCGATGGTTGAAAATGAGTTGGTTTAGCGCGCTAAGTTTTTATGAATAAGGAAATTAGCGTATTGATAATCAGAAGGTGTGGTTATCTTGATATTGGTTTCTTCGCCTTGAATGTAGTACACCGGATAGCCGGAATACTCGACCAACGAAGAATCATCGGTAAACAGTTCTTTGGAAGATAAAGCAGTGCGATATGATGAAATGATTACAGAGCTATGAAACACTTGGGGCGTTTGCACAGCAAGTATTGATTCCCGATTGAGAGTGGCTGTAATCCGATTATCGGAGAAAGTTTTGAGTGTGTCTTTGATTGGAAGTGCGGGTATGACTGCACCTTTTTGCACGGTTTGTGTGATAAGTTCTTCAATCAGAGTGCAGCTTACAAGCGGTCTTACGGCATCATGTACGGCAATTATATCGTAAAGCGGAGCAAAGTCCGACAAAATGGCATTGGAAATGCTTGCTTGTCTTTCTGCGCCACCTTTAACACAGTATTGAACTTTGTTAAGAACCGACTGATAAAGGGTATCGTTTATATCGTGGATGATAAGACAGATGTCAATATTAAACTTAGTCTGCTTGAACTTTTCGATAGTATGTTCAAGAATGGTCGTACCGTCGAACGGGAGAAGTTGCTTCGGCAAAGCCGAACCATAGCGACTCCCTTTACCGCTTGCCGGTATGATGACTAGGATTTTTTCCAGAGATGTTTGTGTCATTGTTCATCAAAAACACTCAAATATAGCGGAAAATATTTATTTTTGCTGTATGTGGAGTTACTATGGCAAGACCATGTTTCTTAAAATTTAGACTTTAATTACTTAAATACATATTTTTACTCATTAAATCTCGGTGATTTATGAAAAAACTTCTTCTCTTCTCATTGTGTGCGCTATCAATGCTTACAATGATGAGTTCACCTACTGCTAAGGCACAAGTGCAGGTTACTGTCGGAACACAGACTTCGCAGCTTGCTTGGCAATTCGCACCGTATCTGCGGTGGTATGATTCCTTCCATCATCAGTACATCGTTACTGCTGCAGAAATGCTTGCCGGTGGTGGTGCCCCCGGCAATATCAAATCTATAGCATTTAATATGGCGGCTGAACTTGCGAATGCCTCCAACAACTATACAATCCGTATGAAAAACACAACGGCTACGAGTGTGACAACTGTCCATGACTTAGCGGGGTTGACAGAAGTTTTTTCACCGAAGACTGTAAATGGTGTTCAAGCCGGCTGGAATACAATGACATTTGACCGAGATTTTGAATGGGATGGTTCCAGCAATATCCTCATTGATTTTTGTGGATTTAACCCATGCGGTACGTATGTAGGTATTCTGAGCGGTGTGTGGGGAAGTACTGTTTCAGGATCAACTGCACCTATGAATTATTACTATGCAGACTGTACACAACCATGTGGTACAACGACATCGTATGGTACATATAGTTTACGCCCCATGTTCCGTTTCGATTTACAACCGGCAGGTATTAGAAATTATTTCCCTAAAGGAAAAAGCATTGTCGGGTTACCGGACAGTTCAATATTGAAGTATAATACTCTCTATGATGGCAATAATACCACTGCACCGGCAAACTCACGTCCGGGTGTAACGTTTGGTGCATTACCCGGTTGGACAACGACCTTTACTTATACCATCACGGGTCCTTTGCCATCAACAAATGTTGTCTATCGTGGCTTAACCACATCCGGTAGTAATGTAATAACAGCTCCAGCTGCGGGTGGTACTATGTTCATTCCTAATGCCAGTGGGCTTCTTGCTAATCCTACAGCACCTAATACGCCTAATGGTACCGGTTTCCTAAGCACACAGTTCCCTCAAGTTCAAGGTGGCACCTATCGTTTAACGATGACTTCAACGAGTCAAAAAGGGACTTCGTCATTCCAATCAACGATTGTTGATGAATTTACTGTTGCGGTAGATAGAGACTTGCAAGCAACATCAGTTACGCGTCCATTGACTAAAGATCGTGGTGTATCATATAAAGGTATTCCTTCCCCATTAACAGCTATGTTTCGTAACACAGGCTTAGAGGCGATTAAAGCATATCAAGCTAATGTTGTAGTACGTAATGCAACGACAAACCAGATAATATTCGAAACAACAGTAACTCGTAACAATCAGCCGGGTGGTGGTTTGCCTGAAGCAGGTCTTGTCTCCGGAGCTTCCGATGAATTTAATGTTACTGATTTGTTATTAAATGAAGCGGGTGAATATACTGTTAGTCTTTGCGGTGATTTGATTGATCCTAGTCCTGATCAGCAAGCATTTAATGATTGTATTCCAAGAGCAGGTGAAGAATACCGTATTCTAGTACGTAATTTGTTCGATTATGAAGTGGTTCAAGTGACTGCGCCGTCTTCAGGAATATATAGTGGTCGTCCTACGATTGCAAAAGCAATTTTAGCCAATAATGGTCAGATAGCTGATCAAGTTGTTGCTACATTGAATATCAGAAGATTACCTAATACTCCGGTTGTTGTTAATCTTCCTATTACCGTCGAGGTGCCGAATGGTTTACAAAATACTATTGAGGCACGTTGGCCTGAATTTATTCCAAGTGAAGCAGGACAGTATGAAATTTGTGTGAGTGTACCTTCAACAGATGAGGTTGCTGACAACAATCAAAAATGTGAAACAATCACCGTATTGTCACGCTTGAGTGGTGAATATACTATCGGTACTCGTCGTCCCGGAGCGCGTAATTTCAACACAATTCAAGCAGCCGTAGATGCTTTGTATTCACAAGGCATTCAAGGTCCGGTATCATTCTTATTTACGGATAATAATTATACGATATCAAGTTCTTTTGCATTTAGTCCCGCATTAGATTTATCTTCGCGTATCATTGGTTCAAGTGACAAAAATACCATCACATTCATGCCGGATCCTAATACCGTTGGCTTGTCCAAAGGTAGTGTAACTATCCAATTGAATAGCAAAAATGGTATCGGTGTTCTTTTCGGACAGAACCTAAATCCTACCAATCCTTATGCAGTTCAGAATGAATTTGCAA
>DDTD01000080.1:50358-58288 GCA_002344005.1 Ignavibacteria bacterium UBA2373 | reverse complement strand
GTATCAAGTGTTCAGATAAAATATTTTGAAACAAATTTATCACCTGAACATTCGGGTCAATTGGTGGAGGGTTAATTGGTTCTCCTTTTTTGTCGAATAAAAATGAACTGTAATATAAATCCTTTATCCAATTTGGGTCTGCATTATTAAGTGAACGGAATATATTTTGTATAGCTTGTCCAAGGGTTTTATTCCAAATATTTGGAACAGATAAATGAGAATGTTCTTCGTCCCATTTTTGTATATCAGCCAAAATTCCTTCATATTCACTATCTATTTTTTTTCTATCGGAAGCCTTTATTCTGAATTTAACAGTATTTTCACCATATTTTTTTTTCAATTTTTTTCCAAACTCCGTGTCTTCAAGGTTTTCTTGAGAGTAAACATAAATCAGAGAAAATATGTGTAAATTGTCGTCTTCGAGAAGTTCACTCGCTCTCCTTTCAAAATGAGGCAGATCAGGATCATTAGATTTTTCTTTAAAAGTATAATCAATGATTAAGGCCTTGATGTTGTTGATAGCCAATATTGACGATTTCGTCAAATCAAGATTATCAAGTCCCAATACAGGATATTTATTATGCTTAATAAGCCCTTTGTAAATTCCTTGCATAAACTCCAACGAGTTTAATTCATCATCTGCAAGTAGTATAATTCCTTCCATATTATTGCTCTTGATTGAATTTGATAATGAAATTTGCTCCGGGAAGGAGTTTGTCTTTTTCTTCCTGAACAACAGAAATTTCCCCATTAATACGGAGAAGAATTTCTTTAATAATGTAAAGTCCCAAGCCACGACCGTCTGATTTTAATGAGAAAAATTCGCTAAAAATAAAAGATATAACATCTTCTCTGATGCCTGGTCCGTTATCTGAAATTATCAATGAATTATTTTCTGTGTTTAATTTTATTGAGATTTCTTTTCCTTTTGTTTCATTCTTGTTTACCCAATAAACAGCATTATCTATAAGGTTAATGAGAATTTGAAGTATAAGACCTCTATTGGTCTTAACGATAATATCGTTATCCTTAATAATTTTGACGCTTATCTTTCCTTCGATTTCTCTTCTGAAATATTTCACGACTTTTTCAATACTTTCATAAACGCTTATGTCTTGAATTGCTTTTCTTTGATTTTTGAATAGTGGTTGAATAACTTGCATTTCATCATAAACGAAATTCAAATTCTCGTCAAGTTCGTTTAGTAATGCCAATAATTCTTCGTTTTTATAATCTTGGTTCTTTGCCTTTACTCGAAAGTCTTTTATGTTTCCTCTCATTTTCGATAGCAATGTTAACGCATCATGTGAGGCCTTTTCAACCGCCATTCCGAGACCTGCCAAATCCTCTACAGTTTCCATGCGGTCTTTCATAATTGTATTATGCTTTTGCACCGTGTCCAAAAATTTATTGGCTTTTTCAAGCACTTCTCGATTGTCTATTTTTTCGAGACTTGATTTTAAGGTGTTAAATGACTTTATGACTATTTGATTGGAATCAATAAATGAACGTTCCTTAATAACATTCATTCTGTTTTCATCTATTTTTTTCTCAAGATTTAGCACTTGTGTTACAGCCGTGACCAAGGTTTTAAAATCTTCATATGCCCCATCAATATTCATCATACCTTGACGATTTGTTGAATCTTTAAGTAGAGGGTTTTCTTTTTCACCTTGTCCTATATAAACAAAGCCAGTTAAATCATTATAACTTATATAATCTCCAGCTCTGACACGTGCTCTTAATTTATCCAAATCCAACCAATCGTATCCGGGTTCTCCGAACGGATAAACACGAACTCCATCTCTAAAGAGATAAATGAAGTTCTTTTTTATAAATTGTTCTATTTCCTTAGTTAAAACAGTCTTATCTCTATTTTTAAGATTGAATGCATAAAATGAAAATTTAAACCCACCGCAATTTGGAGTTCTGTCGTTGGCAATAAACCAGTCTTCAATCGTATTAGTTGGATATTGAAATTCACTTAAAGACTCCTTCTTCAGAAGATTTACCCTTCTTTCAATTTTCCTTTTAGGCGAAGTTGATTCATAAGTAAAATATAGGACTCCATCTTCTGAAACTGAGCCATACATTGAGTATTGAGCCCTCTCGATTATATCTTTAAATGTTGTTACATCATCTGGTGCAAACTCTATTTTATCTAAATACGTTCTAACTATAAAGTCCTGCTTAAACGCAACTTTTAATTTTTCTGCATTTTCGTCAATTGGGGGCAAAAGACGTTGAATAGATTTATACAATTCAATAAAGTCAGTTTTATTCCATTTTTCTCTTAGGTTATATATTCTAATAAGCGTTCCTTTTTCTTTATTAATTTCTATTGGAGGATTATTAACAAACCAACTATTATGTACTTCTTCTAATAGTTTGTATTCAACAGGCGGTTGATTAAATAAGTCTGCTTTTTCAGGATTGAATTCTGTAAAATCCATTTCAAGATTAATCTCATTCTCGCCAACTGCCTTAGTATATAGTTCAATTTTTTCTCCAAGTTTATGAATAGCAAATCGTCCAATTCCTTTTTCACCTTGTATTATTCTTCCTTTTGCAGTTTTATTTAGCTTTTGTTTTTTCTTATCTAATTTACTTGGGGTAGCAGGTCTTAACCAGACGTCTGTTATCGTTTTTAAAGTCATTCCATCTCCATCATCTTCAATTTCTATGTATGGCTGTTCTTTCTCTGTCAAATAAGTCTTGCCATAATTATTCATATTGAAAAACCGAACCTGAACATTTTCAGCATCTGCATCATAGCAATTTTTAACGACTTCAATTACTGCAACTTTTTTATCAGTAATTAACTGGTCGCCAAGAATGTTCATCAACCTTGCATAAGGTTTAAATGGCTGGCTATTTTTATCGATTATTGCCATATACTATACTTTTTTAGCGATTAAAATATATTCTTCGGGATACACTAACTTGCTGTCTTTATTTTTTAGTTTAGAGAACCTTCCTGATTTTTTATCCCGGATTGTAGGGATAAGTTTATAGGGAATACTTCTCTTAATTATTTCAACCATTTCAAAGCCCAATAGAGTAAGTATTTCCGCAAATACTTCGGCAGATTTCACTTTCACATTTTTAAAAGTTGTGTTGCCTATTACCAGACATGCATGTCCGTTTTTTTTTATAACCCGATGCATTTCTTTAGCTACTGCATACATGTCATTAAAATAGTTAGCAACTTCCTTGGCTGTTCGCATATCTTTTTTCAAAAGACTATTTATTATTTCCTGTCCGATGGTTGAATCACAAGTTATTTCTTGATTCAAAGAGTAAAATGTCCCAATGAAATTTTTCCTAAAGCCTGAAAGGTCAGTTATGTAATCGTACCAATACGCTGTGAGTTGATGAATATCTGCATATTCGTAAGAAGTCACATAAGGTGGGGAAGTAATTATTGCACCTACTGAATTTGCCCGAATTGAAGTATTTCTTGCATCTTCCAATCGTATTTCACATTTGGTATCCAAATATTTTTTTTCAGAAAGTTGTTTGTAAAACTCAATGTTCTTTTTTATCATTTTCTTTGTATGTGACTGAAATGCTGTGAAAGGATCACTTGGATTTTTTTTTGGGTCAATCTGCGGTTTAGTGCTTGATTGTAGCCATTTGGAGCAATTCTTCAAAACATGGGACAGCGAAACGAGAAAAAAATCTTTTACGGATTTGTCTTGTAGTGTTAATATTTTATCGTAGAGAAATGCAATTTTTGCTTTATGTTCTTTTGTAAACCAATAGTCAATACGTTCATGTACTGCTATATTAACATAATCTTTAAAATTGAAAGAGTCAAAACTCTCTACAAGTAGATCAAACTGTTTGTCTAATCTATCAGGCTCAATAGGATTTATTTTTGCTTTGGTGATAAGTTCTGCAACTGGATTTATATCTACACCTATGGATTTTCTTCCATGAACTTTGGCTTCGACCAAGGTAGTACCACAACCTGCAAAGAGATCTACAATTAGATCATTTTTGTCAGTATATTCTTCTATCAGTTTCTTGACTAAGTTAGGCAGAAATTTAGCTGGGTATCGATGATAACCGTGAGTCCATTGTTCAACAGAACGCACATTGTTGAAGCACCATTCTGGGTTGACTGTGACGCTTTCAAAAGATCTATTGTTTTGTTGAACTTGCATACTTGTTCGATTTATTAGTTAGTTGGTAGAATCCTAAACCTTAATCTGTAAAATTACTCTTTAGTAAGTTGTCTAATGAATTTGTTGTTACAATTCTTGAAATATTTTGTAGAAATAACAACCTATCCAAACTTTCTAAAGTGCAAAAATATTGACTTTTTGTACATCTTCAAAAAATATATTTTGATGGTTTTCTCGCTGAAGAGTTTTCTATTCTTCAATACATCGTGTTGCCTTGTATAATTCTATCGTAGTATCCGTGTTTGCTAGCATCTTGTTATTCACATCGGCAATATTACGTAGATAACTTAGAAGGAAGCCTTGTATATCTGAATTCACAGTTCTATACATTTCTTGAGACTAATCATCTCGTTCTTATTTATAGAGTATAGGGCAAGAGAACTCTACTATAGTAATGTCACTTCGTTTGCGCATGAAATCCATATTTGGGCATATCTTTATGTCAAAAGTATGTTAACTGTCCAGACTTTCCGAACTTTGCAGCAAAACTTTGTTAATCGGAGTACATAGTGATTATGCATCAAAGACATTTTCTTTGTTTTCTTCTCTTTGTCGTTATGGTGTTAACACACACGACATCAGCACAAGTTCTTTCATCAAAAGGACTTTCAGATTCAACAAACCGTATCATCGAAGCGGGCTTGAAAGAAATGGGTATGCGGCTCAGCGATATGTGGATGCCGGCAGATATTCTCGCCACGGATATTCATCGCTTGCCTGTTGTTTCATCATTGTTTACTAAGCCGCTGTCATCATTTTCGACGGTGCAATATCATGCCTCGGAGCTGAAACAACTGTCATTTAACAGTGCTGATGCCTATTTTGGGGTCTTGTTGCAACAGCTTAAATTCGGGGAATATAAGCTGATTAATTTTGAAAATATCATGACCTCGCGTGAATTGGATGACCGTTTACAATCGGGGCTTGATACCTTGCTTGCTCTTGAAGGTGCAGTGATGATGCGCCAATATTGCGCGCCTTTTTTTCTTGCTGCCGATGCCATTAATGAATCACGGGATAAACTCTTGCGTCGCGATATTCTCATGAAATATTGCGATTCGATGCTTTTACAATCCGAAGAAGATCAATCGCTTAGTTTATTCCAACTTAAACAACGCGAACAAGAGGGCTTGAAATTATCCAAAAAGTTTTTTGCCGAAGCGGGTGAAATTACTATGAATGAAATGGTAAATAATTCTTTGGCATATTACAGGACAGTGTTGCGTTTGACGGCAATGAGCAAAACATTAATGGATGAATATAAAAAAGGGGTAAAAAAAACAATTATTTTCAATTCCAAATATGGTCGTATTGCGCTTGGCGGTCCGGGTGATGATATTTATACGGGTGATTTTGCATTGATAGTGGATATCGGCGGTAATGACCGTTATTTTCCTGCCCAACGTTCCAAATCTTCTGCCATTGCTTCGCCATTGCGCTGCATTATTGATTTTAGCGGCGACGATATCTATGTGGGTGATGATTATTGTTTTGGCGGTGCAATTATGGGAGCAGATATTGTCTATGATGGCGCCGGCAATGATCACTACACAGCGGGTAATTTTTCTTTGGGAGCCGGGCTTTTTGGTGTGGGCATTCTCCATGACGAAGGCGGCAATGATCACTACACGGGTAAAATCTTTACCCAAGGGGCAGGTCAATTCGGCATTGGAATTTTAGCTGAGGGTACGGGCAATGATGTCTATGTTGCGCAATCGGATGGTCAGGGATTTGGGGGAGTGCGTGGTTTTGGTGCCATTGCCGACAGACAAGGCAATGATGTATATACTGCAAGTAGTCCTTTCCAAGATTTTTTGCGCTATGACACTCATTTTACGACATTTACGCAAGGGGCTGCGCTCGGTTCACGTCCCATTGCCAGTGGTGGTATTGCGATTCTTGCGGATTTCAAAGGTAATGACACCTATATTTCTGATATTTATGGACAGGGCACTGCCTATTGGTTTGGTTTGGGTGCATTATACGATGAAGAAGGCGATGACCGTTATCAATCTTATCAATATGCGCAAGGTTCGGGAGTACATTTCGCTCATGGCATATTATGGGATAGAAAAGGCGAAGATGCCTATGTTTCGCATGGTGTATCGCAGGGTTGTGGGCATGATATTGCCTTCGGTGCGCTCTATGATGAGCGCGGCAATGATTGGTATGCCGTGGATGGTTTATCCTTGGGCGGTGGTAATGCCAATGCCATTTCCTTATTCCTCGATGAGCGTGGCGATGATGCCTATATTGCCCGTAATCATGACAATACAATGGGCTATTCCGATTTCCGGCGCAGCTATGGCATGATAGGATGTTTCCTCGATGGTGGCGGCAATGATTCCTATGGTTCTGCCGAAAGAAATTCAACGGTACAAACAAAATCAACCTATGGGGTTTTTGCTGATTTTTCTATGACATTAGAAAATATTCCCCAACAATCTGAACCTGCACTCACGCCACCGGCAGCCATGCGCGACCCCTTGGCAGAAACACTCGACAGCTTATTTATTCAAGCATCGGCAGCACCACAAAAATATCAATATAATGTTGCTCCGGCACGTGCTAAAATTGTAGAAAAAGGCGCAGAAGCCATTCCATTTTTACGGGAACAATTCACAACCGAATCCGCACGCGAGCGGCTTGCTTTGCATGAAATATTGCCCAAGCTCTATGAAAAAGATACCACAGCAGTGCGAGCCATGATTCTCGAAACATTAACAAGCGATGACCGCGATGAATTGGGGATGGCAGCAACAATAGCGGGACGTGTGAAAATACGTGAGGCAGCACCATTATTATATTCGATGTTCCGCACCCATGAACGTTGGCAAATAAGGGCATTGGCAGCGGAGCAATTAGGTAATATAGGCGTAAAAGACTATGCAGACAGCTTGGCGCAATTTCTTGGCGAAGAACATCCGCATGTAAAAATGAGAACTGCATATTCCATAGGGCAATTATTTCCTGAAAAAGTATGGAAATATGTGCAACAACCGCTGCGCGATACAGTGCAATTAGTCCGTAATAATACAGTGCAAGGGCTTCGACGTAATGCTATATTGCCATTACCATTTTTAAGAGATGTCTTTTCCTCACGCACCGATGATGAAATTCGCCGTCCGCTTGCGGGGCTTATTTTTAATGCCGACACCACACAAACGGATTCATACGATGTGATTATGGAAATTCACAAATCGCAACCCAAATCCATACGTCGGGAAATGTATAAATCAATACCGTCAAAGAAAACCTACTTTTGGAAGCAAATACTTACCGATTGGGCTGTATGGGAAAGCGATGAACAATTACGTCCTATGATGCCCCGATTCGATGAAATACAACCAACATCAAAAGACAAAAAGAAAAAAAAGAAAAAAACAGTCAAAAAACAAGAAAAAACGGCATCGCCATAAACCATATCGTCTGTAAAGCCGATATGCACACACGGAAATAGGATAATGTGTTTATCTTCTACGCTAAAACAAAGCAATCACAAAAAACGATTGCTTTTTTTATTGTTCTTAGTGAGAAAAGTGATGATGGTCTGTGCAAAAGTTATGGGGCAAAAAACAAATATTATTTTTCTCTTATCATATTATCCCTTTGGGATGTAATTTTATTCAAGCTCCGCAGGAGCGATATATTCATAGAAATCGCAGCACAACAACAGTGAACAAGCTCCGCAGGAGCGGCATAGTAATAGAATATATCATCCCTTCGGGATTTGATTTTTT
>DDTD01000080.1:49798-50292 GCA_002344005.1 Ignavibacteria bacterium UBA2373 | reverse complement strand
CGCAGTCTGACGGGGTGGATGTATTTATTGAGATTTGCCCCTCTTTTTTTCTCGCCGACGGAGAGAAGTGTATGCCTTCCCCGCGGGGAAGGACGGGATGGGGCAAAACACATGAAGCAGAAATATGGACGGGGTGGATGTATTTATTTCTATTATCATATCATCCCTTTAGGATTATTAACAGGATGAAGCGCGACAAAGAAAAGAGCCATTGAACATCATCTGTATATCTGCTATTGAACCATGCTCATCATCTGCCTTTGTCTTTTGATTATCTGCCCCTGTATTGCGACCATCTGCCTCTGTCTTTTGATCATCTGTCTCTGTCTTATGACCATCTGCCCCTGATTTTTCATCATCTCTCCCTGACTTATGACTATCTGTCCCTGTCTTTTGATCATCTGGCTCTGACTTTTGATTATCTGGCTCTGACTTTTGATCATCTGGCTCTGTCTTATGACCATCTGGGAGCTTCCAATCTATTTCCCGATGCT
>DDTD01000080.1:0-49755 GCA_002344005.1 Ignavibacteria bacterium UBA2373 | reverse complement strand
TCCCGATGCTTCCAATCTACTTCCGCATAGGCGGAAGTAAACCAGAAGGGGACGGAAGTAAACCAGAAGGGGACGGAAGTAAACCAGAAGGACATAGAAAATAAAAAGAAACACATAGAAGTCTATAGGAATCAGCCAGATAGTCTCGGGAAGGTCACAGAAGAAGAAAAAACGGCAACAGAAGAAGAAAAAACGGCGGCAGAAGAAGAAAAAACAGCAACAGAAGAGTAAAAACGGGTCGCAGATGGCAAAAAGAGGGATAAAGAACGGCAAATGCCGAAGAAAGAAGCTGCCGAATCACTCATAGATACTGCCAAAACAGAGCAAGCAATGGACAAATCATAGAACAATAATGCAAAGAAGGAGGAAGAAATGATATCGGAGCAGCCCAAACGTGAGTATAGGGTGAAAGATGAGGTAATGTTGAGCCGCGCCGCCGAGCTTCATCATGTGGGAGCGCATCATCAATAGAAATATAAGCGCGGTCTATTTGTTGGTGTCGCGGAGTGAGAAAGGGAAATGTGTTGTTGGGGCAAAGTTGTAAACTGTCAAACAGGCTCGCATTGAGGTACTTTGAATTGTCTATAAATTCGTGCTACTTTTATTTCAGAAAGTTTGACATTGTTGTAATTGTTGTCAACCCGAACTTATCCAGTTCTAATAAGTCTTTATCACCGGTTAATAGGAAATCTGCTTTGCCATCCACGGACAGTGAAAGTAAGAAATTATCTTTAGGGTCTCTGCAAATTTGAAATTTGGATTCAACTTTTACGAAATCAGCATATTCGTCAATAGTTTCGAGTATTGATTCAATATCTGATGCAGAGAAGAAAGGTCTAAATTTAGGTCTTCTGACAACTTCTAAGAACTCATCAAGTAATTCTTGACTGAAAACTAATATGCATTGCTTAGAAAAAATTATTTCGTCAAGTTTTGCAAAATCCTTGGTGATTAAAAAGCTAACCCAAATGTTTGTATCCAGAATAACTCGTGTAATCTTACTTTGCATAACGCTTACTTCTTACCAATTCAACTTCTTTGGTAATTTCGTCAAATGTTGGCGCAGATTTCGATTTTGAACGGAGTTTTTTCAGAACGCTTGCAAAACCATTTTTTGATGTATCGTGAATTGCAATGAGGTTTAGGTCTGCCAAATCTTTCAATAATTTTGCAGCCTTGGGGTGTAATATTTCAACTCGCATTGTGTTCATAGAGAAAGTTTACAGAAATAAAGGAATATCTTTTTGTTTGGTTGTCATAGATTACAGAATATGACGCATATGCGCTCCTTCCTTCCCCAAAACTACAAAACTTTGTTCATATACACTACAAGTATGGAAAAAGAGGAATGTTAAAAGGTATATCAAATAAAGAGAATATAGGCAAAACTGCTTTTAAGGCAATCATGCCTCCGGAAATGAAAGAATAAATGTCGTACCCTGATGTTCTTGGGATTCTGCACGGACAGTGCCGCCATGTAATTCAACAAATTCTTTGACAATACTCAATCCAAGTCCTGTACCTTTTACCGTTTCTGTACGATTTGACCGGAAAAATGGCGTAAATATATGGGGTAAATCTTTATCCGCTATCCCCACACCTTGATCTGTAATACTTAAGTGAATTGCTCCATGTGTATAATAAAGACGGATACCTATTGTTGTTCCTGACGGTGAATATTTCATTGCATTAGTAAGAATATTGCGGATAATATGTTTCATTAATCGAATATCCCAATGTACAGCGGGCAGCATTTCCTCAAAAGAAAATGTAATAGTATGAGTTATGGGGTGGAATGTATCTGCAATATCTTGAATAATGCTCTGACATGCAAAAACCGGATCTGTTATTTCGGGATTAAACATTGTGGATAATGATTGAGCAGACGATTGTGTTAATAAATCTTCAATAAGAGTTGTTAATTCATCGGTACGATGTAATATACTTTCTAATGTTTTTCTTTTTGTATGTTCATCCATTTTTCCCATATAATGCTGCAATAATTCTGCCGACATAGTAATACCCGTAAGAGGTGTGCGAAATTCATGTGATACAGTATAGACAAATTGCGATTTCAGCGCATGTAATTGACGTTCTTTATCAAGAGCTGCTCTTAATTCTTTTTCTGCTTCTTTTTGTACCGTAATATCAAATGCAGACCCCATAATTTCTTCAATTTTTTTACCGCGAATAATAGGTTCTAAAGAAACAAGCATTGTGCGCTCTCTGTACATCATCTCGAATTGTGTGCTTATTCCTTTGAATGCCTTCACTACATTGGGGTATAATATAGAGTAGGTATAGGGGGTGAATATTTCCGTTAAAGATTTATTGCGGACAAATCGTGTGGGAATATTATATTGTTCAGCAATCATTCCTTCAGAAAATAAAAAATAATACTCATCTTCATCACCATATATCATAAATACATGATGTTGGACTAATCGTAATAATTGACGAACTTCGTCCGGTAAGGTTAACAGCATGGTGTTTGCATAAAAATGTGTTGATAAACAGTTTTACTGATGATTTATCCTTTGAAGTTATTGTATAAAAAAGTAATGTTATGAAATAATGATTCAATGCATTGCATGTTACCAAATCATAACAAAATGACAACAATAAGCCAACATTAAAAGTGGTAGATTGCATGCTTTCCTTTCACTTATCACTTTTTATGTGAGGTAAATATGATGCAAACACTGCGTAGTCGTATATGGCTAATGGCAGCAAGTTTTATTGCAATATGTTTTTTGGGCAGCAATCAAGCGCAAAGCCAAATGTATCCGCCACAAGGCAGAACATTGCAATTTATGGGCAGATATTCCACGGGATTATATAATCAGGCAGCAGCCGAAATTGTCTCGTATGACCCTGCAACAAAAACAGCTTTTTTGATTAGCTCCGTTGCTGTACGTTTGGACGCTCTGTCTTTGGCAGACCCATCGAATCCAACACTTGCTTATACGATTGATTTATCGCCGTATGGCAGTGCAGTAAATAGTGTTGCCGTAAAAAATGGTATTATAGCGGCTGTTATGGAAGCTCCTGTACGTACCGATAATGGTTCCGTCGTATTTATAACAACAGCCGGACAATTTTTACGACAACTCCCCATTGGCGCTCAACCAGATATGGTCACGTTTTCGCCCGATGGCAAGAAGGTGTTAACGGCTAATGAAGGTGAACCAAGCTCAAATTATTCTATTGACCCTGAAGGTTCGGTAAGTATTATTGATTTAAGCACAGGAATTAATAATGCTACTGTCACAACTTTAGGATTTACTTCTTATAATTCTCGTCGTCAAGAATTATTGGGCAAAGGCGTACGGCTTTTTGGACCAAATGCAAGTGTTGCTCAAGATTTAGAGCCCGAATATATTGCCGTGTCACCGGATAATACTCGCGCATGGGTTACATTGCAGGAAAATAATGCCGTCGCGGTTATTAATTTAACTAATAATTCTTTGGTTGATATTTATCCATTGGGTACAAAAGATTGGGGACGTGGTTTACCTCGTTTAGAAAAATATACAATGGACAATCGTCCTCTTTTAGGCACTACCTCGGCAGGGCAAGATATATTACTCGGTGGTTTTTCCGGATTATGGTTTGAAGGCATGACCGAAGACGGAAAAATGAAATTTCTCACCCATCCTGACCGTGGTCCTAATGCAGAACCGGCGAATTTGGGTGGTGTAAATAAACGTCCTTTTGCGCTGCCAGATTATCAGGCGCGTTTGGTACGTTTTGAACTTGATCCGACAACAAAATCCATTGAAATAACCGAGCAATTACCATTATTTCGTGCTGATGGTGTGACACCGATTAGCGGTCGTCCGAATGTACAGGCACAAGCACAAGGTTTGGCTTATACCGATGAATTTGGCGTTGATTTATTCGGCAATCCAATTCCCAATGATGAAATGGGCGGCGATATGGAAGGTGTTGTCGTTGCACCGAATGGCACATATTATTTAGTTGATGAATATCGTCCCGCCATTTATCATTTTAATGAAGATGGTATTATGGTTGACCGTTTTATTCCAATAGGTACAGCAGCGGCAGCGGGACGTACACCGGGTACATTCGGCACAGAAGTTTTACCGGCAGTCTATGGTCAAAGACGTAATAATAGGGGGTTTGAGGCAGTAGCTATAGAGGGAAATAAATTATATGCATTTATCCAAAGCGGTATAGACAGTCCTGATCTTGCCAATGATAATACATCACGTAATGCTAATTTTTTACGCATTGTAGAATTTGATATTGTCACCAAAGCAGTAACAGGTGAATATATTTATCCGATTTTTGAAAGAGCGCAAACATGTGATAAATTAGGTGATGCCGTTTCTTTGGGTAATGGTAAATTTTTAGTCGTTGAGCGTGATGATGCTACCGGTCCGAATGCTCGTAAATATATTTTTGAAATAAATTTATTCGGCGCAACCAATACATTTACCAATCCTCCTGCATTAGGGGCAGGGAAAACAATAGAAAATTCAACGTATGATGAATTAATAGCTGCTAATGTACGCCCTGTCTTTAAACGCAAAGCCGTACATTTACCATCAATCGGGTATGATCAATCCGATAAAGTGGAAGGTCTGGCAAAAATTAATGATAATACTTTTGCAGTGATTAATGATAATGATTTTGGTGTAGGCGGCAGTGTTTTACCTGCTGTACCCAATGGATTAATTACGGTAAATCCAACACCTGTAGTTTTGGGTATTATTTCTTTTGATCGCAGCAATGCTTTGGATGCAAGTGATCGTGATGGCGCGGGCAATACAACTTCTATCAATTTCCGTAATTGGCAAAATCTTTATGGTTTATTTATGCCTGATGCCATTGCATCATTTTCTGCTGATGGACGCACATATTATATTACAGCAAATGAAGGCGATGCTCGTGATTATACGGGATTTGGCGAAGAGCGTCGTGTCAGTGATGCAACACGAGTGCCGCTTAACCCACAATTTTTCCCCAATGCTTCCACATTGCGCCAAGATGGTAATTTAGGACGTTTACAAACAACATCATTTATCAATTCCGGTACATTATCGGCATCATCTCCTTCAACGGGTGATTTGGACGGTAATGGTACTTTTGAAATGCTCCATACCTTTGGCACACGTTCCTTTACTATCTGGAATTCGGAAGCAAATACGGTATGGGACAGCGGTGATGATTTAGAACGTCGCACGGCATTTTTATTCCCCAATTTCTTTAATGTAAGTAATTCCAATAATACACGTGATAGCCGCAGTACTTCCAAAGGTCCTGAGCCGGAAGCCGTGGCGGTAGGAACGATTAATGGCCGTACATTGGCATTTATCGGTCTTGAACGTATTGGCGGTATTGCGGTGTGGGATGTCACTACTCCACATCATCCTACGTATGTTGATTATCTCAATACCCGTTCATTTAATGCAGTATTCAATTATCCGACAGAAGGGGATTTAGGTCCTGAGGGATTAACATTTGTTGCGGCAGAAGAAAGTCCAAATGGCTTGCCTTTATTATTATGCGCCAATGAAACCAGCGGTACAATTTCTATTTATCAAATCAATCCGCCGATGGTATATGTTAATGCTGCCACAGGTAATGATAAAAATACCGGGATAAATTCCTTGAATATTCCGGCGGGTACAGGTCCGAAAAAAACTGTACAAGCAGGAATAAATGGTGTGGCAAATGGCGGTCGTGTTGAAATTGCCGAAGGTAATTATCCTGAAACTATTACGATTAATAAACAAGCAACTGTTATTGGTGCCCCATTACGCAATAGCCAAAGTGTGGTAACAATTAATGGCGGCAATGGTACAACTCTTACTGCGATAGGCACGGATAATAGTATATTCCAAAGAATAAACTTGGGCATAAGTACTCATCCTTCTGCGCGGATTGCTTCTATTCCTACAGGCAGCTCCGGTAATATTGTTCTTGTTGGTAATGCTCAAATCGGAGGTTCGAATATTAGTTCCAATATTGCAGCATCCTATATTAATGATGCGAATGATGCGGGCTATGGTACAGGACGATTTTTATTTGCACCTACGACTCCTCCGACACATAATCTTGCATTACATTTAAATGCTCAATCACTTTCACTTCCCAATAATTCCGAAATTTCTGAGTGGAATGATGTATCAAACAATAATAATAATGCAGAACAATCAATGCGCGGTCGTATGCCATTATTATCCACTTCATCATCATTCTTTAATAGCAATAATTCCGTTGTATTTACGGGAGGTCGCGGTATGGCTGTCAAGTCGAATGGAAATCTTAATGGTGGAAATGAAAAATCGGTATTTATAGTATTCCGCACAGGTGCTTCCTTAGCAGGTTATCAAACAATTACTGAATTGGGCGGTACGAATAGCGGATTTTCGGCATATATTTTTAATGGTCAAATATATTTCGGAACATGGGATAATTCAATTCTTTACTCTTCACGCATCGTATCACCTAATACTACATACTTAGCACAAATGAATTATACAGGTAATCGAGTGGGGTGGTCATTAAATCGTATAACATATTCGGCTCCATTTAATGATAATTTTATTGTATCCGATTTATCTGATATTGGTATAGGTTCTGTAGCAAGTGGTACACGCTATCACAATAGAGTGGAACCTTCTATGTTTGCTCATCCATTTGCAGGACAGATTGCCGAAGTTCTTGTCTATAATTCTTCTCAATCGGAAATGCGTGAATTAACATTTGCTTATCTCAATGAAAAATATAATTTAAATCTTGGATTGCAACCATTGGAAAAATCAATGGACACAGAATGGGAATTATATACGGAAGAGAGCATAACCGATACTCATAATGCTGAATTTGGTATATATCCTAATCCGGCTGCCACCCAAGCTGCCATTGTTTTCCCGACAAACATAGAGGGCAATATCAGCATTCATGATGTGATGGGAACAACGGTGGGTGAATATACTCTAAAAAACAGTAATCGTCTTTCTTTGGATATTACTACTTTACCTACGGGTACATATACAGTACATGTGCAATCCGGCGGTAAGAGCATGGTACAACCATTAGTGATAGTACGATAAGAAATATAAAAATGCAGCATAAGAAAAAAGACCGTCATAAACATGACGGTCTTTTTTTATGGGTTTTACGCAAAAATCAGATAAAATGTTATGTTGTTGTAATTTATTAAAAATTCTTCCACATCATTGATTCTACCGGCACGGGTTTACGATCATTATATTTGGCAGAGGATTTGGAATTATAGGGTGTTAATACATCGCCTTTGACTTCAAAATAGATAAGCTGACCTATTGGCATACCTGCATAGACACGCACATGTTGTTTGACGGATATTTCCAAAGTCCAAAAATTGCAAAAGCCGACATCGCCTTTACCCGCTGTGGCATGTATATCAATTCCTAATCGCCCAATACTGGATTTGCCCTCCAAGAATGGCACATGATCATGCGTTTCGGTATATTCTTGTGTCACTCCCAAATATAACTTATGCGGCTCAAGGATATAGCCCTCTTCCGGTATCTCAAACATTGTGATGTGATTATGTTTTTTAGCATCGAGTACAACATCATTATAGACTGCAAGCGTTGCCCCCAGATGCACATCATAACTGTTAGAACCGAGTCGTTCACGCACAAAGGGTTCAATCACGATGCGCCCTTTTTCAATGTTCTCCAATATTTCTTTATCTGTAAGTATCATTTTTTCAAGGAAATAATGAGTAAATAAGCATTATGGTCTTTGAGGCAAGCACGGAGTGTTGTATCACTAAATGCCTCAAATACTACACAAAAATACGAAATTTAGAAGGTATTACTTCGCCAAATCTTCACAGCTTCGTAAAGAGCAATTCCGGTTGCCACACTGACATTGAGTGAATGTTTCACGCCATACATGGGTATCTCGATGGTATCATCCACCAATGCCATCACTTCGTCTGCTATACCGGTAATTTCATTTCCCACAATAAGTACCAAAGGATAATCATCACTGACAAGAGTATCGTACATACGATGAGTGTCGGCAATTTCGACGGCAATAATTTTCTTGCCTTCGCTGCGCAATGTTTCCACCGCCTCCACAGCCCGAGAGAAATAACGCCAAGGCACGGTGTTTGTAGCACCCAGCGCGGTTTTTTCTATCTCTTTTCGCGGTGGATGCGGAGTATAGCCACATAGTATTATTTCTTGAATAAAAGCAGAATCGGCAGTACGAAAAAGAGAGCCCACATTATATAAGGAGCGTACATTATCCACCATCAATGTTATGGGATGCCTTTGCGCTTGTGCTGCTTGCTCTTCGGTAAGTCTTTTTTCTACTATTTCCGCATGGAGTAATTTTTTCATGATATATTGACCAAAGAAGATGCTAAAATCATAGACATTTTACCGTTATGCATATTATTTTTTCATTAGAAAGGGAATATCAATCTTCGATGTTGTATCATTGATTTTTGTAGAATTATATATCGTCATAAAAATAATAGCGTAAGTATAAAAAAAAGCCATACTGAATAATGTATGGCTTTTGTGAAAACTGCTGAAATTATTTTTTCTTTGGTTTTTGATTCGATTGTTTTGGTGAAGGTTGTCCGGGTAAACTTCTACCTTGAGCAGCGGCAATTTCTTGAGCCATTTGCATACGTTTTTGCAACCATGATTCTTTTTTCGGCATCTTTTTCAAGTCCTCAAGAGTTAAGCGATTTTTCGCATATTTAGAGACATAAAGTTGTTGCATAATACCAAGTAAGTTGAAAACCAGATAGTATAAATTAAGTCCGGCAGGAAATGCGGAAAACATAAGCGTAAACATTATCGGCATCATGTAAATCATGGCTTTTTGTCGCGGGTCGGTCACTGTCATTTTTTGTTGTACAAACATTGTTGCACCCATGATAATTGCCAATCCGGAGAATTTATCAATTTCAAAGAGAGGAATATGGAATGGTAAATGAAGAATAACATCCGGAACACTTAAATTTGTTATCCATCCGAAAAATTCCGCGCCTCGGATTTCAATATTACTGCTCAACACAGACCATAAGGCATAGAGAATAGGCATTTGCAAGAGAAGTGGTAAACATCCTCCGGCAGGATTGATACCATATTCACTGTAAAGTTTCATGGTTTCTTGTTGCTGGGTCATTTGATCATCGGGGTATTTATCGCGAATTTTCTGCAATTCAGGAGCTAATAATTGCATTTTTTGTGTTGATTTTACTTGCTGCACGCTTAATGGGTACAGCAATAATTTCATCAAAATTGAGAAAATGATGATAGAAATACCATAATTCGGAATAAAGGTGTGAATGAACTTAAAAATTGGCAACATAAAATATTCGCCAATCGGTGCTACAAGCCACCTCCAACCGAGATTAATTGTTGATTCTAAATTGTAATCGGAGAGCCGATCATATTCTTGCGGACCACAATAGACAGTAAAATGTGATGCGTTTTTGCCCGGACGAACAGGTACTCTGTATGCTAATGAATATTCCTCATATTTTCCTTTGTCGGGCGCGCCGAATAGTTTCCCTTCCATGTAAATTGTTGCATCGGGCGAACCGGTTTTCGGTTGAAATGCAGCAAGAAAATACTTACTGCGCACAGCGATGTAATCAATTTTGCCTGTGAAATTTGTTTTATGCTCATCCGAATAATTTGCTGCATCTAATTCTTCGATAGAACCATTGAGAGAAGCCATTGCAGTGGCTGTGTTGGATTCATCCACGCTGTTTTCTTCTTGATATTGAAGCCCTTTATTCCACGTGATATCATAGTTGCGAACGATATATTGTTCCACATTATTTAAAGCAATATCAGCATCGAATGAATACGAATCACCGCGGAATGTCATTGTTTTCACAATCTCACTGCCGGGAGCTATGGTCAAACGAGCATTGAGCGTAAAGGTAGATGAACCATAGACACGCGTATAATTATTTTTTGCGGTTTTTACTGCGGGTACAAGCTCAAACTGCAATTTTTTTGCATCAATTTTTTTACCGTCAACGCTTGAAAATTCTAAACCGAATTCGCGCGCATAGGGCTTGATAAGTTGTACTTTTGTTTTATCCCATTTATCATAATGTTTCAGTTTCCATGAGGCAATGGTGCCTCCATTAGAGCTGATTTTTGCTATATAATTATCGGTTTCGATAGTAAAAAAACGTTCATTGCTTGCAGCAAGCGGGGAGAAATATTTTCCCAAAGCATTGACATCTGCTGTCGAAGTTTGCGTCGTGGATTGTTGCGGGTTTGGATTTTGCTTGTCCGCTGACGTTGATTCTGTTTTTTGTTTTGTTTCTTTAGACTTGTCGGTCGGCCGTGTAGAGATGCTTGAATACATCATCCATGCCGTGATAATGATGCCGATGAGGACGAAGCCGATAAGGGAGCGTTTATCCATCGGTTGAGGTTGTTGATTCATACTGAAATGAAAAGATAAATAAGTGACAAATAGCCGAATACATAGCTGCAAAGCTACAATCACCGGATGCCTTTTATGGCACGGGATCGAAGCCGCCTTTGTGAAAAGGGTGACATTTGAGTACACGCTTTATTGCAAGCCATGTACCCATAAGAGCACCATGTTTTTCTAATGCTTCCATTGCATACACCGAGCATGTCGGATGAAAACGACATGAATTGGGCAGCATTGGCGATATAATTTTCTTGTACATTCGCAATAAGCCAATCAGAATATACTTCATGGAGAACCTTGCAATGATTGAAGTTTTTCCTGACGTTTTTTATTGAAATAAGCAACAGCATCATTGAGCATTTGGGCAACTATCGGTTGAATATCCTGTAATGCTATGCGCATCGGATGCGGGGGAATGCTATTCCAGCCAACGATTATTGACTGAATATATTCAGCTCCCTCGGGCGGAGCAGCACTCCATTGACGTATGCTCTCACGCAGCAAACGTTTGATACGATTACGCATGACTGATGTACGTGCTAATTTTTTGCGCACGATAAGCCCATAAAAAAGTGTGTCCGTCGGTTGCGATGAGCGACGCACAGTCATCATACATTCCGGGCTATGGAAACGTCGCCCGAAGCGCATGGCTTCCGAAAATGGTTTTATCCCTTTGATGGGTGCTGTTCGCATAGTTCTATTGAAATGGCTCATTGCCGAACATAACAAAGGGCAAACAGATGTTCGCCCTTGTTCAATAATTATGCTGCAATCACTCCGCATTGTCCGTGAAGCGGAATGTAGTGTGTCTTTATATTAACGACGGATGCTGTCGCTTACTGTCAGACGAAGGCGTCCTTTCGCACGACGACGTGACAAAACTTTACGGCCATTTTTTGTAGCCATACGCGTACGGAAACCGTGAGTGTTGCGACGCTTGCGATTACTTGGTTGAAATGTACGTTTCATAGCGTTAATTTCTACTGTTTGAAAAAATAAGACCGCAAAGATACAAAGTTTTATTGAGTTATTGACCTATCTGTTGTGATTTTCTCTGTTTTCTGTGTTTTTTCTTCTTCGTAACAAACGAAATGTATGATATTTTTCTGTTAAGTCTTGTCGGCAGTGCAGCATGATTGCGATGAGCACGCTATTTTTGAACATACTTCTGATTATAAATACTTTTTCTATGACAATGAACCAAACAATACGCAAAGTTGCTATCAATACAGGCGGTGGTGATGCTCCCGGGCTTAATGCAGTGATTCGTGCTGTCGTACATGCGGCTGTCGGTCGCGGATGGGAATGTGTAGGCATCCGCGATGGCTATAATGGTATCCTCACACCCGAAGAATATCCTCAAGGCGGCGTAATACCATTAACACTGAACACAGTGCGCGGCATAACCCATCTCGGCGGCACTATACTTGGAACAACAAATAAGGGCAATCCCTATAAATATCCTACATTACAACAAGATGGTACATATAAGGAAGTCAATCGTCTGCCGGATGTGGCTCATCAATTGCGAGCACATGGTGTGGATGCACTTATTGCTATTGGAGGCGACGGATCTTTAACTATTGCCGATAAATTGCGAGAAGAGGGAATAAAAGTTATCGGTGTGCCCAAAACAATTGATAATGACTTAGAACAAACCATCACATTTGGTTTCGATAGTGCAGTAACATTTGCCACCGAATGTTTAGACCGATTGCATACCACGGCAGAATCACATCATCGAGTCATTGTGGCAGAAGTGATGGGGCGCTATGCCGGATGGATAGCACTGTATGCCGGGGTTGCAGGTACGGCGGATGTCATACTCATACCCGAAATACCTTTTGACATTGAAAAAGTTGCAGAAAAAATTCGTCTTCGTGAAAGTTTGTCCCGACAATTTTCGATTATCGTTGTTGCTGAAGGAGCGCGTCCGGTCGGTGGTGATTATTCGATTATTGGGAAATCTGTAGGACAAGCCGAAAGATTAGGAGGCATAGGTCATAGCGTAGGAGCTTCCATTGAGGCATTGACAGGGAAAGAAACACGTGTGGTTGTCTTGGGACATTTGCTGCGAGGCGGCACTCCGACAACACGTGACCGCTTAATCTCATTGCGCTTGGGGACGGCGGCTGTCAGAGCACTTGCCGATGGATTTGATGGCGTGATGATTGCCTATAAAGGCGATATCATCTCCTATGTGCCGATTGATGAAATTGCAGGTAAAATGAAAATGGTTCCTTCCGATCATGATGTACTTTGCACAGCAAGAGAATTAGGCATTTCGTTTGGTGATTAATGGTCTGAGTAATTTTATGAAGACTCTGTATATGACATTGAGTGTGGATATGATGAAAAAAATGGGAAAATATGCAATGCCCGGATTAGCTGCTAATGACGGTAAAACATTTGATACAAAGCCAACGCCTAACAAACCCTCACAAAGCTACGGGATACTTTACAGCCGAAGTTGATGAGAGGGAATGTGAATTGTTTATTTTACAATAAAAGGACTAACATGAATAACAAAGAACTTTTCATAAATGGATTTTTGGAGAAAATTGCCAAGCAATATCCACAGTCATCCAATCATCAAGAGAACATTAATTTAGCATTTGAGATATTTGGAATAGCCGCTGCACTTGATAAGCCCTTCCAAGAGATATTTGATAAAATCCTAATTAAGGACAAATCCGGCAAACGATCCGGTTCGAAAGATGGAGGCATTGATGGTATTTGGTTCAACGATTTGGGAGATTATTTTGAAATGCACGTGTTCCAATGCAAAAATGCTCCGAGTTTAAAGCCAAATGAACTGGATAAATTTAGAGGCGATGTCAGAGAAATATTTGTGGAAGGAAATAAAATAGGTAAAGGAAACATAGATGATTTAGTGCCCTTTATTAGTGAATATAAAAGTATATCACAAAGTGGTAAAGTAATTGATATTAAACTCTACTTTATCTATAATGGAAATAATGTGGATGCTAATTATGCGAATAATGAATACGTTTTTAATTCCTACAATAAAGCCGATCTCTTCTTCTGGATTTATGACTCAAATTGGATTTACAATAAGTTAGGTTCATTTGCTAAGAAGAAAAGAGAGAAAATTGAGTTCACTTTTCATCCTGAAAATTCTAACTTCTCTTTATTAGATAATCAAGCACTTTATACGTATTCGATTGGTAATACCCGAGCAGCCAATTTTAGAATTCTTGCCACGGAATTATGTGAATTAATTGAGAAAGAAATATTAGTAAATGGGACATTTGATATGTTGTTTGAGGAGAATATCAGACAATATTTAGGGGTTAGTAAATTCAGAGCAAATAAACGGATGAATGAAACATTGAACAGCGAGGATGCTGTATTGTTTCCTTTTCTTAATAATGGAATTACAATTGTTAGCGAGCAAATAATCGTCCCAAAATCAGCACAGGATGGTAAGTATAATTTACCTGTCGTGAATCCACAAATTGTGAACGGACTTCAAACAAGTAGAGTATTGTATGATATATACAAGGTGGAAAGTCAGAGAGTAAAGCTAAAGGGGGTTTATGTAAATGTACGAGTTTATGAAAGTAAAGAAATTGGTTTAATTGAGAAAATTACAGATGCCACAAATACTCAAACGCCAATAACAAACAAAGACAAAATTAGTAACAAAGATTTTAATGGATTTGCCAAAACAGTTTTTCACAATGAAGGCATTAACTACATAACTAAACGAGGTGAAGGATTTAGCTCTGCTGCTTCCGAATATGATAAACACATAGATAGCGAGACCATAATAAAATTTTGGTATGCCACATTTTATGAAGAACCGGAGATTGCAAAAAACAGCATTGCAAAAGTTTTACAGGAAGTATATGATGCTTCGACAATTGAAAAGCACCCACTGGAAGATTTATTTGATGGCAGTAAAGATTCTCCTATTTATTCACAGTTTTTAGCTGTTTACCGAATTTATAAATTCATTCAAGAGAATAGGACAAGAACGGTAAGAAACGAGACAGTAAAATATTCGGAGAAATATGAACACCTTGCCTATTCAGATGAAATGATGGCTTACGGCATTTACAAGTTTCTTGGTATTACTTTATCTCAATATTCAATTGAAGATAATCTTTCGGCAGCTTATGATGATACCGCTATAGTTATTAATAGTTTGGTCGAAAAGAATAAGATAGAATTAGAAGCGAACAATAAAACATTTTCTTTTAATGGATACTTTAAGAAACCAAAATGTCGGTACGACTTTAATAAAGAGAAGGGCATCATTGAAAGCGACAATCTCATAGAAGAAATAAAAAATATAAGATAGCAATCATTGAAACCCATAACCGAAAATATCATAGAACAATCAGCAATTGAAGTTTTACATACGTGTCGAGTGAATATGGTAATGGTAAGTGAACTTCTCTCGAAAACTAATAGTAAGAGTATGAATTATGAAAGCATGAATAAATATATCTACGTTTATACACATACAACAAAAAAGGATTATACAACATGATGCAAGAACTGCCCATATTTATCGGATTATTGTTCGGGATAACTGTACTCATAACCATTTTTATGATGTACCGAGCAACACAATCCAAGAAATTTTTATTGTCTGTCGTACTATGGACTTTAGTGCAATCTGCACTTGGAATAAGCGGCATATATCAAAAAACGGATATGATGCCACCAACCTTATTAATCTTTGGATTATTTCCTGCAATAGTCGCCATTATTACTGTTTTTTTTACAAAAGCGGGAAAACAATTTATTGAAACAATAGATTTGAAAATTGTAACATATTCTCACACCATTCGCATTCCCGTAGAAATTGTCCTCACACTTCTTTTCCACTATGGCGTAATGTCGGTATATATTACTTTCGAGGGAACTAATTTTGATATTCTGTCCGGTATAAGTGCACCGATAATTGCCTATATTTCGTATCGGTCAATAACAGTAAATCACAGAGCACTTCTTTGGTGGAATGTGATGTGTTTACTCCTTTTGCTCAATGTTGTTATTACAGCAATATTTGCTATTCCTTCTCCTTTTCAGAAAATTGCCTTCGACCAGCCCAATATTGCTGTTCTTTACTTCCCGTTTAACTTATTACCCACCATTGTCGTACCTTTAGTTTTGTTTGGACATTGTGTTGCAATAAAGCGATTATTGCATGCTCAATAAGACCAAGTTTTGTATTGTTGTAGGAAAGAAAAGTTGAAAAACAAAGAAAAAGGTGTGCAAAAATTACAATTGAGCTAACATGTTCTTTGTATTATGGTTAGGAGCTTAATGATAATACTGTTCGGTTTATTGGATACACTACATTTTCAATAACCCGACATAATTATCTTTTTTGATAATTGCAGATTATTCGAGAAGCAGTAATTGAGTCATTTTTTTATTACAGGAAACGAGTTCTGCTATATATATCCCTCGACATAAGGAAGAAATATCTGCTATTGTTGAGCGTGATGTGCATATCGTTTGAAATACCTTTTCACCCAATATTGAATAAAGCGTACATGTCGCATTGCCTGTTTCGTCCGGATAGATATTTTCGATAGTTAATTGAGTATTATCCACATTGAGAGAGCAGAATGTCTGTGAAGATAATTGTTGATCATTCAGTGAGCTAAGATTATCGGGTATATCCCACATTGAAACACTGCCACGATAACTTCCGATACATAGTCGTGTTGCATCAAGATTGCATTGTGCTGTTCGGACAGCAATATGATGATTATCAAAGGTGAGTATATTTTTTCCGGATATCATATCCCATAATTTTACCGTACCATCATCGCTCATTGTGACAATATACTTTTCATTAGGCGTAAAAAATGCCATAGTGACTTTGGCTGTATGTCCCGTTAAAGTCATCAGAAGCTCACCTGTACCGGAATCCCATACACGTGATAGTTTATCAGAACCTGTTGTTACGAGTCTGGTACCGTCACTATTAAAATCCATGCTTTCAATACGATATTGATGTGCTTGAAATTTTATGATTTCCTTTGCTGTTCCTGCGTCCCAGAGAATTACCTTTCCATCTCGATCGCCTGTTGCGGCACGATGTGAGATATTGGAATATGCAGCACAGGTTAATGCTTCATCATGTCCTTTCAGGGTTGTCAGATTTTTGCCCGTAGCAGCATCCCATATTTTAGCACTACCGTCAGCACTTGCCGAAATAATGTGATCATCGGCACCCCAGGATACTGTTTGTATATCTCTTTCATGCCCAAGAAGAGTGTGTTGAAGTGAACCGGTGGAAGCATCCCAGACTTGTAGTACTTTATTGTAAGCACTTACTATGCGTGAGCCATTGCTATTGTAATGTGCAGCTCGTACACCATCATTATGCCCTTCAAGGGTAAACAGCAGTTTGGCATTTTCTGTTGACCATACTTTGACAGTTTTATCATCACTTGCGGTAAGAATATATTCTCCGGAAGGATGAAAAGACACATGGTTTACTCTGCTGCTATGACCTTGATAAGAAGTGAGAAATGCGCCATCACTTGCCCGCCAAAGTTTCACGGAATAATCTTCACCGCCTGCCGTCACGACCCTATTACCTTTTGTAGAAATATCAACAGCGAGAATGCTGTAGGTATGTCCTTGCAATGTTGTAATATTTGCTCCGGATTGAGCATTAAGAATTTCTGTCGTCCCATCATTACATGCTGTCAGGATATATTTTTCATCAGGACTGAATATTGCTTCGGCAACACTTTCCCGACAAACCTTTTTCCATAACTGAGTCACCTGATTACCTATATTCCATAAAATAAGAGATTTATCATTGCTTGTCGTCATAACTTTATCACCTGCATTGTTAAAAGCGGCATGCCATACAATATCTTGATGCCCTCGTAATACGGCAATATTTTTTCCGGATTGTCTATCCCATATTCTTGCGGTATTATCATAGCCCCATGTGAGTATCTGTGTGCCTTCCGAGTTGAACTTCGCTGCCAATAATTCTTTGCTGTGACCTTTTAAGGTTAAAAGACTATTTCCTTGCGTCGCATTCCATACTATCGCAGCACTATCATATCCTGCGGTAACAATTGTTGCACCGGTTCCGTCAAATTCAGCATAACGGACTTTGCCTGTGTGACCTTTCAGTGTACGGATGAGTTGATAATTGACGGTACTCCAAATTTTTGCTGTATTATCATCAGAGCCGGTAATAATCTCGGTACCTTGCGGATTAAAAGTAACCGAATTGATATTGTGTGAATGACCAACATATTGTGCTAAAAGAGTGCCCGAAAAAGCATCAAATAACAATGCCTGATTTTGCGTTGCCAAGACAATACGTTTGCCGTCTTTGGAAAACGCAGCATCATAAATACGCCCTACCGCACTGCGAAGAATAAGTTCCTGTATCCCTGTTGTTGTGTTCCAGATAATTGCCGTGCTGTCATAATTTGCCGTTACGATTCTATTTCCGTCATGATTAAATTTTACCTTTGAAATATCCTGACGCTGCGTAGCAAGATGAGCACGAACGGTTAGTGTTTGGGCATCCCATATTGTAGCACCGTAAGCGGAGATTGTACAAAATACCGTTCCATCAGAGCTATACTCTATTCCTCTACCAATATAAGGAGTTACCCACAGAGGTTCTCTCATTGTTTGAGTATGTACTATGTACGTACATGCAAAATAAAAAAAGACGAAATATTTTATACTAAATATTTTGTACATATTACATAAGAACAATACTGTATGCGAAAAAGAAATATCATTAATTTATGGTAGTGCATATCATAATCGAGAGACAGATACCGTATAATAATGTATTGGAAATCTGTAATAAACTTCATTTATTATGACAAAACACACACAATTTACCGTACAATCGTAATATGTTCTTTGTGTACAGTGCCATCATCAAAGGTTATCATTGCCGTATAAATTCCCGAGGGAAGAAAATGCACGGAAAATTCTGTTTTTGTTGTGGATAAACTCATCATACCAAGTGTGGAATAAAGTTCAATGCTTTGTACGGTATTCGATAAAGTCATTATTTGTATATAGTCTGATGCCGGATTGGGCATACAAACACTGTGGTGTCTTTGTGATTCTTCATGCACATCCGTCGTTCTATTTTCATGGATAATACCAATGGCATCAATATCAAAACCGCCATTGATAAATGCTGTCGGATATGGATCATTTATCGGAGTATTTTTACTGTCATAGCGTGCAAATTGTGGGTCAATTGACCCCACCACATCAATAATTTTTACATACTTTATTGCTTGAATATCAAGTATGGGATTGCCGGCTAATTCTTCTAAGTCGAACGGTGTGCCATAATTTTGTCTGTATTTTCCGGCAAGATTATGCAATTTTGTGGCATCGCCCACAGCTTCAAATGGTCCTATTTGTGTATCGGTTTGCATCAATGATTGCGCCGGAAAACGCACATAATCAACGCCATTGCTGCTTACTTCCACAAAAGCAAGCTCTAAAAAACGATCATCAAAGGCATTTTCAAAAACGGCAAAATCAAATCCCGCTCCATTGCGTATAGGATAATCGAATAGTGCCACGACACTGCCGCCATCGCCAAGACTTACCGTACCATTATCGCCCGCTTTTCCAAGCATCAAAGTATCATCCCCCGCAGAGGCATACCCCAAAGACGGAGTGGCAATATCTTGATAGCCGCGTGTGACGGTACATTGTTTTACCCAAGCAATAAAAACAGCACTGTCTTTGTGCAAAGCTGTGCTCCCTTCTGTTTCGGGCGGACCCGGAAATTGTGCAAAAATTGTATCGGCAGAATATAGCCATAATCCGCACAGTAGAAGGACATAAACAAAACGATATAAAGAAAATACTTTCATAAAAAAACAATACATTATCGTACTTCTGCTCCTGCCGCCACTGCAATTTCCGGTGTGACAAGCGATAAACCGCCATCAGCCGTATTTGCTGCCAATAACATACCTTGCGATACCTGACCCATTAATTTTGCGGGTTGCAAATTCACTACCACAACAACCGTTTTTCCGACCATTTCTTCGGGAGTATAAAATTTACCTATTCCCGCTAAAATTTGACGTTTGTCTGCTCCTGTGTCCACTTGTAATTTTAATAATTTTTCCGATTTCGGAACACGCTCCGCAGCAAGTACTGTGGCGGTGCGTAATTGTATTTTTTTGAAATCATCAATCGTAATGAGTTCGGGTTGTTCCTGCATTGTTGTCACTGTTTTTTGTCCGCCTAATTTTTGACGTTGTTCTTCCATGACAGCATCTTCAATTTTTTCAAATAAAATAACAGGTTGCTCTATAGGTGATAATGGTGTTATGTGTGGCAAAACAGCATTATGCCATGCCGAAGTTGTCAATGGATTTTCAGGATTACCGACAAGTATTTTTTCTCCTATCATTGATTGCATTGTTGCCGCCACATGAGGAATAATTGGCGCAAAATAAACGGAGAGAGAACGGATTACCTGCACGCAAATAAATAATGTCTTTGCACATGTATCAGAATCATTTTTTATTGTTTTCCACGGCTCTGTATCATTAAAATATTTATTTGCAGCGCGGGCAATATTCATACAATCCAAAACGGCATCGCGCAAACGGAAACGATGAAAATTGGCAGCCGCGTCATTTGCTCCGAAATAAACCGCAGAAATAAGTGCAAAATCATGCTCGGAAAAATAGCGTAAATATGCAGGCGCAAGTTCTTCAATCGCTTGCTCGCGTGTCAGCGAAGGATTGCGTCGAAAATCTTCGATAAGCATTTTCCATGATTCGGTTAATTTGGCATAACGCTCCGGTAAAGCTGGCGTTTTTCCTTCAAAATTTTTATGGATAAATTGTAATACTCTATTGCAATAATTGCCAAGAACCGCCGCTAATTCATTATTGTTTTTTGCCTGAAAATCACGCCATGTAAAATCACTGTCACGGGTTTCCGGTGCATTGACCGCCAAAGTATAGCGCAAGACATCAGTATGCGACGGTAAAGGAAAATCACGCTGAAAATCTTGCAAATCAATGCCCCATTGACGTGACTTGGAGAATTTCTGCCCTTCAAGATTTAAAAATTCATTTGCAGGCACATTATCCGGCAGAATATATCCATCTTTGGCTGAAAGCAGTATTGGGAAAATAATCGTATGGAACACTATATTATCCTTGCCGAGAAATGCAATATAGCGTGTGTCTTTATCGCGCCACCATCGTTGCCAATCATCAGGTTTTCCTTGCTCCATTGCCCATTGTTTTGTTGCGGAAATATAACCGAGTACCGCTTCAAACCACACATAAATCACTTTACCCTCGGCATCCGGTGCGGGCACAGGAATACCCCATGCCATATCGCGTGTGGCGGCACGGTCGGCAAGACCTTGTTTTAACCATGAACGGGTTTGTTGCACCACATTATCTTTCCATTCTGCCTCATGGGATGCAAGATATTCTTCCATTTGTTGCTGAAAATCGCCGAGCTTGAAATACCAATGTTTTGTCGAGCGTATTTCGGGTGTTTTTCCACTGACCAAACTCACGGGATTTTTTAATTGTGTCTGATTATAATATGCGCCGCAATTATCACATTGATCACCGCGAGCTTTGTCGGAGCCGCAATTAGGGCATATACCTTCCACATAACGGTCGGGTAAAAACATCTTTGCTTCGGTATCATAAAATTGCCCTTCTTCACGCTCCACAAGAAGACCTTTTTCCAACCATTCCTTAAAAAATTCTTGCGCTGTGTTGCTATGTATCGGCTCTGAAGTGCGGGAATAGATATCGAAACTCATCCCCAATATTTCAAATGCCTTTTTATTGGCTGTGTGGTATTTATCTATAATATCGCGGGGTGTGACTTTTTCTTTTTCGGCACTGATGGTAATAGCAACGCCATGTTCATCGGAACCACAGACAAATAAGACATCCTCACCGCATAAGCGTAGAAAACGCACATACATATCCGCAGGAATATATGCTCCCGCGCAATGTCCAAGATGAAGAAAACCGTTGGCATACGGCAATGCCGCAGTGATGAGTGTCCGTTTCATATTTTTCCGATACTATGTGATTACTTACTGCAAAATTACGTGTGTCCGAGCGAAAGCCATTGTTTATGGTCATAGAATTGTACGCTTAGGGTGACCATTGCAAGCCAAAAGAAGGCATAATACCCAGCACGGCGGTGTAGCGTGTTGCTATGAGAATATGGGTTTTTGTTAAAGGCAATGCTGCAAGTGCAAGCTCCATACTTTGCGGTTGTGTCATAAAAGCGGCTCTTAATCCTAAAGCAGAAAATGGTCTGTATGATGCAGCCACAAGCAAGCCGCTTTGACTTTGCAATCGTAGAATAATATCGGCTTCCAAGCATAATGTGGAATCTGTTTGCCATCCGAATCCGCATTGTGCCATTTGCTGTGGCTCGGTATCATTGCGACGGGTGCGGGTGATATTGGTGAGCATAATGCTGCTGCGCAAAGAAGGCGATAAACGGAAATTCATTCCGGCATCTAATTCTGCGGCAAAACGTGAAGCAAAAGAGCGAATGGTGATATACTGAAAGTCCGCGCGTATGCCTGCACTCATATCATCGGTGACAGCAAAAGCCATAGTGCCGGCAAGACCCGTTTCCGCATACAGTGCATTGCCATAACCGTGAATATTCAATGCAGTCCGCACAGAAGAAATCGGCGAAAAAATACCATACACACTTCCTTCGGCAAGTTCGGAAAGCCCAAAGCGCGAGGGCGTGCCCATAAGCCCGAAAGTGGCTGAATCTATGGCAAAGACACTAGCAGGATTGTATAACATATACGGTGAGGCAATGGCGGTGACGCCGCTGCTTGTCATCATAAATGGTTCATCGTCGGCAATAATCGAAGAAAACATACAGGGCATGAGTATGAAACACAGACGAAAAAAAACAGAGCCAAAACACGTTCTACATCGTCCAAACGTCGTATTTTTCGGTTCAAAGTCCATAGTATTTATTATTTTTCATAGTTCACGGGATTATTTATGAAAGTACTTTTTAGTGTCATCGCCATACTTTGTTCTGCATCCTTGTTTGTTCATGCGCAGGAATTTCAGGCAAGCGTTTCTGTCAATACGGATTTGATACCGGTTGAGCAACGCATTGATCTCGGCACCATGCGTCAAGATGTGGAAACGTATGTCAATAATCAACGCTACACGAATATGGATTGGGAAGGTCCCAAAATACCCGTTGATATTGGGATAACTATCACAAGCAAATCCGGCAATCGCTTTTCCGCATTTTTAACTATTTCTTCCTATCGTATTGTGGACAAAAAAACAAATACCCGCTCGGTGGTCTATCGAACATTGGACAAAGAGTGGTCATTTGAATATCAACTGAATGCAAATTTAACATTTCAGAATTTACGATTCGATCCTTTTTCTTCTTTGCTCGATTTTCATTTGCTCATGGCACTCGGCATGGACATGGACAGCTATGGCGAATTGGATGGTCAGCAAATGTTTTCCTCAGCCAAACAAATATGCTTACTCGGGGCAAATAATAATGCGCCGGGCTATCAGCGTGTGCCCGAACCCGGGGTATATTCGCGCATTGCCTTAGCAACCGAATATAATGATTTGCGCTTTGATGATTTCCGTAAAATCGTTTTTTCCTATTATGTGGACGGCTTGGAAGAATATTACAAAGACAAACAAAAAGGTTTAGACAATATGGCTTATGCCATTCAACAAATTGCCACATTCAAAGAAAAGCGGCTTTCCGCACGCAGCATAGTATTACAAGCATTTTTCGATGCCAAATTCCAAGAACTTGCCGGATATTTCAAAGGATATCCGGATGCTAAATTATGGCAAAACCTTCGCTACCTTGACCCCAGCAATGGCAGTGTCTATGATGAAGCAAAGAAACCGTAAAGTCTTTCGGTACTTGTGACTCTTAGCTCAAGTGGACTTTATGTTTTTTCGTTTTATATTTTCCAATCCACAAAGTTCAAGGGAACACATGCTCCCTTATCTGCATACTCGAACATACATCAACAAATTGTGTATAGGATAAGTCAACAGTAAACCATTCTCTACCAATACAGAAAGATAAAGTTAATGAAAGCAAAGTCGAAACTAACACTTCTCACCATTTTAAGTGTGATGTTAGCAAACACATTAGTGATGTTTCTTACCTTTCCGGTATTGTTGAATTATATAGAAAACACCTATATTCAAATCCAGTTAGATTCCAATAAAAGTCAAAGTGAAGTATTAGCAAAGTTTTTAGACGAAAGTTTAAAGAAAGGAATTAATCAACAGGACTTATTAGAAAAATTTCAAGACGCAATTGTCGGTAGTCAATCAGAGAAAGGGTTTGTTTGTATAATAGATACAAGTGGTGTATTTATCAACCATCCTGATAAAAGTATTGTCGGACAAAATGTAAAGCACTTGAATATACATTATAAAAGCTCAAATAAGGGAATTGTTGATAATTGGTTTGACATACTTAAAACTGAAATAAACGATGGCGGGATTATTAACTACAATACAAATAATGCGGAAATTGTGTATTCGTTTAATTTGATGAGTCGCCCATGGAAAGTAAATTCTCATGAAAATACCGCGAGAATAAAATCTGAAATCCTTGAGTTAAGATATAATCTTTTTGCAGTTGCAGGTCTAATCACAGTTCTGATGGCTGCATTGGCTAGCTTTTTTGTTAGAAAAGTGAGTCATAAGTATGAGAGCACCATAGAAAATTACAATACAGAATTAGAACTCAAAGTTAATGATTTGAATATTGCTAATAAGAGTCTGGAAAACTTGAATCAAGAGAAAAACAACTTTCTCCACATTGTCGCTCATGACCTTAAAAATCCATTATCAGGAATACTGCTGACTATCGAGTTAATTGAAAGATATTTTAAAAAAATGACAGAGGAAGAATTACTGCAAAAGCTGAGTAATGTAAAGAAAACCTCTAACTTTATGAAAGATATAATAGGGAAATTACTTAACAATGAATTATTAGAACAGGGTAATGTTAAAGTTGTTACTAAAGAATTAAATTTGCATAGTTTCATTGACGAAGTGGTACATTACTTTAACAATCATGCCGAGAAGAAGAATATAGACATCATAGTATCGAAAAGATTAGAGTTTGACACCATCAATATAGATCCACAATTATTGAGAGAAATTATTGATAATTATGTATCAAATGCAATCAAATACTCACCACATAATACATCCATTGAAATTAATGTAGAAACCACCTTGTTAGATGCTACTCAATCTTTAGAAATTTTTATTGTGGACAAAGGTGCCGGTGTTGATGAGAGCGAACAACATTTGCTATTCCAAAAATTTTCCACACTTTCATCACAGCCAACTGATGGAGAAGATTCAACAGGTTTGGGTTTATATAGTGTTAAGAAAAACGCGGAAGCAATGGGGGGTGAGGTGTATGCTACATTTAAAAAAGGTGAATGTTCAACTTTTGGTTTTAGAATCAAAATGTAGAGTTGATTCAGATAAGGTTGAGAAAGTATTCATAGAGAAGAACTCCGGAGCACATAGATAGCGACGAGAATTGAATCTATTGATTCAATAGATATAAAAACTTCACAACAATATGTCGCGAAAATGATGTAGTTTGTTTGCACTACCCGGGTTCATACAATGCTGTATCAAAGGGTACGCCATCTGATTTCGTAAAATAACCATCCCGCATTTTATATACTTTTCCTTTCCCCACTCCCACCGCTCCTTGCCCCTTTACAATCTGTACAAGATACAATCGTTTGGCATTAAACGGCTTTCCTCGAAAGGTGTCACAGTAATTCATCACAACAAAAAAAGTGGAGATATGAGATTCTATAGCATTATAGCAGCAGCAGCATTCATCATTGCCGGATGTAATTCCAAACCCAATCCGATGAAGGCATTACAAGCAGGTGCCAAGCCCGATGTGAAGGTGCAGGCATATAGGGTGCAACCAAGAGAATTAGCGGAAAATATTACCGTTTCGGGCACGCTTATTCCGAATGAAGAAACAGACTTGCATCCCGAAATAAGCGGAAAAATAGTCGGATTGTTTATTCAAGAAGGTTCCCAAGTGCAAAAAGGAACGCTCTTGTGTAAACTCTTCGACGGCGATTTGGTGGCACAACGTAAAAAATTGGAAGTGCAGCTTGCCACAGCTCGCAAAACAGAGCAAAGACAAAAAGAATTATTATCACTCAATGGCTCAAGTGCGCAAGAAGCCGATTTGGCAACATTGCAAGTGCAAACCCTTGAGGCAGATATTGAGTTATTACAAGTGCAGATAGCAAAAACAGAAATTCGCGCTCCATTTTCCGGTAAAATAGGACTTAAAACGGTCAGCATGGGTGCATACATAACACCCGCGGTGAGCATTGCACGCATTCAACAAATTCAGCCATTAAAATTGGATTTTTCTCTTCCCGAAAAATATATTTCCGCTGTGCGTACAGGCGATATTGTGCAATGTTCGGTGGAGGGTTCGCCCAAGCAATATCAGGCACGTATTCTTGCTACGGAAGCAGGCATAAATCAGGAAACGCGGAATATAAAAGTGCGAGCACAGGTGATAGATCCTTCGGCAGAATTAACGGCGGGAGCTTTTGCAAAAGTGCAATTAACACTTGGTCAGCAAAGTGCAGCACTGATGGTGCCGACCAAAGCAATTATTCCCCAAGCACGCGATAAAAAAGTGATTGTCATAAAAAATGGTATTGCGTATTTTGAAACAGTCACGACGGGTATTCGCACCCAAGATATGGTGGAAATTATTTCGGGTATTTCTGAGGGCGATACGATTGCTGTTTCCGGTATTATGTTTATTAAACCACAAGCCAAAGTCAAAATATCCACAGTGGTTTCTTCTTTGTAATCATCACATAATAATGACGGTATAATTATATCGTCGAATTTTCTCATGGATTTATCTGACTCTATCAATGAATATATCTGAATTAAGTTTACAGCGTCCTGTTCTTGCCATTGTGATGAGTATTGCCATTGTGCTTTTTGGAGCAATAGGTTATACTTTTTTGGGCGTGCGCGAATATCCCGCCATTGATCCGCCGACAATTACTGTCCGCACACAATATACGGGAGCCAGTGCGGAGGTGGTGGAATCACAAATTACCGAGCCGATAGAAAAAGCCGTCAATGGTATTGCGGGTATTAAATCAATTACTTCCAATAGTGCTCTTGGCGTCAGTAATATTACCGTAGAATTTGATTTGCAAACCGAGTTGGAACAAGCAGCCAATGATGTGCGCGATAAGGTGTCGCAAGCAATTCGCAATTTACCGCAGGATATTGATGCGCCGCCCGTTGTGACCAAAGCCGATGCTAATTCCGACCCTATTTTATTTATGCCTATTCAAAGCACCACACGCAATATTGTGGAATTAAGCGATTATGCGGAAAATGTGTTACAAGAGCGTTTACAAACTATTCCGGGGGTAAGCCAAGTACAAATATTCGGTTTGCGTCGTGCTGCCATGCGATTATGGATTGATCCGGCAAAACTCACTGCCTATAATTTAACCATTCAAGATATAAAAAATGCACTCGATAAAGAAAATGTAGAACTTCCGGGCGGAAAAGTGCGAGGTAATTCCACCGAATTAACCGTCAATAGTATGGGGCGATTAACAACGGAAGAAGATTTTAATTCCCTTATTTTACGACAAGACGGCGAAAGTATTGTCCGCTTACATGATGTGGGCGAAATTACTCTTGGTGCGGAAAATGAAGAAACGGTCTCCAGAAAAAATGGTTATCCTGTGGTATCGCTCGCTATTATTGCTCAACCCGGTGCAAATCATATTACTATTTCTGATGAATTTTACAAACGTATAGAACAAATAAAAAAAGATATGCCACCCGATATTATTCTTGATATTGGGCGAGATCGTTCGTATTTTGTGCGCAGAGCAGTGAATGAAGTGGAAGAAACATTACTTATTGCCATAGGTCTTGTTGTGCTGATTGTTTATCTTTTCTTTCGTGATTGGATTATTGCCTTCCGCCCGCTTATTGATATTCCCATTTCCTTAATCGGTGCATTTTTTATCATGTATATTGCCGGATTTTCGATTAATGTTTTGACATTACTTGCTATTGTGCTGGCAACGGGATTGGTGGTGGATGACGGCATCGTAGTGACGGAAAATATATTTAAAAAACTTGAAGCGGGTATGCCCAAATTCAAAGCAGCACGCGAAGGAACAAATGAGATATTTTTTGCAGTTATTTCCACATCGGTCACACTTGCGATTGTGTTTTTACCCGTGATTTTCCTTCAGGGATTTGTGGGTTCACTGTTTCGGGAATTTGGTGTGGTGCTGGCGGGAGCGGTTTTAATTTCTGCTTTTGTGTCTTTAACTATTACCCCCGTCCTCAATGTAAAATTAGCCAAAGATGTCCATAAACGAACCCGATTTTATACATGGACGGAGCCATTTTTTGTATGGTTAGATACCGGCTACCGACGCACATTAACGCGCTTTATGAATAATCGTTGGTTGGCATTTATTCTTATTGCTTTATGCGGTGCTGCCATTGTGGGTGTGGGTGGTTCTTTGCAAAGTGAATTGGCACCGCTGGAAGATCGCAGTATTATTCGTACAAATTTGACGGCAGCGGAGGGAACAGATTTCGATGCCATGGAAAAAAATATTTTTTCTCTTGCTCAAGCAATTCAAGATTCCGTCGGTGCGAATGCACGTATAATTTTTTCAAATGTTGCTCCTTCTTTTGGCAGTAGCGCTTCCTCCAATAGCGGTGGATGTACTATATTCCTTGTTGATCCGCAAGAGCGTAAAACTACACAAAAAGCAATTACTCAACAAGTAGGGAAAATTCTCAAAAATTACCCTGATGTAAAAGGCGTGCCCATTCAAGAGCAAACCATCAGCGTTGGATTCCGTGCCGCCTCACAATTACCCGTGCAATTTATTGTGCAAAATCTGAATTTTGCAAAATTACGTCAAGTGCTTCCCACATTTTTGGATGAATGCAATAAAAGTGCGATTTTACAAGGTGTGGATGTTGATTTGAAATTTAATAAACCCGAATTACAAATAACCATCAATCGTTTAAAAGCAACACAATTGGGTATTTCTGTTCTTGATGTTGCCAATACATTGCAATTTGCTCTCAGTGGCAGACGTTTCGGCTATTTTCTGATGAATGGCAAACAATATCAGATTATTGGTCAAGTGGACAGACAAAACCGTGATGAGCCGCTTGATTTAAAAGCATTTTCCGTGCGCAATACTAAAGGAGAATTAGTTCAATTAGATAATATTGTCGAAATGGCGGAAACAAGTTCACCGCCGGCACTGTATCATTATAATCGTTATAAATCGGCAACAATCAGTGCTGCATTAGCGCCGGGCTATACGATAGGCGACGGTGTGAAAGAAATGCAATCCATAGCGGCGCGTGTATTGGACGAATCCTTCGCCACGGCTTTATCGGGGGCATCGCGGGATTTTGCGGAAAGTTCCTCCAATACAAGTTTTGCATTTTTATTGGCTTTGGTACTTATTTATTTAACATTAGCAGCACAATTTGAAAGTTTTCGCGATCCATTCACTATTATGCTTACCGTACCATTAGCTTTAGCGGGCGCAGTTGTCTCATTATGGGCATTTGATCAGACACTTAATATATTTTCCGAAATAGGTATTATTATGCTTATTGGATTGGTGACAAAAAATGGTATTTTGATAGTAGAATTTGCCAATCATAAACGCCATGACGGTAATGGCATTATTCAGGCGGTGATTGAGGCTTCCGCAGCGAGATTACGTCCTATTCTCATGACATCGCTTGCTACGATGTTAGGTGCTTTACCCATTGCACTTGCTCTTGGCGCAGGGTCACAAAGTCGCATTCCTTTGGGTATTGTTATTGTCGGCGGTTTATTATTCGCGCTTATACTCACATTATTTGTTATTCCGGCGATGTATTCGTTTATTACGCGGAAAAATCTACCGTCATTGCATCCCATGGAAGACGAAGCCGTGCAAAATCAAGACATACTTCCTTCATCCACACATTCTCACCATTAATGAACTAATGAATATCATGAGGTTATTTTCGATATTATTGTGTTGTATTCTATGCTGTTCTTTTTCGATACAAGCACAAAATGTATTATCATTACAACAAGCCGTTGAGCTTGCTCTCAAACATAATTATGATATTTTATTGGCAAAAAATCAATCGGATATTCAGAGTATAGAAAATTCATGGGCAAATGCGGGTGCATATCCTACGGTGAATGCCGGATTAACAACGAATTATTCGCAATTTTCCATAAATCAAGAATTAAGTAATGGACAAACTATCACGGGTAGTGGAGTCACCCAGCAAAATACGCAAGCATTTGTCACATTATCATGGCGTGTCTTTGACGGTATGCGTATGTTCGCCACCAAATCACGATTAGAAGAAGTCCAAAAATCCGGCGAATTACAGTTGAAACAACAAGTCATGCAAACGATGTATGATGTCTGCATGGCATATTATGGGCTGGCGCGGCTTACGCAACAACAAAAAACACTCGATGAACTGATTCGTGTTTTAGAAGAACGCTTACGTCTTGCCGAGGCACGTTTATCCGTTGGTGTCGGCACAAAAAACGATGTACTTCAAGCCAAAATAGACATCAATGAGCAACAAAGTGCCCGATTAACCGTGCAAAATTCTCTTGCACAATTAACTGCCTCATTAAATATTCTTTTGGGGCGCAATCCTTCCGCTGTTATTGGCGTTGAGGACTCTATTCCGCTTGGAGCACAACCCGATTTTACGGCATTACAAAATCTTACGGAACAACAAAATTATTCCACCCTCATCGCACAACAAGAACTTGCTATTGCTTTGCAACAAAAAAGCGAAATCTATGCACAAGGTTTGCCTTCCATCACATTCAATACCGGGTACAATTATAATTACAATCAAAATAGTCGCGGTTTATTTGTGATCAATGCTAATAATGGTTTTACTGCGGGTATTGGTATTTCTGTCCCTTTATTCAATGGTTTGATCACCCATACGCAATTAGCCACACAAGATATGCTTATACAAAACAGACGATTACAACTTGATGCATTGCAACAACAAGTACGACAACTTTATACCAATACCTCTACAAATTATACGAATGCCATGGCAACAATTGCCATCGAAAAAAATAATAATGAACTTGCCAAAGAAAATGCAGAGATTGCTATGGAACGATTCAAACGTCAATCCATCACCACACCCGAATTGCGTCAGGCACAATATTCGATTATAGAAAGTGCAACACGACTTTTTAATGCACAATTTACCGCCAAAGCTGCCGAATTACAACTACAATTACTTGCAGGAACCTTGAAAGTGCAATAAACATGAGATACTCAGTCATTCTTCACGCCGGAGAAATGTAGTATAAGAAATTTTGCCTGTCATAAAAAAGTAAACACATATTGTAACTTTCTGAGGAACACTGAGGTCTGTGATAATCCTTTATGAACGATGTGGAGATTTTTATGAAGTTTTGTACTCTTGCTCTTATAGTATTTTTAGCTGCATTGCATCTTAGAGCACAATCCGATATTGATTACAAACAAACTACTCTCTCCGATGTGGATTTATATGTTTCTAATAATGGTATCATCGGATATAATAGTAAGCAAGGAATGGCAGGACTCCTCTATCCGCGCGGCTCACAAAATCAATATCTCTTTGGGTCAGGTACATGGTTCGGTGCAAAGAAAAGAGTGAGCAATATCCTTCGTAATTTAGTGATAAGGTCGTACAATCTCAGTTCGGGAAAATCATGGATGACACCTGGGAATATGGGTGATCCTGATTCATTATCACAGGAGATGATTAATCAGTATCAAGTGGAACGCTCAACAGATTTTACTCAGGACGGTTTGCACGCAAAAAATCAGATGCCGCCTTGGTCGCTCTGGAAAACTGCTGAATCTGATGAATCAGGTATATATGTACCCACGATTGACAAAAGAAACTCAGCAGTATATCCGCAGGGTGTTGCGATGGTCTCCGATGAAATGTTCCATTCACGTTACCATGACAGTAACCTCGCTCGCTACGAAAGATCAATTGAAAGGAACAAAAAAGACGGGTATCCACTCGGTTTACATTTCGATGAAAAAATCTTTACCTGGAAAAATTCACCCTTACATTCATCTATTATTGTGCAAAAAACTATCACCAACAGTTCTACAGATACACTTTTCGATTGTTATATAGCTTGTGTTTTCGATCCTGATATAAGATTTTCCAATAATTTGAAAAGTTTTCAAAATGATAATATCCGGAGCATCAATACCGATAATACGCAAGTTTTTTTTGCATGGACAAATACCGATCAGGGTGAACAGGGAAAAAATTTCGGGTATTTAATGGCGGCTTATCTTGAAACTCCCGCTATTAATAATGATAGTTTACGTACAAGTAAATCATATAATCACAGAGCACCCATATCTGAACAAATAGGAACATATTCTGTAAAACTTTATACATCTGTGGGTTCCGGATTATCTATTGACGACTATACATTTATAACCGAAAAAGATTCTACAAGTTATGTAATAAATATGGATATAAGAGCATTGCTTTGCACGGGTTCATTTACATTATTGCCCGGACAAAGTACACGTATTGCTTATTGTATTTCCATTGTTGACTCGCTTAATGGAAAAGAACCTGAAGGCAGTAATGATGATATTCCTATTATTCTTAAAAAATTACAACAAATTCAACAAGTATATTCTACTGTCTCGGATTATACGCTAAAACAACAAGAAACAATTGATAGAATACTCGCTCCCAACCCTGCGAACACAACGGTCATTATCAATAGCAGCGAACAACACGCTATCACGATACAGGCAATTTCCGTACTTGGCGAAATATTCCCCGTCGAATATTCTGTTCTCAGCGCAGAATCTCTTCAATGTTCTATTGCACATTTACCGCAAGGATATTATACCTTAATTCTTTCCTCACCAACACAATCATATTCGTATCCCCTCCATGTCATACGATAAATATTCTTAAAAAAGTACATACTTGTAACTTTTGTCATCATGACTCTCTCTGTGCTGGGAACAGAAAACACCTTTGTTACATATACTTATTTTGTGGGGATTACTATGAAAATTTTATTCATTGTGGCATTAGCTATTGCAGGTGCAGGTCATCTGTATGGACAATCCGCCTATCAAACCAAACAGACCACTCTCTCCGATGTGGATTTGTATATTTCCAATTATGGTATTTTGGGAAATAATACAGCCAAGTCGTCGGCTGGGCTTATTTATCCGCGCGGCTCACAAAATCAATATCTCTTTGGATCAGGTATATGGTTCGGAGCAAAAAAACGGGTGAATAATACCCTCACTCCTTTGGTTGCTCTTACGTACAATCCCAATTCGGGATATTCATGGATGACACATGGCAATAGTGATGACCCTTACCCATTACCGAACGACATGAATATCAAATATCATGTGGAACGCTCAACGGAATTTACTCCTGATGGTCTGCATATACAAAATCAGATGCCACCTTGGTCACTATGGAAAACAGCCGATGCCCCAACAGGTGTCTATGTCGCCACAATCTCCGAACGTAACTCTGCGGTATATCCGAAAGGTGCGGCTATGGTCTCCGATGAAATGTTCCACTCTCGTTACCACGATAATAATCTTAATCGCTATGAGGGCGGCTCTACGCTTCGCGGTCAAGAAGGATTTCCACTTGGTTTACAATTCGATGAAAAAATATTTACATGGAATAAAGCACCATTACGCTCATCCATTATTGTACAACAGAGCATCACCAATACTTCTAATGACACACTCTTCGATTGCCATATCGGGCATGTTTTCGACCCTGATATTGGTATTCTCAATAATCCCAAAGGAGCGCAAAATGATAATATTCGCCCTATGAATATTGATAATTTGAACGGTGTATATGCTTGGTCAAGCAGCAATCAAGGTGAACAGGGAAAAAATTTCGGGTATTTGGCAATTACACATTTAGAAACACCCGCAGTGAATGATGATGCGCTGCGCACCGTAAAATCTTATACACAACCGGCTCCATATTCAGAACAGGTTGGAATTTCGGCTATACGATTTTTTGATATTCAGACCGACCCAATAACAAATAATGACCGCTACAATTTCATGAGCGAAAATAAAAAAGACGGCGAAAAATTACAAGCTGATATTAGAGCATTGCTCAGCACAGGTGCATTTACTTTATTGCCCGGACAAACCGCTCGCGTTGCCTATTGCATTACAATTGTTAATCCCCTCAAAGGCAATGAAACTACAGGAAGCGATGAAGATTTTCCGGCTGTGCGCTCTGCCATCACAGAAAATCAACAACAATATATCAATGGCACAGTAGCAAATATTGAAGATAATAATGAACAAAGTACGTGGACACTTGCGCCCAATCCAGCACATAACTCTGTGACGGTGACTGGACTTCTCAATAATGATATAGTCCGTGTGCAGGCAATTTCCGTACTTGGCGAAATATTCACTGTCGAATATACTGTTCTCAGCACAGAATCTCTTCAATGTTCTCTTGCGCATTTACCGCAAGGATATTATACTCTTTTAATAATAGCCTCAAATCAAACTTATTCCATGCCATTGCATAGTATCAAATAAACACTATTCACAAAAAACTGTATATAAAAAAAGCCGTGTTTTTTGCACGGCTTTTGTGTCAATAGTGGTATATGGAGCGTGGTGTTAAAGATTTTATGGAAGTATGGTCACGCTGTGATGATACATTCCCGATACTGTTGTAATACGTGCTATATATGCTCCTGTCGGTAAAGAAGATATATCAATATGTGTGGGTGATAGTATTGGCGCAGGCACAGACATTATTGACTGTCCTTCTACAGTAAAATATTCTATACTAAGAATTTTGGATTCCTCCGAGTTAATAGTCATTGTGCCCGATGCCGGATTGGGATATATCATAACAGCATTGTTTTCTTGATTATCTTCATCAATGTCCGATGTCACTATATTCTGATAATACAATCCTTTTTGCGTTCCGACAAATATTCTGTTATCCGTATAAGAAAGCCATAAAGCTCCGAAAATATCCGATATTTTTTTCCATTGTGATGATGAAGCCATGCGTGTAAAAATACCGACATTGGTATAAAGATAATATAATCCATCACGAATTGATATTCCATGTATCAGCATAGAGACAGATTCATTTTGCAATCCTTCCTGCCAATCATTCCATGTAATACCATTATCTGTGGATCGTATAACAGCGCGTTGGTTAAGAGTAAGCACAATTGTTCCTTCATCAATTACCATATCTGATATTTCAGCAAGGAAATTACCAATATATATTTTTTGCCATTGCGTGTCTTGAGTATTTTTTCGGAATAATCCTGCATTTGTTGCTGCAAAAAGTGTTTGCCCTGCTTGTGTCACTCGCACCACTTCACTGATATTTTCTATAGTCAGCAAATTATGGGTGATATTTTGCCATGTTACACCGCCGTCATTTGTGAAGAATATGCCGGATTTATTATGTTCATGCGGGAATAAATCAGCTGTGGTAACATATAAAGTATTGCCTTGTTGAGTAAAACCTTGGCACCATACGCCGGTAAACCCTGCCGTGTCCCATGTATTTGATGGAGAATTATAACGAAAAATTCCTTTTTCACTCGCCATAAAAACGGTGTTATTATGAACAACAGCATCATTGAATGCTATACCTTTCATAGCGGGACCAAACCAGCTCGTACCATTATTAGTGCTTGTGAAAATACCATTACTTGTTGCGGCATACAATGTGGAGCCGAATATAGCCAGTCCGTGAACACTCACATCATGTAATCCTTGATTCATCGGAGCAAAACTATTGCGTCCATTGGCAGAATGAATTATACCTTGTGCCTGCAATCCTACATACAGACCATCCTGACTCCAGTGCAGTGAAAGTATGCCTTCATCATAACTATTGTTGATGTCGGTATCAATCCATTCATTGCGTGTTGTATCATAGAGATTTATGCCATCGGAGAGTGTTTGTATTGCAAGGTAATCGCCACCACCCGCTAAGCGTATGGTTATCGTTTCTTCGGAAAGATTTTGATTAAACTTTTGCCATGTTATTCCTTCATCTGTGGAGCGTATAATCCCTTGTGTAGTTGCTGCAATAACGTGATTGCCATACTCACACATATCTTGTACAAACATATACTCCGATTCATTGAGCGTAGGTGTCACTTTTAACCACGCATTACCATTCCATCGCATAAGTTCTTGTCCGATAGAAACATAGAACTTACTGCCGGCACGGATAATATCTGTAACACTTTGATGTGATTGGCTATTGGAACTGTCTAAAACAATAGTCCATCGTTGTTGCGCAATCCCATAATTAAGAAGATAACCGGCACTTGTCCCCGCCATAATCATAGTTGGTGTGGCATACAGTGCCGTAATATTGCCATCTTTTTCGACGACATCCAATAGTGAAGGCAATGGTGTAAAGCTATTATCGGCACGTTTGTATATGTAGATATTTCTATCACTTACACAAACATATACACCCGGATCGGTAATCTGTACCTTTGTAAAAGGAATGATACTGACCGATTGCGGAATACTGTTCCATTGAATACCATAATCTGTTGACCAAAAAACACCGGATTGCGTGCCGACGATAATTTCGCTCCCTTTTTTATCTATGCTATAGACATTTCCACCTTCAATACCGACGGATGATGTAAGGGTGAGTTGTGTCTGGGCAAAAGTGCCGATACACAAACAGAAAAAACTTATACTGTACAAAATACAATGTGTCATTATTACTCCAAATCATTGTTTATAAAGTTGATATATACTGCACATGAACTGCGCACATTCATGTCTGTTAGCAATGACAGTGAATACGGGGGAATGTTTCCGCCAATTTTTTACTATATTTCCATGTCGGAGCGTCACTATATGACAATACTTCGCTCAAGTGCAATCACAATATCATACAAAGGATAACGATATGAGTGTAGGTCAGCAAATTCATGAACTGATTCGTTCGATGAGTCCATCGGAGAAGGGATACTTCAAAAAATACTCAGCCCGTCATATTATTGGCGAAGGCAATGATTATATGACATTATTCGAAGCTATTGATTCTCTGGAATCATATAGCGATGATGCTCTTATGAAAAAAAACAGTATCAAAACAATGGCACAACGATTACCCGGAATAAAGAATTATTTATACAAGCAAATCATGGAATCATTGCGCTCATACCATAGCGGGAAAAATCAGGCGCAAGTCATTCAAGATGCTCTCTATGATGTGCGTTTATTATCCGAACGCGGATTATATACCCATGCAGAAAAAATTGTCAAAAAAGCAGTAGAAATGGCTCGCGAGATTGAGCATAATCGTTTATACCTTGATGCACTCACCTATTATTTATTGGTCATATCACATTTTGTCAGCGATAAACATTATGGTGAACTTTCGGAGAGTATTATCAATGAATTAGAAAGTGCTTCCGAAAAAGTCTATAATGAATATTTGTATTGGATCTATAATTTGCGTATTGAAGATTCACTTGTGGCGCAAGGTATTACCACGCATGCAAAAGAACAGTACTCCGCAGATATATTATCCCATCCATTGATGAGCACGGTACAACCTTTATCATTTACTGCATGGCTTTCTTCAATGTTTATTCAAACATCGCATTATCAGTATATCGAAAAAGATCAAGAAAAATCACGCGAAATAAGCGAAATAATAGTAAAGAAATTTGAAGAAAACCCCATTCGCAAAGAACAATATTTTGGATTATATATTGGTACATTGACAACCATGCTGTCATATTACTGTCTGCACAAACACTATGAACTTTATGAAAATAATATTTATTTGTTACGTGACAGTATGCAGCAAAAAAATCTGAATGCCTATCAAAAAGCACGTGCCGCCATGTTATTTCTTCGCACCGAAATAACGTATGATATGGTATCGGAAAATATGGGGCGTTTTGCGGAAAATATACCCGAATACACTAAACTCTATCAGACATATCAGCATTTTTTTCCGCCGATTTATCAAAAATTACTGACGATGGAATGTGGGGCAATGTGTCTTGTGTCTGGCAATCCTCGACTTGCACTTGAATGGTTTCAGCGCACACTCTCATCTGATGCACATATCCGTAGCGATGCCCATCGTTCTGCCGAATTATTATCATTATGTGCGCATCTGGATACCGGTGGGGAAGCATATCTTGACTATGGTATTCGTTCATTTACACGTTCCAAATCAAAATTTTTGCCTGTCACCGAATTTCATCGTCATTTTCTCAAATTATTGCGTCATATTGCGGAAGCACATTCCCCTCATGCACGGCATAGTCTCGTCAGCGGATTCATCGAGCAACACAGCAATAATACGGAAGCCGATCCTTTTCTTTTGAGTGTGCTTCGTCTATGGAAACCGAAATTTGTCCAAAAGAAACAACAAAAGAAAAATCCCTATCTGTGAAAAAAAGAAAAAGAATGATATAAGCAGGGAATATGTCCTTCGACCGCCCAATCATAGACAGTACAAGCAATAATATCGTCTAAAAATTACGATGAGTTGTGGAAGAGGTAGGGATAGGGGGTGGGGGTTTTATTTGGCCCTTGTCAGCCATGATGTTATTATTAATGAAATTAGTCCTGCGGAAATAGCTGTCACAATTACGTCCCCGTATTGTTTGAAGTCAAGTCCGCTTACAAGTCTTACCGAAATAATTGTTAATGTTAGTCCTGCTAAAATTGCCCAGTATTTCAAATTTACATTTTTATTTACAGTCTTGTCTGTCGGAAGTCTATAAATGGCAAAAGCAATTACAAGTCCACCTAGTAAAGTCGAAGAATGTTGAAGTATTTTTAAAATTGGAATTTGTCTGCCAAAAAAACCAACAGAGTTTTGCAATTCAGGAATTGTCTGAACGAAATAACCGTGTTCGTGAGTAAAACTATCCCAAAAAATGTGCGAAGCTGCTCCGATTAAAATTGAAATTGTCACCACTAACCAATTATGTTTGAAGTAACTGTTCCAATCAAACTGCCTAAAAATCGAAAATCTTGATTTTAAAAATGTCGGTAAGTTGTCGAATAGCCTGTCACGAACAATGTTGTGAAATAAAAACGCAAGTAGGAGTCCAAGTGGCAGGTCGAACCAAAAAAGTCCGTCAATTGTATGGCTGTAATTGCTTTTAATTCTCATTCTTAAAAAATATTCAAAGTCAGGTGTTAAACTGCCGATTACAAGACCGGTCAAGGAAAACCATGGTCGAGGCAAAAATGTCAATGGTAAAACTATTGCTGGGTGTGAAAATGTAAATGGCATTTCTTAATTAACTGTTCGTTTATTTATTTCGGTATCGTCTTTCACAATGACCACCAACGTTTGGCAGCTACCCGAAGGGCGGGACTTTTACCCCAAAACTTGATGTAACCACTGAGTCCGCCATTGAGCCAAAGGCCTGTGCTTGTTGCACAACTTGTTTCCCTCAAAACTACAAAACTTTGGTTATGTAAACAAACAAGTTTATATCCCATTACCGCTCATTTTTCTAAAAAATTACAGATGAGTTGTTCAACCGTCATCCCTGCCCGTGGCATGAAATTTCTCCTGTTGTAGTTCACAAGTATGATGAAGTCCAATCTTTATTGTATCGTATAACTCACATTACGTCCATTACCTTGTTTTTCAATTAGTCCTTTTTTAGTCAACTCTGACAAAATGCGTTTAACGGTAGGTAATGGTATCGCCAGTTTTTCCGAAATTTCTCCTGACTGAATATTCGGACGATTTTGAATAATGGTAAAAATTAATTTCTCCTTATGTGAAATTTGTGTTTCCGAACCATTTTTTTGCAATTTTGTCATAAGTTGCGATTGGATATTTGATAAGCAACTCAAAAAGAATTCAATCCAAACAGTAATATCTTCATTTGGACGTTGCACCTGACAACTTCTGAGAACCTGATAATATTCGTTTTTTCGATTTTCTATTTCATGCTCAAAACTGACATATTGTATCCATGTATATCCGTTTTTAAGTAATAATAGTGTTGAAATCAAACGACTTAACCTACCGTTCCCGTCTTGAAACGGGTGAATACTTAAAAAATCATAGACAAATGATGCTATTTTGATTAATGTGTGTACTTCTGTTTCGGAATTATACCAATCAAGCAACTGTCTTATGGCATTTTCGGTGGCAAATCCCGCTTCTGTGGTTTGAAAGATTCTTTGTCGTGTGCCGTCAGGAAATGCTGCTTCAACTGCATTACTATGCGACTTATAATTTCCTTTATGCCATTGGTCTTTGGCACTATATTTCATTACATTATTGTGTAAACTTTTGATATGGCTTTCGGTCAATGTGATATTATGATAAGACTCCGAAATCAAATCCAACACCTCATAATATCCGACTACTTCTTGCGAATCTCTGTCAGTAAGTTTGGTAATGTCAATTTTTTGCAGCAACACATCAACTTCTTCATCACTCATTTTGTTGCCCTCAATGCGATTTGAAGCTCCTACACTTCGCACTGTAGCAATGCTTTTCAACTCTTTGAGGCTTTGTCCTTCTTTGCGTTCAATAGCAGTCCAATGTGCATCAAAGCGGTCTATTGCACTGATAACATTAATCAGCTTCCAATCAATCTTAAGTCGAAAATTATATACTTTATTGTTCATTTTGATACGATTTGATATGCAAAGATACGGTTATGATTCGAAACTGCAAGAGTGTAATGATACGATTTGATACGTTTAAGTTTGATTATGATACGAATAGTGTCATTCTTTTGTCATGTTGTGGGTTTGTTGCCTTATTACTAACAGTTCAAGACTACCGCAGTTGGCGATTGAGCTTCGCTGATTGTCAATTCGGAGCACTAAACTATCAATATAGCACAAAAGTTGATGCGATGTAGGTGTTCAATAAACCACGACATCCGTCATTGAACGGTTGGTGGTAGTTTTTTTATATTGCAAATGGATTTCCAAACTTAATTCTAATTTTATCCCAAAGATTGATTGTATAGTCTTTCGGTAATTTATTCAGGTCGTCAAGTATCAACTTTGTTATATATCTGATTTTCCAATTTTCATCTTGAAGTCTATCAATTATTTTGTCAATTATATGAGAATATTTGTCTTTGTTTTTATCTGAAATCCAATCTCCTAAATACCAAACAGAGTTATATCTAATGACTTTGTTTTGGTGTGAAAGGTTATTTCCTAATAGACTTATTATTTCGTCTAACGTTTCCAATTCCCCTTCTTTAACAAAACTTATTCCCTGTAAACTTTCCAAAATTTCAAAAGCTTTCTCAGATTTTTTCGCTGATTCAAAAGCAGTTTCATATTCTTCTTTAAAGAAATTCGACCATTTTTTGGGGTTCTTACTTAACGCCTCATAAATCACACTTATTCCTGAAGAACTTGTTTGTTTGAAATTATCTCTTATTTCTTGCACTAATACAGCTTCAGTTTTTATCTCAGAGTAATTCCTTATTTCTTCAATCAGTTTTTCACGGTCTGATTCTTCATCAATGCTCCAAAAATTTACTATTTGATCTTTTTTTTCTCTTATGCTATTCATTTTTTAATCTTTCCTATAATGTATGTGGCTTTGCGATGGCGGGGATTCATCGCACTAAACTTCATTAGATGAAGAAAACTTGATGTAACCACTGAGCCCGCCATTGAGCCAAAGGCCTGTGCTTGTTGCACAACTTGTTTCCCTCAAAACTACAAAACTTTGGTTATGTAAACAAACATGAGTAAGGGTGAAGGAAAAACTACTGTTGAATTTTGCATATCACCCCAGCATATTGCCAAACCGATGATAGCGGGATTTTTTTTATTTGTTGAGTATTACATTTATTTTATCCAAAAATTGTTTTGGTGCTTGATGATTAGGGTCAATACTATGAGTAATTTCAAATTGTCGTTTTGCGTTTTCATAGTCGCTCATTTTAAAATAACATTCTCCTATTGAAAATTCAGCAAGCAAACTATTAGGGTTCCGTTGCAAAGAAAGTTTAAAGTCTTCAATTGCGTCTGCCCATAAACCTAAGTCCATTTTACAAAAAGCTCTGTTGTCAATGGCTTCAAAAAATTGAGGAAAAAGGTCAATTGCTTTTGAATAAGAGTCTATGGCTTCGTAATGTTTATTTTGGTCGGTTAGTGTAAGTCCTGCTTTATAATAGCTGTTTGCAATGGGAACATAAAAGTTAGGGGCTTGTGTCTGTCGCAAATATTCGTGATAACCTACTAAATCATTTGCTGTCAAAGATTGATTTGTCAGCAACGTAGCGTTAGCAAATGCTTTTTTGTCAAAAGGTGAGTGGTAAACAAATACTGATAGTTTGTCAATGTCTGTCAGTGCAGGTACGTTGTCAACTGGCGAATAAGTCAAAATATGATAGCACTCAAATTCCGTGTCTATCATCAATAATTTGTAAAGATTGAATTTATTATCTGTTTTTATATAAAAAATGTCACCAACTGAAAAGTCAGTGACCTTTTCAGTTTTTGAGTAATCGGGTTGTGTTACCTTGTTTTTTAAAAAGTCAAATAGTCTCATTTTTTTGTCCGTTTTATTTTTTTAGGGTTTCAGTAAAATTACCACTAACGTTCCTCGGATTTTCGCAGTTACTGAATGCAAACGCAGTTTATTAATGAAGTACTTCTGCAATTGTATAGATGCGCCTCTCATCTTAACGCAATGCGCCATTCACTTCCCTCAAAACTACAAAACTTTGCTTATCCATCCAAACATTGTCCTTTTGGTTTATATATTGTTGTCAAGTATTGTTCTACAAAAAGTAGAGGTGTGGGGGAGTGACGAGTGTTAGCGGCTCATCTACTTTCTGTCCCAATCACATAGTTGTATTTTTAAATGATTGTTGTCTTTTTTGTCTGTTTATATTTCACTTTTGGTTCAAATAAAGTGAACTGGCTTTCTTTTACAATCTGGCTTGGCAACTTTGTCAGATAATTAGAAATGAAAAGTTCTTTTCCAATTTGGTCTGAGGTATTTGTCACATTTCTCATACCATAGGTCAAGTCCCATGAGATAATGTTTGCGAAAGAAAACAACTCTCTTATATACTCGCTATCATCATAAGTAATCAGCCAATTGTGATTGCATTTTTTTATTGTCTCAGCAAACCTACCATGTTCAAATCCTTTATGGAGATTTCCGTTTTTTCCATAAAGCGCAGATTTAGTCGCTGAATAATAGGGTGGGTCAAGAAAAAGAAAAACATTTTCACCGTCTGCTTCAATCACTTCTTGAAAGTCAATATTGGTAATTGTTGTGTTACTAATGACTTTACCGAATTGCTTTAATCGGTGAATGCTGCTTTCAGTAAATCTTCCGTGATATGCTTGTTCGCTATAACCTCCGCTTTCACTTGTCCCCGAGAAAGTAATGCGATTGAAGATGAAAAATGCTGCTCCCGTTTCAAGGTCGTCGAATTGAGAAATGTTGTCTGTGAGAAATCTGTGTAAGTCTTTCCCTTCTTTGAATTGATTTCGCCACTCATAAACTTTCTCAATTACAGCACTAACATCATGCTGACACATCTCCCAAAACTTGAAAAGGGAATAATGCAGATCGTTTACCCAAAATTTTTTGTCTGGAAATTTTTGCTTTAGATATATGAAAACAGAACCGCCTCCCAAAAATGGCTCACGAAACTCGTCAAAATTGGGCACAAGTGTAGAAATTAAATCTACGGCTCTGCTTTTTCCTCCCGGATATCGTAACGGACTTTTAATCATTGTACTTGTTTTATGGTAACAGTAAATTTATTGCTTTTTGTCTCAGCAAACAAAGATGTTACTAAGTTTTTTTGAGTGGTATTGAAGTTGTTCTCAGAGAAGAAATTTTCAACTTCAGTTGAAGAAGATTTCGAACTTATTGCTCCTTTCAATTTTGTTGATGTTAACTCTAAAATAGATTGACAACTTGTTTTCTTTCCGTTCACTTTTGTCTCAGATAAGTTGCAATACAAAATCATTTTAAGTAAACCGTCCTTAATATCACCTTTACTTGGTAGCACAGCGTTGACGGTATGTTTGCATTCGATGAGCGATAATTTTTCTTTTGAAATAATCACTTCATCAACGGTAAAGAAATACTGTCCACCCAAATAATTATTAATGGTGATTTTTGCTTTGGAAAGTGTTGATAAACTCTCTTTAGGTTGAACAGTGACAAATTCTCTGGATTGGGCTTTTTCGGCTTTGTCTCGAGAAAATGCCATGAACAAAGAAACGTCTTTGCCAATTTTCTTTTTAAAATTGTCTAATCCATTTGAATTGTGAAGTTTTACCCCTGTTGATGTTTCAATTTTTGCATAAGAGGATTTCACTTTATCAATGATATTGTGAAGATTTGTGTTCAGTTCGTTCAAATTCCAATGCAAAGCTGAACTGTGATACTGTTCAATCTCTCTGATTTTTGATAACACAAATTTGTTGTCAAACTGTTGTCCGGTAATTTTATTTCCTGCTCTCTCTGCCTTGTTGTAATATGCGAAAATTACGAACACATCAAGTAAACTCATCAATGAAACAGTATCCCATTGAATAAAATCTCGATCTCCTGCTGCTCCTTCGTCTTTAACGATTGGAATTACTGTAATCTTTTTTGATATGTTCAGCGTGTTATATACCCTCTCATACGGATAAGAACGAGTCCGTTTGGGTGAAACCCACTTTGAGATGGCGAATGAATACTTGCCGTCATTGATAATACAAGCAGTTGGAACCTTGTTGATGTCAAAGTCCGATGCTTCTATTTTTTGTAAATCGTCAGCGAGATGAACTTTATATTTTATACCTGTAATTTTTCCTGTAATATTCATTCGTCAAATGTAAAGTTATTCGTATAATTTTGATGTTGGTCATTGCTAAATCCATGTACTGAAACTTGGTATCCGCTTCCCGATGTGCCGCCGAATGGCGGCACATCACTCATATTGACGCAAAGCACCCTTTACTTTCCTCAAAACTACAAAACTTTGTGTATCNNTGCCAAGTATTGTTCTAAAAAAAAGTAGTAATGTGGTGTGGAAGGAAAACAGATGTTGTGAGACTGTTTTTATTCAATTTTGCGTAGTTGCTCGTCATAAAGTCCCACTAACAGACTGTTGCCGTCTTTGTCAATTTTCATGCCTCCGTATTTTGCCATCGCATATTTCTCAGCTTGTCCTTCTTGAAAAAAAAATGATTGTGCTCCAATATTGACACTCCATTGATTAGATGCATAATATTTTATAAGATATTCGCCTTTGTTCAATGGCGTTACATCTTTTTGAAACCGAACTCTTTGTGCCTTACCATTTTGGTCAAGCAGGACAACACAATAGCCACGTTTTGGCATATTTTTGAGATTAATATCATCCAAAATTTTATATCGGAGAGTCATATAGTCGCCTTGTATTAAAGAACGAGGATCAATAGGCGCAAGTTCAAAAAGTACGAATTGTTCGTTTTTTAATAATTCTTCTTTCTTAACTACTGAATAATTGAAATATATCAATAACAGGACAAGGTTAAGAAGTATGATAATCCATTTATACTTTTTCATTTTCCGTCAATTTTTTATAGGTAATCAAATAAAGAGCGATAAACAAAACACNNACAGGAGGATAGACTTAGTGAGTAAAGTTAAATTTAAGTCGTAATAGTATTGTGAAACAAAGTAGATGAATGAGGTAATTCCCAATACGAATCCTGTTTTGTAGTTTATCATAAAACTCAATAGTATAATAAGTATAGCACCCGATATGGCAGGGGATAAAGCTGTTGGCGATAAAGCAAGAGCCGTAAAAATGTAAACACATATCTTGTGACGTTTTTCTGTTATATTTAGCACACTAAACAACGTAGAAGTCAAATATACAATTACGGGAATTATAACGATAGAAGACAACCACATATATTCAGGTGATACGGGGAAATTCCCTTCCTTGCCGCTAAGAATGAATAATCCCGATAAAAATGAGAAGACTAATCCTGTTTTGACAGGATTGTAAAGTTTGGATAAAGCTTTGTTTGTAGTGATTATTTTAGCTTCTTTTAGAAAAATGTAAGCCATAGCCAAAGCAAGTATAGCAACATAAATATGAACAACATCATTAACACTATTCGATATAATGAGCATTAAAATACTCTGGTTGATTATCAGAACAGAAACAAAACAAAGTATATAGTTCTGGACAATACTAAGTGAGCCCAAAGCAATAATGATAAAAATTATGCTTAAAATATTTCCATTCTCTTCTATATGTCCACCGATGGCAATAAGTATGAATCCAAGAATAAAAGCAGAAACGCTTATTGTATCCATAATGATTTTATTGTATTGCTTATTTATCCAAATCGAACATGCAATCAAAATGCCACCGGAAAGCAGCAATCCGATATCAGAATTGTATAATTTTGCTAAGTAGAGAAACCCCAAAAACGCGAGGATTGCCAAGAATCCTCCGAACATTGATAGTATCTTTATTGCCAAAGATTGGTCAGTGTTATCCTTCTGATAAGCTGAAACAATAGCATCCTCATCTAATATCAAGGGCTTATCGTTTGTGTTTTGAAAGTAATCCAATAATACTTTAATGTCGTCTTTATTTTTCATTTGCCCATTTCTTTTGAATGTCAATCAGATTTTTAATGGTTAATGTAACGCCTGCTATGATAAACAAACTGACGAATAAGAACATCATTTCTTCGCTTGATATTTTTAGGAGCAAAGCCGATATGATAATGATAAGACTGAAGGGTATGGCAGAAAGATAAAAACCGCTTTGTACTTTTAGTCCGTGCCAAATACCCAACACAAATGCTATGGAAGTAATTGATATCAATATAGGGAAAGAGAAACTCTCTTCATGTTTTTGATATTTGTCAATAATTCCGATGACGATACCGATGGTCGCAAAGCTTATAGAGGTTAATGCAACTATATTCAAAAACCATGTGGTTGTTTTTTTCTTAACAAAAAGAGTTGCTGAAACTAGAAAAGTTAGATTTATGACAAAAAGTAAAGTACAAATCAATATTTCCGACCAATCCTTGACAACTTGTTGTGAATACAAAATAAATGTCGTGTTAATTAAAACAAGATACAGCAACCACAAAGGAGCAAAATTTGATACCAAAACCCACAGTGTTACAAAAATAGTCCACGCTAAAAATAAGTCATAAGCATTAGCTCCCGTCTGATAAATCTGTCCAAATACGGCAAATTGAATACCTACTAAAACCGATGCTCCCGTGAGGATGATATTTTTTATCTTTTTGTTAATTTGAGGAAGAAGTGTTAAGATCGTGGTTATGATCAACACTCCTTGAATTAGTCCAATTTTGGTAAACTTGTGTAAATCTGCCCAATTATAGGCAAAAAAGAAAAGGATACCGGACACGGTAAAACCAACACCAAGACTCATAAAAAATAGTCGTAGAAATTTTTGCCATGCATCTTTGCCATTATACACACTTTCTTTCAAAGTTTTGGCAACTGTTTCTTCTGTAAGGTTGCTGTGTCTGGATATAATCTGAATGTCTTCTCGTTGCATATTGATCACTTACGCCATTTGTTTCCTCAAAACTACAAAACTTTGTTTGTCCATCCAAATATGAGCAAAGGAGATTTCTCTATGCGGGAGTAAATACAGTGTTTTGTGATTCATTGCTGTAATATCCACCCTGCACTTTATCACTTTATCATATTATCACTCATTTTTCTAAACAATCACCGATGAGTTGTGCAACAGTTACACGGGGTAGCGGTAGGTTTTATCATTAGTGGCTATTTATGAAGTTATTGAATTCGGTCTTTGCAGTTGGACTTTCGAACAGAGAGCCGTGTTCACCACCAGTAATTTCGACAAACTGTCTGTTCTGACAACTTGTACAACTTAAAACATCTTGTTTAAAAGTTGGCCACGAGTACATTTGAATAGGAGAGTCATTTAAACCTTGAACAAACAAAATGTCAGACTTGAAACCATTTGTGAAATTGAGTAATGACCTTTGGAAATATGCGTTTGGGTTGTTTGAGGTAGCTCCATACACATTTTTTAGTTTGGTACACACAGCACCAGATTGAACTTGTCCATTTTCCTCTAATTGACATCTATAAATAAGGTTTAATGGTCCTGGTGCATTAGCAATTACTCCATTTGTTTGATGCATTGTATTAAGTCTTGTTACCATATAGCCTCCTTGAGAGTGTCCTCCTAAGAATACTTTTTTTACGGTTATTCCTAATTCTTGACTTGCTTTATTTTTCAACCATAACAAAGCGGCTTCACCTTGAACAATATTGTCGCCTAATAATACATTTTCTTGGGGATATGCAACACTTACAATCATCATATCATTTCTATCTAAAATACCCTTGAATTTGTCAAGTGTTGTATTGGCAGCAGTCATTAAGTTACTGTCATACAATATTGTGCCGTGGAATACTAACAAGACATCAACTTCATTTAGTGCAGGTTTGTCAATTACAACATCAACATTAATATTATTATAGGTAACAGGCTTTGTTATTCTATAAGCGGTTGGAGTAGGCTGTTCTGTCGTGTTGTCTTTGGTACACGAGAAAAAAAGTAATGTCAGTATCGTCAATATTCTCATAAGACTAAATTTGTAAATATTCTGTTGGACTGTTCTCATTTAAAATGGTTTTATCTTCTCGGACAAACCTACCCGCTAACTCGAGGCGGATTTGCGCAGTTACTGAATGCAAACGCAGTTTGTTAATGAAGTGCTTTTGCAAATCTATAGATGTACGCTTCCCATCTTAACCCAATGCGCCATTCATTTCCCCAAAACTACAAAACTTTGCTTATCCATCCAAACATTGTCCTTCAGGTTTATACATTGTTGCCAAGTATTGTTCTAAAAAAAATAGTGATGTGGTGTGGAAGGGATACGGGTTTTATAGAGCGTTTTTTTTTATTTTCTTGGTTTAGCTTCACTTCCGGCTAATATTCCACCGTCAATTGTCAGTTCAATTCCTGTCACATATTTACTTTCGTCACTTGCTAAATATAAAATACCATAAGCAACATCACTCGGTTTTCCAAAGTGTCCCATAGGTATTCCAAATTCTATTTCTTGAATTATCTGTTGTCTTTGTTCTCCTTCTCCAAGCATAGCGTCCCACATTGGTGTCATAATTGCTGCAGGATGAACACTATTGCATCTAATTTTATAACCATTTTCTGCACAATATAATGCTACACTTTTTGTATGATTTCTGACAGATGCTTTGCTGGATGCATATGCAACAGCTCCCGGAATTCCAACGACACCGCTTCTTGAAGAAATATTTACAATACTTCCACCGTTTTCTTTCATCAGTCTGATAGCGTATTTACAACCAAGCATAACACCTGTAGAATTTACTCTGTGAACTTCTTCCCATGATTGTAAGTCAGAGTTCTCAGCGTCCCAAGGTCCCGATGATTCTAAAAATCCTGTTACTCCTGCATTATTGACTAGAATATCAAGTCGTCCAAATTTATTCTTAATAAACTCCGTTATTGTCAGCCAACTTTCTTCACTACCTACATCTAAATGCAGATACACTGAATTAATACCTAAATTTGCTGCAACATTTTTTCCTTCTTCGTCTCTAATGTCAGAAACTATCACAACTGCTCCTTCATTGTGGAAGAGTTCAGCTGTTGCTTGCCCAATTCCACGAGCCGAGCCCGTTATCAATGCTATTTTGTCTTTTAGTCTCATTTTGTTTTTTAATCTGATTTTATCTTAAAAGTGTCGTATTTTTAAAATGTCCTTTTTTAACGGGAGATGGATGTGCCGACATTCGGCGGCACATCATTTTGCAGCTACACGAGGTTTGGGAAAAAGTACACATTAAACTTTCGGTTGATCACTAACCACAAAAGTGCAAAACAAACTTTAAAGTTTGCCTAAAACCCAAATCTTGTGTAACTGCTGTTGGCTGTCAGGCTATTCTTCAATTAGTCTAATAAATTTTTCTATTGTCTTTTTAAGTTCTTCTTCCTTTTCATATTCAAATTGAAATTTGTCAAACTCTTCCATAATTTCATTCATTTCTTTTGAATCTTTTGAAGTGTTTTTATGTTTAAGTC
>DDTD01000055.1 GCA_002344005.1 Ignavibacteria bacterium UBA2373 | reverse complement strand
TCGCTTCAAGACCCCTCGTAGTCGGCTCAATTGGCAAAAAAATGGCGTTTTTTGGCAAAAAAGGGAAAAAATTGAGGTAAAAAGCCGTGTTTTCGGTACAAACGATTTGTTTTGATATACTGCGGGATTATTCTATCGCCTTCCCCACGGGGAAGAACGGGATGGGGCAAAAAACAAACATCATAATTCTATAAACCTGTCATCCCGACGGGATTGAATTTCACCCCATCCATCGGAGGGGTGTCCGTAGGACGGGGTGGGTGAATTGCTTGAAATTTGCCCCTCTTTTTTTCTCCCCGACGGGGAGAATTTTATTATGCCTTCCCCGCGGGGAAGGACGGGATGGGGCAAAAAAACAAACATCATAATTCTATTATCATATCATCCCTGCGGGATTGAATTTCATCCCATCCATCGGAGGCTTGTCCGCAGGACGGGGTGGATGTATTGATTGAAATTTGCCCCTCTTTTTTTCTCCCCGACGGGGAGAATTTTATTATGCCTTCCCCGCGGGGAAGGACAGGATGGGGCTTCATTCAAACCTAAAAGATTTTCAAAACCTTATACATTTATAGAATGGCGAAGCATTAACTTTCCCATAATTCACGCATTTTCTGTAAGTTTGCAGCGGCGGCGCGTCTGTCACTACGCTGCTTATAATTATTTATTCCGTGAAAAAACCATGAACAACTTAGCACAAACAAAAGATGCCCTTGCTGCATTAGCACAGCAATTCCGTTCCTACAATTATAAATCACTCAATGAATCGCAAGTACGCAAAAGTTATATTGATGAATTTTGGAATATTCTCGGATGGAATACCGCCGACATACGCCACACCGATGACAAAATCAACCGCTTGCTCTATGAGTTATATGAGCTAACCGACGAAGAAATCCGCATAGTGGAAGGGGTGTAGGGAGATGTGTTGGACAATATTTAAAGATGCAATAGAGTGCCTGTCGCAATTAGCAACAATAGTAGGGATTGGTATAGCATACTATGGATGGAAAAAACAAATGCTCTGGCAAAACAATTACAACCTTGCTAAAGAAATTCTTACAATTATTTACAAAGTAGTTGATAATATTGAAAAAATTAGATTTCCTATGATGTTCCCTCATGAAATGAGTGAAGTTCGAACTCAAACTGATTCTCCAACTAGCGATGATAAAATTTATTGGCAGGCTATTGGAAATCGATTTAAGAAAAGTGATAATCTTATTAATGAGTTACGACTAATCAAACAACTATCAAATATACATCTTACATCAGAAATAGTAGAGTTAATCAACCAATTTCTCGATCATTACAAAATACTGGCTATAGTATTTAAGAATGAGCAAAACAATTACTACGATCGTCCTACAATCCAAACATCGAAGCATAATCTAATTAATTTAGCAAGAAATTACAATGCGTACGCAACAAAAGATGAAGATGATGTATATTTTAAAGAATTGGCTGAAATTATTGAAAAACTCGAGACGCATCTACGCCCTTACTTGATACATCAATCATTTCCTTTTTTGTTGAATATTCTGAATAAGAAGTAATCACAATATAGAGTATAGAACAATGGAAAACAATAACAATTCAAGAAAACATGGAAACTACATATGATAAATCATCTTTATGAGGGCGAAAACTACAGAACCATACAAAGGTTATTACGCGAAATTATTGACTCGAAGTAATAAGTACGAATTTTTCAACTATTTCCATAACTAATCGTTGCGGTGATTATTAAGCAAAGCAGATTTTGCCCCTCTTTTTTTCTCCCCGTCGGGGAGAATTTTATTATGCCTTCCCCACGGGGAAGGATGGGATGGGGCAAAAAATGAACATCATAATTCTATAAACCTGTCATCCCTGAGGGATTATATTTCATTCAAGCTCCGAAGGAGCGATATAGTCGTAGAAATCACAGAACCACAAAAGCCAATAAGCTCCGAAGGAGCGATATATTCATATAAATGTCATCCCTGTGGGATTTGATTTTTTATTAAAACATTTATCTATTATTATGTCATCCCTTCGGGATTATTTCCATCGCCTTCCCCACGGGGAAGGACGGGATGGGGCAAAAAATAAACATCATAATTCTATAAACCTGTAATCCCTGCGGGATTTACGTTGGTGAATTTCAAAAATTCCCCTCATTGAGGGGTGGCAGACGCAGTCTGACGGGGTGGATGAATTGATTGAGATTTTGCCTCTCTTTTTTCTCCCCGACGGGGAGAATTTTATTATGCCTTCCCCACGGGGAAGGATGGGATGGGGCACATCATAATTCTATAAACCTGTCATCCCGTTGGGATGTAATTTCATTCAAGCTCCGAAGGAGCGGTATAGTCGTAGAAATCACAGAATCACAAAAGCCAATAAGCTCCGAAGGAGCGATATATTCATAGAAATGTCATCCCTTCAGGATTTGATTTTTTATTAAAACATTTTTCTATTACCATGTCATCCCTTCGGGATTCCGTGACGCGTTGAATTTCAAAAATTCCCCTCGTTGAGGCTTGTCCGCAGGACGGGATTAATGAATATATTGATTGAAATTTGCCCCTCTTTTTTTCTCCCCGATATGATAGTCTATATGATTGAAACTTCACGTTCGAGTGTGATAGAAAAACGTTGTTGTATGTCTTGGACAATATCATTGGAAAGAGCGATAATTTCTTCGGTATGTGCTTTGCCATAATTGATAAGAACCAATGCTTGTTTGGGGGAAACACCAATATCGCCTCGTCGGAAGCCTTTCCATCCTGCTTTTTCAATTAACCATCCGGTGGGCACTTTGACTGTGATGTCATCAATGGGATAATGGGGAATTTCGGGATATGATTGTTGTAAATGCCTGAAATGCTCTATGGAAATGACAGGATTTTTGAAAAAACTGCCTGCATTGCCATATTCTTTGGGATCAGGTAATTTACGGGTACGAATTTCGACGACTGCATCAAAAATAGTGCGGACTGTGGGTTCGGTAATATGTTTTTCTTCCAAAATACGGCGTATATCAGCATAGGAAGTGCGAATATCGGGTTTTTTCGATAATTGTAGTGTTATGGCGGTAATAATTCCTTTATTCGCTAATTCTTTTTTGAAAATACTGTCTCTATATTCAAAGTGGCATTGTTCATTGGTAAAGATGTTTTTTTGTCCACTTGCAAAGTCATACCATTCAACGGCAATAATTGTTTCCTTTATTTCCATGCCATAAGCACCAATATTTTGAATGGGAGCAGCACCGCAAGTTCCGGGAATAAGAGCAAGGTTTTCAATACCGCTCCATCCTTGATTGACTGTCCATTCGACGAGGGAATGCCATTGTTCGCCGGCAGCGCAGCGCACAGTGACGGTATCGTCAGTTTCTTCGATAATGGAAATACCCATTAAACGCATGGCAAGGACAGTGCCCGCATAATGTTGTCGGAAAATAATATTGGAGCCACCGCCAAGGCATAGCACAGGTTTTGGAATTTCGGGATAATTGCGGAGAATAGTGTCAAGGTCTTCGAGTGTGTGAATATCGAAGTAATATTCGGCAAACGCCTCAACACCAAAGGTATGAAGCGCTTGCAAAGGAATATTTTTTTTGAGATAGTGTGTCATGGGGGAAATTTATTCTTGAGTTTCTTCTTCGGATATTAGGAGAAAACCGCGAATAAAGTCATCTAATTCGCCATCCATGACAGCATGGACATCTGTTTTTTTAATTTCTGTTCTGTGATCATTGACCATAGTGTATGGTTGAAAGACATAAGAACGAATTTGGCTGCCCCATTCGATTTTTTTCTTTGCTCCTTCAATAACAGCTTTTTCGGCTTCTTCTTCTTCGAGTCTTTTTGCATATAATTGCGATTTGAGCATGGTCATGGCACGTTCGCGGTTTTGATGTTGTGAGCGTTCTTGTTGGCAACTCACGACAATGCCGCTGGGAATATGGCGCAAACGCACAGCAGTTTCTACTTTATTGACATTTTGTCCACCTTTACCGCCCGAACGGAACGTGTCCATTTCCACATCAGCAGGATTGATGGTTATTTCAATTTCATCATCCACTTCGGGATACACATAGACCGAAGCAAAAGATGTGTGGCGGCGAGCATTGGAATCGAAAGGGGAGATGCGTACCAAACGATGTACGCCATTTTCTGCTTTAAGAAAACCATAAGCATATTTTCCGCGAATTTCTATGGATGCAGATTTAATGCCTGCGGTGTCGCCTTCTTGTTCATCGGCAAGAAATACGGCAAAACCTTTGCGTTCAGCCCATCGAGTGTACATACGTAAGAGCATTTCCGCCCAATCTTGTGCTTCCGTACCTCCTGCGCCTGCATTAATGGTAAGAATGGCATTTTTTTCATCGGCGCGAGCAGAAAGAATTTTGCGTAATTCTAAAGTTTCAACAGCATCGGCTGCTTTTTTCACTTCGAGGTCAATTTCGGGTTCCATTGAGGCATCATTCATTTCCTCTGCTAATTGAATAAGCGCATCCGCATCGTCCACAGCATTTTTTGTGTCAGTATATAATTGCACCCATTCTTTGATTTCTGCTAATTCCTGCATAATTTTTTGGGCTAAGGTATTATCATCCCAAAAGTCCGGTGCTTCGCTGCGATTTTCTCTTTCTCCTATTTCTTGAATTTTGACATCAACGTCAAAGAAACCTCCGTAATTGGTCGGTTCTGTCAAGCAATTTTTTTACTTTTTCTTTTTGCGGTTCAAACATTTTTTATATCCTTTTTTGAAAATATGTAGAGAGATTATTTTTTAATTAAAGACCTAAGCGTTTTTTGAAATATTCCATAGTTTTGATAAGTCCTTCACGTCTTTGAATGCGAGGTTCCCATTGCAAACGAGTGCGTGCTATGGTAATATCTGGTTGTCTGATTTTTGGGTCATCTTCGGGCAATTCTTTGAAAATTATATCACTTTTTGAGCCTGTAATATCAATAATTTCTTTTGCTAAATCAAGCATAGAGATTTCATCGGGATTGCCAATATTGACAGGCATATTTTCATCGGATAATAATAAGCGATAAATGCCTTCGACCAAATCATCCACATAACATACGGAGCGTGTTTGGCTTCCATCACCAAAAACTGTTACGGGCTGATTGTGCAGAGCTTGTGACATAAACGCGGGTATGGCTCTTCCGTCTTCGATACGCATTTTGGGACCATAGGTATTAAAAATGCGGATGATGCGTGTTTCCACGCCATGATAGCGTTGATATGCCATTGTCATTGCTTCTGCAAATCGTTTTGCTTCATCATACACACCGCGCGAGCCGACGGGATTGACATTGCCCCAATAGGATTCTTGCTGAGGATGGATAAGCGGATCGCCATAGACTTCACTTGTGCTTGCCAAGAGAAAACGTGCATTTTTTACTTTTGCCAATCCGAGAGCTTTATGCGTTCCCAAAGAACCCACTTTGAGTGTTTGAATGGGAAATTTCAGATAATCTATGGGCGATGCAGGAGAAGCAAAATGGAGAATATAATCCACATTGCCTTCCACATACATATAATTTGTCACATCATGGTGGATAAAGGTAAACTGTGGATTGCCAAGTAAATGGGCAATATTATCCATCGAACCTGTAATGAGATTATCCATACACACAACTGTATAGCCATGTCCGATGAATTTATCGCATAAATGTGACCCGAGAAAGCCCGCGCCTCCCGTAATGAGTATTCTTTTGTTGTTCATGATATTATTCTTCGGAAAGATTGCCTAATTTGGATTTGATGCGGCGATATAAGAGTAAAACACCGATGCCGGCTAAAGCCATAAGAGAACCTGCAAGTATAAATAACCACTCACCGGTATAAGTATAACTGACGATAAAGACAATTGCGGCAAAGATATTGCAGCTTGCTAATATCAATGTTGCTTTTGCTATTTTTTTATCTAAAGAAGTGGAAGACATTGCGTATTACGCTGAAAATGAGTAAAATAGTGTGCAAAATTACGAACATTAGGGCTGAGAAAGGGATATTGACCAATGATGACACCATTGTTTCAAGAGATAAAATCATTGCCAACAGAGCAAAAGAACAGTAAATCGAGCAATATTGACAGTGCCGACACGATAACTATACTCGAATGTATCAATGATGAGGATGCTTTGGTTGCTCAAGCGGTGCGTCATGAATTGCCGTTTATAGCCCAAGCCGTTGATGCCATGGTAGAACGCTTCAAATCCGGTGGCAGACTTTTTTATGTAGGCGCAGGAACCAGCGGTCGTTTGGGCATAGTGGATGCTTCGGAGTGTCCGCCTACATTCGGTACTCATCCCGATATGGTTCAAGGGATTATCGCAGGGGGTACTCCGGCAATATTCAAAGCCCAAGAAGGTGCTGAAGATAATGTGGAAAATGGCAAACATATCATTGCAGAGCATCATGTATCGGGTTTGGATATTGTGTGTGGCATAGCAGCATCAGGGCGCACACCGTATGTGCGCGGTGCATTGCAAGAGGCAAAAAAGCGAGGAGCGTTTACAATACTTGTCACGACGAACTCACGCAATAATATCCTTGCTTTGGGTATTGAAGCCGATGTGTTGATATGTCCGGAGGTAGGTCCCGAAGTAGTGACCGGTTCGACAAGGATGAAATCGGGGACGGCGCAAAAAATGGTACTCAATATGCTCACTACCGCATCAATGATACGTTTAGGCAAAACATTTGGCAATGTGATGGTGGATGTGCAAATGACCAATCAAAAATTGCAAGAACGCGCCAAAGGAATCTTGATGGATTGTACCGGCGTGGATTACAAAACAGCGGGGGAGTATCTGGCACAAGCGGACAATCATGTGAAAACGGCACTTGTCATGATCATTGCGGGAGTAAGCAAACAGGAGGCACAAGAGCGGCTTGCGGAAAATCAAGGATTTGTGCGGAAGGCAATCGCCCAAAGTGCGCTATCATAGCACAATCGTCGTTTGTTTCGTAATTTGTGGTGAATCAAAAAGAAAAATAAGAGTATTATGGCATCACAACAAGAACATAATGAATCGAAATTGCTGACAAGGGTAAAAACATTTGTGGATAAAACTGTTGGTGTATTCACAAAACAAATACCCGAAAATCATGTCGTTGGCACCGATCCGGCTATTGATCTTGAATTATTGCTCAAAGAAGCGCGGCAACACTTGATGCATGTCAATGAACCGTTAATTTCTAAAGCGTTTTGGTTCTGTCATGAAATTCATAAAAATGACAGGCGCGCTTCCGGTGAACCCTATTATGTCCATTTGCTTGAAGTTGCTCGCATTGTTGTCAAAGAATTACCCTTAGATGATATATCCGTTGCTGCTGCTTTGCTCCATGATATTATCGAGGATCATGAAGATTATTCCGTCAAAGATATACATAATGAATTTGGTGCATCCATAGCCGATATTGTGGATGGCGTAACCAAGATAACCGATATTACCAAAGGGCGTGAATTTTCCCAAGCCCATACCCATAGCAAATTAATAATTTCTATGGCGAATGATTTTCGCGTTATTCTGATTAAATTAGCCGACCGTTTGCATAATTTACGTACATTGCAGCATTTACCCGAAGAAAAACAAAAACGTATAGCGTATGAAACTTTAGAATTTTACGCGCCGCTTGCTCATCGTTTTGGTCTTGGTTCCATCAAATGGGAATTAGAAGATTTGTCCTTGAAATATATGAATCGGGCGAAATATGATGAAATAAAATTGGAATTGAACAGTACCATTAAACAACGAAGCGAATATATTACACGATTTACCGACCCCATTAAAGAAAAACTTAAAGCAAATGATATTAAATATGAAATAAGCGGCAGACCCAAGCACATATTTTCTATTTTTAATAAAATGGAAAAACAAGGAAAGAAATTTGAAGAACTCTATGATTTGTTTGCCATTCGTATAATATTGGACACCAATGACAAAAATGAATGTTTTTTTGTTTATGGTATTGTTTCCGAATTATATACTCCTGTGCCCGAACGCTTTAAGGATTATATTTCCGTGCCCAAAAGAAATGGCTATCAGTCATTGCACACCACAGTAATAGGGCAAGACGGCAAAAGAGTGGAAGTGCAAATTCGCACTAAAAAAATGCATGAAGTTGCAGAAAAAGGCGTGGCTGCTCATTTCCAATATAAAGCCGAAACCATAGGCACAAATTCCTTGTTTTTTAAAGATAAAGAATTAACCGAATGGGCTGATTGGATTCGTGATATATTAAATACTCCGAGCGATGAAGCTGTGGGGCAATTGCAAGAAAGTTTCAAACTCAATTTGTATCAGGATGAAATTCAAGTTTTTACACCAAAAGGGGAATTGAGAAGTTTACCTGTCGGTGCCACCCCCGTTGATTATGCTTTTGATATACACTCTGCGGTTGGCAGTAAATGCATCGGAGCAAAAGTGGATGGAAGAATTGTACCCTTAGATTATAAATTACGCAATGGGGAAACTGTTGAAATAATTACATCAAAAAATCAAACGCCAAGTAAAAACTGGGACAAATTTGCCGTTACCCATAAAGCAAAATCTGCCATACGTAAATATCTCAATGAAGAAAAACGCCGCAGAACATTAGAAGGCAAAGAATTATGGGAGAAAAAATCCAAAAAATTCGGCATAACAATAAATGAAGATGATTTGGAACGCATAGTGAAATCCCTCAAATTTGCCAATAAAGGTGAGTTTTACTATTCGCTCGGTTCCGGCGATGCAAGTATTGATACCGTTGCCGAGAAAATAAAAGTTCGCTTAAAACCCGGCTCACCCATTCATCAAGGAGATAATCAATCGGCTCCCATCACGGAAGAAACTTTCGATATTATTCTCAAAACGGCTCGAGGCAATGCAAGCGGGGTGGTGCTTGGCGGAGACTCCAAAGGATTAAGCGGCATTGCATATTCTTTTGCACGATGTTGCAACCCCGTGCCCGGCGATGAAATTTGGGGAGTCGTCTCGACGGGCAATGCAATTAAAGTACATCGCAGAAATTGCCGAACCGTAGAAGAAATCTCCGAAAAGAATCCTTCTCGGCTCTTAGTATTGGATTGGGCGGAATTACAATCCGAAGACTTTGTGGCTGCTATCCGCGTTACCGGCGATGACAGAAGCGGTATGTTGAGCGATATTACTACTGCAATCATCGGTTTTAACAATACAAATATTCGTGGCGTGAACATTCATGCTTTCGAGGCACTTTTCGAGGGGGTTCTTACCGTATTAGTCAAGAATACCGAACATTTACAACGATTGTTCGACCGAATACGCAAGGTCAAAGGTGTGAGGACAGTGGAGCGTTATGAGGGCTAATTGCTCTTTAGGTTTTGCAGATTACGATGAAAACCGTATTTTCGCAGCCGTTGCCGATGCAGAAGTGGCGGAACCGGCAGACGCGCTGGACTCAAAATCCAGTGGGCTTAACACCCGTGCGGGTTCGACTCCCGCCTTCTGTACACAATAAAACGCTGAGTGATACACACTCGGCGTTTTGTGTTTTTACCCCGAATCTCGCATATTCTCACGGAAAAAAGCCGGCACTATTTCGCGGTATATTGCCCCGCCTTGATCGCCCAAATCTTGATGATGAGCTTCCTTAATAATATGAATATATTTCTTTGCCGACCCGCAAGCATCAAAATTTCTCTGTGCATAATATTGGGGAATAAGAATATCGCTGTCGCCATGCAAAAACAAAACAGGGGAATAAATAGCGCGAATGGATTGTTCCGGCATTACAGTATTCGCAGAATAATCTGCAATTCTTTCCGTTTGCGAGCGGGCTATGGTAATGTGTATTCTGCCTATACGCCGACATTATCTATTGATGGCGATAATATAGGCGGTTAAGAAAAAAAGGAAAGTAAAAAAAACGCTTCGGAAAATCCCGAGGCATTTTTTGTATCAAGAAATGATAATGGGGAGTTTATACTCTTTTTCTGAAGTTCTTGATTAAGAATTGAAGAAAACAGAATCTATATCAAAAAAAAATTGTATGTTGCAAATGAAAATAAAATATAGCGTGTCGTATAGACAGTTCTTTATCAGAAACCGCCAAATTTTCTATCCTACAAGAACTTGTACGAATACGCCCCGATAGGGGTGTGTTCTTACGTTTTTGTAGGGGGTGCTTGGCGGTACCTTGATGAAAGACGTTTGAATTACGCCCTTTTTTTTCGTCAAAAATGGAACAAAAGACCACATTATGAAGTACCGTCATTTATAGACAAACAATCAAAGACTGTTCTCTTTTCTTGAGTTTTTTTGCAAAAAAGTTGAAGAAAACAGAAAAAAGTAGTATTAAAGTAGTAATGGACATAATAATAATGGTCGTAAATTGCCTTATACTCAATGTTATAGAATGTCTTGAGTAATTTTTTTTCACAAAACCCTTGGAGGTTGTTATGAAGTATGTCGTGTATGCCATAGTATTGGCATTAAGTGTTCCACTGTATTCACAGGAAATTCGGCTTGATTCGCTGTGGATAAAAATGGGCGGATACCCCGTCATGGCGTTTTCACCCGATAGTAAA
>DDTD01000075.1 GCA_002344005.1 Ignavibacteria bacterium UBA2373 | reverse complement strand
CGACTTTTGTTTAGACAAGTTCATGAATACAGAAATTTTGTTATACCTTTTTCTTTTAGTAGCGATAAAAATATTTCTGCTGTAGAATTTCGTCCCGGCAATCCCGCCGTAGTGCATCATGTATTGATGTGGATAGACACAACAGGTAAAGCACGAAAAATGGATGCTGCCGATCCCTTACCCGGTTATTCCGGTTTTGGCGGTGCCGGTTTTGATGATGCCATCGTATTGCCCGCAGCATGGGTGCCCGGTGCTGTGCCGCGATTTTTTCCCGACAAAATGGGAGTACGTATTCCCAAAAATGCAGATTTAGTGATGCAAATACATTATGCACCGTCGGGAAGTGTACAAAAAGACCAGTCCACAGTGAATATTTTTTATTCCGACGATAAATCTATTCGACAAATTCGCGAAGCGGCAATTAATCCTCAGAATTTAGCCGGCGGCAATTCTTCTTTTCTTGTTAAAGCCGAAACAATCAACCGATTTAAAGGTGTATTGGATGTACCCTATGATTTCTCTTTGATGAGTATTGCGCCACACATGCACTTAATTGGTAAAAAAGCTAAATCGTATGCCATTACTCCCAAAGGGGATACAATTAAATTAATTGCTATTGACGATTGGGATTTTAATTGGCAGGGATCTTATACATTTAAAAAACTTATTAAAATTCCAAAAGGTGCTAAAGTATATTATGAAGCGGAGTATGATAATACTGCCAATAATCCATTGAATCCGAATAATCCGCCTCGTGTGGTGCGTTGGGGTGAAAATACCACCGATGAAATGTTTTTATGTTATTTTTTCGGCATACTCTATTTACCCGGTGATGAAAATATTTCTTTAGAAACATCGAATCCCACTTCTCTGATTGATGAATCTTTTTCCATACACTCTCCTGCGGCAATTATTATTCCCAACCCCATGCAACATCATGGTATATTGTCATGGACCGCACCAAAAGATGGTAATTATTCCATATCTATTACGGATATTACCGGAGCAGTAGTACAAACAATTGCCCGCAATACATTTTTTACGGCGGGGCATCATTTTGTCGAATTACAGAATGATTATTTTGCGAGTGGTATGTATTTTGTCCATATTTACGATGGATCTTCAACACAAACAGTATTATATTCTGTCACACCATGATTCGCACTACTCTTTATTGCGTTTTATTCTTGACAGTATATGCACTTGGGTATGCTCAGGTAAAAACTGCAATATCCCTTGCTGAGTTACAACAAAGTAAGGGCATTTCAGTGATGATTTTTCTAAAAGAACAATGTCCGATTTGTCAGAAATATGCTCCGACATTTCGTACACTATATCAGCGTTTTGCATCAGACAGCATACGGTTTTTCGGCATATTTCCTGACAGGACACCGGACACTCTTGCCATTCACGATTATTGCAAAGAGTATGGGTTACCCTTTCCAATTCACATAGATTCTACGATGGAATGGACAGAATATGCCGATGCGCGCATCACTCCCGAAGTTGCTGTGATTATTGACGGACATATTGTCTATGCAGGCAAAATTGACGATTGGTTTATAAGTTGGGGGCGCAAAAAAAATGCCCCCCGACACCATATCCTTGCTGACATACTTACAAATCTACAGCAAGGTAAACCGATAAAAGAATCACGCACTCAAGCGATTGGTTGCGCCATAGCCCGATAAATTTAACCGCTACAACACAGCAGTGTCGCATATTCTGTGGAGGCAATTTGATGATGAGAAAATAATATTTATTTGCAAAAAACCTCAGATGCCCGTATCTTGCTATTGAGTTCATAGAATAAAGATGTAAAAATGAAAAATATGCGATATATATATGCCCTTGCTTCGGGATTGCTGCTTGGTGCGGCTTTTCCTCCTTTGCCTACATGGTTCGGAGCATTTATCGGGTTTATCCCCATATTGTTGGCAATTCTTACTCCGGCTAATGAGAAGTATCATAATCGGCTTTTGTACATTTGTTTTTTTGTCATGCACGGCATCTCCAATTGGTGGGTAAGCAGTTGGCAAACCGAAAGTGACCCGTTCTTATTTGTATCGGGTTTTGCATTATGGTTGGGACATCCTTTCTTTTTTATGCTTCCTTTTGTGGGAATGCGTTTTTTGCGTAACCGATTTGGCGATGCAATCGGATTAATTGCATTTCCCTTTTTATGGACAGCTTTTGAATGGCTACATTCTCTCGGTGATTTGTCATATCCGTGGCTAAGTTTAGGTTATACACAGGCATACAATACGGTCTGGGTACAAATAGCAGAACTTGCGGGTGTGTGGGGTGTGACTTTTGCACTGGTAAGTATCAATGTCTTATTGGCATCATTGTTCAAAGAAATCATAGCAAAACGCAGTATTCATTGGCGTATGCTCATTTCGCCACGCCTTATTGCAGCACTTGGTCTTTGTATCTTACCTTGGTATTATGGTCAAATACGTTTACCGGAAATTACTGCTCTTGAGCGCAATGCACAGCATATTGTAGCAGGCGTTATTCAACCGAATATCAATCCTTGGAAAAAATGGCAAGGCAGTTCATTTGACCAAATTGCAGCACATCAGAAAATTCAGGATTCTCTTAATGCTTTACAACATTTAGATTTGGCTGTGTGGAGTGAAACCGGCGTACCCTATCTTGGCTTAACCAACAGTAATCCCGAAGGACTCGAATTTCTTCGACCATGGATTAATGATTCCCAAACAGCATTGCTCACCGGATTTTCCGAAGCCGTGATTTACAAAAAGCAAGATGCCCCCTACTATGCAAAGCCCATTCCTAACGATCTTACAATTATGGGGAATTTTTACAATGCTGCAATATTGATGGAACCGCGCGACATGGCTTCACCTCTGAAAGCACCCGTTCATAGAAAAATGCGATTGACTCCATTCGGAGAAAATATACCCTTCGGGGACATATTTCCTTTTCTTGAACGCTGGCTGCAATGGGGAGTTGGTATTTCCACTTGGAGCAAAGGTAAAGTGCAAAAACCTTTGACAATTGCAATGGCAGGCAAGGATTCTTTGCGGCTTGGTTGTATTATTTGCATAGAGTCTGTGTATCCCGGATTTGTGAAAAACTATGCTCATGACGGTGCGAATCTGCTGGCTGTGATTACCAATGACGCATGGTACAATTACACATTCGGTCCGGAGCAACATTATCGTATTTCTGCCATACGTGCCATTGAAAATCGGCGAGCCATTGTGCGCTGCGCAAATTCGGGAGTATCCGGATTTATTTCTCCTAATGGCATTTCATACAAAGAGTTACAGCCATATACAACCGCAGGTCTTTCATATAAAGTTCCTTTATTAACCGAGAAAACACTCTATGTGCAATGGGGTGATTATCTCCCTATGGGTTGTACGGCGCTGACTGTTTTATTGCTCTTTGGCGGCTATCTGAGAAAGAAAAAACACTGAAATTGTGGCATTGAAACGATAAAAAGCCCGATTTTTGCAATCAAAACGGTAATACAAAGTTCGCTTTTGCGTCATTGTCCGCCGTTGTAAAGACTTAGTCCCTTTACAGGGGCTTTTCTTTTTTGTGTATGGTTACACCGATTCTTGTTATACCATCACAGATGATTTTTCACATATTCTGAACGGAGCAATTATTCATGTTAGGGTTTTTACAAAAAATATTTGGCAGCAAACACGATAAAGATGTTAAAGGAATACTTCCTATCGTTGATGAAATTAACGAGATATATGCCAAATTATCTTCATTGTCTGATGAAGAGTTACGCGGACAAACAGACAAATTTCGTGCGCGCATCGCCGAACAACTTATGACCTTGACAAGCGAACGTGCTGATATTAAAACACGTTTACAAGAAGAAGATTTATCGCATGACGATCATCAAGCCCTCTATAATCGCCTGAGTGAGTTAGATAAAGAAGAAGATGCAATTATTGCCGATACGCTCGACGAAATTTTACCCGAAGCATTTGCCACCGTCAAAGAGGTATGTCGCCGATTAACCGAACGTAAACATCAATACACTGCCGTAGGCAATACCATCACATGGGATATGATTCCCTATGATGTTCAACTTATCGGAGGAACAGTGATTCATCAAGGCAAGATATCCGAGATGGCAACCGGCGAAGGTAAAACACTTGTGGCGGTATCGCCAATGTATCTCAATGCTCTTCCCGGTCGAGGTGTGCATTTAGTAACCGTCAATGATTATTTGGCGCGACGTGACTGCGAATGGATGAAACCCGTCTTTGATTTTCTGGGCATCACAACCGGAGCAATTCAATCAGCGATGCAATCAGAACAAAGACGCGCTGTTTATGGGATGGATATTACCTATGGCACCAATAATGAGTTTGGGTTCGATTATCTGCGCGACAATATGGTAACAGAAGTCGAAGAAATGGTGCAAAGACCTCATATATTTGCTATCGTGGATGAGGTGGACTCCGTATTGATAGATGAAGCACGTACGCCGCTTATTATTTCCGGTCCTGTCGGCAATGCCGATAATCAACGTTTTGACCAATTAAATCCACGCGTCAAACGTATGGTAGAAGCTCAAAATCGTTTGGTGCAACAAATTGTAAACGATATTGAAAAAAAATTACAATCCGATAAAAAAGAAGTCCGCAAAGAAGGCGGAGTCGGATTATTGCGTGCATATCGCGGTTTACCAAAACAAAAAAAATTACAAAAGTTATTGCAAGAACCGGAAAATCAAAAATTAATGCGTGAAACCGAACTTGATTATTTGCGCGATCAAGGAACACGTATGTCTGAAATTGATGAGGAATTATATTATACAATTGATGAAAAAAATCATCAAATTGATATTACCGAAAAAGGAAGAAATCTTATTACTGCTTCCGGCGAAGATCCGGATACATTCGTTATTCCTGATATTGCAAGTCAATTAAGTCATATCGAAGGTGAACCATCATTAAATGCAGAAGAAAAGCAGCAAAAGAAAGATGAAGCACTTCAATTATATTCTTTCCGTAGTGATGTTATCCATACAATATCGCAATTATTGCGCGCATATTCGCTTTATGAAATTGATGTGGATTATGTTATTCAAGACAGTAAAGTAAAAATTGTTGATGAATTTACGGGTCGTATTTTAGAAGGTCGTCGTTATTCCGATGGTTTGCATCAGGCGATAGAAGCTAAAGAAGGCGTTAAAGTGGAAAGAGATACCCAAACATGGGCAACAATCACTTTACAAAATTATTTTCGCCTTTATAAAAAATTAGCGGGCATGACAGGTACTGCCGAAACGGAAGCTGCCGAATTTGAAAAAATATACAATCTTGACGTTACCGTTATTCCAACCAATAAAGACATTGTACGTAAAGACTTAGATGATTTAATATATCGCACAAAACGTGAGAAGTACAATGCCGTTGTGGAAGAAGTCAAAAAAATGGTGGATGCCGGACGTGCCGTACTCGTCGGAACAACAAGTGTGGAAGTGTCGGAGGTGCTCAGTAAAATGTTGCAGCGTCAAAAAATTAATCATAATGTTTTAAATGCAAAGCAACATCAGCGAGAAGCAGAAATTGTGACCGGAGCAGGACAAAAAGGTGCGGTCACCATTGCAACGAATATGGCGGGTCGCGGTACTGATATTAAATTAACAGCCGAAGTAAAAACTGCCGGCGGATTGGCTATTATCGGTACCGAGCGTCACGATGCACGACGCATTGACAGACAATTACGTGGTCGTGCCGGACGACAAGGTGACCCCGGTTCATCACAATTTTTTATTTCGCTCGAAGATGATTTGATGCGTTTATTCGGTGGTGACAGAATTGCCAATATTATGCAAAAAATGAAAGTTCCCGAAGGAGAGCCAATCCAACATTCTATGGTTACTTCATCGGTGACAAATGCACAGAAGAAAGTAGAAGAAAATAATTTCGGTGTCCGCAAACGCCTTATCGAATATGATAATGTCATGAATCAGCAGCGCACAGCCATTTATGATTTGCGCCGTCATGCCTTATTCGGTGAACGATTAAAAGGTGAAATACTTGATTATGTAGCCAATCTTGCCGATGAATGGTTTGACATATATCATCCCGAAGGTAATTTGGAAGGATTAAAAAATCAGGTGCGCACACTCTTGCTCTGTGAAGTCGAAATTAATGACACAGAATTCCGCTCCATGAAAAAAGAACGCTCCACCGAAATCATTATGGAAGCTGCCTCTGAATTTTATCATCGTAAAGAAGAAAAGTTAGGCATAGATTTAATCAGAGCATTAGAAAAATTTTCCTTCCTGCAAACTATTGACGATAAATGGAAAGAACATTTAATGGTAATGGATGAATTAAAAGAAGGTATTCATCTTCGTGCCTATGGGCAAAAAGATCCATTACTCGAATATAAAGGTGAAGCGGTGAATTTATTCAGACAATTAGTGGCAATAATTCAGAAAGAAACTGTCCATAAAGCATTCAGTTTATTCCCGCAGATTTTACAAGCAGCACCGCAACAGCAACAACAGCAGCGTCGCAGTGTGCCGTCAATGCGCTCAACGCCAAGAATGCCGCAAAGACAAAGACCACCCGCAGGCACAAATGAAGCAATGCCGGATCCATCGGTAGTGACTGTGACACAATCGCCTTCTTTCAAATTTTCACAGCCGTCCATGAGTACGAATATAAAAAACAAGCCGCCGGGTTCAACAGACTAATTTATTGACATAGCAGCATATATTTTTCCCTCAATAGCAGCGATATCTCATCACACTATTGAGGGATTTTTTTTATAGAGGATATTCGTGTGTAAGAAACATAAAAATATATGTTGAAGAAAAAATTCTATGGTAAAGAGTATTTTTTAATAACTTAAAGCATATTGCTATGACAAATAAATCCTCATATATTTATTTTCAGCTTTATTCTGCTACAACAATTAGAATTTTTCAGATTTCCGTGTCACAATCTAAGGACGGAATGGCTTCCGTCCTTAGATTGATTTAAGCCGATAATCGGCTATGCGTTTCATTACGCACAATGATACCATCACGTAATTCAATTATCTGATCACAATCAGCTATGGACGAAGGACGATGAGCAATAATAAGCATCGTAATACCCGCAAATTCTTCACGTATTGTTTGCTGTATAATCGCATCCGTTTTTACGTCAACGCTTGCCGTCGCTTCATCCATAACTATAATACGAGCATCAGTTAGAATAGCTCGCGCCAAACATAACAACTGCCTTTGTCCTTGGCTGAAATTATAGCCATTTTCTTGAACAGGTGCATAAATACCTCCCATTGATTGTATGGTTTCCCATAAATGAACACGCTCAAGAGCACGCTGCACGGCTTTATCATCGGCAATGCCGAAACGATCAAGATTACTGCGTACTGTCCCAATAAATAATGTGGGATCTTGCGGAATAATTGCCATCGAACGGCGCAATTGTTCTAAAGGAATTTGGGCAATATTCACACCATCAATTTCAATAGAACCCGAAGATAAAGGAATAAATCGGAATAATGTCTGAAAAATCGTTGTTTTTCCTGACCCTGTTCTACCAATGATACCGATGCGTGTGCCACCACGTATTATACATGAAACGCCTTTTAATACATCCGGTAAATTATCCGCATAGCGTGCTCTGACATTATGAAAAATAATATCGCCACGCCCGATACTAAAATGTGATATGAGAGGATGTGCCGTTATTGATGCTTCTGGTTCTAATGTGCCATAATAACGCAAACGTTCCGCCGAGGTCATTTTTGATTCGACTTCGCTGAATGAACGAACCGACCAATTAAGATATTGCCAAAAACTTAAAGAATATGTAAGAGCAATACCGGCAGTGCCTGCTGACATCCCATTATTTTTCACAGCCATAACAACTCCTATTGCAGTAGTTATGCTAATTATACCGCCAATAATGGGTACACGTGAGGAGAACCAGCGATTAAGCATAATACTTCCCCAAAACATTCTATTGTAATTTGTGAGAATATCATAAAATTGTTCGGTAAAATATTGCTCTTTTTTAAAAGCATGAATAACTGTAATACCCGTAAGAACTTCCTTAAATTGCGCATAGCGAAATGAGCGTGCAATAGATTCCATACGTTTTGCTTCTCGCGCACTGCGTCGATAATCTTTTTGTACTATATAATACCACAATAATGCAGGAATTGCACAGACGACAACAATTGGTGCAAGAGAGAAAATAACAATTAATGCACCAAGTGATTTTGTGACATTACGAGCAATTTCTTCTACATTATTAGCCATTTCTTCGGTATTGCTGACATCTCGTGAAAAACGATTTAATATTCGCCCCATTGGGGTTGTATCAAAAAATCGTAGAGGTGCTTGCATGACTGCATATAAAGTACGGTCATGTAATTGCTGTGCAGCAGCGAGTCCTCGTTTCATCCAGAAATATTTTTCCCAGAACCAACCAATCATCACTAATACACCAAGCACACCATAGAGAGCAACAGCCATTAATGGAGAAAAAGAAATTTCCAAACCAAATATTGTTTTTCCCGATGAAGCAATATCAGTCCATATTCCTAACCACGAAGTTTGGATAATAGGCAAAACTGTTGCCGCAATGCAACCAAGAAGCAATGCTCCAAGAATAAATGGACGCAATCGCGTATTTTCCCCACCTAAAGCCCTTGCATAATCCTTGTAAACGCCGGAATGAATTGCTCCAAATTCACGATCTTCTTCTTCGATTAATTTTCCGTCCGACTCATTTTCTTGTATTTCGGATTTGGGTGCTTCATGTGCATGAATCATATCATCATGAATATGTTGCGAAAAAAATGCAGCAAACTCCTCCGAATTTTTCACTATCTCTTGGAAACTTCCTTGAGCAATTATTTCCCCTTTTTCCATATACACAATTTTATCGAAACGCTCTAAATGAGCCAAACGATGTGTGGCCACAATACGAGTAATATTGCGCCAGCGCCCAAAGAGTAAAGTATTGCACAGAAATGTTTCTGTTATTGTATCTACAGCGGCAAGCGGATCATCAAGAATAACTACATTAGGATGTTTTGCGACGGCACGCGCAAGGCATAAACGAGTTTTTTGTCCGCCCGATAAATTCACGCCTCTTTCTCCAATTTCCGTATCAAGCCCCGCTGCCATAGATCCAATATCATCTATTAAAGCACAGTCATGCAGTATGCCGCCAAAATCTTGATCATCGGCAAGAGCATCGTCCAATGGTTCACCAAAAAGAATATTGTCACGCAATGTACCATTCATCACAAATGCTTCTTGAGGCACATAGGCTGTGCGTGAACTATAACCGAAAGGTACACCTGTATAAGTAATTAATCCGCTCATATCGGTGTCACCTAAAAGACTTAATAAAAGTGTTGATTTTCCTGCGCCGACTTCACCGACAATAGCCACACTTTCACCCGCTGCTATATGCAAGTTGGCATTTTTTACGGCTTTTGTGCCATTATAATAAACGCTCACATTTTCAACATTTATACTCACAGGCATATTTTTCGGCATTTCCGGTTTTTGTTCATAAGGTTGAATTGTCCGTGAAAAATACGAATGTAAACGCAATGCAGAAACTCTTGCTTGTGCAATCATTGAAATAATATGAGCAACCATTCCAAAAGGAAATTCGAGCATAATAAATAATGAAAGACATGCAAAGACTAACGGAGCAGTTAAAGTATTGCCCATGAGAACATAACTGCCAAAACCAACAAAAGCAACCAATGTAGAAGTGCAAATAAATACTACACTCGATAATGCATTTGTAGTTGCAAGTCGCATCCGTGCATCAAGTTCTTTGGTACGAACTTTTTCTACTTCTTGCATTGCACTTTTTTCCCATGCGAAATATTTTAGAACACGAATACCATGTAATAATTGCGTCATCAGAGTCACGCGCTCATCTCTGTACTCTAATAATTCATGATCCAAACGCGTAAATCGTTGCGCCAAGGCACGAGAAAATGGCGAAATAAGTACTAATGCTGCCAAAGAAAATAATGCTGCTACACCTAAATATGACCACAGCATTACCAATACACTTAATGTCACTATTGAGCAATACAAAGAATCAGGTACAAAAAATGAACTTTCTGCCATTTGTTCTGTATCGCTTCCTAAATGATTGACAATATCACCCGAAGGAATTGCCAAGCGTTCAGCACGAGTTAACATAAGCGATTGTTCAAATACCCGACGATTTAATCCATTAATGATACGTGCATGGGTCATTAACTTAAAATAATAACCATGCTGCGTTAAAATACCGTCGGCAATACCGGCAACACCCAATAATGCAGCAAAAACATATGTCATTGTTAATGATATAGTTACATCACCAAATGACGCAATTAACTCATGGAGCAGAATGGGCGTAGCCAGACCCGTACCAACAGTTAACAATGGAAAAAGTATAGATAAATAAGCAGGAAAACCAGCTGCAAAATATGTACGAATAATAAAAGAAACCGGCTTTTTTGTCTGCACGGTTATAAATGGTTTCGACGTTGGCTTCGGATAAAGTTCCTTAGGTGTTGGTGGAATGTCTTTTTCTTCCAAATGCCTTCGTCTTCCTAATCGAATGACGGGAGTAATTTGCCCGAAAATAATATTATGTAATAATGGAAAGCGCATTGTATTTCTTTTCTGAAGTATGGTAAAAAAAAGAGCCTATCATGTGTAAAATACATGATAAAAATAGTATTCCCCCATAACATAAAATTTATTTATGTATGATGAAATAAAAATAAATACTCTATCGCATCGAAGACAGTGAATATCTTACAATGGATACAGCGTTCGTTAATAAATTTTAAATCAAGAAATGTAAAGCGTTTGCCGATGTAGTGACGACCGAGATAAAAAGAGGCACGATATGATGAGGGAAATTCGGAGGAAATCTGCTCAATTCATCGTCGTTTGTTTTTACATACGATTACGCTCTGGGTTTTGTCTTTTGTTATGCTCATGTATAGCTCCCTAATTTGAATGAAGAACCGCCTTTGGCAAGCCATCAATGATGGGAGCCATCGGACGAATCTATAAAACACTGTGTTTGATTATTTTCACATTGTCAAGAAAATGCAACACTTTTTTAATAGTTTCGCAGTAGAATGCGGAATTTGTTATGATTTTGTTGGCAATAATGACAATACAAACAATTTCATGCCAATTTTTAGTACCCCTAATCCTGAAAATACACATTTATGCATAAGGGATTTCCTTAGTAAGAACATACTGTCGTATAAAGTGTTCAAGTGGTACTATCACATCTTCTGTACTTAATGTTCGAATGGGCTTACCATTATGTGTTTCGACAGCAGCAAAAGGAACATTGCGTGCAGACCATAGTTGTGCATTATGCTTTTCTCCTATATATAAACCAAAGACCGGAATACCAAAAGCTGAACAACAATGAATAAAGGATGTATCAACGGTAAAAAGAAAATCTGCTTTTCGCATCATGGCAATAGCATGAAGGACATTCTGTGATGGTGACGGAATAAAACAGCGTTGTTCGTCTAAGCCATACAAACATTTTTTTGCAGACTCATAATCATTCTCCATAGTCAGAACAATGATGGTATGATGAGGCAGTATTCGCAGTAACAATTCGGCAACAGCACGATAACCATCATTATGCCATTGTTTTTTTTCATGAATAACCGAATAATTTATGACACAATAGCGTTCCGTGGACATTTGGGTAACAATGTGGCTACCATACTCTAAAGCATCTTGCGGCAAAGCAATCGAATATGGCAATAGTAATTTTTCACTTTCAGCAATAGTCTGACCAAAAACTTCTTCAACTAATGCAATATATATGTCTGTGACATTTTGCGGAGGAGAAATAGGTTTAGCTTGATATGAAAAAAGTGCTGCATATTTTTCACCTTGAAACGGTGTCACTCTTATGGAATGATAACCTCCTATTTTCCATGCACGTATCGCCCACTCTGATATATGTATCCAATTAAGTACAAAAATCAAGCTATAAGAATTAACTCGCATTTTTTTCCAATCTTCATCTGTATATATAATATGAATGGCATGAATATCCGAATTATCATTAAAAATAATGGCATTTCTCTCAATAGTAATAATATCAATATTGGCTGATGGACATAATCTCTTTAATAAACTGATAATCGGCAATATGGTAATCGAATCACCAATACCTCCTGCCGGACAAATTGCTATTTTTGTAACAGCATCGGGGTTTATTGGTACTTTATGTAACCACGTACCCCATACAAGGCGAATCAATGGATTGAAAAATCGCCTCATGAATGTATTTCTCCCCACATAGCTTGTATTTCATACACGCACTCTGCGGTCGGTATATGTTCAATTTCTAATTTATTCGGTGCTACAAGAAAACGATAAGGAACATTAAATGGCATCCACTCATAAATATATGTTGTCATTTCAGAATAAAAGGCAACTGTCGGTTTTTTGTATGCAGAAGCAATATGTACCAATGATGTATCGGGCGATATAACCATTGCGGAACGACTGACAACAGCACAAATATCTAGTATGTCATTACTATTAAATATAAAATACTTACCTTGTGGCAATACTTGAAGTATTTTTTCTGCTTTTGGAACATCTTTTTCAATTGCAATAATGACTACGGGTACGGAAGAAAATATTTCGGCACACTGCATTAATATTTCTCTACTTTTTTCAATTGAAAATTCTCGGTATTCTCTCCCCGCTGAAATATTATAGACAATAAAAGGGCTATGCAATGGTATCTGATGCGCTTCAAGGAATGTATTTGCATTATCTATATTACTTTCACCTAACGGTATAGATATAGTGAGTATATCGGCTGTATAATTCCAGCCAAAAACATCACAGACCATTCGCGCTTGTAATTCTGCCATTGTATATTTATCACGTTCTAAAGGAATGTGAACATTAAAAAAAACATCATATAGTTTTTTTCTTGCTTCAAATAAAATAGTAATTTTGGATGATTGTCTTCCGGCAAGCATATTTGCCAGCAGCCCCGCATACGTTGTTTTAAATAACACGAAACAAAAAACAGCATCATACTTATATTTACGCACTTGTCTTACTAGAGAAAGAATGTCACATAACCTTTTTTTATGAATAAAAATATTCCTAAATTGTGGATTGTGTCGGACAATATGGTAATTATATTCAGAACAAATTACATCTATCTCAATTCCGGGTAAATTTTTGTGCAGGAGATCCATCGCTGCGGTTGTCACGACCATATCACCAATCGCATCATAGCGAAACAACAATATACGTTGAATTTTTGTGCTGTCCAAGGGTATTGTATGAGGTCTATTACGAAGGAAGAGTCGCAATATACCATAGGTAATTTTTCTATTTATAGATTCAATTTGACGAGCGAACTTACGGAACCAATTTTGTTCAGTCATAATTATCAAGACGGATAAATAGTGCGCACCGTAACAGTTGTATCCGGAGGAGAAAACTTGAGCGCATTAGAAATAAGGTTTTCAAAAATTTGCACAGTAAGTATATCGTCACTGAAGACATCAATCGGATTTCCTATTTGTTCGTTTTTTAAGGTAATACCTTTTAAAATTGCCATTTCAGAATATTGTTTGGTCAATAACTTTAACAATAAAGCAATATTGACAGGTTGTGGATTAACAGGTGTTTTACCGGATTCTAATTTATTTATATCCAGTAATTTTGTCACAATAGCAAGTGTTTTATCTGCAGTTGATTGTATTGTCAATAGACTTTCTTTCAGGTCATCATCTGTCAGAATATCATAGTCCTCAACAAGCATGGTTGCATAGCTGCGCAAACCAATAAGAGGATTTTTAAGGTCATGAGAAGCTATACCGATAAATTCATTTTTTTCGCGATGTAACTCTTCCAATTGTGTATGTTGTTTTTCCAAAAGTGCCAGAGCTTCATCTCTTTGTGCAAGTAATGCTGTTAGTTCTTCATTGCGTGTATGTTCAATTTCTGAAATAACCCGTAATTTTTCTACTTCGTGTAATGCACTAAAATGATTAAACTTAGTATTTGCTGCTTCTTTTGTTCTTTGTGATTCCAACAAATAATATTGTTGAAAATGCCAAAGTGCTTTTTCCCATTGCTTTTCTTTTTCATATACTTCTGCTAAGTTCTGATGCACCGAACATTGCTCTTGCACGATGTGTAATTTTTGAGCGAGTTCCAATGATTTTTTGTAATAATCTATGGCATCTGAATAATTTTTCACACCGTATTCTATTTTTCCGCGTACATTTAACCCCGCAGCGACTGTGTGTTTATCGCCAACCTCTTCGCCTAATTCCAATGCTTGTTCAACGAATTTTGTTGCCTCATCATAATCAGCGATATCACAGAATATGACTGATTTATTAAGTAAAGCAATAGCAATTCGTGGTTTGTCACCGATGTGCTTATTCAGTTCAATGGCTTGGTCTAATTCTTTGAGGGCTTGCTCATGTTTCTGTTGTTTTGACATTGTTATTGCTTTATTAGCAACAATAGCCGCTTGGAGTGCCATATTGCCTATTTCAATAGCAATTTTTTCTGCATCATCTTGGTATTCAAGGCATTTATCGTACTCCTCAAGATGAAAATAGACCAAACCAATATTTGTCAATGATTGTGCCGTGAGTTGATTGACACCCATTTTGCGTCGTAATTCTAATGCTTCAAGGTGGCTTTCTAAGGAATTGCTCCACAACCCTAAATTCATAAAACATGACCCCACATTGTTTAATGTGGTCGCAATTGACTCAATGATGTTATGTTGTTTGTAATATGGAAGTGAGTTTTGAAAATACTGTAATGCCTCAGCGTATTCTCCTTCAAGATACATTGAACGTGCTATTGCGTTTTGAGCCGCATGATATACTACATCATCACCACTTTTTTCTGCATAGTCTAAAGATCGAAGTCCATATTGTTTTGCATGAATATTATCCCCTTTTGCAAAAGCCACAAGCGATGCTGTGCGCCAAATTTTTGCCATGACTGCATCGCTAAATGAATGTTCGTGCAATACATCTGTCAATTGTTCCAATAGATTTTGCGATTGCTGCAAATCGCTATTACATAATTTTTCTATTTGTTCTAAATAATCTGATATGTTGTGTACATCTATCATGCAAAAAAATATATGGTGCAGAAATTATTGTGCTTTGTACACAATAAAACTAAATGAATTTTGAACTGAATTTCCCATGAGATTATAGACACGTATTTGGAGGATACCGCCCACAAATTCATTAGCATTTGCAAAAACAGGTGCACCGCCTCCTAAGGGAGTCACCACAGTTGTATATGCAGCATTGGAGTATATCAATCCGGGCAATGTGATAGTATAATATCCGGCATTGCTCCAAGCAGATTCAAAATTTGGCGTACCGTTGAGAACAAGTCCATTTGCTGTAACAGTACCGTAGCATACCGGAAGCGCATTGCGTTCACCTGCTGTCCCTGCGCCGTAACTTTTCGTTAACTCGCCCTTGACATTGACTTTACCATCGAAATACCCTGCGTAGGATGTTGCCGAAGAATTGGTCGAGATACCACGCACGGCAACAGCACTGTCACCTGTGACAGAACCACTTACACCCACACTTCGACGTCCCTGTCCTGTGCCGGAAACCCCTGTTCCGAAAGGACTTGTTGACTCTCCCCTTACTCCTATACTAGTTGCACTTGTACCGCTCGCAATACCATTAACACCGACACCGGAAACACTTATACCATGCACACCGGCACCACTTCCGCTATGTGCACCGACCACACCGGCGCCATTACCATTCGTTGCCATATTATTACCACGCACACCAGCAGCATTTACGCCGGCATTTGTTGCCATAATAATTCCGATTGCTCCTGACGCATTATCCGAAGAGGAGAATGACTCACCATGCAGCCCGGCTTGCATACCTGTATTGGAAGTATGAGTTCCAATCACACCAATGCCATTTGCGCTGTGTCCATGGACACCTGTACCATTCACTGTTGAACCATACACAGCATTGCCATTGCCCAAATGTTGTCCCCAGATACCATTGCCTTGCGCTGTTTTTGTATTATTAATCCCCACGACTGCGCTTGCATTGATTCCGGCTGAATCTTGGACAATAGAAGCCATAAAAGCTGATGCTGAATCTGACTTAGACAGGGTGACGGCAGCCATGCCCGGCAATCTGCCCGTTAAGGATATATGCTGACCTAAAATTCCTATACTGTCGGTACTGCGTCCAATCACCCCAACACCACGCAAAGCCGTACCGAATACCCCTGCGCCGCGCCCTGCATGATGTCCCCACACTCCCGAACCACGTCGTGCGGACGATGAGCGCACAACACCACTAATACCGGAAGCCCACAAGCCGGGATTATTTGCCGTAATGCTCCCTGAAAGTGCTGTGACACTATCACCGGTAGAAAGTGCTGTGGAACGAATGGTTGCCACATTGCCCGAGGTTGATATATTGCGAGCCTCAATTGCTGCACCTGTTGCCGCATGTTCTACTCGAACCGTAGAACGAGTACCGGCTGCTGCCAATGAATTAAATTCCGCTGCATAACCCGAACCGGCTGCTTGAGAAAATAATGCTGAACCAATTCCTTTACTCTCGGCGTACAAAGCAGGAGAATTGCTTGCAGCGGTTTCTATGGTAAATTTACCGGATGAGCCATTACCAAGATGATTGATAGAAAAAGCGTCGCCGGGTTTATCATAATTAGCATTAAACGGTAAACGGAAGCCACCGCTGCCGGATGATGCTTTTGCCCACTCCAAACGTCCGCCGCCACTGGCATCAAATGTTAAAATATCACCGTCTTGAGGCATTAAACCCGCAGTATTTAACTTAATAGGTGTGATACTGTTATCCATCAAATATTCGCCGGAAATTGATCCAAAAGCAAGAGCCAATTTTACATTCCCTGTACCATCACGAGGTGTGAGATAAAATTGCGGGCTACCTATAATTTTATTGACAACATCTTGCCAAGCTACTCCATTATCGGTAGCGACTAATGCCTGCCCGGGCAAGCCGCCGCGTTTGCTTAATTTTTGATATGTAATTGAGCTGTCGGGCACATTGCCTGCCATGAATGCATACGGCACTGTGGTCATCTGAATACGAGGCGAGAGTTCGCCATCCGCTAAGTGAATCGCCAACCAATATGGGCGGTCAAAATGTAATCCGGCAATGGGGATAAATTCTCCTAAATATGCGTGGAATAATCCATTATCAAAAGTAATCGTTTTATTTTCCTCAAACACTTTATTGCCACCGGTCGGTGCATCATAGATACGCATCACACATGACAATGTACCTTGCACAGCTTTACCATCGTTCATGGCAACACCTTGTACACTTATACGACCCGGTATTTGCGCTACTACTTTTTGTTGTAAACCCGACAATGCAATCATTGCGGCAGCCACGAGGTATAAATTTATACGCATAATAATATTATAGAAAAATGAAAAAAATGTCTATTCTCTTGGGGGATTGACCCATTCATGCACTTTGGCAATGCGATCAATGGCTTGCTCCAATTTCTTTAATTGCTCAGGTGCCGACATATCACCCAGATAATGCTTTACAGTCTTGCTTCTGTCTTTTGTTGCATAGGTAACTATTGCCGACGGCGCATCAGACATCGCACGATCTTCATACTCATCATTGAGATTTGAGAATTGTATATCCTTAAACATTCGAATGAGCGTACGTACAGAATCAACAGAAATTTGCTTACGGGCTTCACCTTCTTTATACACATATTGTGTGCCTATGAACTGTACATCGCCGCGACCGGTCACAGTAACAGTATAAATGGGACAGGTACCGAAACACGGTGTGCGCTGCAAAATAATACGCACATCACTTATATCTTCTTGCGGTGATTGTTGCTCATGATGCTTAGTCGTACTGCAACCTACCACACTCCATATCACACAAAGTATATACCAGAAATATCTCATTATTGTCAATTGATTTATAAATATATGTGACAAAAATACTACGCATATCACGAAACAACATTGTTTATAGGATAATATTACTCAACATTCTTCGTGCAGAGTACACTATGTATTGAATGTAATAGATGTTATTCCAAATTAGACATAAGGAACATAACAAAATATTCAACCAAGAATACAGAGTGCAATCATACTACCGGCAACTCAACCGAAAATATACTTCCACCTTTTGGAGCATCGCTATATGTTATCGTTCCCATGAAAATTTCTTCCGTAAGACGTTTGGTGATCGCAAGCCCCAGACCCGACGAAGACTCACCACCGGTCGGCACAGAAGATAAACGCTTGTAACGACGGAACAATAATGGTTGTTCATCTTTACGTATGCCCGGACCTTCATCTTGCACAGAAATCACAAGACTCTTTTCATTCCTCACAAAAGACAAATATATACTCGAATGTTGTGGCGAGTATTTAATCGCATTCGACATAATATTCGTCAGAATATCCGCAAGCGAATGTTCATCGCCGCGCACCATAACTGTTTCTTCGTTAAAACCTTCACATTCAATAGAGATTTTTTTGTTATTAGCTAATTCACGCATCATCTCTAAAGAAGATTGACACACGGGCACAACATTAAACGTAATACTCTGTCTTTGGGAAAGCCGCTCTTCCACGGCATTAATGCTAAGAAAATATTGGATTTTTTCACTCATTTGTTGAGTTAATTGCGCAATTTTATCTAAACGTTGTTCACGTTCACCCATAGTGAGTTTATCATAATGATACTTAAAAATATCCACATTTGTCGCAATTGCAGCAAGGGGATTTTTCAAATCATGCGTGGCTATGCCGAACAATTCATCACGCTGTTGATTAAGATAGGAAAGCCGTTGATTTTGATGCTGCACTTCTGCATGTAAATCAGTAATTGTTTGCAGTGACTCTTGTAATTGTTCATTGATTTTTCTTCGTTCTTCGGCTTCTGTAAGTATTTGTTGGGAATAAAGAAATGTATCAATTCTGGATTGCAACATATAACGATTTGCAATATTGCACAGTATAAGTGATATGACAACAATATTAGCAACTTCTCGATATTCACTACCCAAAAAATCCATGGTTTTGGCATCAAGAGTAAAAAGTGCAAACACCCAAATATTCCACAATATCAATGTTTTATAATGATAAAACAAAGTGGAAAGCATCAATAATTCTTGAGCCACTAAACCGGCAAAACGTATGTCGAAATAGACCACATCATTTACATAACTTAGCATTGCCACACAGAATGTGATGAACAATACCCAACACGTAGAAAAAACTGCATGGAAAGTTGTCAACTCTTTGTTGAGTATTTTTACTTTCGGTACAACAAAAAAATACACCGGCGATGCAAGTAACATCAGACCATGAATAATCCAGAATTTATGCAGGACAGTATCAGTGACATGATAGATATTAACAATATCCATTCCCAGAATAGAAAACAAGGTCAGCCAGATATTCGCATGAGCTAATCTGTGAGTTCTCTGTATATTGCTATAATCAAGCTCACGCACAAGTGCTTCGCGCAGTTCATGCGGCACTTTATGCAGAGGCGATTGAAAGATTGACCGTAAAGAAAAAGCCATAGTTCCGTGCAATAAGAAAAACTCTTGATTTCAAAGATACATCTTTTTGCTTGTTTAGGCATTCATCATAGGGTAAAAAGTGCAGGTGATTATGCTGCAATCTTTGCTCGGCGTGTGCGGATATGAACCTTAATGGAAGCAACAGGTACGGTCAAGCCGTTTATGTAAACCGATTCAATCAAGCTTAGTAAAACGATAATCACAATACTGCAACCTAAGTTACCACAATCACCCCGCATACGGCAGTGCATTCAGTGCTGCAACAACTGTGCGATGGAGTGATTGGTGAAGCTATGTTGTGCAAAATCAGCATAAACATTCTTGCTACATAGTATTCTATTTGTTCAAGATACAGAATGGTTAATGGGATTCTCATGAAAGCTGTCACATATACGTTAGTAATAAGAGTTTACCGAAAACAGGCGAAAAGTTCCGTAATTTCGTTACTACTTTCTCATAACAGACATAGAAACAGGCATAAATTTATGGCAAAAAACGACGCTACACAAGCCCTCGTTTCAGCGGGTTCACTACAAGAGATTATTCATCCGGTGAAGTATCATTTGGATGAATTTCAGACCTATTTCCGCAATAGCGTGCGCTCAAATGTATCCCTCCTTGATTTGATTGTGCGCTACATTGCGCGTCAAAAAGGCAAACGTGTGCGTCCGGCTTTGGTGTTCTTGGCGGCAGAACTTTGTGGCGGTATCACAGAGCGTTCCTACATTGGAGCAACAATGGTAGAATTATTACATACCGCAACATTGGTACATGACGACGTGGTGGACGATGCCGAGGAGCGGCGCGGTGTGGCATCCATCAATGCGGTATGGAAAAACAAAGCCGCTGTGCTTGTTGGTGATTTTTTTCTTTCAAGAGGATTGCTTATTTCCGTCGAAAATGGCGAATATGATTTTTTACGGGTAACCAGCACTGCCGTCAAACGCATGAGCGAAGGTGAATTATTACAAATACAAAAAAGTCGGCAAAAAAATATTGATGAGCAAACCTATTTTCAAATAATTGCCGATAAAACAGCTTCCTTGCTTTCCACTTGTTGTGAAGTCGGTGCTATGAGTGCTTCTCCGGACATCAAATCGCATGAAGCTATGCGACTTTATGGCGAACATTGCGGCTTGGCATTTCAAATTCGCGATGATATTCTTGACTATATCAGTCGCACGACAATATTAGGAAAACCCGTCGGCAATGATTTACGTGAAAAAAAAATAACCCTGCCACTTATTTATGCTTGTTCGGTTGTAGAAGCATCAGAAGCAAAAAAAATAATTAGATTAGTAAAATCAGGAAAAATAACAAATGAAGGTATAGAATATGTTCATGATTTTGTGAAACGCAATGGTGGTATTGAATATTCTATTGCCGTAGCACAACGCGAAGCCGAGAAAGCTATAGCACAATTAGCATATTTTCCCGAAAGCCAAGCAAAACAATCGCTCACACAATTTGCATATTATGTCATACACAGAAAAAAATAATTTATTGATTATGTTTAACTTTACTTTTTTATAACTATGGGCCGGATATTTGAAAAAAGAAAACACAAAATGTTTGCACGCTTTGATAAAATGTCAAAAGCATTCACACGCATCGGTAAAGATATTGCCATTGCCGTAAAACTTGCAGGTCCTGACCCCGCCGGCAACCCTCGTTTACGTATGGCTTTACAAAATGCACGCGGCGCAAATATGCCCAAAGACAGAGTGGAAGCTGCTATTAAACGTGCCGTTTCTAAAGATGCCGAAAATTTAGCAGAAGTGGTCTATGAAGGATATGGTCCGCATGGGGTGGCTATTGTCGTAGAAACAGCAACCGATAATACCACTCGCACCGTTGCTAATGTGCGCAGTTATTTTACTCGTGCCGGTGGCTCTCTTGCCACCTCCGGTGCTTTGGATTTTTTATTCCAAAGACGCGGAGTATTTAAATTATCTGCTGAAAATGTCAATCTTGAAGAATTAGAATTGCAATTAATTGAATGTGGTGCCGAAGATATAGAAATTGAAGAAGATATCATAACAGCATATACGGAATACAGTGAATTTGTGCACATGCAACGCGCACTTGAAGAAAAGAATATTCATGTCATTAGCGCAGAAGTGCAAAGAATACCGACAACAATGGTAACATTAAATGATGAACAAATCGAAGAATTAGAAAAACTTATTGATAAAATTGAAGATGACGATGATGTACAAGCAGTCTATCATAATATTGCTTAGCCATAACAATCACTCAATCTATCCCTCTTTTTTGAAAAGAAATGAGGGATTTTTTTTTGTTTATCCTCTCTTCGCTGAACTCTCATTTGATAGGAAAAATATTTTTTCACCACATATTTGGTGTAAGTTGTTGTTTTTTGTAAGTTGCGTTCAGTAGTTGACACCTGTTGCGTGGGAAGTCCTTTCACCAACACTCTGTACAACCGCAAAATTCTCCCATTCACTATAGAAGGTGAGTTATGGAACAGATTCATACTCATTATTTCGAACAACAAATACAAATAAACGCCGCTTACGCCGAGCGACGACGCACTCTTCTTTTGCCAAGACAAAGACTTCGATAAATCCTTATTTTACTTGTATTTAGCTGATTCACTTTCATAGCGAATCGGCTTTGACTATTCATGTTCAGACATAAAAAATCCCCTCCCAACATCGAACTATGGCTAATGTGTTTTGCGACCAAACGCCATAAGACAATGTATAACTGAAAGGGGTATTATTCACAATACATACGGAGTACGATTATGAATACATCCTAAATTATGAAAAAATTTGCTTACGATGTTGCGTAAAACTACGGACATATCGGTCACTACTTATGCACAACAGCAATCTGTTGAGCGGAGAAAACGTATGGTCTTACCATACACACAATCAGTAAATTTTTTCACATTTTTTTGTTTATAATTATGAAAAATTCATATTTTGCAGAAAAGTTTCTGCACACTTTCGCCTTATTGACTTGTTCAATGGTCTTATGTTCAACATATAGCACAGCACAAGTATTCAGAAAATACATACCTCCAACCGATGAAAGCAATCGAGGGTCTTGTATTATCAACATGAATAATGCAAACGACTATCTTACTGTCGGAGATTATATTTTACCAAATTCACATCATTCAGGTCATGCCTTATGGACAGATGATGATGGTGTATTACTTGATCAGCGTAATTATAATAATGGCACTGATGAGTTTGATGACAGATTTAGTATCAAGATGATTGCCCCTGAGCAAGTTGAAGGTTCATATTCAACAGTTTTTCCCCATCAACCTCGCTATAAAGGTCATCCTATTGTGGGTACTCAAACAATTTATATTGGTAATCCGGTTACTGCGATAAATTTGACTTGGGTTGCAATCCTTGACCCAGTGAACAAAAACATTGTGTGGTCACATGTTATTGATAATATTAGTGATGATAGTCGCGGTATTGCTGTACACGTCGATGTCGAAGACCCAAATACTTTTTATGTGCTTTCTAATATGACAGATATCACGAATATTATGCCAAATGGAACAATAACATTGGGAACGAGAACCCGTTTTGCTGTTACAAAGTATTCATGGACACCGGGCAATGTTGGACATCAGCTATTATGGTCAAAAGAATATGATGAAAATGGTAATGGTATGCTTTTAAGTTCTATCGGAATAGTGGAAGAAAGTTCCGGAGAACTTGTTGTTGTCGGGAATAAACAAGGTGCAGCACTGCGTAGAATTTTTAAGTTACATATCGATAAGGGAACAGGTGCTATACTAACTCCTATGATGTATCTTTCTGACGGTGCTGATGATGCTCGTGCAAACTCTGTAAGTTATTCTCAAGGTACAGATAAACTCATTATTGCAGGAAGAACTAATGAGCCGGGAACAATGCAACCACTACTCCTAACTTACGATTTTGTTAATGGGAATATTAATTATGCATATTACTATGTAACGCAAGACAGTCTTGAGGGTGAATTTAATTATGCTAAAGTAGATAGACATACCACACCCAACTATCCTTTGAGGGATAATATTACTGCTGTTGGATATGTTGTTAATGGAGAAGCATGTATCATGAATGTTTTCGCAAATAACATAGGTCAAATTAATTGGACTACCAATTTTAATTTTGATTATGGAAGTGGTTCAGCAACAGTTTCCAAAGCAACATGGTTTGATAAAGATAATGATAATTTTATGATTACGGGAACACATACACTTTTATCAAATGGATCAACCAGCATACTCAATGGTAGTGTACAAAAATATGATGGTGCTGCGTATTGTGTTAATCAACCAATTACAACAAGAGACTTTTACCTCTATCAGGCAGAGGAAGAAACTATTTATTCAGAAGACTGGTGGACTACAGATCCATATTCTGTTGCTAATATTACGCCGGAATTATCACCATATTATTGTTTTGATTATGAAACATTTTATGGTAAGAGAGGTAATGAAAAAAACATACAAATGGCGATGACAGGTTTACCGAGTTATACAGCACGCTATGCCGATAATGCCATCCATATTCAGTATTCATTATCGCAACAAAGTTCTATGGAGATTATCATTACCGATATTCTTGGCAATACTATAGCACAAGAAACTTTGTATGAGCAAGAGGGATCACATCATTTGAGCTATGAAACACATCATCTTTCAAGCGGTGCATATATACTCAGTATCCGTATCAATGATACACGCTTTACACAACATTTATCTATCATTAAATAACATTGTGTTCATCCGGCGGTATAAAAACCGCCGGAATTTTTTATATATGGAGTATTTATGAAATTTGTTCTATCTATCATAATATC
>DDTD01000100.1:31106-61426 GCA_002344005.1 Ignavibacteria bacterium UBA2373 | reverse complement strand
TCCATTTTTGGACAAAAAAAATCCCTTACTCAATGATGAGAAGGGAATCTTTCATTATCTTGATATGATGTCTTATCTTCTACTTGTTAACCATAATATTAGGAGAACGAAAGAACAGATTACATTTTGCGTTTTCTCACTTGCTTCGCAATTGCGAGAGATATCATCGTGAACAATGCACCCATAGCTGCTAATGCCATATCTCTGTATCCATCCCAAATATCACCTTGTAAACCAATAAATGGGTCATACTCTTCAGGCGGCAGTGTCCATGCGGTCGCAGCTTCAATAATTTCATAGATTGCACTGTACGAAATAATAAACTCAACCGGCAAAATATAGCACCAAATCCTACTCAATGACGTATATCGTCGCAGCACTTCATGAATGGGATATGCGAACAGGACACCAAAGAGAAAATGAACGATTCTGTCAAACACATTGGGTCGGCTGAAATGAAATTGCTGTGAAACCCAATAACCTAAAGGCACATTGGAATAACTCATATTTGCACCGACAGCATGAAAACATAAAAAAATTGTCAAACATGCATAACTGAAATTTGACAATCTGTATTTATTATATGACAGAATCAATACTCCGACTACTGCAAAAACCAAATAATTATCTAACCACCATTGCGGTCTCCAGACAGGATTAAATGCATAGTATGTCCAAAACAAAGCATAGAAAATACATAGAAAAACAAGAAATGTATTATTCTTAAAATCCACAAAAGCAGAATTTTTTACGTTAACTTGCATAGTGATTTAAGTATTATTCAGCGAAAATACTATAATAGTTTTTTACTTTTTCCATTTAATAGAGCAGCCAATAGCTTTTGTGCTTGCCGGTTCTACTTTATCACCTTTTTGTATTGCATCAACAGCTTTTTCGACATAATTTACTGTGACACTATCAGGTTCTTGTGCATTATCATCCAAAGCACCAATATAGGCAATTTCAAAAGAGTTATTGACTTTTTTCAAAATAAAAAAATGCGGAGTACGAGTTGCACCAAATTTTTTAGCAATTTCTTGCGTTTCGTCTATGACATAAGGGAATGTAAATTTCTTCTCTTTAGCCCGAACAATCATATTTTCGAAGGAATCATCAGGATATGCAATAGGGTCATTAGGATTGATTGCCAAAACAGAATATTTCTTCTTTTTCATTGAAGCATCTAAAGCAACAATTCGATCTTCATAAAGTTTTGAATAAGGGCAATGATTACATGTAAATACAATAACAACACCATCATTTTTTGTATATGACGATAATGAAATCATGGTACCGTCAATATTTTTTAAGGTAAAATCATCTACCTTTGAGCCAAGCACATAAGTGTCAGCAGCAATGAGTTGCGTTGAAAAAAGGAGAAAAACTCCAAGGAAAAGTGTGTGGAATAGTTTCATTGTTTACTCCGTTAAAATATGTGAGTGAAGTTCTTGTTCATCAATAGTGCCTTCTTTGAAAAACACTATACGATTATGAGGCGCAACAATAAGTGTTGCTGGTAAAGACCCTGACCAATCGGGATGGATTTTGTCTATGATTGCATCATAGTTTTTTTCATTAAGCCAAATCACTTCCGATTGAAGATTCCTTTTTTTGACGAAAGGTATTAAAACAGATTGTACTTTGTTTTTGAAATCTAAACTTACCAGCAATACTTTTATTCTTCCCTTTGGATACTTTTGTGTAATTGATTCAAAAACAGGAAGTTCTTCAACACATGGTTTGCACCATGTTGCCCAAAAATTTATAATAAATGTCGTATCATTATTCTTTGTCAATCGTTCAGTTATTTGATCAACATTCATAGAGCCAACTTGCGCTTTGACCGTCATGGCAGTAAAGAAAAACACAATGAGGATATTCCGGCACATTATCATTAAGCCCATACACTAAAATAATAGCTAAGATAAGAAAATATGGATGTTTGATAATGATAAATAAATGCAATACCACTGACAATCAGCACAGACAAAGTAATACCTATCGAATATACCCACAGCGGCTGGATATCAAAAACCACAGAAGTTGCTCTTAATAAACGATAACCGCACCATAAACTCATCCCTACTAAAAGTATCAAGAGAAAATTCATAGAATCGGTAATCGTAAAAATTTTGTACATAATCATACTCAAAGGCATGAGCAATACTAAAGGCAATACGCCCCAAATTGTAATAGTAAATGCATCACTGAAATAGAGTCTGCCCCGCACGAACATTGCTCCAATCCGAATAAATGCTGCTATGACAGTAAAGACCATAAAATTAAAGATTGTGCATAATATGAGCGCAAGAGTCGGCGACCATGCAAATTCATCCAAAATATATTTGAAATCATTCCATGTGACCATCATCAACAAAAATTCAGAACCATAGCTAAAACGATGATAAAACAATGTGGATGCAATAATACTTCCCGCCGTTGCTGCACTCGCTAAACCCAAAACAATTGTTTGGACATTCGATAAAATTCGCTGATCACGTATATCTGCATAAAAATTATAAGGTCGTAATAATGCACGGAAAAAATATTCACGGAAACGACGGAAACGACTCATAAGTAAAAGAACTAAGACACCAATAACCAAACCTGTAACGATAAATACCAATGGAGTATCTTCCTTATATAATCCTGCTCTTAATAATGGCTCACGTTCTGAGTTAAATAATGCTTTCACCATTTCATACGAAAGACGTTTCATACGATAACCATCTACTAATCCCGCAGTTACCACATATTTATCTTCGGCATTGGTCATGAGAATGGGTGATGCGCAACGATAATCATTAAAACTAAAGACCAATACTCCTGCCGATTTTTCCTGTTCAACAATGCGATAGACATCACGTAAGTATTGCGCTTGCGATTCAGCCGATAATGGGTCAGCGTATCCATGTTTATTATCGGGTTGTAATAATTTACCGAAACACACCAAATATGGTTGATCTTTTATTAATGTTTTTAACCGCTGCAATTCCGTTCGTAATTCTTCACCGGGCTTCCAACGATTATCTGTTCTAAAACATACAAAATCAATACCATCAGAAGCAACGGCATTGGTACCGAAACGAACCGTTTTATAAATTAATTTTGTGGAATGTGAACGAAAGGTTTTCATCATTGCTTCCTGAAAATCTTTGACAGCCGTAGAAGACTCATCAAATCCATCCCCTACGCCCCAAGCAAAAACGGAGGGCATTCTGTCATAAGAAATTGCTATTCTTTCCGATAAATTTCGCATCCGTTCATTAACTTCATCACTTTGTAAAAAGCTGTTGGGAATATCATAAGCCGGAAGATCAATCATTAATAACAATCCATTACGATTACATAGTTCCACAAAATAAGGATGCGGTGGGGCGGAACGTACTCTTACCACATTAGCACCCAAGGTTTTTAATAATCGGATATCACGTTCAATATCAATGCTGGACGGAGTTTTTCCATTTGTTCCCCAATTTTCAATATACTCTACCCCCTTGATTTGAAGCTGCTGTCCATTAAGAGATAAAGCCGCTGACCCATCTTGTAATTTACCGACACGAATATCACGTACCCCCACAGGAACAATGAATTCATCAATGATTCCACCTTCGATAGAAATCTTGACATGCAACTCATACAAATAGGGATTTTCAATAGTCCATAGACGAGGATTACTAATATTCAAGACAAACTCATTGTCAATCATCCTGTCAGATTCTATTTTGATGGGTTTTGTTGCTGTTGCAATAACGGCAGAATTTTGATCAGGAGCAACTAATGAAACATCTAATTGAGCCATGCTCACATTTATCGGAACTCCTGCACTATCGGTTCTTCGTACTAAGGTGCTTTTAGTCACATTGCCGGAAGCAGTACTTGCTTGTACTCTCAACTGACATGACCCACCAGAGAGCAAGGTCTGCATACGTACATCATTCGTCCAGATAAGCGGACACCCCACAAGCATAACTTCGCGTATCATGCCCGTGTAAACATCTTCAGAAAACAAGTGTCTTTGATTGAATTGTGTTTGCGGAGTTATGACAAGCTCCACTGTATTCATACCACTGACCAACATTTTATCCGGCATACGCAGCTCAAATGGAGCAATACCACCAAAGACTTTCCGAACAAACTGTTTATTGATATAGACCTCAACTTCACTATTAACACCCAAGAAATAGAGGTTCCAGACATATTGCCCTAAAAGGTTTTTATCCAATCGGAATTGGCTTCTGTACCATACCTTCTTCTTTTCTACATCAGAATACGGCAATTGTACTTGTTCCCATGAATCTCCATCGTAGGAACGTTCCCATGCTCCATGCAATGAAGAAACAAATCGTGAAGGACTTGGTACTAACATAGACATCTGTTCTTTGCTCAGAGGTTTCCATTGCTGAGCGAAGAGCGATTCCGATGATATGAAGAATGCACAGGCAATGCAGCATAGTGCTATGAATTTGTAAGTAAAGACTTTATGCATGATTATTTCAATAAAATGTAACTTGATATATTCGCAAAATTACCGAGAAAGGAGTGCCGAGCAAAAATAATGCCTGTAATGGAAAAGTATTCGTTTACGAGCATTCCAAAAATTTTTTTTTTCTAATAACGTTTCAAACGATAGTTTTGCAGCGTTTCATCATTATTAGGTTGAGCATATCGAACCTTGTTTCCAATTTATGTTACCTAAAAGTTTTGTAAGTTTTCAACATAACACGCCGAGATTGTTAATGGCGGATGTGTATTGATTTCTATTTTTCAACTAACGACAAGTGATGAAACAAGCGAGATTAAGTATTATCTTTTGCGTCCTCTGTGTTACGGCATCGGTACCAACCTTAGCCGCAAAACATCAGTTTCGCTATACCTCAATGTTTCGTCCCTTTGCGAACCGTTTTTACTTTCTTCCTCTTGATTTTAATGCCTCGCCGCAAGAACTTTCCGCCGCATCTACACACAAGCTTGCTTTTTTAGCAGGGCTTCGCTTATTGCGCTTTACAGAGACAGATACGTCAAAAGTAAAAGACTCATTACGATACTTCGAACCAAATAGGTCTGTATATTTTACACCACCATCGGTTTATCGAGGAACCGGCTTAATGTCAGGACCAAGAGTCAGTAAAAATCCTTTACCACCGGGTTATGAAGTTCTCATGCGTTTAGATTCAAGTTCTACGTATTTGCGATCCAGAGAAACAATTTCAGGAGTTGAAGTAACCGCACCGCAAAGACATGACCTTGACAAGTACATCGAATTGCGTAAACAAGCACAAATTCATAGAATATGGGATTCACTTATAACGCAGTATGACCTAAAGAAAGCACTTTCTGCCGGCGATATTGCAGGTATCTTAAGCGATTTAAGCGGACTAAAGATTCCTTTTCCCAATAACCCGCTCTTTAGTATTTTCGGTAAACCACAAGTGAGCGTCAATGTAAGCGGTGATGTTTCAATTCGTGCGGGATGGCGATGGGATACACAAAATCTCGGTACAGCTTCCGCATTCGGACAAAGCCAATCGGGTCCTATATTTCAACAAGACATTAACCTCAATGTGTCCGGTCAAATTGGTGATAAATTGAGATTAGGGGTTGATTGGAACACACGTGCCCAATTCGATCTCAACAATCGCTTCAATATTGGTTTTTCCGGTGAAGATGATGATATTGTGAAACGTGTGGAGCTTGGTAATGTCCAATTCCCCACAAATTCAACTCTCATAGGCAGTGGTCAAGCGCTGTTTGGTATTCGCTCCGATTTTCAGTTCGGTCCTCTTTTCTTGAAAACAGTCGCTTCGCAGCGTCGTGGCGAACGACGTTTTGTCAATGTTCGGGGTGGTGTGGTACGGCAACAATTTGCTTTGCGTGCTTATGATTATGCAAAAAATCACTTTTTCGTTGACACTGCATACAAAAGAGTATGGGAAGAATATTACAAAAACGCCACTCCTGTTATTCCACTCAGTGCTGCATCATTACGCATCAAAGAATTAGAAGTATGGGAATCTACCGGAGACCCCACTGATGTCCAAGCAGTGGATGGTATCGCCTTTGCAGATATAGATCCTATACAACCCAAAAGTGGTAATCCCGCAATAAACTCCTACCCCCAATCATTAAAAAGTTCAAGAATTCAAGATGGCAGAGTCGAAAGAGGTAAATTCCTTAAAGTGGAAAACTCTCGATATTTCTATGATCCCAATTTAGGTCATTTAGTCGTCAACAATTTGCGAAGCGAAAGAACGTATGCCGTGACGTATATGATTGAAGGAGATAATCCGAATTCTGACCTTGATGATAAAGCGTATGGTAACCTCACCCGATACCGCAAAGAAAAAGATACCCTTATCATGAAATTGGTGTACAGACGAAATTTGCAACCCGGTTTTCGTACCTTGTGGTCTCGTCAAATGCGTAATGTTTACTCAATCGGACAAACAAATGTAGATGTCAATGATACCAGAATCAATTTCTGGTATTTGCGCCCAAACAATGATTCTGCCGATGTGCTTGACGGTTGGTCTGAGAAGTTGGTTACCGTTTTAAGAGTTGACCAAGTCAATAACAATAATGGTGAATTAACTCCTGATGGCTTATTCGATATGGGACCGCCGCGAACAGCTAATCCTGCGCAACAACAATCAGGTGGCATACCCAATAATCAACAGTTTAATCAACAATCCCAACAAACTGCATTTTTCGATCCTATTCGCGGAGAAGTGACATTCCCCTCTTTAGAGCCTTTTCGCAAAGGTTTACGCGACTATTTCCGAGCAAAAAACAATGCTCAATTTCCTGAAAGATTTGTCTTTGATGCTGTCTATGATACGACTATAGAAGTGGCACGATTGCAAACAAACCGTGACCGATTTATTATTAGTGGTACAGCCAGAGGTACTTCAACACAACAAGGCGGGTCAAATAAAATTAATCTTGGTGCATATAATTTAGCTCCCGGAAGTGTCCGTATAACCCTTGATGGACAACAATTACGCGAGAATCAGGATTTTTATGTGGAAACAAATTCCGGAACTGTAACATTAACAAATCCGCGAGCACAGTTACCTAATGCCAATCTAAACATTGAATATGAACAAAATGATGCATTTAATACAACGACGCGAACTTTAGTAGGAGTTAGGGCAGATTATCAACTGCTCAAAAAACGATCGGCGACGGCAAATATAGGTTCAACATTTATGTTATTTGATCAAGCATTGCTTTTCGATCGTATTCGATTAGGTGAAGAACCGGTATCAAATTCGATGATTGGACTTGATGGTAATGTAAATCTTAATTTACCGATAGTTACAAAAGTTATTGACGCTTTACCGTTTTTAGATACCAAAGCCCCTTCATCGTTGGTAGCAAGGGCTGAAATTGCCGCCATGCTTCCAACACCGAATAAACGAATTTCCACTATTGCTTCCGATGGCGGACAATCTGTAGCATATTTAGATGATTTTGAGGGAGCACAACGATATATTTCTTTGGGTTTATCCCCTATTCAATGGACTCATGCCTCAATGCCGGATGACCCTGAATTAATGAACATTACTGACGACGAAAAGGCAAAATCATACTTTAGAGGCAGTACATTCTGGTATCAGTATTTTATCGGCAGAACACCTCTTGTTGATCCTTTTCCGAATCGCTCATTTGCCCAAGCAGGACAGGTAGTGTCTGATATGCGTATCGAATTTGAACCTGATCAAAGAGGTATTTACAATCAAAATCCGAATTATCTTGATTTTAGGAATCCAACCTTTGCCGATAATCCCGATTTGCACGGTAATTATAAACTACAGAATTTACCGAAAATTTGGGGCGGAATGATGCGACTCTTCTCAAATTTTACAACAAATTTTGATAATGAAAATATTGATTTTATCGAAATAATGATGCGTCTGGATGAGCGTCGAGACAATGGCGAAATGTATATTGATTTAGGACAAATTAGTGAAGATGTTATACCCAATCAAGAATTAAATACAGAAGACGGCATTACAACTCAAAACCCCATTCCGAATAATATAATCGACATAGGTGAAGACGTAGGAATTGATGGTGTTGATAATACAGTCGAAAAAAATACATATCCATTTCCGCTTAATCAAGAGACTGACCCTGCACGGGATGATTATTTCTTTGACTTCAACAAAACACCAAATGAACAGCAAGGTGTTGATTTCCGTTTTTATAATAATTTTGAAGGAAATTCTCGACTTTCGGAAAGTGGGCAATTGCCCGATAGAGAGATACTCAATCAAAATAATGGTCAAACCATTTCTTTGGATAATAGTTATTTCACCTATAAAGTAAATTTAGATCAGAATCCGGCAACAAATCCACAAATTGTAGGATCCGGTAGAGAAGGCTCAGGTTGGTTTTTATACCGTATTCCGATACGTCGTCCACATCGTGTTACCGGTAATCCTCTATTTTCCAATATACAATATGTGCGTGTATGGTTTAAAGGTGGGGCTGTGAAATTAAGTATTGCGGATTGGCGCTTTACAGGTTCACAATGGCAAAGAAGTAATACATTTATCAAAGGTGTATCTCCTGCGGATAGTACTTTAAGTGTGCAATTTGTAAATATCGAAGAAAATAGTGGTGCACCGGATTATTATTCATTGCCTCCCGGGGTTCAACGTCCGCAACAATTAAATAATCCTGATCCGCAAGCGGTTGTTTTCCTCAATGAACAATCGTTAAATGTCGGAGTGAGAAATTTGCGATTTAATGATGAACGTATGGCAGTGAGAATTTTACGTTCAACGGATATATTTTTCTATAAAAACATTAAATTCTTTTTGCACGGTGATCAAACGATGCCCGATGTCGCAATTCCCGGTGCAACACCACTTGCAGAAGCGATTTTCCGATTCGGAATAGATTCAGGAAATTACTATGAATATCGTCGCCCATTAATTAGAGGTTGGCAAGACATAGGCATTGAATTAGCACAACTCACTGCATTAAAAGAAAGACGCGATCAAACCAAACAAACTGAAAGACAAGAATTTCCTGTTCCCAATGATCCATTGGCAAAATTTGCCATCAAAGGAAATCCTATATTGACCCGCGTTCAATTTATCGGCTTTGGTATTGCCAATCCGGCTCAACGTTTTCCCAATGAATTAACCACAAATATGTGGATAAATGAATTAAGATTAACTGATCCCGAAAGTTCAACAGATTGGGCGGGAATTGGGTCTCTTGATTTTAAAATTGCTGATTTTGCAACAGTCAATGCTAATTTTCAACAAACGAATCCTAATTTTCATAGATTAGAAGAGCGTTTCGGTAATCGTATTCAATCCACAAATTGGGCATTTCAAACTACGGCAGCATTGGAGAAATTTCTCCCTTCTTCGTGGAGTCAAACCAAGATTCCGATTTCTTACTCTCATACGGAAACGGCACAAACTCCATTATTTGTTGCACAAAATGATGTCAATTTAAATACGGCTTCAGACGCAGTACGATTACGCAGTTTAGACGCCGGTGAATCAGAGGAAATAGCACAGAACAGAGCCACAGATTTCAGAAGACGTTCAGAAACTGTCCGAGTACGTGACCAAATTGCATTACAGGGAGTTAAAATTGGTTTGCCGATTAAACACTGGTTAATCACAGAAACTATAGGTAAGATAACAATCGGGTATAATTATGCACAAGAATTTGAACGCTCCCAAATAGTAGCTGAGCGATTTTGGTGGCAATGGCAATTTACAGGTCAATACGCTCCACAATTACCGCAAGTTAATTTTAACCTTTTGTCATGGGCTTCGGATATACCTATATTAGAAACGTATAAAGGATTTAAAATCAACTTACTTCCTACAACAATTTCTTTTAGTATGAATATGAATAGGGCGCGCACAACAGAACAATCGCGCTTTCTTGATATTCCGTCGCCCGTTGTAAGGCAATTTTCAGCAGAGCGGTCTGCGCAAATGAATTGGCGACTCACAGAAGGTGGTTTATTAAGCCCGATTATTGATTATAATTTTACAACGGGCAGTACGCTTGCTCCCTTTGAATTAAATGAATTTGGTCAACAAAGAAATGGCGCGGACATTTCCCGTCAAATATTTTTTAATAATGGAATAATAAATTTCGGAACATCAAACAGTCACACTCAAACCGTGACAATTAATATGACCCCAAAAATTCCTGATTTATGGGGATTGAATAATTACTTATCCAACAGAGCTTCTTTTGTTACTACCTATACATGGCGCGACCCATTACAGCCGGATCCCAATTTGGCAGATATTGTTAAACAAGCAAGTTGGCAAAACAGAATTACTTTTAATTCGACACTACAGTTAAAATCCATGTCGGATAAATGGTTTAACCCAAAAGATTCATCAGGCGGTTTATTCAGAGGCATCGGTAAAGTATTGAAAACAATATTTTTCGATTGGACAAATCTCACCCCTAATTTTACACAACAAAATTCATCGATTACTCCGGGAGTTTTTGGAAGTACAGGACTCACAAATTTTTGGCGCGGCGTCACATTTTTACCTTACAGCGATTCCCACGGTCCGTCAATGGCATATCAACTTGGCTTAGTGGAAAGTCCTCATGGCGGATTTAATATTCGCGGCTCAAGCGCATTTCCCTTTTTCCGTTTTGAAACATTCCCCGGATTACGTCCGCCGAATGCGGCTTTACAAGAGAATTTTTCTCAGCGTTCAACAATCGAAATGCGTACATCTCGCCCTCTATGGCAAGGCGCAACCTTAGATCTGAATTGGCGGTCTGAATTTGCTTTTAACCGCAATCGTCTTGTAGAAACCGACGCACAAGGCATTCCAACATATCGTAATGTTGTAATTACAGAAACCTATAGTCGTACCTTTTTACGATTACCTAAGTTTCTTTTCTTTGCTCCATTCGATAATACAATCGAAAATGTTATTGCTCTTTATCAAGAGAAAATTGCAACAATTCAATCATCAGACTCTGCACAAGTGAATCAACAACGATTAAATGCACTCTCTGAAGCATTTCAAGAAGGATTAGAAGCATTACGATTTATGCCGGGTAAATTAAAACAAATATTGCCAAGTGTTAACTGGAATTTACGCTGGGATGGTATTGAAAAAATTCCGCCATTTAAGGGTATAGCAACACGTATCTCACTTGAACATCGTTATCAAAGTACATATCAAGAAAATGCTTTAATAAATGACAATGGACGACTTACCCAAGGTCAAACCGTTCAGATGGGTTTCCAACCGCTCATTGGTTTAACATTCACCTTTGATGAAAAAAAATTAAAAGGGCTTTTAACAGGAAATATTCAATATCGTACACAAACTGATTTTAACTTACAAGCGCAAAATTCAACCGTAGCAAGTACCCAATCGCAAGAGCTACAAATAACGGGTTCATATATGAAACGTTCTTTTGTATTTAATTTCCTTGGCATAGAATTTAACAATGACATGGAATTTTTATTCACTGGATCGTATAAAAGAAACTTGCGATCTACTTTTGACTTATTGAATCTTAATAATGCTGAGGGGCAAAAATTAAATGGCGACACACAGATAATTATTGAACCGAGTGCTCGCTATACTGTTAGTCAACGATTAACGGCAAGAGCATTTTTCCGCTATGAAACAACAATTAATGAAGGAGCAGCAACTCCCGGTTTTTCAACTACTCAAGCAGGCGTAGAAATTCGCTTATCAATAGCGGGAGGAAGATAATACGTTCATTGCACATTATAGATTTTTATTACAGATTACTTTTTCACTTGCAAAAATTAATTGTTTAACTCACAACTATCATTATTCAGGGGAATGAGATGAGTTCAATACCTAAGCTGCAGCAATCAACCGGCTCACAGGACGATGCCGTGTCGGCGGCATATACACATGTAACAGATATTACGCGTACTTTTGCTAAAACATTTTATTTTGCGTCACACTTTTTACCAATTGAAAAACGAAGAGCTTGTTATGCTGTTTATGGCTTTTGTCGTTTCGTTGATGATTTGATTGATGAAGTGCCTGAAGAACAAGCAAAAACCAAAGGAATCTGGGTGCTGCAACAATGGAATAATGCACTCAATTTTATCTATGATAATCAGCATATTTCTCCGATTTTTTACGAGAATTGCAGTTCTATTTTTTGTGATGAATTACAAAGCAATAATCCTATTATTATAGCATGGGCTGATACATTACGTCGTTTTCATATCCCGAGAGAATTGCCATCACAACTCATAGAAGGAGTAGTGATGGACACTGTTGTTAATCGCTTCACCACATTTGATGAATTGTATAATTACTGCTATAAAGTCGCTTCTGTCGTAGGACTCATGACAAGCGAAATATTCGGTTACTCTCACCCGGATGCCCTCAAACATGCCATAGACTTGGGCATTGCCATGCAATTAACTAATATTTGTCGTGATATAGGCGAAGATTTGCACAAAGACCGTATATACCTTCCTTCGGATGAATACTCACGCTATAATCTCACTGAACAGGATTTTTTCAATCAACAATGCTCACCTCAGTTCAAAGAGTATCTGGAATTCAATATTCAACGTGCATTATCATACTATCAAAGTGCTGACAAAGGCATCCCCTACCTTACCGCCGATAGCAGAATGACCGTGCAACTGATGAGCACCAATTACCGAAGGATACTTTATAAGATTCGACAAAACGACTATGATGTGTTCACCAAAAGAGCTTCGCTTTCTTTAAGTGAAAAACTCCTTGCAGTGCCAAGGGCTTTTCTTCGTAATTTTGCAAAAACCTAAATGACACTCGCACTATTTTGTTTTCGGTTATGAATCAAGTGTTACAAACATTGATACTGCTCATTTTGTCTAATGTCTTTATGACTATCGCATGGTATGGGCATCTCAAATTTAAAGATATGGAATGGTCACAAAACTTAGGGCTGTTTTCTATTATCCTCATTTCATGGGGCATGGCTTTTGTTGAGTATTGTTTTCAAGTACCTGCGAACAGAATCGGCTTTAAAGCAAATGGCGGACCTTTCGATCTGGTTGAATTACGTGTCATACAAGAAATTATATCTTTGATGGTATTTACGGTATTTACATTGCTTGTTTTCAAAAATGAACAATTCAAATGGAATCATGTGGCAGGATTTATTTGTCTGATTTTAGCTGTCTATTTTCTTTTCAAAAAATAATTGTTCAATGACAAGAAGTGAAGTTATTGCAAGAGCGGATTATTATGGAAGACCCTTAATGTCTTTATTACCCCCTCATTTGTTTACACAATTATATTCCACCGGAAGAAAGTATTTTTTAGATGCCTTTTTTTCTGCCAACTTCGACCATATTGATATTCCTGACTCTTTGGCTGTGCAATGCGGTTCTCTGACTTTTCGCTCTCCTATTTTTAATGCAGCCGGTATGTTCAAAAATGCTGAGGGCTATGAACAATGCTATGCCCTCGGCGCAGGTGCATATTTAGCAGGCACAACAACCTCTTTACCGCGTGAAGGAAATAATAAAAATGGCATAAATCACCCTTTTTGTCCTTATCCACATTCGGGTGCAGCTTCTAATTGGTTGGGTTTACCAAATCAAGGACATGCCGCCGTGGCAAAAAAAATTGCACAATTACCACGCTATACTAATTTCCCCATCGGTATTTCTGTGTCCGCCGATCCGGGAATGGCACCCGAACAAGCGGTACCTTTACTCATTGATGGCATTCATCGCTATAATGATGCAGGCGTAGATTTTATCGAACTTAATGAAAGTTGTCCCAATACCGAAACTATTGTACATCATCATAAAACTCTCGATCCCGATTTAATACATCGTTTGGAAAATATTGCGAAACACTGTATAGCTTTACCGCATCACACAACACCCATTTTTCTCAAATTCTCTAATGATATTGACAAAGAACAATTATTCGCACTTATTCATATTATGCACGAACTTGGATTCGCAGGCATAAATATTGGCAACACTTCAATTAAATATCAACAATTAGAAAATCATTTACATAAAAAAGATATAAAAAATTTCCGATATTTTTATCAAACATTTGGTGGTGGTACAAGCGGAACCATGCTTAATGTTCCATCACTTGATCTTTGTTCTCATGCTCTGGAAGTTCTCCCCGATAATGCACAAATGACAATTATTCGTACCGGTGGTATTTCTTCGGCTAAAGATATTATTGCATCAAAACAAAAAGGTATTCCATTACAACAATGGTACACCGGTTTCTTTGATGAATTTGCCCATAAAGGCAATAAAGTTTATTCTTCTCTTTATTCACAACTTTAATTTATTTTTTTATGAAACTTACATACTTAGGTCACTCCGCATTTTTACTCAACACTCTTGGTAAAACAATTCTTTTCGACCCATTTATCACTCCCAATCCAAAAGCAGCGCATATTGATATAGCAACGCTCAATCCCGACTATATCCTCATCAGCCATGCACACTCAGACCACATTGCAGATCTTCTGACTATTGCAAATCAAAGCAATGCAAAAGTTATCGCAAATTGGGAAATAATTCAATGGTGTGCAGCACAAGGGCTTACTAATCTTCATCCTATGAATATTGGTGGAAAATTTTCTTTCGATAGTGGAACTGTTCACGCTACCATAGCGCAACATTCCTCCAGCTTTGCCGATGGCACGTATGGTGGCAATCCCATGGGATTCGTCATCCAAAATCAAGAATCTACTCTCTATTATGCCGGTGATACTGCCCTCACTCTTGATATGCAAATACTCGCAAAAAAATTCTCTATCAATACCGCAATACTCCCTTTAGGCGATAACTTCACCATGGATTATATTGATGCCATAATGGCAGCATCATATATTAACTGTAGCAATATCATCGGTATGCACTTTGACACTTTCGATATGATTGCTATTGACCATGACGCAGCAATTCAAGGATTTGAACAAGCAGGCAAATCACTTTTTCTTCCTTCCATCGGACAATCTTTTGATATATGAGAAAAATTTATATTATTTCCTCGGCATGTATTGCACTTTTATTCTTTGGATGCAATGAACAAGCACTAAAAAAAGTATTACCCGAATCAAAGCAAGCAGAACAAACAATCAATAATCAAGAAAATGACCTCGATTATTACAATAATTGTCCATTAGAAGGTAATGCAAAAAGAAAAGACATAAAAGAATTAAATCTCTTGAAAAACAGATATAATTTTCCAAAAGAATCCGATTTTGTCAAAAATATTACTCTTAAATCTTTACTCAAAGATGGAGAAGACTCCGAACGATGGACTCCCCGACAAGCCGTCGAAATTGTCGGTTATGTCTCCGAAGTGGTCAAAGGCGGCGTGGAAACATGTAATTGTAAAGCCACAGACGATGATAATAGGGACACACATATCGAAATAACGGATGACCCCATGGCTTCAGAGTTCAAAAATCCCCTCATTGCAGAAGTGACACCCCGTTTTCGGTTCATAATGGCAAAAAAAGGAATTGATTGGTCAACAAAAACCCTAAGAAAGAACTTCAAAGGACGATGGGTAAAAATCCAAGGATGGTTGTTTTATGATACCGAACATGCCGACGAAGCTGACAATACTAAACCCGGAAGAGAAAGAAATTGGAGAAAAACTGCATGGGAAATTCATCCCATCACATCTATTGAAATTGTTCAACGACCCAGATAAATATTATGTTCACAGGACTCATTGAAGAAATAGGCACTATTCAAGCCATAGAATATATAAGTGATGCAAAAAAATTTACATTCCAATGCAAAACCATACTCGAAGACATCGCTATTGATGACTCCATCGCAGTCAATGGTGTATGCCTTACCGTCATAGAATTTACTCAACATTCTTTCAGCGCAATAGCTATTGAAGAAACGCTCAACAAAACGGCTTTGGGACAATATACCATTGGTTCAAGAGTAAATTTAGAGCGTGCAATGCTTAGCTCTACCCGATACGGAGGACATATCGTACAAGGGCATGTAGATTGTACGGCAACGGTAACCAATATAATACAACTATCGGCAAGCTGGGAATATCATATACAATTTCCATCACAATATGCGGCTCTTATTGTCCATACAGGTTCAATCTGCATCAATGGCATCAGCTTAACAGTAGCAGATTGTGGATTCAATACACTCAAAGTGGCAATAATTCCCCACACCTATACCCACACAACAATTGCAGACCTTGCCATTGGCGATATGGTCAATCTTGAATTTGACATTTTCGGAAAATACATTGAAAGATTCCTATGGGTGAAACAGCAAAATACTCCTCAACAATAAAACATCCGATTCCCAAAGCTCATCATAACCATTAAGCCATTCATAGACAAAAAACAATATGAGTTGTTCTTTTGAATAATGCTCCATATAATAAATCAGGGCAGTTCTGGCGAACTGCCCTGCTCTGTTGTACCATTTAATACGATGACTCCCCTGATTCATAGTATTATTCACCAGATGCAATATACTACATTTTTCAAATAAAACAAAAAGGGCAGATCTTGCGAACTGCCCTGCTATAACCACGTAGCTCTTATGACTCCCCTCATTCATAATGCCATATGTTGTACTTAAATGCAATATACTACATTTTTCAAATAAAACAAAAAAGGGCAGATCTTACGAACTGCCCTATAACCCTTAGGAGGTTGTATGTATGTACCATGCATTTATGATTCCCCTGATTCATAAATGAGAAATGCCTACGCAATATACTATATTTTTCAAATAAAAACAAAAAAGGGCAGATCTTGCGAACTGCCCTACCCTTGTACTGAACAATACTTGTTTATTTTAATTTAATGAGTTCATGATGAGAATATTTTGGTGATGGTTCAGGGTTAATTATCAATTGTTAATTGTCAATAATTGTTTGAAAAGGCGTTCGCGCCGTCAGAATGCGTGCGCCATTACTGAAAAGGAGAAGGTTTGGTGTTGGTTTGTGGTGAATAAAATTTAGATTTGTAACAAGGGTATGCCAAAAGTGTTAATGTTAGGGAATGATAATATTACTTCATGGGAGATGGTATGAATGTGAAGATTGCAGTTTTTTTGGGTTTATTGCTGGGGTTGATTGGTTTGGATATGTATGCCCAGCAAGCATCCGGTTATTACTTTTATGCTCGTCAGAATGGTACTACGGCGGAATTGTTGGACACCAATGATAAGGTTGTGAAAACATGGACATTTAATTCGGGCGATAGAACGGGCTATTCGACTTATTTGCTGCCGGGCGGAACGGTGTTGCGGACGGTGGTGAATTCGGGTAACTCTTTTCAGGGAGGACCCATTTGCGGTAAAGTGCAAAAGGTGTCATGGGACGGCACTTTGTTGTGGAATTATACATATTCGACGGCTAATTATTGTTCTCATCATGATATACACCCTATGCCGAATGGTAATGTGTTATTGATTGCTTATGAGCGTCGTTCGGCATCGGAAGCAAGTGCTATGGGAAGTACTCAGTCTATAGAAATGTGGCCCGATAAGATTGTTGAGGTGAAACCGACGGGTGCGACAACGGGAGAAGTGGTGTGGGAATGGAAGGCATGGGACCACTTAGTCCAAAGCGTAAATCCGAATAAACCAAATTATGCATCGAATGTTGCTGACCGCCCCGAACTGCTGAACATAAACTACAAAACTTCAAAAGATTGGATGCATGCGAATGGTCTTGACTATAATCCTGTATTGGATCAAATTACTTTTAGTTCCCATGCTTTGAATGAGATTTATGTGATTGATCACAGCACGACGACGGCAGAGGCGGCGGGTCATACGGGCGGTAATTCGGGCAAGGGTGGCGATATCTTGTATCGTTGGGGCAATCCTGCTGCATATAATACTTCGGGGACGGCGGTGATTAATGTTACTCATGATGCACATTGGGTTGAGCCGGGTCATCCGAATGCGGGTCAGTTGGCTTGTTTTAATAATGGTGGCACTTCTTCTAATTCGACGGTGGATTTTGTGAAAGCTCCTGTGTCGGGATTTACGTATTTGAAATCAGCGGGCAGAGCTTTCGAGCCGGTTTCTTACAGCTCGCGGATTGTTGGCAATGGGAAAACGACGAATATGGGTAATTCTGTTCAGCTTGCTAATGGCAATAGCTTGATTTGTATTGCTTTGGCTGCAAGGTTTTATGAGGTGACACCGGCAGGTACGACCGTGTTTACGAAAACTATTTCGAGTGGTGGCGGTGGCGGAGGTCCTTCGGGTTTACCGCAGGCACAGCATTACACAGATTGTGAAGTATATAATGATATGGCAGTGCAGGCAAAATCCCGCAAGCGTAAGGTATGCGTCGGTGAATCGGTGCAATTGATGGCTGAATCTTTTGGCACAGGTCAGTATAGTTATACATGGTCACCGAGTGAGGGGCTTTCCAATGTGAATGTTGCTAATCCAATTTTGACAGCGACAAAGAGCACGACGTATTATGTGACGATAAGTAATGGTGGTTGTTCTGCCACATCGGGGGTGTATGTTGAGGTTTATGATAAGCCGTCAACATCGGGTATTGCGGGTGCTTCGACGAGTGCGCCGGAGTCCACACAATCGTATAGTGTGACGGGCGGCGAGGGTTCGGTTTTTGAGTGGAGCATTGATGGCGGTGGCATAGTGTCGGGCAATGGGAGCAAGTCAATAAGTGTGAAGTGGGGCGCAATTGCGGGCACGGGCACTGTGAGTGTGAAGGAAAAAAATAGTGCGGGTTGCTATGGGGATGCTAAAACATTGACTGTTACATTGACATCGGGCACTGCATTCACGGTTGCACCATCGAATATAAGTTTTATGGCTTCGGGCGAATCGAAAACGGTTGTGTTGAGCAATGCGGGGAGTTGGACAGCGACTGAGGAATTGTCATGGATTAGTATGGATAAGGTCACGGGCACGGGCGATGGCTCGGTGATTATCACTGCGGATAAGAATGCATCATCCGAAGCTCGGACGGGTAGCATTAGCATGAAATCAGGTCAGACAACGGTGATTGTTAGTGTGAGCCAAAATGGTGCAGATATGGTTGCAGCTGCTGTTGATACTATGTTTTTTAGTGCCGACCAAGGTAATCAATCGGCAGAAATTACTTCATCGGCGGCATGGAGTGCGCAAACTTCCGATACATGGATAGGTGTGAGCAATAAATCTGGTGCGGGCGGTTTATCGGGGAGTATCATGGTGAGCGTTTCGCAAAACACAAGTTTATCGGGGAGAATCGGGAGCGTACGTATCACGTCGGGCACTGCCACCACGACACTATACATAGTGCAAAGCGGTAATAATAATGCGGCGAGCAATAAGCAATATGTGAAATTTTCTGTGGACATGAAAGGATTTACTGTCAACACAACAGGTGTGCATGTGACGGGTGATTTTCAAGAGGCGGCGGGTCTTGAGGGCGGTAATTGGCAATCGAACACGGCACCTCTCAAAAGAGAAGGCACATCAACTATATATAGTGGAGTTTATCAAGTAATCTCAAATGCGGTATATCAATTTAAATTTTTAAACGGCGATCAATTTTACGATAGTGAGATAGTGCCGGAAGCGTCTCAAGTGGGCTATGAATTTAATGATAATCGTTGGTTTATTGCCGATTCCACGATTGGCGACACAATATATATAGGTCCTCTTCAATATTCGGGCAATGCAAAAACAAGTGAATTAATGACCAGATTTAAGGTGAATATGTTGAAATATAATCCTGACAAAAATGCTATTGTGAAGGTATTGTTTTTTGACAGCATTCAATCCAATGGGAAAGTCGTGAAAATGCACAGCTTCGATGGTAAAATATTTGAAGTATTGCATTATGCTCCGATAAATACGACTTATAATTATGTATTTTATTCGCAAATTCCTTCCGGTATCACAGAGGTAATCGGCGCTGATTGCGGCAAAGAAGGAAAAAGAAATCATAGCGTAAGCAACGATGCAGTGTTACCTGTTGTATGTTTTAATGAGTGCCTCGATTGCATTGCGACGACGGTGGCAGAAACGGTCAATAATTCACAAGCACGTATATATCCCAATCCTGCAAAGGACATTATTATTATCGAGTCTCCGTTTGAAAAATGGAAGATAGTAATAAAGGATTTATTGGGCAGAACAATAACAAGCGTTGGCATGAATTATACTCCGCAACAGCGCATAGACATCAGCGAATTACCTTCGGGGATGTATAAGGTGGAAATATGGAGTGATACTATGGTAGAATCAATTCTGCAATTTGTGAAATAAATAATAACAAGAGTAAACAGCATGAAAATAACTGTAATATATAGTATAGTGGCGTTCATCGTAGCTTATGGAATAACCCAAGGTCAGGATAATTTCTACGATATATCTACAATTCAAACAATAGAGATAGAATTTGGCTTTGAGAATTGGGATTATCGTCTTGACACGGCGAAACATGGCTCGGACGGCTACACGATGGCACAAAAAGTAATCATTAACGGCATATCATTCGATAGTGTGGGCGTAAAATTCAAGGGCAATAGTTCTTATGATTCGACATATATAAAAAATCCATTTACGATAGCATTGGATGAATATAAGAACCAGACATATCAGGGCTACAAAACCTTAAAATTGGCAAATTGTTTTGCTGACCCATCCATGATACGTGAAGTTTTAAGTTATCAGATAGTGAAAAATTATATTGATGCACCCAAAGCGAATTTTGCAAAGATAATAGTCAATAAAAAGCCGTTAGGGTTATATTCCAATGTTGAAAGTATCAATAAATCATTTTGCTCGAGTCGTTACGGTTCATCCAAAGGAGCTTTTTTCAGTTGCAGCCCCACAGTGAAGCCCACCCCCCAAACAAAAAGTAATCTCTTGTACTTAGATACAAAAGACAGCACCACTTATATGAAGTACTATGAAATAAAATCGGATGCGGGCTGGGCAGAATTAATCACTTTATGCGATTCATTAACGAATAATCCGGGTTCGATAACTCGTGTGATGGACATAGAGCGCATATTGTGGATGCTTGCAATCAATACTGTAATGGTTAATTTGGATAGTTACACAGGAGTATTTTCCCAGAATTATTATTTGTATCGTGATGGAGAGCAATATTGGAATGTCATACCCTGGGATTACAATATGTGCTTTGGCGGATTTCCCTTTTTAGGTGCATCAAATACAAGTATGGGCACATTATCATTAACCGGCATGCAAAATTTATCCGTCACTGCCCATTCGTCTGATAAATACTGGACATTAATATCAGCGGTGATGAATGACGCTGATTTGAAAAAGCGATATATGGCACATTGCAAAACATTAGTGGAAGAAATATTTGGGAATGGTCAATATATTGTTATGGCAGAAACATTACGTACTCTGATAAATGACGAAGTGAAAAATGACACCCATAAATTTTACAGTGATGAACAATTTTCGGCATCAATGAACACAGGTGTAAATATTGGTAATTATGCAGTGCCGGGCATTATAGAATTAATGTCTGCTCGAGTGAATTATCTGCAACAATTACCCGAAATTCTTGCTCCATCGCCAACGGTCATAATTGAACCGATTAATAATCCGGTATTGCAGAGTACAGTAAATGTGAAAGTCACGACAATAAGTAATGATGCCGTAAAAAAAGTCGAATTGAATCTACGATTTAACGAATATTCGCATTTTGAGACAATTCCTATGTATGATGATGGCGCACATAATGATGGCACAGCCAATGATGGTCAGTATGGATGTGAATTTGTGATGAAAGATAATATTGTACATTATTATGTCTATGCAGCAAATGAGGCAACAGGCAGATATGTACCTTCACGCAGCAGTAAGGAATATTTTATGGCAAAAGCCAAAACCGGCAGCGCAATAAAAGGCGATGTTGTTGTGAATGAATTTTTGGCATCCAACAGCGCGGGAGCGCAAAATGAACAAGATGAGTATGCCGATTGGATAGAATTGTTCAACAATACAACATCAGATATTGACCTTGCCGGCTTCACACTCAGTGATGACATCAATAAACCCACAAAATTCACTTTTCCTGCCAAGAGTATAATTCCGGCAAAAGGGTATCTTGCTGTATGGGCTGATGAGAACAAAACAACGGATGAATATATCCATGTGAATTTCAAATTATCAGCAAGCGGCGAAACAATTTTGCTTCGTACAGGCGAAGGAATAACTTTAGACAGCGTGGTTTTTGAAGCCCAAGAAGCGGATATCTCTCTGGGACGATGCCCTGATGGTGTCGGAGCATTTGTCACCATGATGCAACCCACATTTTTCAAAACTAATAATTGCTTGAGCAATATTGCAGAACACAATGAAGCAATGACATCAGTATATCCCCAACCTGCGGACAAAGTTCTTCATATTACATTTGCCCAATCCCTCCCGGAAAGCATTTCTCTTCTTTCTATGCTTGGCGAAGAGATTGCCATATATCCTGCACAGCAAGTGTTGGAAATAAACACGTCACATTTGGCAAATGGTCACTATTATCTCAAAGCAGGAAATCAGATACTGCGATTTGTTATCCTGCACGAATAAGCTCTAACGATTTATCGAAGTTACACACAACGCTCATGAGTTCTCATGGGCGTTTTTTTTTATGTGTTTCCATAAAAAGCATGGGTAAGGTGATGAAACACAATTGCCTCATATTTGTTATGAGAATGGAGTAGAAAGTCTCGGAGAGTTATTCACACGTAGAAACAAATAGTCATTGAAAGCGTAAATTTGCACAACGTTAAACCAATCAAGAGTGTTATGAATCCATATTTTGTCTTTATTCTTGCCGCGATGGTGGCAACTTTTCTCTTCGATACAGTAGTGAGCATATTGAATATGAAAGCATTGGAACCCAAAGTGCCTCAAGAATTTAGCGACACCTTCGATGCCGAAGCATATTCACGCTCGCAGGAATATACGCGGGTACATACTCGATTTGGGCTTTTGTCCGGCACGGTAAGTTTTGTCGGTTTATTGCTGTTTTGGTTGCTGGGCGGATTTGCCACAGTTGATACTTTTGCTCGGAGTTATGGTTATGGCGAAATCGTTACCGGTCTTATCTTCATTGCCTCGTTAATGCTGGCAAATTCTGTGATTTCACTCCCCTTTTCTTTGTATCATACCTTTGTTATTGAAGAGAAATTTGGTTTTAACAAAACAACATTGCTCACATTTTTTGCAGATCGTTTGAAGGGTTTGCTCTTGGGGATTATCATCGGAGTTCCACTTTTGACATGCATTTTGTGGTTTTTTGAGTCTGCGGGCACTTTGGCTTGGCTTTGGTGCTGGTGTGGGGTGACGGTGTTTACTCTTATAGCTCAATTTCTTGCCCCCACCTTGATTATGCCATTATTCAATAAATTCACACCAATCGAAGAAGGTGAATTAAAAAATGCTTTATTACATTATGCGCAATCGGTTAATTTTCCGCTGACAGGCATCTATATTATTGATGGTTCGAAGAGATCCAATAAATCAAATGCTTTTTTTACGGGATTCGGTAAGAATAAGCGCATAGCCCTTTATGATACTTTAGTTCAAAATCATACTACGGATGAATTGGTAGCAATTTTAGCACATGAAGTTGGGCACTATAAACATAAACATATTGTGCAATCTATGGTGCTGTCATTTCTCCAATCAGGCATTTTATTTTTTATGTTGTCATTATTTATGAATAATTCAGAGCTGAGTGCAGCGTTTTACATAGAACAAACGTCTATCTATGCGAGCATTGTATTTTTTAGTTTGATGTATAGTCCGATGAGTGAGATATTGGGAATATTGTTTAATATGTTTTCTCGGAAAAATGAATTTGAGGCAGACAGCTATGCAGTGCGAACAACCCACAATGCTCAATCAATGATACAGGCATTAAAACGGCTTTCTGCGAATAATTTATCGAATTTAACTCCGCATCCATTGCATGTATTTTTAAACTATTCGCATCCTCCGGTGCTTACTCGCATACAAGCAATTCGAGCATTACAAGTTTAATCTTATTTATTTTATTGAGATATAGCTATGAAACATATACTCACTCTATTCTCTTTTTTTCTGTGTATTTCATTATCAGTATTAGCACAGTCATTGGAAAATGATGTACAAAAAAGTCAAACCGATAAAGATATTCAAGCAGCAAAAGATTTAATTAAGCAACCGCTTGCGGGTTATGCTGGACTTTCATTTACGACAGGCAATCCGCAGCATGGTTCATTTCAAGAATTTTCGGAAAATAACTCATTTGGATTTGGATTAAAAGGTGGATACTATTTTAATCCTATACCATTGACTGTGGGAATGAATGTAGATTTTTTATTTTTCGGTGGCGATGAAAAAACATTACCGAGAACAATATTGGGTTTGAGAGTAAATGACACTCTCGAAACATCCACCACGATGGTTCCAATATTGTTTCATACAAGATTTCAACCACAAATAACTCATTTTCTCTTTCCGTACATAGAAGTATCGGGCGGTGCTTCGATATATAGTTCAAGCTCAGAATTAAGACAATACGGTAATTCTCGCGTAAGCAATTCTGAAACCGATATTATATGGATGTATGGTATTGGAGCAGGATTACAATTTCGATTAGTAGATTTTGTTGAATTACCGTCATCACATTCGGCATTATTATTAGATATATATGCCCGCTATTTGTTAGGTGAACAACAATCTTTATCAAAAGCAAAAATTATTGACGATAAGAGCGAATTTGTTTCGTCATCGGTAAAAACAGATATATTAAGCATTGGTATAGGCGTTTCTTGGATGTTCTGACCAATAATCTACCATTATGGGCTATAATAACAGTTTATATTTTTTCATTTATTCTTCCACAATTCGGAGAAAACACTTATGAAACGTCACGTGGCACTTGCTCTTGCAGCACTTTTTTGCGGCACAACATTATTTGCATGTATTTCAGCACGCGAACACAGAGAAAATTTAGGCTCAACCGCAGAAAGAGAAATAACCGCAGGAAATGTAAAACGATTTATTAAAAAAGGTATATCCGGCGCGGAGGTTGCCGAGGCATTAGGATCACCCAATATCACCACCCGTGATGATAATGGCAGAGAAACATGGGTCTATGACAAAATTGCAACCGAAGTATCGTATGACCAAAGTAATATGGGATGGTTTCTTTTTTTAGCAGCAGGCTCGCAGCGTTCGGGGGCATCTTCTCAAACACAAAGAACATTAACTGTAGTGATTAAATTTGATGCAAATGACAAAGTAGATACGTTCAGCTATCATCAAAGTAAATTCTAATTATCGAAAGGAAATTGCATGAAAACAATTCTGTTTTCGATTCTTGGATTATCGCTGTTTCTTTCGGGATGTTTGGTAATTGATCAACAAAGAACGCCACCACCTCGACCGGCAGACCAAACACAATTACAAAAAAGGCAATATCAACAAAGGGAATTTGATTCGACCGATGTAAAAACCGCTATGAAATCAGTGTTGAGCGTATTGCAAGATGACGGATTTACTGTCAAGAATGCAGTTGTTGATTTGGGTTTATTGTCTGCAATCAAAGAAACACAAATAACTAATGGCACTTCATCAACACGGACAACGACCACAACTTCTTCTGCATCAGATGATTTTTGGGAAAGTATTTTCCGTGCTATGGGAGGCAGAAACAATACTCGTGAGCGCACTCGTACAACAACGGAACAACCCCAACGATTTGAAAAATTCAAAACAGTAGAAGCAACTGTCTATGTTGAAGAATTTGGAAAAAAAATTCGTGTTCGGGCAAGTTTTACCGCAAAAATATTAGATAATTTCGGTGATCCTATGCAAGTCAATGAAGTGGATGATATGAAATTTTATCAAGAATTTTTCTTAAAAATTGATAAAGGATTATTTCTTACGCGACAAAAGCTATGACATAATTATGTAAAATTTATACAGAAGAGCAAGTGGTTAATAACCGCTTGCTCTTTTTTATTATTTTCTTTTCCCTTTCAAGGCATTGTAAACGTTTTCCCCTATTTCACCCATCAATACACCCAATAAGACTATGGAACCGCCCATAAATTCTCGCCACCCGAATTGCTCACTGATATACAGATATGCCAAAATACTCGCAATTATCGGCTCTAAGGAAAAAATTAATGCTGCTTTTACCGGAGAAGAATCCCTTTGCCAACGGGTCTGAATATAGGTGGCAATCACCGAACCCAAAAAAGCAGTATAAAATATCGCAACAATGGCATGGGGAGCAGTGAAACTAGTGTGCAATAATTGTTGAAAATTATCCATCGAAGTATGTTCATACAACAAATATGCGATACTTGAAATAATACAAGTACTGATAAATTGCAATAATGTTAATCGTGCAGAATGTTCTAAAATATCCTCACGATTAGTAGTATAAACATCCGTCAATGTAATATACACGCCCCAAAGGACTGCACAAATTAATGTGGCAATATCACCTTTATTTACCGATGAAAAATTAGGGTCTGTAAATATCCATAATCCTAATGTGACGACAAGAACGCCTATTTTTTGCATTAATGTCACCGGACGACGCTCAATCAAATAATATACAATCGGCGTAAATATCACCATAGAACCTGTAATAAATGAACTCTTGGCTATCGTCGTATATTGCAAGCCCCATGTTTGCAATAAAAAGCCAATACCGAATACTATACCCAATATCGTCCCCTGTTGTATATCTTTTACTGTCAATGAACGCAGATATTTACCCCATAGAAGTAATCCCACACCACTTGCCAATAAAAAACGCAATCCCGTGAACAAAAACGGAGGCACATCATCTAAGGCATATTTAATGACAATAAATGTTGCTGCCCAAATTAATGCTATGAGAAGCAATAAAATATCTGCTCTTGATGATTTTGTCATAATAATTACTTTTCAATATATTACATTAGGAAATATTCCAACCATACATCTCGAAGGTCTGCCGAGCAAGTTCTTCGCGATGATTAGGATGAGCTATGGCAATAAGACGTTCCGCCCTTTCACGCAAGGATTTACCATATAAATATGCAATACCATATTCAGTCACAATATAATGTACATGCGATCTGGTAGTCACAACACCCGCTCCCTGCTTCAACACATTCACAATACGCGATAAACCCTTCGATGTGGTTGAAGGCAATGCAATAATCGGCTTTCCTCCCTCAGACAATGATGCCCCGCGAATAAAATCCATCTGACCGCCGACACCAGAATAAATCTTACAACCAATGGAATCAGCACATACTTGACCTGTAATATCCACCTCAATGGCAGAATTAATTGCCGTCACCTTCGGATTTTGTCGTATCACACTTGTATCATTCACATAACCAATATCCAACATCGCAATCTCAGGATTATCATCCACAAAATCATATAAACGTTGAGAACCGAACACAAAACCCGATACTATTTTACCCTTATATTTCCTTTTATGTTGTCCCGTAATAACACCCCTTTCAACCAAATCAATCACTCTGTCAGAAAACATCTCCGTATGAATACCAAGTTCACGATGATTACCCAATGATGCAAGCACTGCATCCGGAATTGCGCCGATACCCATTTGTAAAGTAGCTCCATCATCCACCAAAGAAGCAACATATTCACCTATTTTTTTCTCATTATCGCTCAAAGGGGCTGCATCAAGCACAGGCAATGGCTCATGATGCTCCACCATCATATCAATATGCTTTACATGAATAAAACTATCCCCATGAGTGCGAGGAACAAAAGAATTAACCTGTGCAATAACATAACGAGCTGACTGAACGGCTGCTCTCGTCACATCAACAGATGTACCCAAAGAACAAAAACCATGCTTATCCGGCGGCGACACAGAAATCAATGCAACATCCAATGGCAATATCTTATTACGAAACAATGCAGGAATCTCACTCAAAAACACTGGTGTAAAATCAGCATGACCGCTTTGAATTGCCTTGCGCACATTCGCCCCCACAAACAAAGCATTCACACGAAATGACTCCTCATATTCCGGCAAAGCATACTCTGCTGTCCCCTCCGTATGCAAGTGAATAATCTCAACACCTGACAATGAAGAAGCACGATTCACCATCGTCCTAAGCAATAACTGTGGGGCAGCTGCCACACTATGAACAAACACCCTATGATTAGAACGCAACAAGTCCATCGCCTGTTCTGCGCTATGATAAACCGCCATTCTCAACTTTCCTTTCTCATCTTTAACTTATTTTTGTGAAAATATCCAAACCTCGAATGCGAAACTACGGTTTTTTTATGAGGATTTTTCGTCATTCTAATGACCAGACCCATGATTAAAGCAATAATATTCGACTTAGATAATACCCTCGTGGACTTCGTCGCAATGAAACGTCATGCCATTGATGCCGCAATCGGGGCTATGATGGATGCCGGCATGAACCTCACCCATGAACAAATAAAATCTCGCATTGACAAAATCTACGAAGAACTCGGATGGGAATACCAACAAGTCTTCGACAAATTACTCCAAGATACCCTTGGCTATGTGGACCATAGAATGCTGTCTGCCGGCATCATTGCCTATCGTAGAGCAAGAGAAGCCGCACTCAAACCCTTTCCACATGTGACGGCAACCATCATGCACCTCGTCAAAATGGGAATAAAGTTAGCTGTTTTATCCGATGCTCCGGCTCGTGAGGCATGGTTACGGCTTTGTTACATTAATTTCCATCACATTTTCGATGTCGTTGTCACCTTCGATGACACAGGCGAAAGAAAACCAAGCCCCAAACCTTTTCTTCTTGCCTTAGAAAAATTACAAGTGCAACCACATGAAGCTATCATGATCGGCGATTGGGCGGAACGCGATATGGTCGGAGCAAAAAATGTTGGCATGATTACAGGATTTGCACGCTACGGAGAAGCCTTCGGCGCCGGTGAAGTTAATGCAGACTATGACATCACAGACATAAAACAAATCATCTCAATCGTCAATCAACACAACACTCAATCATAAACACACTTTTTCACATTTTTTTCTCTTACTACTATGATATTACCCGTTTACTTATACAATCACACCATACTTCGTGAAAAAACACAGCCCGTCAATCAAATGAATGATGAAACTCAGCAATTCATTTCCAACATGTTCGAAACAATGACACAAGCATACGGCATTGGTCTGGCAGCAAACCAAGTTGGAGATAAACGCTCTATCATCGTCGTGGACATCACTGATCCTGAAGATGAAACACCACCTCAAATTCCACCGACAGTTTTTATCAATCCAATCATAGAAAAATACTCCGAAGACCTCATTGACTATGAAGAAGGATGCCTTAGCGTGCCCAAATTCCGTGACAAAGTATTCAGACCCGACGCAGTCAGAGTAAAATACTTCGACAAAAATATGAACGAACAAATCATAGAAGCCGAAGGCATCCTCGCACGAGTATTGCAGCACGAAATTGACCACCTCAACGGTATTTACTTCTTCGACCGACTCTCAGCCGTCCGCAAAACCTTAGCTCAAGGCAAACTCCGCAAAATCATGCGCGGCGACATTATCCCCGACTATGAATACACTCTCGGCAATCAATAAACATAAACTATAGATAAGGACAATCGCAATATTGTCCTTTTTCTTTATGCTCCTATCCCATGCAATAAAGCATACAAGGATATTTCATTCATGCCTCATTATCATTGTACGATTGTACTCACTATATCTATTGCGTGACAAGTAAATCTCCCCTTATTACATGGCTGACTATGAAATATCAAAAAAGTATGTAATCAATCACTTTACTCCCCCATCATATAAAGCATTCCAACCATACCCACATCCACCATAATCGCAATGGGATGACATAGACAATCAATATACCGCTCCGGCGGAGCTGCGGATACTTCCTTTTGCTTCATTGTCTATGAATATATCGCTCCGGCGGAGCTAATTCCATCATCAACCAAAAACCACACACATCTAAAATTCCCCTTTTGAGGGGTGTCCGAAGGACGGGGTGGATAAACAACACAAAAACCACGTCCAACAAAATCCCGAAGGGATGTCATAATAATAGAAACAAGTCCATAACAAAACATAATCCCAACGGGATGAAATTCACTATGACCATACCGCTCCGGCGGAACTGCGGATATTTTCGACGGCTTCATTGTCTATTATCATATCGCTCCGGCGGAGCTAATTCCATCATCAACCAAAAACCACACACATCCAACAAAAACAAACACACATCCAAAATTTCCCTTTTGAGGGGTGTCCGAAGGA
>DDTD01000100.1:30560-31056 GCA_002344005.1 Ignavibacteria bacterium UBA2373 | reverse complement strand
GTCCATAACAAAACATAATCCCAAAGGGATGACATAAAAAATCAATATACCGCTCCGGCGGAGCTGCGGATATTTTCGACGGCTTCATTGTCTATTATCATATCGCTCCTTCGGAGCTAATTTCATCATCAACCAAAAACCACACACATCCAACAAAAACAAACATACATCTAAAATTCCCCTTTTGAGGGGTGTCCGAAGGACGGGGTGGATAAACAACACAAAAACCACGTCCAACAAAATCCCGAAGGGATGTCATAATAATAGAAACAAGTCCATAACAAAACATAATCCCAACGGGATGACATTCACTATGACCATACCGCTCCGGCGGAACTGCGGATATTTTCGACGGCTTCATTCTCTATGAACATATCGCTCCTTCGGAGCTAATTTTATCATCAACTAAACAGAAAGAATCACCATCAAAAGAGTACGCAGCACCATCAAAAGCGTATGTAGCACCATCAAAAGCGTATGCAGCACCATCAAAAGC
>DDTD01000100.1:0-30490 GCA_002344005.1 Ignavibacteria bacterium UBA2373 | reverse complement strand
AAAAGCGTACGCAACACCAGAAAGTGCGTATGCAGCACCATCAAAAGAGTACGCAGCACCATCAAAAGAGTAAAAATCATCAACAAAAGCTCTTTTTACTCATTTTTACACCCTTTTTACTCATTTTTATCCTCGTTTTGTATAAAACTTGGCTTTTGTTGCTTTAATCTTGATTCTTGTCATATAGATTTTGATTATTGTCATATAAAACTTGACTCTTGTTATATAGATTTTGGCTCTTGTCATGTAGAACTTGCCCCTTGTCATATAGATCTTAGCTCTTGTTATATAGAACTTGACCCTTGTTATATAGAACTTGACCCTTGTTATATAGAACTTGACCCTTGTTATATAGAACTTGACCCTTGTTATATAGAACTTGACCCTTGTTACGTAGAAAAACAACAAAGATGGTGGTGAAACTATGCTCAATACAGATATAAGACAATCAAATTCTTGTTTCGGGTGCATTATGGTCAAAGACATTGCTATTGGGGCTGATGATGGTGGTATCACTGCGGCGATGATACCCTTAGCATCACAGTTCGTGCTATGGTAGAACAATGGCTGTGAGATATAGGCAGCTATGTATGTGGGTTATATGCCGGTATTGGTTTTGGCTGACGATATGGGGATGGCAGCCGCGTAGTTTTTGGGGGTAGATGGTTGGTCAAGGCAATTGATTGTGCAGCTATTGTTCCTGAATGATTGGCAGAGTGATTAGGTATATGTATTGAGGGAAGTCTATCAACAGAAGCAACATTTCTTTATGGATAGGAAAAATGCCGAAAAAGCAGCAACAGGATACTATCATTCATGAAGGAAAGATGTTGTATGAACAAGGAAGTCTCATATCATCGCAGAGGATGAGCAATGGATACATAAGGAAATAATTCAAGAAGCTTAATCTTAAACCATGAATGGCTGTAGTGGCTTTAGGGAAATATAAATCTGCTAATGATGCACATTGGCCAAGACATAAAAAAAGGTCGCCGTGAAAACGACGACCTTTTTCGTTAAGACTATGAGCCGAGTATTATTTTGTTCTTGTGAACTCAATACGACGGTTTTTCTGTTTGCCTTCATCGGTATCGTTCGGAGCTATCGGTGAATCCGGTCCGAAGCCTTTGGTTGTAATGCGTGATGCTTTTACTCCACGTCCTACTAACCATGCTTTTACAGATTCGGCACGATCAGCCGAGAGTTTCATGTTTTTCTCACGACGTCCTACATTGTCAGTATGACCGCTGATCATTACTTCCACTTCGGGGTTTTCGAGAAGTCCTTCGAGTGCTTTTGTGAGGATTTGCTCAGATTCGGGCAAGAGACGTGATTTGCCTGTTTCAAAGACAACGCCTTCAAGAACCATAGCGCGGCCTACTTGTTCGACGAGTTGTTTTTTCTTCTCAACATCATCATTAGCGTCAAGTGGGTTTGTGCCTCGTTTTACTTCCACGCCGTCAGCCACTGAACCGCCATCGGTGTCGGGGTTGTTCGGGTTGGTTTTGTATGTATTGACTTCTTCTCCGTCGCGCAATGTGTCGCCATCGCTGTCGGGGTTGGTCGGATTGGTTTTTGAAGTGTTGATTTCCACATTGTCATAGAGCCCGTCTTGGTCGGTGTCTTTATTGAGTGGGTCTGTTTTGTGTTTTTTGACTTCATCGCCATCAGTGAGCGTATCACCATCGGTGTCGGTTTTCAATGGATCGGTTTTGTAGTTTTTGACTTCTTCGCCATCATTGAGACTATCGCCGTCGGTGTCAGCTTTATTGGGGTCGGATTTTACTTTGTTTACTTCATCGCCATCGGTTAAGCCATCGCCGTCTGTATCGGCTTTTTTGGGATCGGTGTCAGTTTCATTGACTTCTTGTCCGTCTTTTAAGCCATCGCCGTCGGTGTCGGAGTTAAGCGGATTGGTTTCGTATTTGTCCACTTCTTTGCCATCGGAAAGTCCATCGCCATCGGTATCGGGATTATTAGGATCGGTACCGATTTTACGCTCTTCATTATCTGTGAGTCCATCGCCGTCGGTATCGCCTTCACCATTGTCAAGTGCAAGAGTAAATGACAAAATACCGTTCCAATAACCGTCATTGGTTCCGTCAATCACAGCATTCATTTTGTCATTCAAAGACCCATTACCTCCGACAGCAAGATTAATGCCTATGGAGCGATTGAAATTGTGAGTAAGACCAATACCAAATGGGAAGTGAAGTCCTGCGCCGGAGATGTCATCAGGATTAGGGAGTCGGTTCACGGAAGGAGTTGTATTGTCGAAGAGATGAAGCCCCACACCGCCATAGACAAAAGGCGCCCATGTTTCTTGATTTCCTGTTGGATAAAAGCGCAAACGAAGATCGGGGGCAATCAAAGTGGACTTATAACCATCATAGACAGCAGCGGGGTCGCTGACACCAAGAGTCACATAGCTGAAGCCGAATTCGGGAGCAAGGTAACGCCCTAAGCCATAACGATAAAGGGCATTAGCTCTCAACTCAAATGTCATCTGGCGGTCTTCGCCTTTGACTTCATTGACAGCGAATGCGAAACCACCACCTAAGCCCAGAACCACAGATGGCTTCGGCTCATCCGATGCGGGAGTTTGTGCTTGTGCATTTGTACCTGCCACACATAATGCCATAAGGCACATACATACTTTGTAAAAATTCTTCATGAAAGAACTCCAATTAATGTAACAAAAAAGAACTGTTATATCTCGTAAAAATCGTATTACATTATGATTTTTTCTTGTATTACTCAGCAACCAAGTACAAATATACTGCAAATAAAGCGCTTTTTCCTCAGTATTATCATTGAATTAGTATCTGATAACACAAGAAAGAATGGTCTAATCACTATTATTCTTGCTTGAAATTGACTGTGCTTCCCTTTTTATTGCAGAACGAATTGCCGGTTTCATTACCAAGCCATCTAAGTCATGCATTGCTAAGATACGTGCCATAGTAATTGAAAGAGTTTCAGCAGGAACATGCTTATTAAGGAGAATAATTTTTTGATTGTGCAAAAGACATGCTCCCCCTTTAAATGCCCCTTTTTCTCGTCGAACAACATAGCCCAATGCGCGAGCTAACTCTACCATATCATCAAGAACGTGTTGTATATTCATATTTCATTGTGTTACAGATTGGGAATCCAATGGCTTGAATACCAGAAGAATAAGCCCTGTCAAATAAGCAAAAATGGTCAAGGTACTCGCTTGGTTGGCAATACTGTCGGGAGAAAATCTACTCAAAAATATTTTAATCATTGTAGGAGCGGAGAGAGTCGTGTCTGCTGATGACTGCAATGCCCTAACGAGGTCTATGTCTGTTAATAACAAGTAAATTTCCGCCGGCATGGCAAGAATGAACAGAAGCAATACCATGAACATCCAACCTTTTTGACGGAACATTGAATACGATTGTGCGGCATAAACAACAATGCCCAATACCGTTGCACCATAACCAAAGAGCGTATAAAATGCTGTAAGGGTATAAATACGAACAGTATGTGCAAGCATTTCAGGAGTAAAATCGGGCTTTTGAACAAGTGTACCCGGAATGAACACATCATAAGCAATGGCATACCTTATGATGGTGCCCCCAAACCAAATAACTGCTCCGATAATGCCAATCGCACTTACAATTTTAACAATAGACTTCATAATTTTTTGTGTAGAACAATCGGTAAAAATGACCGATACTATCGCGCAAACAGCATTTTTTTGCGAATTACAGTCGCAAAAATAGGTAATTTTACGGCGAAAATGACCGAGAATTTGCGTTATTGGCAAAGGTGCAATACTTTTGCGTACAACTTTAGACTAATATGATACCAATACGACCATCCAAACCGACAACACTCTATGCACTTATAGGCATAAGTATTATTTCGATTATCTGTTACTTTTCATTACAACGCTATTGGCGAATTTCACCGAATGAGCCATCCTTGAAAAACCGTTACAAACACACTGCCGATTCTCTTATCAAAGAGTTGGGCATCCCTAAAGATTCATTAACGTATATTTATAGCCCTGTTATTGATCAGACATTAACGGATGCACTCTGTGAGAAATTAGGAACCGCCGAAGCACGCGAATATTTCAATAAACAACAAATAGCGACTGTTTCCTATAGGATCAATGTGCGTCGTCGTGACTACCGTGATAAGAACATTAACTTCTCGCTTGGTAATAGTGCCTTAGGTGAACGCTCACGCTCACGGGTAGAAAGAACACTCCTCTTTTCAGCACTCATTGCTATGGATGGAACATTACTCGAATATTCCTGCGGTTTACCGACTATTGACATTAATGCTGATTCGGCAACTGCATTGGCACAATTCCAAAAGTTATTACCCGAACGAATAAAAAAACATTCTCCTCAATGGTTACGCGATTCAGTTTCTCAAATAGACAGAACAATGTCGTATTGGGCAGGATTGGAGCGTAAACAATATCATCGTGTCAAAGCAGAAATTACTCTGACACCACCGGATCAAACTGAAAAAAACAAAATGTGGCATGGTTCATGGTCTATTCTTTATGAAATAGGAGCAACACCCCACCCTCAAACACTCATAGAATCTATCACAGAGATACTTAGGTATATATGTACAGGAATTGTATCTCTTTCATTGATTTCGATGATTATTGTCTTTATTTTCCAATTGCGTAACAGAATTGTTAATTTATGGGTATTATTATGGGCTTCTGTTTCAATTACATGCTATTTTGTCTTTGCACAAACAGCAGTAATACCTTCTTTATCATTAATTGAAATTATCTTTCTAGTATTTTTTAATTTTATATTTTTGGGTTTTTTAATGGGAGCAATTCCATTAAGCGGTCTCGTTGCTTTGGCACAAAAAACTATACCCGAAAAATTTTACACATTGTTGCGCCTTACCCAGAAACCCTGGAATTCTTATTATATAGGCAGATCCTCAATTATAGGTATTGCCGCAGGTACATTATCTACGACATTATTTCCACTTACATTTTTAATGGCAGAGAAACTTGGTATTGACCGTTTATATAGTTCCGAAGGATTTCAGGGTGGATTAGTAATGATGATGGGTAATCTTGGTTTTGTGAATGTAACAATATTACTTTTTATTCCAATTACGGGTTTGGTTATTTCTTTACCGGGTATAACATTAGGTTTATTGCGATTCCCTCATCGTTTCAAATATCTTGCTGCTATGATTTTAACCTGTTTATATACCGTTTCCATTTCCTCATTGCAGGGAGATATAGGCATACTATCGTATGGTGAAGCTTTTATTACAGGTATTATTACTTTCGGGACATTAATGATTGGTGATTTATTGGCAGTGATGATTGCACAATTAATTGCCTCATCATTAATGTTTCTTCCCGCAGCCCAATCACATGAGTCACTCATATATATTTGGGTAATATTGTGGATATTTTTTGCCGGAGTATCCGTTTTGGCATTTATCCGCACACCAGAAAAAGTCGAGGAAGAAGATTACAAACCCGATTATCTCATTCGCTTTGAAGATGAGCAAAGAATGCGTGATGAAGTAGCTGCTGCCAAGGTTGTTCAGCAAAGACTTTTGCCATCGAAAATGCCACAATATCCTTCCATTGATATAGCAGCATATTGTCTGCCGGCATTTGATGTCGGCGGTGATTATTATGATTTTTTTCCACTGAATGAACATCAACTTGGCATTTTAATAGCGGATGTTTCCGGTAAAGGGATGTCCGCTGCCTTTTATATTACTTTGGCAAAGGGTGTTATTGTTTCGCAAATTCATGAATCTTTTTCCCCTGCCGAAGTATTAAAAAGAGTAAATCGCTTACTCTTCGAGACAATGGAGCGAGGTAAATTTATCTCTATGATTTATGGTGTGTTAGATATTCGTTCCATGCAATTTACGTATGCACAGGCAGGACACAATCCGATTGTTGTGCGGACTGCACATAATGGCACTACTTCTACTCTTGAATCACGAGGGCTTGCGCTTGGTTTAGATAAGGGTAATGTCTTTGATAAATCAGCACGCGATACCGTCATAGATTTATCTGAAGGCGATGCAATTGTACTCTATACCGATGGTGTTGTCGAAGCTATGAATTCTGAAAAAATGGAATATGGCATGGATAATTTCATCTCTGCTATTCAACGCTATGCCGGTACTGCACCCACTTTATTAAATGCTATTATTCAAGATGTGAAATTATTTATTGGTAAAGCCAAGCAGCATGATGATATTACAGTTATTGTCATCAGAAGACCGGAAAATAACCGGACGCTTATTCCATAACTAATGTTCGTTTTATACAAAAGAGGATTATCCGTTTCATCGAATAATCTTCTTTTTTCTTTTATATTCTTATTTTACTCTATTCCGAAAGTGCCGCTCACAACAGCTGTAATTTCTTTTTCTAAAGAAGTTACATCGTTAATTCCATAATCATTAATTTCTTCATGAGAATTTTTTGCCGTTATTTGGATTACCCCCATTCGAGCAGAACGCAATGGACCGAGTTCGCGTTCAGTGGCCTTAGCAATCCGTTCGGCACGATTTTTTGCATCTTTTGCTGCTTCCGCTTGAATTTCAATTTTCAGATTTGCAAGTTTCGTATAATAATACAAGGTAGGGTCAGGAGTATAACTCACCCCTTGTTCTGCAATGCTTCCTATATCCACAGACAATTGATTAATTTTATAGACATCTTGTGACTCTACCTCAATGTTCTGCACACAATTATATCCTCTAACAGTATTGGATTGCATTCCATTTTGTAAAATATCAAAAATTGGATAAAAATTCACAGAGGAATATCGTACTTTATCTTCAGGAAATCCTTTCCCAGCCAAATATAACAATAATGATTTTTTTTGATACTTTAAATTCTGAAATGCCTCTGCATTTGTTGCTCCATACGCAGTCACGGAACCTCGTAAAACTGCTAAGTCCGATACTATGGAACGTTTTGCAGATCCCGTAACGGAAATAGTTTGATTTTGCTGAATATTTGTGGTTTTCCAAGCATTACTGACAATAAATGCAGCTAAAACAACGCCACATGCCATAATACTATTGCCAATAAAACCACGTGAATTATGCTCTGCCATATATCGTATATAAAAGATTATGAAAAAATTATTCTGCAAGTAATAATAAAAATTCTTGTTCCGTAAGTATTGTTACACCCAATTCTTGGGCTTTGGTTAATTTACTGCCGGCATTTTCTCCTGCAACAAGATAATGTGTCTTTTTACTCACGCTTCCGGAAACTTTACCGCCACGTTGTGCAATTTCATCACCGGCTTGATTGCGCGTCATTGAGACTAATTCACCTGTTAAAACAAATGTTTTTCCCTGCAATGTTGTATTAAGTGTTGCCATATCCGATTCAACGGTTTCAAAGCGAACACCATTGGCTTTCATACGTTCAATAATTGTCCACTCCGACTCATCATTCAAATGTTCTATGACCGATTGCGCAATGCGTTCACCAATTTCCGGCACTTGAATAAGTTGTTCAACAGTAGCGTTTTTTAATTGATCAATAGTATGAAAATATCGTGTCAATATTTTTGCAACACCCTCTCCTACAAAACGAATCCCTAAAGAAAATAACACTTTTGAAAAAGGTTGTTTTTTACTTTCTTCAATAGCAGCAAGTAAATTCACCGTACTTTTTTCACCCCATCGTTCTAAGGTAGGAAATACAGTATTTTTATGTAAATGTAAATCATAAATATCGGCAATGGAGCGTAATAGGGATAATTCTACAAATCTATCAACAACTTTTTCTCCCAGACCCTCTATATTCATAGCATCACGCGATGCAAAATGTGTTAAACGACGTTTTAATTGCCAAGGACATTCCGAGTGATCACAGTAATAATTCGCTTCACCCTCAGGTCGGACAAGTGTACTTTTAATAGGACATGGACAAGTGGCAGTAAATATAAATTGCGAAGAATTTTCAGGTCTTTTTTCAGGAATAAATCCCGATACTTTAGGTATAACGTCTCCTCCCTTTTCCACATAGACGGTATCGCCGATACGAATATCAAGGGCGGTTATAAAATCATTATTGTGCAATGTTGCTCGACTGATTGTTGAACCGGCAACAACAACCGGCTCCAATTCTGCGACCGGAGTAACAACTCCGGTTCTTCCTACTTGAAAAGTAATATCTTTGAGTACTGTTGTTTCTTTTGCAGCTTCATATTTATAGGCAATTGCCCAACGAGGCGAGCGTGCAACAAACCCTAATTCTCTTTGCTGAGATAATGCATTCACTTTAATAACTATACCATCAATAAAAAATGGTAAACTTTCACGATGTGTATGCCAATAGTTTATAAATGAAAAAATATCCTGCAATGAAACACAACACTGATTCGCATAACCTATGGGGAACCCCATTGTTTCTAATATTGAAATATTATGTTGATGAGAAACAAGTTCGGTTTGCTTTGTGTATAAATAATAACATGCAATATGTAATGGGCGGCGAGCAACTTCCCTACTATCTAACATTTTTAGTGTACCGGCAGCTAAATTACGTGGGTTTGCATATAGTTTTTCACCTTTTTCCTCACGCTCTCGATTTATTTTGATAAAATCTTCCTTCATCATAAATATCTCACCGCGAACTTCAAAATCATCTACTGTGACGCCATTAATAGTCGGTGGTGTAATTGTTAGTGGTAATGAGCGGATTGTTTTCACATTTTGCGTAATATCGTCGCCTTTTTCACCATCACCTCGTGTAATTGCTCGAACAAAAACACCGTTTACATAGCGTAAGGAAATAGCTATTCCATCATATTTTAACTCGCTTACATACTCAACAATATGTCCTTCAAGACCTTCACTGACTCTCCTGTGAAATTCTTCAATCTCACCAAAGCTGTATGTGTTGGATAAAGAAAGCATTGGTATTTCATGTACAACAGTCACAAATTCTTTTAAAGGTTCGCCACCCACTCTTTGGGTTGGGCTGTCAGAAAAAAGAAATTGAGGATATTGTTTTTCAATAGTCTGTAATTCATGAAAAAAGTCATCATATTCTTTATCCGAAATAAAAGGTTGTGCTTCATTGTAATAAGCATAATCTGCACGACGAATTATATCGTGTAATTCACGAACCCGTCGTTCTACTGATAATATTTCTGAGCTATCAAATAAAGAGTTTTGCATAACTAACTTTTTATCAGAATAATTGTAATTGATTTCGTACTTTTTTGGGTAATGATTGAACTACCATTTCATACGAATGATCTATGAAAGAAAAAATAATAGCATCAGTTAATGAACCATCGCAAATTACGGTATTCCAATGTATTTTATTCATATGATATCCGGGTTTGACTGCATCATATCGTTCACGCAAATCAATTGCTTTTTCGGGATCACATTTTACATTGATTGATACCGGAAACTGAAAAATTGACATTAATACAAAAATTTTTCCCGCTACACGGCAAGCCATAACTTCTTCGTCAAAAGGAAAGTCAAATGTTGTTGCTTTTTTTTGCAAACAATATTCACGAATGATATCATAATTCATAGTATTTCTTTCAGTCGAAATTCTTCAACGGGTTGCCCGCCGATAAGATGTTGCTGAATAATTTGTTCAATAACTTCCGGCGTACAAGAATGATACCATATATTATCGGGGTGAACAACAGCAATAGGACCTGCCATACACACCCGCAAACAATTTGCTTTTGTTCTGGCAATAGTGCCATCATTTGTCAAGCCCAATTCTTGTAATCGATTTTTTAAGTATTCCCAAGACTCCATTCCCATTTCTTGGGTGCAACATTTGGCTTTCGATTGATCACAGCACAAAAAAATATGCTTTTGAATTGCATGTATATTTAAATCTTGGGCTTTTTTTTGAGCTTTGTCGAGAATAGAATCAGGATGTATCATATTTTTATCTCATATATCAATTAATGTTTGATGAGACATAAAAAAATCCTCACCAAGTACGATGAGGATTTCATTATGTCATGACGATGAACTCATATTTTAACAACCTAATGAACCAACATTACGTTTTGCCACGGGATTGTTTGGATTCTTTTTGAGAGTTTCTTTATAATTCTTACAGGCATTATCTTTATCATTTTGTCCATGATAACCAATTGCCATGAAAAGATAGGCATTTTCTGATTCAGGGTTAAATTCTACCCATAATTTTGCATATTTTACAGTATTAGAAAAATCTTTGGCATCAAGATAATTTTTACAAAGTGATTGTAATACAGATTCAACATCTGATTTTTGTAAAGATGGATTAGTTTTAGAGTATTCAAAAGCAGCAAGTAGGACCGCTCTCGCAGAGTCATTTTTTGCTATTGAAGAAAATGAGTTTGCCAACATACGACGCGCATACATACTATTCGGATCAGACGCTACGTATTCTTTGAAGACAGGTATTGCTTCCGCTGCTTTATTGTCTGAAAACAAGTTTACACCAATAAACAGTTTAGCTTTAATCGTATTTTCATCATTGCATTCTTTAATTCGTTTTGTAAATACTTCATTGGATTTAGCATACATTTTTTTATCTTTAAGCAGAAGTGCATAACGGAACATAAGATTACATTTTTTCTGTGGACCGGCAATTGCTTCATCGAAGATAGATATTGCTAATGTAGTATCTTTTGCATTTACTGCGGCAAAACCAAAGCGCTCAAGTTCTTCTTGATCTAATGTCATCATTAGCTTGGACTCTTTATAGGCAGCCACAGATTTTTCAAAATTTTTCGTATTGAAATATGCTTGAGCAAGATATATCGTTGATTGTTTTTTTATTGAATCAGGCAAATCTGATTGTTTAATCCACGATAGTTGAACGGCAGCCGAATCCCATTGACCGGATTTAAATAATGATTGCGCAAAATACCAACGTCCTTGTGATACCTCTGGACGTAATTGTGTATATCTGAAGAATGATGCGGCAGCACTGCCAAATCTACTTGCTTGAAAGAGAATTTTTCCTTGTTGAAAAAATGCACGAGCATTATTTGGATCTTGCTTGGTGATGGTGTTCCATTCTTGCAATGAGCGAAGGAATAACTCATTATACAAAGCTGTGTCCGGCTCAGCAACGGCAAGTTCATAATATGATTGAGCCAATTTTATACGAGCATCAAGAAGTTTATCATCAAATTCTAAAGCGGTGATATAATTATCTTTTGACAGTTCATACACACGTTTTGTATAATATAAATCTCCCAGAGCTACATATACCATAGGATTTTTTTTATCTACCTCACGAGCACGTATAATTGATATTTCTGCTTTTTCGGAATTTTTCATTAACAAATAGATATTACCTAAACACGAGTAATTTTCGGCAGTTGCATCACTTTTAATCAGTTTTTCCATTAATGTTACAGCTTCATTCCCTTGTCCTTTTTTTGTCATTGCCGTAGCATAGCGACGAACAGCTTCGGGTGTGTCATCCAGTTCATACGCTTTTTTCGATATAATAAACGCCGAGTCTTGTTTTTCAAGTTCATTGTAAATATCTGCAACTAAGAAGAGGGCTTCTTGGTTTTTTGATTCTTCACGAATAATTTGTTTTACTAATTTACCGGCTGAAGAATAATCACCATTTTTGGTAAAATTTTTTGCTTGTTCAAATGCTGATTGCCCGAAGAGTTCCAATGTGAACAATAATCCGAGAACAATGACAGATGTGAATTTCATATTAATCCTGAATTAAATGAATAGTTGCAAAGCTGGGCACAATACCCGCAGCGTTAAATTGTCGCTGAATTTTAGCTTCTTTGCTTAAATATGTAAAAAAACCGTATGCTAATTTTGGTCTATTTTGCTGAAGTATGCCAATAATGGGCATTTCTAAAGGATAATAATCTCTAACGATGTTTGCCTGATGTACCACACGAGGCGCTACATAATTTCCAGTTGAATCATAAAATCCGATTCTAATATTTTTTAGAGTACTATCTTGCAAAGTACGTGATAATAACGACAATCCTACAGCATTATTTTTTTTTGCCATGAGCAAGACAGAATCGCTGTTGCCGACATTGAGTAATGGTTTCTTGGGTGCATTCCCTGCTGTCACATATTGAAGGAAATGGGAATAGACAGATGATTGCACACCCGGAAAGTATAAAGCCGGATTTGAAGAACCGAACGGATTTGCAATAGATTCCCCACGGAAATATTGCTGAACATGACGAAGATTGACAGTATCCGGTATTGCGGACGATTTTGGTGCAGCAAAGACTACTGCGTCAAATGCAAAAGCATACATATCAGGAAATTTTAACTGATATGCTTTTATCAAGGAATCCTCTCGCGGCAATAACTGACGACCAAGTATTACCCCTTGAGCATTGCCTGTGAGTAATTGTTCTATTGCTTGGCGAGCAGTAACGGCACGTAATGTTACAGTTGCATCGGGGAAAGCAGAATCATATGTCGGTTTTACGGAGGCGATGAGTGGATAGACTGCTTCATCACATAATATTTCAACAGATCCACGCAATTCATTTTCATAGCCGGGTTCACCTTTTTTCGGAGCTTCATCGCAAGAAACAAGAATAAATAGTGAGGTAATACTGACTAAGAACCATACACTGACCGATATTTTTACTCGTTTCATATTTACTCCGTTGTTTTTTCATTGGAATCTATTTTTTCATTGGAATCAGCATCATCTTCGTTATGAGCTTGTTCATCTTGAGATTGCAATTCTTGTAAGCGTTTGTGATATGTATAAAGCCGAAAGAATCCGAATGCAATCGTCACCACACCAAATGCCTGTATGAGAGATGACTGACCATTACTGCTATCCCAAGGTTTAATTGTGATGAGTATCCCAAGTATAATGGTCATTATACGCAAAACATAATTTAATATGACTACAATATTCATAATGCAAGTCTAAATATTACAACAAAAAAAGAATAAAACTGAACGTTACAAACATAATTCAACCAAAATATTCTTGTAAAGATTTCACGGAGGGTATTCCTTTGGTTTCTTGTAATGTGCTGATACCCGCAAGGGATGCAGAAGCAGCGGCAAGAGTAGTAAAAAATGGTATTTTATAACTCATTGCCGTTTGTCCCATGATATATTCATCATATCGTGCATTTTCACCTAAAGGCGTATTTATGACAATACTTACCTCACCACTTTTCATTAAATCAATAATACTCGGTCTGCCTTCATAATGCTTGAGAACTGTCATTGCTTCAACACCATTCTCTTGTAAAAATCGTGCAGTGCCTGTGGTAGCACACAAAGTAAAACCGGCTTCTTGATATCCTTTTGCTAGCATAATTGCTCTTTTTGTTTTATCTTGATTATTCAAAGAAATAAAGACCATACCTTGTGTCGGCAATTTATTCCCACTGGAAATATGTGATTTAATTATGGCAGCACCAAAAGAAACATCAATCCCCATCACTTCACCGGTGGAACGCATTTCAGGTCCAAGAAATACATTCGCCTTTTGAAATTTCATAAATGGGAACACGGATTCTTTAATTGCAACACGCTTTGCCGATAGTGAAAAATCTCGTATTCCTAAATCTTGTATCTTTTCGCCCAACATTATTCTTGTGGCAAATTGCGCCAATTGCACTCCTGTTGCTTTAGCAACAAAGGGTACTGTTCTCGATGCACGCGGATTGACTTCGATTACATAAATATTGCCGTTTTGCATGGCATATTGAATATTTAACAAGCCAATGACATTAAGCCGTTTAGCTAATTTTTTTGTAAATGATGTGAGCATATCGAATTGCTCATTCGTAATGGTATATGGGGGTAAAACACACGAAGAATCACCACTGTGTACACCGGCTTCTTCAATATGCTGCATAACGCCGCCTATGACCACTTGCTCGCCATCAGCAACTGCATCAACGTCAAATTCATACGCATTTTCAAGAAAATGATCAATTAATACCGGACGATCAGGAAATGCTTCCAATGCACGCCGAATTGCTGTGCGCAATGATTCTTCTCGATAACAAATAAACATTGCCCGCCCGCCTAATACATAACTGGGACGAACCAAGACAGGATAGCCCACTTGAGCCGCCACAGTAACAGCTTCTTCTTCTGTAGTCACCGTTCCCCAAGGTGGACAGGGTATGCCAAGTTCTTCCAACAATGCACCAAAACGCTTCCTATCTTCTGCTAAATCAATACCTTCCGGTGAAGTCCCCAATAAAGTCACTCCTGCATTAACCAAACGCTGTGACAAACGTAAAGGAGTTTGTCCGCCGAATGTCACAATAACTCCATCAGGTTGCTCCAAATCAATAACACTCATGACATCTTCAAATGTCAGTGGTTCAAAATACAATTTATTAGTTGTATCATAATCTGTTGAAACTGTTTCAGGATTACAATTTATCATAATTGCCTCCCACCCTGCTTTGCGGGCTGCAAAAACTCCTTGCACACAACAATAATCGAACTCAATTCCTTGACCAATTCTATTAGGACCGCTTGCAAGAATTATAACTTTTTTCTTATCAGAGCGCACAGATTCATTTTCTTCTTCATACGTTGAATAATGATATGGCGTTTCGGATTCAAATTCCGCAGCACATGTATCAACAGTTTTAAATACGGGAATTACACCAAGATTTTTTCGTAATTGTCTGACTTTATCTTCGGTGCTATTACCAATGCATGCTAATTGTACATCTGAAAATCCGAGTTGCTTGTATGATCGCAGTTCTTCGGTAGAAATTGAGAATAAATCTATTCCATTATGGACCTGATTTCTTAATGATAATGCAGCATCCACAATTTCGCGACATTGTTCAATAAACCACGGATCATACTTTGTTAATTCAAAAATTTCATTGGTTGAATAACCATAACGCAGAGCATCACACAAATCAAATAGAGAACGTGAGTGCCGTACTCGTAAACTTGCACGCAATTTTTCATGCGTATATTCACTCAATTGACTGTTGTCAAAATAATCTTCTTTATCGAATCCGAAACCAAATCTATTTTGCTCTAAACTGCGTATGGCTTTTTGCAATGACTCCTTGAATGTTCTGCCGAATGCCATTGCTTCACCGACAGATTTCATTTGAACACCGAGTATATCATCAACCTCGGGGAATTTTTCAAAATCCCAACGCGGTATTTTCGTGACAACATAATCTATGGATGGCTCAAAACATGCCGGTGTTTTTTTAGTAATATCGTTCAATATTTCATCTAATGTATAGCCGATTGCCAATTTTGCAGCAATTTTTGCTATAGGGAATCCTGTGGCTTTAGAAGCGAGAGCAGAACTTCTCGATACGCGAGGATTCATTTCAATAACAGTCATGCGCCCTGTACGAGGATTGACGGCAAATTGAACATTAGAACCTCCTGTTTCCACACCAATTTCACGCATAATTGCTAAAGCAGCATCGCGCATACTTTGGTATTCACGATCGGTTAAGGTTTGTGCGGGGGCAACTGTAATAGAATCACCAGTGTGAACTCCCATCGGATCAAAATTTTCAATGGAGCATACGATAACACAATTATCCTTTGTATCTCGCATGACTTCTAATTCATACTCTTTCCAGCCAAGTATAGATTCCTCAACCAGTACACGATTCACGGGACTTGCCAACAAACCTGCACGCAGTTTTTCTCGGTATTCTTCCATATTGTATGCAATCCCGCCACCGCTGCCTCCAAGCGTAAATGATGGTCGAATAATTGCCGGAAACCCAATCTGTTCAACTAATTCAAGCCCCTTGTCAAAATCCTCGACAAATGCTCCGATAGGCATTTCCAAACCAATTCTTTGCATGGCAGCCAAAAACAACTCTCGGTCTTCTGCTTTACGAATTGACTCTACTTTCGAGCCGATTAACTCTACATTATACTTTTCCAAAATCCCGCGTTCATAAAGATCTAAAGCCGCATTCAGTGCTACTTGCCCCCCCATTGTTGGTAAAATTGCTTGCGGTCTTTCTTTCTGAATGATAGCTTCTATGTAATCTGAGGTAATCGGTTCGATATACGTGGCATCAGCGATATGAGGATCTGTCATAATGGTTGCAGGATTAGAATTCACTAAGACAACCCTAAATCCTTCATCTCTAAGTACTTTGCAGGCTTGCGTACCCGAGTAATCAAATTCACAGGCTTGCCCAATAACAATAGGTCCTGAACCAATAACAAGTATAGTTTGAATATCTGATCTTTTTGGCATGTGTAAATAGTATGTAAAAAAAATTTCCGCAAAATTACGGCGGAACTTCAGTTAGTAGGTCATTAGACTAAAAAGCTTCTCTCTTGTGCAGCCCAATTGAAACAATTACAACAATTGCCGTTCAACCCAGCATAGCTTGGTAATCTCTTTGTTCTACTATGATTATACACAAGACTAAACACATGAAAAGTTCTTCATAATCAGAGTAGAACAGTGAGCTTTACATATTAAGATTTGATAACAGTGTAAGTACAGCCATACGCACAGCAACACCATTACGCACTTGTCTTTGAATCACTGATTGAGGCGAATGTGCCACCTCGTGGTCAATCTCGATACCATAATTTGCAGGACCTGGATGCATAATGACAATAGTAGGTTTGCTTTGTATATGTTTCATACGTAAACCGAACAATCTATTATACTCCTCTGCGGTTGGTATCGTTTTATCAACAATGCGTTCTTTTTGAATCCGCAACATATTGATGGCATCAGCCCATTCAACAGACTCTTCTATAGTTGAAAACCTGCGAATATCCGCAAATTCATGTATATCAGGCATAAATATATCCGGACCGCATAATGCTACTTCTGCACCTAACTTTTGAAAAAGATAAATATCCGAACGCGCTACTCTGCTATGCAAAATATCACCGACAATACAAATTCTTTTTCCTTCTAAGGTATCAAATTTTTCTAACAGTGTAAAACCATCAAGTAGAGCTTGGGTCGGATGCTCATTATTACCTTCACCGGCATTAATAAAAACGTTTGGACTATTATTTGACATCAGTTCAATAGAACCATTAATCGAATGACGAACTACCCAAATATCCACTCCCATCGCATCAATTGTTTCTAAGGTATCAAGCAACGTTTCTCCTTTCTCCAAACTGCTTCCTTGTGGCTGAAACAAAAGAGTTTCTGCACCTAATCGCTTTGCAGCTAATTCAAAGGAACATCGTGTGCGTGTGCTTGACTCGAAAAAACCCAACACAACAGTTTTACCTTGTAAATAAGAAAACCGCTGGGATGCATGAATACCTGAATGAGAAAAAAACTTTGCAGATTGAAAAATACAATAAATATCTTCCTTTGATAATGTCTGTATTCCTAAAAGATGTTTTTGTGTATATTGAATCATACGCGCAAATGCCATAAAAATTACCGATAAAAAAAAAGCCGCTCAAAATGAACGGCTATGATTTGTTGAGCGATTATTTTTTCTTCCCTTTAGCTGGAGCGGCTTTGGCTGCCGGTTTAGCGGCGGCTTTGACCGGAGCGGCTTTGGCTGCCGGTTTAGCAACGGCTTTGACCGGAGCGGCTTTGGCTGCCGGCTTGGCGGCGGCTTTGACCGGTGCAGCTTTGGCTGCCGGTTTAGCAGCGGCTTTAGCTGCTTTTTTAGGAGCATTCATTTTATCTTTGAGAGTTTTACCTGCATCAAATTTTGGCATAGCACGAGCCGCAATTTTAATTTTTTCGCCAGTACGTGGATTATGCCCAATACGCGCTGCGCGTTTAGACACCTTAAATGTACCAAAACCAACTAATGACACTTGGTCACCCGCTGCCATAGCACTTGTAATTGTTTCCACAATACTTGAAAGAGCAGCTTCTGTTTGTACTTTGCTCAAGCCGGCTTTGTCTGAAGCAATAGCAATAAGTTCTTGTCTATTCATGTATGAATCCTGTAAAATGATAAGAAATTGAATGATGTAAGGTTTGAGTTCGCAAAAATAGATGTTTTCATTGAAGTCATCAAAAAAAACAATGCACAAATTGTGATTTTATCTGGTTTTATGCTGAAATATAGCACTTCTGCAACAAAAACTGTACTTTTACCAATGTCCACAGTCAATGTAGAACACTTGATGTACTCAACGTTTTTTTGTATGCTACTATGGATAATACAGTACATTTACCTTATTTTTGTATCAATACTTTCATATACTCATAAGGAAATACAATGGCAATCTACATAACTTCTGACTGTATAAACTGCGGTGCATGTGAACCGGAATGTCCAAACACTGCCATCTATGAAGCCGGCGCGGTGTGGAAACTTGGCGAAGACCAATTCTCTGATTCTACTTCTCCCGGTGGTTTTAAGGGTGAGTTCTGGTCAGCAGACTATTATTATATTGTACCTGATAAATGCACGGAATGCAAAGGTTTTCATGATGAACCACAATGCGCGGCAGTGTGTCCAGTGGACTGTTGTTTACCTGACCCTAACAATGTGGAAACAGATGAAAAATTACTTGAAAAAGTTGAATATCTTAACTCTATTGATACAACCCGCCTAAGAAATTAACAGATGAACAATGAGTCTATGAGCCGGTATTTCTATATCGGCTTTTTTTTTAGAATACCTTTCTTCTTTATCGCATATTATTCAATCTGAGAACTATGAATTTTCCCTTTCAAGGAACAATTACGGCAGAACGAGGTCGCATTACTTCACAAATTCCCCAAAGTGGCGGCATCACCATTATTACGGAACGCGACACACACCATTATCCCAATGGTTGGTTATATCCCGGATTTACCGATACCCATGCCCATATATTCGGACTTGGCGCACGGTTGAATGGCATTGCACTATACCATTGCAAAAGTGCTGAAGAATGTATTGATATTCTTCTAACAGCTTCTCCGACGAATGATTCATGGTATGTCGGCATGGGATGGAACCAAGAATTATGGAATAAACCGGAATTTCCGGATAAAAAAATACTTGATAAATATTTTCCCAATAATCCGGTATATCTAAGCCGTGCGGACGGACATGCTGCATGGGTTAATTCGGCAGCTTTAGCGATTGCAAATATTCACTCCTACCCTACGAATCCCCATGGCGGCTCAATAAGTATTGACGAGGATGGTAATCCGACAGGCATTCTTATTGACAATGCTATGGATTTAGTGAAAAAATATATTCCTTCATTTTCTGATGCCGAAATTCAAAAGAGAATATTGTCAGCAACAAAACAATGTGCTGCATGGGGATTAACCGAAGTACATGATATGGACGTGCATCCTCGTTATCTCCCTTTCTTCCGAGAAATGGCAGAAGCCGGTACACTCCCAATTCGCGTTATCAGTTATGTGTCAGCACAAAATGATGAATGGGATATTGAAAATTTATTACCCGCTGTCGGGGAATTTTTACAAGTTGCAGGAATAAAATTTTATGCTGATGGCGCATTAGGTTCTCGCGGAGCTGCTTTATTGGAACAGTATTCCGATGCAAAAACTCTCGGTTTATTTTTGATTGATGCCGAAACACTCTATCAAAAAGCAAAATCCGGTTTAGATTCTGGATGGCAAATAGCCACACATGCTATTGGCGACGCTGCAAATCGTATGGTATTAGATGTCTATGAACGATTACGAAATGAAGGATATAAAAAAGAAGAATATATTTTACGGGTTGAACATGCACAAATTGTACACCCCTCTGATTATGCACGATTCAATTCATTAGGCGTTTTTGCAGCCGTGCAACCTATTCATTGTATTAGTGATGCGACTATGGCTGAACAACGATTAGCCGAACGATGCTTTTACAGTTATCCATATAATTCACTATTGAAAAACGGAACAATTATTGGCGGAGGTTCAGATTTTCCAATTGAATCAGGCAATTCTATCGCCGGTTTAGATGCATTTATCAGACGCATACCCTTTAATGGCTCTAATTCTTGGCAAAGTCATGAAAAAATATCACGTAGAGAAGCATTAAGGGCATATACAACTCACGCACATTATCTTTCAGGTAATGAATATAGACGTGGGCTGTTAGATACTAAATTTGATGCTGATTTCACTGTATTGGATACAAATATTCTTGAATGTGCAGAAGAAACAATTGCTGATGCACAAATACTGGCGACTTATACTGCCGGAGTTCGACGTTTTTCAAATCAACTTCTGTAAAATACTATGGAAAATACTTCTCAAAAAAATATTCAATCACCACGTGGAACACGTGATTTATTACCCGATCAAATTGTGGGGTGGCAATTTCTTGAAAAAGTGTTTTCAGAAGTAGCACAACGTTTTGGGTATCAAGAAATTCGTACACCTATTTTTGAACATACAGAAGTGTTTTCTCGTGTCATCGGAGAAAATACGGATGTTGTAAGTAAAGAGATGTATTCATTTCAAGACAAAGGTGAAAAATACTCTCTTACACTGCGCCCCGAGATGACAGCCGGTGCTGTGAGAGCAGCCGTACAACATAATTTGACTGCCACAGGTCAATTACAACGGCTATGGTATATAGGTCCGCAATTTCGCTATGAAAGACCACAAGCGGGACGCTTTCGCCAATTTTATCAATGTGGTGCTGAGTGCTATAATGCCTCTTCGCCCGAATCTGATGCAGAATTAATTATGTTTGCGGCAATGGTCTTACAAGAATTAGGTTTATCGCAATACACACTGCATATCAATACACTTGGTACAGCAGGCTGCCGTGAACAATATGTGCAAGCATTGGTACAATATCTTGAAGAGAAAAAAGAATTATTATCCCATGACAGCCAAGTACGATTAACGAAAAATCCTTTGAGAATTCTTGATTCAAAAGATCGAGGTGACAAAGCCATACTAAAAGATGCTCCCATTCTCTCCGACTATTTATCTGAGGAAAGTAAACAGCATTTTACAAAAGTACTTTCCATTCTCGAAGCTAATGGTTATTCTTACACTATTACTCAATCACTTGTCCGCGGCTTAGATTATTATTCTCACACAGTGTTTGAATTTACAAGTTCAGATTTAGGATCGCAAGATGCCCTTGGCGGGGGTGGCAGATATGACTCCATGTTTGAATATTTTGGCGGTAAACATACACCTTCAGTCGGATTTTCCTTGGGTATGGATCGTATTATTATGATTCTGCAAAAAATCAGACCCGAAATCTTTACGCTTCCCACTATTGACTGTTATATCATTGCAATGGATAAAACAGTAGGTGAAGTTGTGCAAACGATGGCGATGAAAATGCGACAAAACAACATATCAGTCATCACCGATCTCCAATATCGTTCCTTAAAAGCTCAAATGCGTGAAGCAAATAAAATTGGAGCAAAAACGGTGATTGTCATCGGTGAGGAAGAAATAAAATCAAAACAGTATAAGGTCAAAAACATGGAAGACGGTAGCGAAACTCTTAGATCAGAGTTTATAGGATAAAATGAGATAAGTATGACACAAATGAAAGATTGTATCCAAGGTTATACGGTACTTGGAACATTGGGGTATTTTCTCTGAAGCATATCCACAGAACCTTTTGAACAACAATAAGTTAATATAAAATTTAATTTCAAAACATTTTAAAGCATCTATTAACGATTACATACTAAGCATCCCTATTATTCATCTCTGGTATGTAAGAATTTTGTAAAAAGTCAGTTACTTTGTAGTCTTGTACTTTGAAGTAATTAGAAAACTACTTATATTTGTCATAGTTTTAGTTGTGGTTGTTGGCACAATACAAGATTCAAGTCGTTATGATGGTTATTTCGATAAGATACGGTTATGGTGTGTACGAGCAACTTCGTTTTTTAACCAAATCGTATTATTCATATGAAACACCTATTACTTCTGTGTGTAAGTGTTTTTGTTTTTATAGCTTGTTATACCGGCTACAGCCAAGAGGGCTTTTACAAAAGGCAATATGATGTCTTCGAATGGCAGTCTATTACCTCAAAGAATACGGAGGTGTATTATACTGAAAATAATCTTAAGATTGCTGAATTTGCTGCACAAAATGCAGAACGCGCTCTGGAATATCTCAAATGGAAGTTAGGATTACCCCAAATTGACCTACTTCAAGTCTTTATATACGGATCCCACAATGAGTTTCAACAAACTAATCTCACATCATCTATACTATCAGAAGGTACGGGTGGTTTCACCGAATTAAAATACAGTCGTATTGTAATTCCTTTCTCCGGTGATTACGATGAATTTAGACATGTTATTTATCACGAAGTAGTCCACTCTTACCTCAATAAATACCTCCAAGAAAATGCTTCATTCTGGTCATCATCAATCTGGGGTACTAATTTATTGCCATATTGGCTCAATGAAGGTATTGCCGATTATTTTAGTAAAGGCAGCACTATGGATTATGAAACCGATATGTATATGCGTAGTTATCTATTTGGATCGAAAGCTATTGACCCTGAAAATCTCTATGGATATTCGGCATATCGTTACGGTGAAGCATTTTGCAATTGGTTAACATTGCGATATGATCGTAATAAACTAAGCACGCTCATCAAAGAATACACAGAAAAACCAAAGAATAAATCTAAGAATTATAAAGTTACCAAAATTGTTGGATACCATAGTATTACAACTGCATTCCAAGATGAATTGAAAAAGATATACAATGAAGAAGCAGATAAATTTCAGACTCCTGATATATTCGGTGATATAGTAAAAAGAGCAAAAGTAACATCTAACTATTATACAACAAATCCTCAAATATCACCGGATGGCAAGAAAATCATTTATATCGGCAATGACAATGATGCTTTAGGGCTTTACATCCATGACGTAGGGTCACCAAAGAAAAATAGAATTCTTATTGATGGCTGGTCAACGATGGGATTTCAAGAACTCGTAGTAAGTAAACATACAGTAAGCTGGCATCCGTCAAGTGAAAAATTTGTGTTTACTGCAAAAACAAATGGATATGACCAATTATATATATATAATATAAAGACCGAAGATTATGAGCAAAGGTATCTCAACTTTCGATCAATTCAATCAACACATTGGTCACCGGATGGTAATTCAATTGTAATTTCTGCACTTAAGAATAATCAGCAAGACATTTTCATCTATTCTTTATCTGACAATTCACTTATACAATGTACCAATGATATATATTACGATCAATCGGCTGTATGGTCAAGGGATGGAAAATCAATATTTTTCACGTCAAGAAGAGAAAAAAGCGCGGCAAATATAAACAGTGAAAAAGAAGACTACTTTTCTACAAACGAATTTCATGCCGTTTATAAATACTCGGTATTAACTAAATCTACAACTCAGTTGACGTCCTTTTTTTCTTATAGAATCGAGCGTATTGTTCCCTCAAGTAATGATTCAAATTTAATGATACTGCACGATAAAAATGGTATCTATAATGTATACCGTTACAACATTGAAAAACGTAACGAAACACCATTATCGAACACAAGGTATGCTATAAAGGATTTTTCTCTATCTTATGATAACTCAAAGCTAGCATTTACAGCTTATAATGGAACAGGTATTGATTTATTCGTCTTGAATGACCCAAATACAAAAAAAGCCACTACAGATACATTACCATTTACACGATTCAAGTTATTCAACATTAATCCTAAACGCTTTCCTCTTTTTACAAAGGACTCAGTAGTTAAGGATTCATCATCAGTTGCTTTCACTCTATCAGATACAAAAACTCTTGACTCAATGAATATGCGAATAATGAGCAGATATCCAATGATGAATGAAATCAATTTTCCTAATCCATTAGCCTATGATGATTTCTCAGTATATCTGGGTTACAGCGGTTTTTCTTTTACCCCCACAATAAACAGTAAGATTACTTTTCGTGATCTGTTTCGTGATAAAAATATCTATACGTATTTAACCATTGGAGGACCAACACTTGCGAAATCTGATACAAATGCGCCACCAATTATGTATAGAGCGTCACTCTACTATGAAATGAAAGACTACATAATTGATTATACGTTTAGACTTTATAGAAGTAGTTATATTTTTCCAAATTATACTGAAACCGGAGTGTTTGCTGAAGGTGAGTATGTATTAGATCAGAAACAAAAGCTACAGTTAAGCACGTTCATACTATCAGCCGATAGACCTAATCAAGGAGCTGTTTTCTTTACACCGACACTCAATTATACGTATAATACTCGCAAACGTCACAGTTCCGTGAATTATACGGGTAATTATGTGACCTCTGAAATACAATTATCACCTGCAATTGGCAAATATGGTGCGAATTTTGGACTATGGACAATCAGTGCAAGTTCTGATCATTACTTAGCTCCGTTTACCTCTATCGGATTTGACGTGAATGCAGGCACATCATTTGGAAACGCCCCCCCGGCTTTTAGGATTGGCGGAACTCCCGGTTGGATTGTACGCCCTAATACCAATCCATATCTAAAAAGTGATTTGGATAACCGAGCTATTACAGAGTCAGAATTATTTCCAACTCTTCAAGATGCAGTTTTTCATCAACGATATTTTGTACGTGGTTATGCAGTTAATCAATTATCAAATGAAAATTTTGTTACGGGCTCTGTTTACGTAAAACTACCGGTAATTATTCTTGGGAGTTGGGCTTCATTCTTTTATGATATTGGTACTGCATTTAAGTCATTCGATGAAATTGGTGTTCCACAAAATACTGTAATACAAAGCATAGGCGCAGCCTGTGAATACAACTTAGGGATTTATACCTTGAGATTAGAATTAGCATATAGTTTAAATTCTTACCCTGCTATAGAATCACCATACACTTTGATGGTTGCATATGGTACATACTTTTAACAACTTTTCAACTAAAGTCATAGATGATAGCTATATTCTAAATGATATTATTCGTACACACATAATGGTTCATAATAAATAATAGAATAAAAATACATGATCTTTATATTATAAATTTTTACACAGTGTTCATTAATTAAAAGGTGGTTAATATGCTACAAAAAATTGTTGTATTTATAGTTCTATGTACTTTGTTTTCGTGTAAGTCGTATTTAATAATTAATACTATAAACAAACTACATAAAGGTATGACAAAGGAAGCCGTTTTAAAGGTATTAGAATATAAACCTGTCAAAGAGTTTACTATAACTGTAAATGGTCAAACTTATGATGTCTATGACTTTGAAGTAAAAACTTATGAAGTAAAAACTTATAGTGGTTTTGTCGGGGTCGGACGCACTAATTATTTTACACAGGTTCAAGACAATATAGATGATTACTATCTTCTTTACTTCAATGGTAAACTAAGGTACTGGGGTACTCTTGTAGAATACAGTGAAACGGAAGATTACGAAATTTCAGTTATCTCTAAGGAGCTATATAATAAAGTGAATTTACTAAATAATGTCAAATAAGAATCATTGATTATTAATAACCAAGTTAGGATATTTCATGAATAAAATCATATGTATATTGTTTTGTACAATATCGTTACTCTCATGTTTTTCAAATCCCAAAATTTCAATATATCAATCAAAAGTGTTACAAAAGGGCATGACATACTCTGAAGTTGTAAGCAGACTAAGAAACAATCATGTAAATGAATTTGAAATTAGACTAAACTCTTCACCGTCAAATAAATATTTAATTCAAGTGTATGAAACTCAAGCTAGCCTAGGTATTCTTGGTCTGGAGGGTGAATATGATTCTGATTACTTTGCTGTATTTAAAAATGATACTCTGATGTACATGGGTTATCCATTTGACATGAACAGACACCCCGATACATTGCTCAATGAAATAGGAACAACGGCAGTTGCTGAATATGAAAAGATAAAATAAACAAACTTATTCTGATGGTGGCTCTTGTTAAAGAGCCACTGTTATTTTTCAAGAGGTATAATCTCAATAATTGCACTTCTATTATATTGTCTGCCTTCCGGTAAAGTACTGCTGATTATTGAATATGTTTTATCATCACCAAAAGGAACTACTTGAATATCGCATATCACAGAACGTTTTTTGAGTTCTTTTTGAAGAATATCAAGCACATATTCAGCACGTTTTTTTGATAAAGCATAAATTTGTTTGCTGTCGCCTTCGCTATCTGCATGACCATGTATAATGATTTTTTCTCCCGAAACAATCATGGCTCCTATTTTATTTTTAATATAATTCTCATCCGAAGATTGCAGCAATGATTCTTTTTCGTTGAACAATACCGTAAATCGTTTCGCTGTTTTTTCTAATCGTTTCCGGTCAAGTTTAAATTCTTTCTCTGCGGTTTGAATGCTTCCATCTTTTTTCGTAGCAGTTACCGTTGCATTAAAATAACCTTCCAATTTTGTTCCCAAAAGAATAGTAGGCTCTATTCTTTGTGCCAACGTTGTGAATGGTCCGAATGACATATCAAATTTTTCACCAAGAACACGCATTTTCCAAGACGCAATACTGTCGCGTGCCTCTAAACTGACAAGAATATCATTGTCGAAGGGTGAATTCTCCATCATTTTTAACAGAACAGGTGCGGTGGCGGTGGGTAATCCGGGTTCAATTTCGACCCTGCGCATATCTTGTGTTATTCTTTGCTTTTGTCCTTGATTGTCTTGCATTCCCGACTCAATAAATATTCTGTTTGGATCTATCCCATGACTATTCACATAATAGTCTTTTATGTTTTTTCCCATTATCAAAGACTCATCTGCAGTTATTCCATAGCCAACTAATTTTAATGTTAAAGAGGGGTTGCTGCGCAATCGAGATGCATAGACATTCAAAATATGATAATACGCATTTGATTGTGCAGAAATGCGCCCCTGTCGGTTAATACCCGAACTGTAATTGACATTTTCAATATTTTTTTCATCGAATCTTTTGGCAGTTTCTGCACCTAATTGCGAATATCGAGCCGGTATTTTTGATGAACCCGCATCAAAGAACACGGTATTACTTAATGGGAAATATTCCTCAGTCGGACGTGTTACAATAGTACCCCGTTCAGGAAGAGAAAAAGACAAGCCAATAAACGGATTTTGACGCGGTGGCTCAGGTTCATAGACGGGTTCAGTACCGAAAGAAAATGCAATCGAAGCTCCCACCCTAAGCGATATTGTTGATAAAACATCCGTCAATGGATTTTGCCCTTGCCCCGCATTTGCCGACCTCTGATTAAAAAGCCAACTGCCCTCAATAAATGGTATAGCATGCCACTGATTTCTTTTATCTAAGCTAAATCTATAATTCGTCCCCAATGCAAACCCATACGACAATGTTGGTATATCGGTCAGTTCCCTTCCGGCAATTCGAACGGGTGGTCTTGCATTTTCTTGGACATACTCAAATGATGACGAAGTATTCAGGGCAAGAATCGGACGGAATTGTAAACCCACATTCTTCATAATCGCATATTCTATAAGCGGCTCAAACGTGAGATAATTGATATAAAGATTGATATTCGGTTGCTCCGCTAAAGAATAATCCACAAGATTGCTCCGGCGACTGTCTAATCCCAAACGCCCGCCCACTCTCAAACGTTCATTCAGCGGAAACAAATAGGATAAACCGCCCGTCGCCGCTTCTCCCCCACCGTCAATAAAACGGAATGTCACAAAATTACTCGATGGCAATGGTGGTTCAAGCCCAAAACTCTGATACCCGGCTCCTGTCCAATTATACTGATAACCGCCATCAAATCGCAGCTCCTTGTGAAGATTTTGCGCAAACACACCCACCGTACACAATGATTGAATTGCTAAAAGGAAAATTATACTCTGTTTTTTCATAGTCATATTGCTCTTTGTTGTAGTGACTGCAAAAATGCCATATAATCAAGACATATCACACTTTCGCTACAATGACACTCAATGCCTGCCTTTTCTCAAAATTATTGACATTGTCATTGTAATTTTGCACTTGATGAAGCAAACAAGACGTTTTGGACTCTTCAACTAATGTACATTGAAACACGTCTATATAGCTAATATTATGGTCAGAAAACTCTTGCTATACTTACAAACGAACTATCACAAAATACAAACAGGCGGAACGGTAGCCGCCGATTATTTCATTTTTTTATAGGTTACTTTTATGGCTTTTGACATTTCCATGATTCGCAAAGTCTATGACGGCTTAGCTCAACGTGTGGCGGAAACACGTACTCTTGTAGCAAGACCGTTAACTCTTGCCGAAAAAATCCTCTATGCACACATTGACGGGACTCCCGCGCAATTACAAAACGTTCCCGCTCGCGGACAAGCATACGTTGATTTTCTGCCCGACCGAGTCGCAATGCAAGATGCAACTGCCCAAATGGCTTTACTACAATTCATGAGCGCAGGCATACCCAAAGTTGCCGTGCCGTCAACCGTTCACTGCGACCACCTCATCAGAGCAGAACACGGAGCCCAATCAGACCTTGCTAACTCCTTAATCGAAAACGACGAAGTCTTCAACTTCCTTGGCTCGGTCTCCAACAAATACGGCATCGGATTCTGGAAACCCGGCGCGGGCATTATCCACCAAGTAGTTCTCGAAAACTACGCATTCCCCGGCGGCATGATGATAGGCACCGACTCACACACACCCAATGCCGGCGGTCTCGGGATGATTGCCATCGGTGTCGGCGGCGCAGACGCAGTGGATGTCATGGCAGGATTGCCATGGGAACTCAAAATGCCTAAACTCATCGGCGTAAAACTCACCGGAAAAATGAATGGTTGGACATCAGCAAAAGACGTCATACTCAAACTCGCAGGCATACTCACCGTCAAAGGCGGCACCGGTGCCATCGTCGAATACTTCGGCGAAGGATGCGCATCATTCAGCGCAACAGGCAAAGGTACAATATGCAACATGGGTGCCGAAATCGGAGCCACAACATCCATCTTCCCCTTCGACGAATCCATGGCACGCTACCTCGAATCAACAGACCGCGCCGACGTCGCTGACCTTGCTCGCCAAGTTGCCGAACACCTCCGCGCAGACGACGAAGTCATCGCCAACCCCGAAGAATACTATGACCAAGTAATCCATATAGACCTCACATCGCTCGAACCGCATATCAACGGTCCATTCACACCCGACCGCGCAATGCCAATCAGCGAATTTGTCCAAGCAGTAAAACAAAACAACTGGCCCGCAGAGCTCCGCGTCGGACTCATCGGTTCATGCACCAACTCAAGTTACGAAGACATGAGCCGCGTAGCCGAAATAGCAGACTATGCAGCCCAACAAGGACTCAAAACAAAAAGCGAATTCACCATCACACCCGGCTCAGAGCAAGTACGAGCAACCATCGAACGTGACGGCATACTCGCAAAACTCGAATCCGTCGGCGGCACCGTCCTTGCCAATGCCTGCGGACCATGCATCGGACAATGGAAAAGACATGATGTACAAAAAGGTGACCGCAACTCCATCATCACATCATTCAACCGCAACTTCACATCACGCAATGACGGCAACCCCGAAACCCACGCCTTCGTCGCATCGCCCGAAACCGTCATAGGATTCGCGCTCACAGGCGACCTCACCGTGGACTTCACCAAACAGCCCATCAACGGCATAGCACTCAACCCACCCATCGGCACAGAACTACCCCAAGGCGGATTCGTACCCGATGCAAACGGATTCATAGCTCCTGCCGAAGACGGATCAGCAGTCCAAGTCGTCATAGCACCAGATTCCAACAGACTACAAAAACTCGAAGCATTCAAAGCACCAAACCCCGAAGAATACAACAATATGCCCGTACTCATCAAAGTAAAAGGCAAATGCACCACCGACCATATCTCCATGGCAGGACCTTGGTTACGTTTTCGCGGGCACTTAGACAATATCTCCAACAATATGCTCATCGGCGCAATCAACTACGCCAATGACACAGCCAACTCCGTCAAAAACATCTTCACCGGCGAATACAACGAAGTGCCTGCCGTAGCACGCGACTACAAAGCACGCGGCACAGCATGGGTAGTCATCGGCGAAGAAAACTACGGCGAAGGATCATCACGCGAACACGCAGCAATGGAACCGCGATTCCTTGGCGGCAAAGCCATCATCGTCAAATCCTTTGCGCGAATCCACGAAACAAATCTCAAAAAACAAGGCATGCTCCCACTCACCTTTGTCAACCCCGCGGACTATGATCTTATACGCGAAGACGACAAAGTATCCATAGACATAGCAACACTCAAAACCGGTGAAAACATCAATCTCACCATCAATCACAGCGATGGCACCACACACACCATCGAGCTAAAACACACCATGAACCAACAACAAATAGGATGGTTCAAAGCAGGTAGCGCACTCAATCTCATCGCAGGAAGATAAGCAAACAACAAAACCAAACATCACAACGGGCATCGTCACACGACGATGTCCGTTTTTATTTCTACCCCCAACCAAAAACCACACACATCCAAAAAAACTTCTTCCCCATTTTGGGGGAGACACAGAGGGGGCAATAAAACAAAAACCACGTCCAACCAAAAACCACACACATCC
>DDTD01000004.1 GCA_002344005.1 Ignavibacteria bacterium UBA2373 | reverse complement strand
GACTTGGTTGGAGCCACAGACAGTATGTTGAAAATAGCTGCAGTATCGGGTACAGATCAAGGCAATTACAGTGTAGTTATTACAGGCGATTGCGGCAGTGTAAGTTCATCAGTAGCGATGTTACGCATGAAAACTAAGCCTGTTGTTTATGGTCCAACAGAGAGCAAATTAAGTATCAAAGCGGGTGGTTATTTGCGTTTAGCAGTAGCGACAGCGAGTGATCCGACGACAAAATATCAATGGTATCGTGGCAGCACCGCCATTACAAGTGATTCGATATCGAATGCGATTTATTCGAAATTTGGAGTAGCTGTAGGTACAGATGCGGGTCAATACTATTGCCGCGTAAGTAATGATTGTGGTGTAAGTTATTCAGATACGACGGAAGTCACCGTGACGACGGAAGTATCGAGTGTAGAAGAAGAGAACGCGAATGGTTTATATTTGAGCAGCAATGAACCGAATCCATTTGACGGTGTAACGACAATCCGCTTCAATGTTCCTCAAACGGGCACAGCACGTTTAGTTGTGAGCGATAACTTTGGTCGTGAAGTAGCCGTATTGTATGATGGCACAGCCTATGGTCTTGTCCCTGTCAGTTTTGACGGTGGCTTATATAACTTGAGCTCAGGAGTTTACAACTACACCTTAACAGCCAATGGACAGAGCTTGACAAAGCGTATGCTTTATGTTAAGTAAGTCCTTGATGTCATGAAAGCGAAAAAACTTTCGTAAATTGAAAAGCCGATGAGTCAATCATCGGCTTTTTTTATGTAAATGAATCTTTGCATTAGATTGATAAAGTAAGAGAAATCAAAGGTTAATAATAGACGTATATTGTAATAAACGCACTTGGCTATTATTGAGAATTAGGAGTTTCATTAAATACTGTATGTAAATGTGTTCGCCTCTTTGCTTTTTACATTTTAGCGATTGAAGCAGAAAAAATATATATTGTTTAGTATTCACAGTATATTTTTGTAAAGATAAAAATATCACCAATATACTCGATATGAAAAAAATCACCATATTGATAATCTTGCTCTTGTCATCCATGAGCATAGTTTCAGCACAGAAGCCAAAGCATTCACATATCCAAAGATCTATGCAGCCTCGACCTTTGGAACCTTTTGCTGTTGAATCTCCTATTTTTCAATTATTAGAAAATGACAAAACAGGTCTCAATTTTCTTAATTTAGTTCCCGGTCCACAATCCTTTAAAACAGGCAGTACATTGTTTTCTATAGCCGGTGGAGGAGTTGCTGTCGGCGATATTAACAAGGATGGTTTGGTTGATATATACTTAACCCGTTTTATGGCTCCGAATAAATTGTATATCAATAAAGGAGATTTACGATTTGAAGAAGTACCTGCTTCAATGGGTGTGAATGATTCAATAGGAGCATCTTTTGGTACAACTATGGTAGATATCGACGGTGATAATGATTTAGATATCTTTGTAGCTAAGTATGGATTTGATGCTAATAAAATGTTTATTAATAATGGCGACGGAACGTTCACCGATAAAGCACAAGAGATGGGACTTGCAACTGTTGCTAATTCTATACAAGGAACTTTTTTTGATTATGATAATGATGGTGATCTAGATTTATTTGTGGTACTCAATGGCATTGACCGTCCCGGATTTTTACATAAAGGAGTACGAAGCCAATTGTTCCGTAATAACGGTGATATGACCTTTACTGATGTGGCAGAACAAGCAGGAATACGTCATGAAGGTTTTGGATTAAGTTGTACGGCAGGCGATATTAATAATGATGGTTGGTTGGATTTGTACATTGCTAATGATTTTGAAGAACCTGATCATTTATATCTTAACAATAAAGATGGTACTTTTTCAGATATAACTAAAAAAGCAATGAAACATACTGCATTGTTTAGTATGGGTAATGATATTGCTGATTTTAATAATGATAATTATTTGGATATTTATTCAGTAGATATGTTGCCTGAGAATCATGCTCGTCGTAATACACAATTCGAGACAATGTCGTCATTTAGCATGGCATTTGATTCATCACAAATGATTAAAAACTGTATGTTTCTCAATCGTAAGGATACAACATTTTCCGACATTGCATATATGGCGGGTACAGCGGCGACTGAATGGAGTTGGGCGACTATGTTTGCCGATTTCGATTTAGATGGTTGGAAAGATTTAATGGTTGTTAATGGTTTAACATGGGATGTGATGGACAGAGACTTTACAAAATTCGGTATCACTTCTGAAACACTTCTACAATTAGGTATAGGTAAAGAAGCACTTGAATTTGTCAAAGGACTCAATATCAATACTGATCGAAATCTTGAAACTGATTACACACAGATTTTTCGTAATATTCCCCGAACACATGTCAATAATTATTTATATAAAAATGGAGGGAATCTACAATTTCATCAAGTGAGCGAAGCATGGGGGTTTACAGAGCCGTATAATAGTGTGGCTTTTGCTTATGCAGATTTTGATAATGATGGAGATGTAGATCTTGTTGTTAATAATATTGATTCATTGGCAACCATATATAAAAATACCATAAATGATAAAGGAAAGAAAAATTATTTAACAGTGTATCTCGAATATAAGGATAAAAACACAGAAGGACTCGGTGCACGAATTAAGGTGCTTCAAGATACTGTATGGCAGTCCGTAGAATTACAGCGTACACGCGGATTTGTTTCATCTGTGGATGCTTGTGCTTATTTTGGGTTTCCGAGTAATAAACCATTAAAAGAATTACATGTGCTGTGGCCAGATGGAACTAAGCAAGAACTAAAAAATATTACTATTAATAAAAAACTTACTATAACATATAGCAAAACACCTTCAAAACAACAAAAGAAACTTATTTCTGCAAAAGAAGACAGGGTGGAGCCATTGTTTGTAAAAAATCTTGTAACAATACCTTATAAACATCAAGAAAATGTATTTGATGATTTTTTCCGTGAAAGATTATTACCTAAACGTTTGTCAATGAATGGTCCGGGTATAGCAACGGCTGATGTCAACAATGATGGATTATATGATGTTTATATATCGTCACCCGAAAATAGTCGCCCGCGTTTATTGTTACAGACAATATCGGGAAGTTTTATTGAGTCACGTCAAGTGGCTTTCGATACTATTTGTGAACAGCAAGGTGCTATATTCTTAGATATAGACAACGATAACGATATGGATTTGTATGTTGCCAATGGCGGTAATGAATCTATCACGGATGAGCCCGAACGTATGCAGGATCGTTTATATATTAATGATGGTAAGGGCAATTATTCCCTTGGAACATTGCCTGTTATGTTAACGAGTACTTCTTGTGTGGTCGCAGGGGATATAGATAATGATGGAGATATGGATTTATTTGTCGGTGGCCGAAATAATGCAGGAAACTATCCTTCAATGCCGCGAAGTTATATTCTTATTAATAATAATGGTGTTTTTATTGATGTAACAGAAAATATCGCATCAGTATTTATCGCTAATCCTTCAATGGTGCAATCCGCATTGTGGACAGATTTTGATAATGATAATTGGCTTGATTTAATTGTTGTTGGGGAATGGTCACCAATACGATTTTTTAAAAATAATGGTGGGCAATTAACCGAAATCACAGAAATAACGGGTATTAATGGATTGCATGGTTGGTGGAACAGCATTAATGGAGGTGACTTTGACAATGATGGCGATATTGATTATGTTGTTGGCAATTTTGGACCAAATATACGCTATAGGGGGTCTGAAAAATATCCGATTGAATTTTTTGCCAACGATTTTGATAAAAATGGCAGTGCAGATCATTTGATGACCTATTGGGAGAATGATAAACGCTATGCGGTTCGCTCACTTATGGCATTCTATAATCAAATGCCCATTTTACGAAAAAGATTCCCTTTGTACAGAGATTATGTTCAGTTAAGTTTCGATGATGTCTTTTCAAAAGAATCTCTTGATTCATCGCAAAAAATGCTTCTAAACTGTGTACACAGTCTTTATGTGGAAAATCTCGGTAATGGTAAGTTTAGAGCAAAGAATTTACCGGCATTGGCTCAGATAGCACCCATCTTGGGTTCGGCTATTCAAGATTTTGATGAAGATGGTAATCTTGATATTGTTATATCAGGTAATTTTTATGGACCGGATGTCGAAGCATGGCGTTATGATGCCGGCTATGGTTTACTCTTAAGGGGTGATGGAAAAGGTGGGTTTATACCCCAAGATGCACTTCATAGTGGAATCTGTATTCATGGAGACTCAAGGGGAATAATTGCTTTGCCATCTCATAGCAATGCACGGATTACTTTATGTGCCCCCGTCAATGGTGGTTATGTTCAAACATTTGTAACAAGACCTCTTACCTCTGAGATTATCACTATTACCCCAACACAACGATATGCTATGGTAGAGTTAAAAAACGGGAAACAGAGAAAGCATGAGTTTTACTGTGGCTCCGGTTATTTGAGCCAAAGTGCCAACTTCTTAATAAAAAGTAAGCAAGTCAAAAAGATTATTCTCAAGTAAGGTAAATAGGATGGTAATCCAATGATAACTAAGCAACAAAACAGTAGAAAACTTTTTTCTCTCATTTTTCTGTTACAAAATGTAATTTTCTGTGTCATTACATGTTTAGTAGTTTCATGTGTCGCTCCGACGAGTGATGAAAGAGCCAAAACGACTCTTAATGATTGGTGTGAATGTATGCGTGAACATATGAAACTTGGTGACCAGGCACATCAGATATGTACGGAGAAGTATAGGGAGGAAATTTCATTAATCATGATACAAAAATTTCGGGATGTAGAAAAAGATACTATCTTTTCGATTACTTCAAAGATGAGCCAAAATGACACAATTTTGATGAAGAAAAGGGTTAAACAGTTCGAGAATATGGGACAACTTTTGAGAGAATTGTCAAAAAAATGTGTAGAAGATATGTAAGAATTCATAAAAATGAGTTATTTTGCTTAGCGGATTTCAATAAAATACCCTAGATGAATTGGGTAGTCGAGCTATTTATGTTAGAATCAAAAGAGTTTATCACTATAAAATATATTTTATCATCCACTTAATCGGGAGTCTTTTATGGCATTATCTACGATTAGATTAACAAGTTACAGGCAATTACTTTATGCCTGTATGATGTTAATCTTGGCTACTTTCTTCACTACAGAAGAGGCATCTGCACAATGTACGCCTTTGTCATTTGGAGCATGTGTGAATCCTTATGAAACAATCATTACCCGTGTTACAGTCAATACCGTGCAATATGCGTCCGGATGTACTGGTTCATTTACATTTTATGGCGATCAAGGACATCGTGCATTAGCAGGTGCAACGAACACACTTACGGTCCGTACACGCTTTAATGGTTCCTGGGCAGCCAATGGTCAAGGCTGGGTATATGCTTGGATTGATTACAATAATAACAATATCTTTGAAACATCAGAACGCATTATGTTTCAAGGTGGTACACAAGATGTAGAATCTGATATCACGGGGACATTTACCCCTCCGGCATCGGTCAATGGGACACGTCGAATGATGATTCGTACGCAATACTATCAAGATACTTATGTGGCAGATACGGATCCATGCTATTATACTTATGGAGAATCTGAAGCATATACCATAACAATAACTCCCCCTACACCTGATCCTTCACCTGTGGCTATTGTATTAGCAAATCCGGGAAGTTCTACCGCAATTAATCCTCCAGTGGGTGCCGGTACATATGATATTGGTTTTATTCTTCAGAATGTCAGTGGTGGTGCTTTAACAGCAGTAACTGCTAACTATACCATTACTGGTCCTGCAAACCGCAGTGGTTCCGTAAACTGGTCGGGTAATTTACCTGTTGGTGGTACGGTCTATGTACCATTAGCATCGAACTTAGCACTCAGTGATCCGCTTCAACCTTATACAGTATCCATTAATCTAACTAATGCTGCTGGATCACAAGGTCCCGGCGATGGTAATTTAGCTAATAATTCTTTAACAGGATTTGTAGCAATGGCTTTGAATGGTAGTACAGACCCACTCAACCCAAGTATTTATTATGTAAGTGGAGCACCTGTCCCCGGTCAATGGTTTGCCAATCTTACAGATGTTTCTGCGGCTCTAACATTTGGTGGTATTCTGGGAGCAGTCGAATTTAGAGTGCGTCCGGGTACTTATAATGAACAAATGCTTATTGGTCAAATATCTCAGACTGTACAAGGCATTCCCGGTAGTTCACCTGCGCGTCCTGTGACATTTACAGCAGATGCCGCAGCCGGTGGCAATGTCAATAATGTGATTGTTTCATCTGCTAATACATCATTGAACAATCATACCGTTCAATTAAATGGTGCCGATAATATCACATTCCGTAATATGACTTTTGCTGTTAATACTGCTTCAGCCGTTGCCGGACGTAATTTCTGGTTGCGCAATGGAACAGATAATGTGACTATTTCTAATTGTCGTTTTCAAGGAAGAAGTGCGATTATTGGTGGTGCAAATGATGCTTTGATTTACTCTGAACCGACAAATGCCCCAACCAATCTTAGTATTAGCAATAATACATTTACTAATGGTGATATTGGTGTGATGATTGACGGTGGTGTGAGCGGTAATCCTATAAGTAATCTTGTGATAAGCAATAATACTCTTAACGGATTTTTTACACAAGGTATTTATGTCCAAAGAGCAACAGCACCACGGATTACTAATAATCAAGTCAATGGTTCAACTGTGAATCCTTCCGGTGCATTTGGTATTAACCTTGACAGACTTGTGAATGATGCTGTTATAGCACGCAATAGAATAGCGATGACCACCTTAGGCACTGGTATCCGTTTCAATACAAACACCGCACCCCCCGCACTTCCTGCATCAATTGCCAATAATATGATTAATGTTGGTAATGGTATTTCAAGTGTTGCAATGGGTATTTCGGTTGTTTCTGCAACAAATACCAATGTTTTTCATAACACTGTTAATGTTAATACACCGGCGAGCGCGACTGCTGCTGCATTTAATATCAGTGCATCACTTCCAACAGGTTTGCGTGTTGTGAATAATATTTTTTACAATCGTGGTCTCGGTTATGCATATTATATTGCTGTAAGTGGTTTCCCGACCCAATCGGATTGGAATAATTTATTTACGGCGGGCGCAAATCTTGGCTGGCATACTTCTGCCAATCGTACAAATTTGACAGCATTTCGTTCCGGTACATTTGAGTTGAACTCACGTTCTATACCTTTGGTATTTACCGGTGCAACATCAACATTTTTAACTCAACCGGAAAGCCAACTTCGCGGTACACCTGCTTTCAATAATACGGCAGTAGGTAATGTAGCCGATGATATCAATACCACAGCTCGTATGACCCCTCCGTATATGGGAGCACATGAGTTAGTACCGGTCGTGACATTTGCTTCAGGTCCTATTGACAGTACTTGTACAGGCGGTGATATTACCTTACGTTCTCGTCCGATTATTCGTACTAATATAGATGGTGTCCAAACGACAATCTATGATGCTGCTTCAGGTACTCCTGCTCCATCATGGGTAAGTTTCCGTTGGTCTAAAGGTGGTTCACCATTATTTGATCAACCGGGCAAAATCAGCGGTACTCGTACAATGGATTTAACGATTGCGAAAACAAATTTCTTTGACGGAGACAACTACTCAATGATAGCAACTATCAAAGATGGTGCTGCCATGAGAGATAACCCTGTAGATACATTATTCTATCCA
>DDTD01000068.1:3008-4745 GCA_002344005.1 Ignavibacteria bacterium UBA2373 | reverse complement strand
CGAAGATTCACCGAAGGTAAAGTAATCAAAGACAGTATCAACGGCGCATCCCCTGCCCGCCCGCTAAGGTGGAGTGGTGAGCTTTTCCATCGTAAGACGGATATTAGGAAAAACTCATTCCTTATAATCAGTATACTCCAATAAAAAAGACTGCTTTACAGGATCATAAACATAACGTTTTTCATAATTTTGAGTAATGATAGGCCGAGTCGTTAAAAATGATAAATGGATTTTAAACTTCTCTCCTCCTTCTATAAAGTAGCTCCCCTTGGTTACATCAATATCCACATCTCCACATTCACGTATATCTCGACTATAAGTACTAAGCACTTCTTCAAATACTTTTGTTACTTTATATTGATCAGATAAACGATAGATATAAACACGACTTCGTTTAACACAACTACGATACTTTGTATTTGGAAACGAGTCATCATATTCAAAATTTTTACGACCACTATACAGTACAAAAAAATGATCTTTACCATATTGAACCCGTTCCACTTGGTCTATTTGTCCAATGATATCTCTATAAAAAATACGACCGATCTTCATATCGGGCGTTCTGTAGTCTATGTTAACAAACAAGACCTCTCCTTTAGGATTATCCCTATAATTAGAATACATTATAAAATAACTTGATGTGGATATTTTTTCGCGCTCAACGACCTCTTGCGGCCTTGTATCAAGTGCATGACAAGCAAATGCTACTTTATCCCATATAGATTGAGTTCGAGTGGTATCTTCATCTACTTCAGCCCATTTACCATATAACAGCGCCATAGGCATATAAGAGGCAAAACGCATGGTTTTATCATAATTCTTTATAATATCAAAGGTTTCATGCTCTGGGGATTCTGATATATAATTATAAAGTGGTTCACGTTCATATACTTTACAAACAGGTTGCCCAAAACCACTATCAGAAATACTGATAGTGAGTATACATATAAAGAAAATGAATCTATTATTTATTAGAGACATCTTTATACTCTCCTTTTGTAATGGTAACTTTAAGGTTAGGGTTCATAAAGAAATTATTCAGGTAAGTATTATACCTCGCTCCTTTGTAGTCATTAGGGTTATATATCACTGCCATGATATTCATATTTAACCGTGAAAGACTATCATAATTTTTGGGATACACCACCTTAAATAACTCGTTTTTGCTTAAATCATTTTGAGAGCGCCGAGGTGAATTATACTGAATAGCGCCACCGCTAATGTTTGTTTTTTGATTAAAAGCCGCAAGGGATGCCGTCATAGATTCCAGGAAAGCAGCCTTCTCTCGTGAATTAGCAAAAATACCTGCTTTTGCATCTTTAAATTTTTGATTGGTTGCGCCTTTATCGAGTGCTTCAAAATGAGCCTGCCCAGTACTTCCTTTTGCATTTAGTACAGAAAACGTGGTCGCCCCATATTCCATTTTTCCATTATTTTCGCGTGCAAATTCATTAGAAACAACAACTCGATTTCGAACAACCTCTGCCACCACTTGTTTCTCTTCCAATGAACCTTGTGTCATTTCTACATAAACCATAGCTGCAACATTCATTATAGCATAATTGACAAGGTTATTACTTGTGTTTTCTAAATAGAACCTACTTGCTTGAGAAGGGGGCGTCTTAATTTCTTGATATGTACCGTTTGCCTGAAAAACATAATCACAGCAAGGGGCTTGTCCATCGGGATCAAATTTATTGCATGGATTATTCAGCACATAATTATACGGCGACC
>DDTD01000068.1:0-2954 GCA_002344005.1 Ignavibacteria bacterium UBA2373 | reverse complement strand
TATCGGCATCGCGCTCCTTGCCCGCCCCGCCTACGGCGGGGGCGTAAACTTCTCCTTCGTTTTTGAGACCATAACAAGATACGGAAACGACACTTCGTTTGAGGGAAGCGCTGTTGAAATGTTTTTCACATCTTATTTCGTTTGTTTAATCCTATCTGCTATTACAGAGTTAGGAAACTTCTTTAACAAAATTTCCTCAATTTCTTGAAAATCCTTCTGAGCGATACAACTTTCACTTTTTTCGCTCAAAACACTAATCAAAGTAAATATCAAGTTCTGAATCGAAGTTTCCTCCCCCCCATCAAAAGTATGAACATAAACAAGGCTTGTGTCTTCTAATGCTTGATAAACATATCGACTTAAAGTGTTATGGCATCCTTTTCTCAGTAATGCTATGATTGCATATGACCGTACAATTTTATTCCTATTTTGGGCTAATTTCTCTATTTCGTGAATAGACATTTCATTCATAAGGCGATTTAAGTAGGTGTCAAACTCTTTGTTGTCTCTAACATACCATTTTGTCTTGCGCAAAGGGTTAGAATACAAGTACCAACCAGAAACTATAACACGATCTTGCGATTCAAAGTATAATCTCACATTGTCGGTTCCATTATAAGAGTTTAAAGTTTTCTTGCAACCATTTAGCATACTGAAACACAGTAAGCAGATTAATAGAAAGATTATTTTCATATCTATTTGCAGATAATACATTTATTAATAATTATGAGGATGGAGGCGAAGATGATTTTTACTATATTCATAATATTGAAGTATATCTGACTTATGAATTGAGGTTACATGCCGGAATGTCCAATGATTTATTTGCTTTTGTGTAGCTGAATACTCCCATGCAGGATCTATACGAGCGTAGATGTAAATATCGTCAGGAAAGAAAGGACGTTTATGATATTTGTCTTTAGCATGCTGCCTTTCGTGCACTAATGTACTCATCAAATTGTATACTAGCCCCAAACCTTCGTTATTATAATTTTCAATATATATAGTTATTTTCTTTGTTATAGGATCAAGTGTTGTGAAAGTACCTGTAGGAGTGAATTTAATGTCGACAATATTGTATAGATTTATTTCGTCATCATTAACACGAGCAAAATAATATCTGACAACATTTAATTTGATAGCTTCATTTATTGTTTCACTACTGCTCGGTACAGAATTATTTTGTAAATCGTTAGATATTACTTCATTTGTAGTGCTTCCCTTGAACCCGTATTTGTTTTCGATTGATTTAAACTTCGATCTATCAATAAATCTTATTTGTTCATTTCCTCTATTCTTCCCGTCGCTACCTAAGTATTCTCCACTTCTACTGTCAAAATAGTCATCTGGTGGAGCATCTCTGCTCCACCTATCCGAAAGCCTCACACCCGATCCACCCCAAAATACCTGTGTACTCTCTCGTATAAATTCCGCATCCATCCCATCCGGATCNNTTCAGCACATAATTATACGGCGACCAGCTTGGGTAGTTCTCCGCCAGCGGGTCTGGCACCATCCACCGCCCAAGGGCAGAGGCCTAGTAGCTGCGCCTCATTTGCTTGATGCGGCATTACAGCCACTGCCGCACCCAATGTGGAAACGGCGCTTCAGGAGAGGAAAGCGCCGTTGAATAGTAATGTTATTCCGATTTTAAACCAACGTTTTAGCAATTCTTGTTAAGGTAAAATTAAAAGCGAATTCTTTCAAGTTTGCGGAATAGAAATCGTTTTTTATTACGATCAAAATCATACATGAATTTAACCCCGCCAAAATAACTTAAAGTACGACTTTCGCTATTAAACGAGAAGAAGGATACAAAAACTTCCATTTTATCTTGAAGCAAGCGTATTTCGGTAAACTTCAGAATAGACGTAATTCCTTTATCAGGAAATGCTTTGCCTAATTCAAAAAAGTTATATGGTATAAACTCAACTTTATTACTCTTCTCCAACGTCTTAAGGCTTATTCCCAATGGCTCTTCTACAAATACAGTACAATCAGAACTATACTGTGAACATAGTTCTGGCTTAAATGGTGTTATTGTTAATCGAAATAAAATATCTAAAAGAACATCTTGAATTTTATCTTCAACAACCAATGGTAGATTTGTTTCTCTTCTATAAGCCATGTAACTAAATTCTTCTTGAGCTATCTGGGAAGTTTCTATGTAGTATTGGATATCAATTTTTATGATTGATAAGCACATCAATAACACTTCTAAACGAATCAATAATTTCATTTTTTGCTCCTAATATTTTTTTAAAGGCATTGTAGCTTTGATGCCATCCTTGTTATAGATAAAAATTGTTTTTGACCTCATACCGAAAACAAAATTATTTTGAGAGCTAGTACTCCCTACGAAATCGCCTGGGGATGGCGCCTGAGTGTTTCCTCCCCATGACGCTGTTCCTGTTCTACCATCTGAGAATAAAACCTTCTTAGTTCCGCTTGGGTGAGAATGGAACTCTGAATCTCCTACTCTTAGGTTAATTGTAATTGAATTGGCCTCTGGGCGGCTTGGATCTCCAACACGTCCAGCCGTCTTTGATGTTATTCGCCCGTTTGGTGTGATTACTCCTCCATATTCACGATTGTTTGCAGAACTAGAGCCTCCTTCTCCATTATCCTGACTTACATGATCTACCATTTCGTTAATCATATTTCTTGTCCCCACATAGAGGACATTACGCATGTGAGCACCTCTAAATTTTCCCTCTCTCAATAATTGTTCCGTTCTTTGACCTGTTACCTCTGAAATCCCTTGTACTTGTCCTGAGTAAGAAACATCTCCATAAAAATCTATACTACTTTGGGCTGTTTTAATCACATACACTTTCTTGTCATTCTTTCCATCAGGTGCTATTTTTTCCCCTTGCTCATTATAATAATCGCCAGGTGGGGTTACCAAACGTCCATCAGGGTCCCACCATGCCTACTGGATTATTCAGCACATA
>DDTD01000032.1 GCA_002344005.1 Ignavibacteria bacterium UBA2373 | reverse complement strand
CAAAATCTCAATCAATACATTCATACACCCCGTCCTGCGGACAAGCCTCCGATGGATGGGATGAAATTCAATATCAAAAAAAAATCCTCTGCTCTCGGAAAAAAGCAGAGGATGAATATATGAAAGATATACTTTTTAGAAATTGACAGCTTCGCCCCATGCGCCGGCTGCGGCTTCCATCACGGCTTCCGATAAAGTCGGGTGAGCGTGAATTGTTTTGAAAATAGCAGGACCCGTTGCTTCGAGTTCGCGTGCCAATCCTAATTCTGCAATCATTTCCGTTACATCGGGACCAATCATGTGTGCGCCGAGTAATTCACCGTATTTGGCATCGAAAATTAATTTGACGAAGCCATTTGTTTTACCAATGCCATGGGCTTTACCATTGGCGGTGAAAGGGAATTTACCGACTTTGATTTCATATCCGGCTTCACGTGCTTTTGCTTCGGTTAATCCGATACTTGCCACTTGCGGTTGGCAATATGTACAGCCGGGGATATTTTTATAGTTGACACCATCGGTATGATGACCTGCAAGAAATTCTGCACAAACCAAACCTTCGGCAGATGCTTTATGCGCTAACCATGGCGGACCTGCCACATCACCGATAGCAAAAATGCCTTCGACATTGGTGCGGAGATATTTGTCCACTTTAATCCAACCGCGTTCCATGGCAATGCCAAGTTCTTCAAGTCCTATGCCTTCGATATTGCCTTGCACACCGATAGCATTGAGAGCTATATCTGCTTTGAGTGTTTCTTGTGAGCCGTCTTTTTTCTGTACGACGATTTCCACACCTTCGCCAACGGTTTTAGCGGAAAGTACACGTGCTTCGGTAATCAGGTTCATGCCTGCTTTTTTGAAATTGCGTTCCAATTCTTTGGAAACTTCAATATCTTCGACCGGAACAATATTGGGCATCATTTCCACGATGGTCACTGCAGTGCCGAAAGCATTATAGAAATAAGCAAACTCCACGCCGATGGCACCTGCGCCCATGATGATCATGTTTTTCGGGATCTCTTGTTGAATCATTGCCTCGGAGCTTGTGAGGACGCGTTTTCTGTCCACTTCAATACCGGGAATCATGCGGGGACGTGCGCCCGTAGCGATAATCACATTATTGCATTCGATAGTGTCGGTGACATTGCCGTTTGCATCGCGCACTTCGATTTTTTTGGCAGATTTCACCACACCGTGACCTTTGACGGAACGAACTTTATATTTTTTGAATAAGAAATTGATACCGTTTGACATACGGTCGGCTACATCGCGACTGCGTTTGATGACTTGCGGGAAATTGACATTTACTTCGGGCAAACCGAAACCATACTCATCGGCATGTTTAAGGAAGTTGGCATATTCGCCGCTTTTAAGAAGTGCTTTGCTGGGAATACAACCCCAGTTCAAACATACACCGCCGAGTTTATCTTTTTCGACACAAATGACATCTTTGCCAAGCTGTGAAGCACGAATTGCTGCCACATAACCGCCGGGACCGCCACCTACTACTACTACGTCACACTTATGTGTATTCATACGCTGTTTGTCCATTGAAAATAATGAAAGAAAGAATATTGTCTTATGAAAGAATGCAAAAATCCGAATTTTTTTGCTTAAACTGACATGAAAAGACGAACAAACGGAGTTTTGTTTGGTCTTGCATCGTAATTTTGCCGTTAATCACGCTGCGGAAGTGCCGTGATTTCAGATCTCGGATAAAAAAAATAGTTGTTTCATTATACTAAAAGAGCATGAATACAAAAGTTATTCACCGTGCTTTCGGCATTTTGGCATTTGCCGTAGCACTTGTCACGTATCTTATGACTGTGCAACCCACAGTGCCCTTTTGGGATTGCGGTGAGTTTACCGCCGCCGCCGTTCATCAGCAGGTACCTCATCCGCCGGGCGCACCATTGTTTCTTATGGTGGGCAAATTATTCCACCTCATACCATTTGGCGATCCGGGTTGGCGTGTGAACTTAGTTTCCGTGTTTGCCAGTGCATTTACCGTATGGCTTTTGTATTTGATTACTGTGCAAGTTATTAATCATTGGCGCGGTTCTTCGCAACAGAGTTTTTCGGAAGCGATAGCAACGTATGGCTCGGCATTCATTGGAGCTACTGCCTATACCTTCAGCGATACATTCTGGTTCAATGCCGTCGAGTCGGAGGTATATGCTGCTTCCACACTTTTTGTGGCTCTTATCACATGGCTTATGATGCGATGGAGTGAAGAAGCCGAACAGCCGAATAATGAACGCTATCTGTTGATAATTGCCTATCTCATGGGCTTGTCAACGGGTGTGCACCTTTTCAGTATTCTGACGATGTTCTCGATTGCATTGATTGTCTATTTCCGTCGCTATCAATTCAAATTGTCCACATTCATCTTGATGGGTGTTCTCAGCGTGGTGGCATTTGGTATAATCTATCCGGGTATTGTGAAAATTATTCCTTCGATGCTTGCGGGTAATTTATTCCGCACAGAAGCGCATGAGTATAGCATAGCGGATAATCCTGCCGTGATTCTTCTTGCTTTGGGTATTATCGGTGCTGCTATTTTTGGTGTATGGTATGGTACAAAAAATAATAAGCCCGTCGTGAACCTTGCTTGCGCATCGTTTTTGCTTGTACTTTTGGGTTATAGCACGTATGCACATATTCTTATCCGTTCCAATGCGCGCCCCCCGATGAATGAAAATGCTCCGAATACATTTGCAAAATTGACATCATATCTTAATCGTGAACAATATGGCGATGCGCCTTCATGGCCCCGTCGTTATCAATCGGGAGCACGCTTTGAAGATCGTCACCGCAAACATGGACCATGGAATCCGGCACCTGATAAAATTGTAACCCGCAAAGATGGTCAGTCCTTGCGTGTGCCTGATTATAGCAAACAAAAAACGAATTTCAGCGGTGAGATGAGTTATCTGTTCAAATATCAGTTTAATCACATGTATCTGCGTTATTTCCTCTGGAATTTTATGGGCAGGACAGGAGATAATCAAGATGCACCGGCTACGCTCTTCGGTACTAAACGCGATATGGACTATAAAGCATATACTTATGGTTCCGGTTTTGCGGATTTATTCCCGATTAAATTTTGGGGTATCCCTTTGCTCATTGGTTTGGTGGGAATGTTTTTCCATTTCCGTAAAGATCCGACAATTGCTTTTACCTATTTGGTATTGTTCTTAATGACAGGTATGCTTGCTGCATTTGCTCAGAATCAACAAGATCCGCAACCGCGAGAACGTGATTATTTTTATGTGGCTTCGTTTATGGTGTGGAGTATGTGGATTGGTATTGGCGTTTTTGCCATTATTGATTCCATCAGAGCAGCAAGAGAAAATGTAGGTGTCACAGGTGCTGTTCTTGCCATAGGTATTATTGCTTTACCCTTGAATATGGGTGCAGGTGGTTGGAAAATTCATAGCCGTGCAGGAAATTATATTCCTTTTGATTTTTCCTATAATGTATTGCAGAGCTTGGAAAAAGATGCTATCGTCTTTACATACGGCGATAATGATACATTCCCATTGTGGTATATGCAAGATGTTGCCGGTGTGCGTCGCGATGTACGTGTGGTGAATTTAAGTCTTGGTCAAACAGGGTGGTATATCAATGAATTAAAAAATCTTTCTCCTTGGGGTGCCAAAAAAATACCGCTCACATTTTCTGATGAGTCATTAATGGTTGATGAAACCGACCCGCGTTCCTTAGCTCCTACGTATGGTGAAGCTATGCCGGTGACAGTAGAAGTCAATAAAGATATTTTAGCAAAATTTACCGGTGACCCTGCAATTATTAATCGTGGAACAATGCAATTTATGTTCACCGGTGATGGTAATGCTCGTCAAGGTGAAGGCGGTGTTCGTATGTATTTTATGGGTGTTCAGCATCAGTTAATTCGTAATATTATCGAAACAACAAAATTTGAACGTCCTGTCTATTTTACACCCGGAACAACAGAATATTGCGGTCTTGAAAATTATCTCCGTTGGGAAGGTCTTGCATTGCGCGTATGTCCTGTGCCACAAGGTGGCAGAATGGGCGAATCCTTTAATGAAGAAGTGATGGATCAATGTTTATTGAATATTGATAATTCAGATAATTTTTCGACAACACCGAAATATGGATTTAAATATCGCAATTTGAATAATCCTGATGTTTATTATGATGAGACTGCACGTCGTTTCCCGGACAGCTATCGTATTTCCTATTTGCGTTATGCCAATTATTTAATCAATGAGAAAAACGATAAGAAAAAAGCGGAAAGAGTGCTTGATGCTTTAGATCAGAATATTTCTCCGACTATGTTCCCGATGGGTTATACATGGGAATATCAGTTGTCGGAAATGTATAAGCAAATTGGCGCGAATGAAAAAGCTAAAAAATATGCGACTATACTATTAACATCGGTTCAACAGTTAATGGACACGCCGAAGTTAATCGAATATGAGCGTTTTGCCGATCAGTTTTCTCCCTTCGATGCAGCAGCCAAAGCACACATGATGCTTGGCAATTATGATAAAGCCAAAGAAATGCTTATGATGTGGCAGCAACAAGAAAATAATCTTCGTATTCGTTTCGAGATGGACAATATAGATGTTGTCAAACTGGAAAATCAAGGTGATTATCGCGGTGCCATGATGAAAGCCAATGAGTATATGATGAAATATAGCCAAGATCCGCAATTACAGCAAATCGTATCTCAATGGTATATCCGCTTAGATGATTTGCGTAAAAAAGCAGGGTTAGGACCAACGGATTCATCGCAAGTGGTGGCAGGTCCATAATACATACTCTTAAATTGTAATTATTATTTTATATCAAGGGGTCAATTCATACATGAGTAGATCCCTTGATTATTTTAGAGGAAATCCTGAAATGAAACCATCTGATACCATTATTACGTGGGTTGATGATTATTCTGATGATTTATATGCTTGGGCATATACGAAGACAAAGGATAAAGAACTAGCGCAAGATATAGTACAAGACACATTTTTAGCTGCATTACAGCAAATAGAGAAATTTTCTCAACGCAGTCATCCTAAAACATGGTTGTTTGCCATACTCAATAATAAAATTGCCGATGTATATAGAAAAAGAAAACACATTGCTGTACTCGACAATGACACACAAGAAAGCAGCGATATGTTCACAGAAGACGGTATGTGGAAATCGGAGTATATGCCGACGGAATGGTATGGGGAATCCAATTTATTGGATAATCCCGAATTTATTGATGTGTGGGAACAATGCTTACAACGCTTGCCGGAAAAGTGGTTGACAACAGTAGAAATCACATACTTTGAGAAAAAATATGTTCAAGACGATTCCAATATAATTCTTTCAAAAAGCAATTATTGGCAAATTTTACACAAATCGCGTTTGCAATTACGGAAATGTTTAGAATTTCATTGGTTTAAGCCATAATGTGTTTAAATTCTGTTATTGTCCACAAGTTTTTTTTTGATAGTATCTTTGATATCATGAGGCAATGTTATATCGTGAGTTTTGTGTTCTCCATGTCTATGTTGTAATAATGTATCAATAAAAATAAATTGTTTACGCAAATATTCACATGGCGGACATAAATAGCCGTGTAAAGCAATTTTTAGACGTGTCAACAAATCAGGTCGCGTATCGAGAGATGATGACATTAGCTCAGCGGCTTGCCGACATGATATAAGCAATGGCTTGAGTAACATTATAAAAAATTTCATATTGTTAAAGTAAAGATATCTATAAAAAAAAGAAGCAATGATTATTACAGCGTAACAACCATTGCTTACTCAGCATGTAACGGATTGTTACTCTTTATCTTTTCGTAAAGACATAATCGTAAGTATCTTTACTTGATGAATGGCAGCCATTGCACATACCGTCCATCAAACCCGCAGCTCTGTCGGCAATTTTACCATCTTTGACGATAAACCATTCCCACCCATTGTGAGTAGTGTTGAACGATGCTCCACGTTTTACCATACCCATAGCAGCTAATAAGCGGCCATCTTTGTGGCGCATTTCCTTCACGAGAATAGTGCCATTTGCCCATTTACCGTTTGATTTATTGTTAGGTTTGTTTAAAAATACAGTTCTGCGTACATCCATATTATTTGCTTCATGGGCAGCCCCAATTAAGCCGGCAGGGTCAGGACCTTCCAGATTTTCGGCGGTTTTAGTCCATGTGGAATAATTAGCAATATCGGCATCGGCAGCAACAAATTCTTGTGCGGGTGCTGCAACTTCTTCGTCTTTTGAACAGCCGATATTGAATGAAATAAAAGTGAAAGCAGACAAAGTAAGTACAGCTTTACGGAATGAAATATCCATATTGGAACTCCAAAAAAAATGAATAAAAATTATTGAATAATACAAATAAAGGAAGTGTTTTTGTGAGAAGACGATTGTATAACATATAATCCCGGTGATACTTTGTTATCGTTTGCATCACGTAAATTCCACTGAAAAGTCAGTAAACCATCATGTTGAAATTTGGGCGCAATTTCCATTATCTTATTTCCAAGGAGAGAATATATCGTCAAGGGTGTATTGTCATTTATTGTCTTTGCATCAAGTGTAATAGTCAGATTATCTTGAGCGGGTTGGGGATATATAGTGACACTTTGTTGTTCGGAATCTGAGATTGAAGCGACTATATCTTTCAAAGGTAATGCTGAAGTTTGGTAAATTTCTTTTGTGGTATTGTTTTGCAAGAAACAAACTATGCGTGCATTATCGGGGTTTTTTATATTCATATCGGAGAATGAAAATGTTTGTTCATAAATCATTCCTTCCATTTTGTCAATAACAATTCCATTTGTGCCGGTAAGCATCTTTCTCATTACATTGGTGTGATTGACAATCCCATTCCGTCCTTTGTACTCAATATCTTCGGTCATGATAATATAGAGCGATGATTGTGGAGGAACAGAGCTTGCATTAAGGGATAGTTTCAAGGAATTATTATCCTTATTTGCTTGAATGGTCAGCGTGATGTCTTTGGTTTGCGTTAGCGAGTTTTGTAATTGCGTCGGGTAATTTGCATAAGATCGGTTTTGAACAGTACCATTAAAAGCAGCTGTTGGGGTACCGGAAATAGCATAGTACTTAGCTCGCGGCAATGATTGATCTTTGGTTTCTTGATAAAGGACATCGTCCGAATAGGTATTGACATGATAGAAAATATACTCGATATTGTCGGCTATCGGCGATGGCTTAACGAAAGTGTTTAAACCATTGTACATGGACGGACAAACAGAACAATGCGAGTTTGTGAATACTTCTACGAGCACTTTTTTTGAATTTTGTGCTTGAAGCCCCGATACGCTGAGAAACAGCAGCACTGCGAACACGGACGAGCTGAATATGGTTTTTTTCATACGATTGATGAAGTAATGGTGAAAAAAAGGTGAGAGTATAACTTGATTGTGTGTGAGTCAATGTGTTTTTCCAATGACATAGTTTTTACCGTTCTTTTATGTTCGTGTTAAACTATTGTGCAAGACTACAGCGGTTCATCCTTCGTTCGGAAACAAGACCATTGTGTTTTTGCTTTTCACTATTAGTCGTAGCTGAAGCCCAATCCTTACAGCATTGCTCGTATTTTTGTAAAAAAAAATCACCTTTATCAGAAAAAAAGATTAGTACATTCGATGATTTCCCACAATCAACACTCAGAAACCATACAGAAACAGCAGAAAGCGATGAATTTGTCGCTTTTTATAGGTTGTTGTATGTTGGTGATTAAATGGTTTGCATATTATCTTACCGGTTCGGTGGTGATATTTTCCGATGCGATGGAAACGGTTGTCCATATTATTGCTGTGGGCGTAGCATGGTATAGCTTAAGAGTCAGTGTCATGCCACCCGACAAAGATCATCATTTCGGTCATGATAAGGTTTCGTATTTGTCCGCGGGATTAGAAGGTGCTTTGATATTGGTTGCAGCATTTGTCATCATCATCACAGCAGTTGATAAAATACTCCATGGATTTACGCTGGAATCTGTGTCATTGGGTGCAATATTAACTGCGGCTGCGGGAGCAATCAATGCTGTGTTGGGATTGTATTTAGTCAATGTGGGTAAAAAAGAACATTCCATTCTTGTTGAAGCGAATGGCAAGCATATTCTTACTGATGCGTGGACAAGTGTGGGGGCTGTGCTTGGTTTAGTTTTGGCGGCAGTGAGCGGATGGAGTGTCCTTGACCCAATTTTTGCTTTACTTTTTGGCGCAAATATTATTGTTGAGGCGGTGAAACTCTTGCGGTCATCAGTGGATGGCTTGATGGATAAAACCAATCCAGCATTGGAACACATAGCCCATGAAATTTTACAACAATATTGTCTTGAGCATGATGTTTCGTTTCATCGTTTGCGTTTACGAGAAACAGGGCAAAGAATTTATGCCGATTTTCATATCGTCTTTCCTGATGGTACACCCATAGAGATTGCACATGCTAAAGCCACAACATTAGAAAATGAGATAAGAAATGCCATGCCCGGACAAGCAGAAGTGATGAGTCATTTGGAAAGCCGTTATCTGCCACCCAATCACAGCGAAGATAAGGAATATCTGTAATCGTAGAATAATTGTAGTAAATTGTGTAAGTTTGTTATGAGTTTTTTCATAAACAAAATGCAATATGAACATAAAAATTGTCCTCTTTGTTCTGTGTGTCGGTATATGTATTTCCGGATTTACGAGTGATTTTACTGCAATACCGCATAGTGCGGGTGCGCCCGTTTCATCAACAGGAGCACCTGAGGAAACGACATGTGCTACAAGCAGTTGTCATGACACCGCGCCGTTGAATAGCGGCAATGCAGTGACCGATTTTCATATAAATGGGCTTGAGCAAGGGCAATATTATATACCGGGTCATACATATCGTATGCAGGTGAGTATTGCAGAACCGGAAGTAATGCGTTTTGGATTTCAGATTGTTGCAGTAAATAAAGAAGGAAAAAATGTAGGCACTTTTCTCATTACGGACGCAGACCGCACACAAAGTATGCACAATGAAATTCGCTTAACAGACAGGCAATATCTGACATATACATATGCGGGAACATCAGCGGTTGAAACAGGCAAGGGCGAATGGACTTTTGATTGGAAAGCCCCCGAAACAATGGAAGAAGTCACCTTCTATTTGGCTACGGTTTCTGCAAATAATGATGGCACTGATAAAGGTGATTATTCCTATACGATGAACAAAACGATAAGAGTAAATTCTGCAACATCGGTAGCGGAAAATACTTCACTGACTCAATCACAGATAACGATTGCTCCTAACCCTACGAATGAAGAATCAATCATTGTGAAGTTATCTGAGCCATCAGACAATGCACCTGCATATATAGTGACAGCTATCAACGGTCAGAGAATACACCCATTGTCGGTGACCAAGTTATCAGCAGATAAAGTAGAAATTCGATTGGCTAAGGATATCGCAAACGGTGTTTATACTCTTACTGAAAGCAGATCACAAATCACATCTTCGTTCATTATTCATCGTTAAGTATCATGAGAACATCTTTACTATTGACAGCTTTCTTTTCTGTGATGATGTTACTCATGTTTGCATCAGTGCCTGAACATTCCATTACTGCCAAAGCATCCGCTTCTCATGAAAGTTCTACTGGTGCACCCGGCGAATTAACATGTGCCGATGCTTTATGTCATGACACCTCTCCGGCTGTACCACAGGATTCGGTGGGGAATGTTAGTGAGTTGATAATAAAAGAACTTACGGACAATTTTGAATATAATAAAAAGTATGATGTTACATTACGTGTCGTCCGCCCGGGATTAAAAAGAGCAGGATTTCAGATTGTGGCTTTGGATGAATCGTACAGCAATGCGGGTCGCATAAGTCCATTGGCAAATTCAGCCACGACACAATTACAACAGAATCAAGTCTTTGGTTTTAACCGACGTTACCTTACGCACAAAGTTGGTGGCATAACTCCAACAAAACCCGATACTTTAGAGTGGAAATTTACATGGGAATCACCAATTTTTGATGTGGGAGATGTGACATTCTACTATGCAATCAATATTGCCAATAAAGATAATACCAATAAAAATGATACAATCATTACCCATCAAATCCGAATAAAAAAACCGCAAGCGAGTTCTGTTACTGAATCGAATACCTCTTTACATGTTTTGCCCAATCCTGCTCAAACAAGACTTACCATAGAGCCGAACAATGCAGATGAAAAGTTCACAGAAGCTTTTATTTTCAATGTCTTAGGTAAAGAGGTTAAACATTTTTCATTGCATGATACTTATGGTATGGCTTCTGTGGATATTCATGACTTACAAAAAGGTGTTTATACTCTTGTTCTTTTTGCGGATAATAAAAAGAAACAACATACAACATTTGTAAAAGAATAAGACTTTGTGCTTTTGTTCCGTCGGTAATTGCAGAATATGAAACACTATAAAAACCCTATACTGCACATTGTGTGCTTGATATATTGTTTCATCGGCGTATCTGTCATTTCTGCACATGACGGTACTGATACATTTTTGAAATCGTTTACGATACCTTCTATAGAGAAATACAGACCTAAAGTTGCTCTTGTATTATCGGGGGGCGGTGCGCGTGGTATTGCCCAAATAGGGGTGATTAAAGAACTTGAAAAACGTAATATACCTATTGATTATGTTGTTGGTACCAGCATTGGTGCTATCATTGGTGGATTGTATTCTGTGGGATATACCGCTGAGGAACTTGATTCGCTTCTTTTGTCGCTTGATTGGCAAAAATTGTTTGGGCTTACTAGTGAGCAAGATCGGGATAATATGTTTTTAGACCAAAAGTTAGAGCAAGACCGCAATATCTTAACCTTACGTTTTCGTGATTTTGAATTTGTTGTGCCGCAAGCTGTGTCTGAAGGCAATCGTTTTACCACACTTCTTCAACGGTTTTTATGGAAAGCACCATACTTACCCAACAATAATTTCAATAGGTTATATCGTCCATTTAGAGCAATAGCAACAGATTTAATTCGAGCAAGAAGCGTTTCCTTAGCTTCCGGTAATCTCGTGAATGCCATTAGAGCAAGTGCTACTTTACCCTTACGTTATTCACCTGTCAAAGTTGATTCTATGCTTTTGGTTGATGGCGGTGTGTTGGCAAATATACCTATTGAATATGCCGAGGAATTTTCGCCGGATATTATCATTGCAGTGAATACAACATCACCTTTGCATACCACAGAAGAATTAGATAAACCGTGGAATGTTGCCGATCAAGTGGTTTCTATTCTTATGAAGAAATATGAGGAAAGTAAATCCCACGCCTCCCACATACTCATCACCCCCGAGCTTGGTAACAGGTCTAACTCGGATTATCAACATTTGGATTCTGTGATGATGCTGGGTGAGCAAGCAGCATTGGCAATGATGCCTCGGCTTCAACAATATTATGACTCCTTATGTGTGGAATCCATGACAAAAGTAAGTAGTCGCGAAATGAGTCCATTTGAATCACAGTTTTCCACGATACGATTTCAGGGAAATAAGGATCCGCTGATTATACCTGCTTCTGCTCAAAGACAGATAGGCAATGCACTGCATACCTTTATCAGAGATGCTCAACATATCGGTGATGTTCAGGCACATGTATATTCTCAAGGTAAGGAAGTAAGCCTATCAATTGTACCTCAGGCAAAGAAAGAAATACGATTTGTGAGAGAAACGGGAAATCCGGAAGTTCCCCAACGTATTTATCAATCACTCATTCATTCTTCTATGTCAGAAAATACTGAATACAGATTGCAGCGTGTGGTAAAATCCCATTATGATCATCTTGGCTTTTCGCTCACAACAGTAGCTGACTGTTCATATAATCATGAAACACAAACATTGGAGTATTCACTTACTCCACAGACAATAAATGCGCTTGAGGTAGTTAATGCAAAAGAATCAGTGAAGGATATGGTCAAAAAACTACTTTCCGTGAGCGATGATATACCTCTGTATTCAATGGAGGAATTTGCTAATCGTTGGGAAGCCTTGCTCGGTACAGGTATTTTTGAATCGGCTACGGTAGAATTTGTCGTCAATAGCAAGAATGGATATACTGCCATTGTTGAAGTCCGAGAAAAGCCAAATCAGGCAATACAATTTGGTATTCGCATAGACAATGAGCGCAACACGCGTGCAGGCATAGGCTTTATCTATGATGAATTTATCGGTACAGGTATTCGCTCTGATGCAAACATAGCAATTGGGGCACGTAATCAAAATATACAGCTTGGTCTTAATTCGCAAGGTTTATTTGATTCTGATGCGACAGTTAGCATACAAGCATACCTCGATTGGAAATATATCTACCTTTACAGGAATGCTGTGAACTTACCTACCGGACAGTTTGCTCGTATTCGAGACGGAGAAATTATTGAACAAAGAATGGGACTGTTAACACGCTTTGGCAGCAGAGTAGGGCGAGACGGTGAAGTCCTTGCAGGTTTTCGTCTGGAACAACAAAGACTATATTCTATTACCGAAACAGGAGAGTTGCCTTCATTCTCACCCCTTGGTGCATTGAAAATCACTGCACGTTTTGATTCTGAGGATAAAAGCGATTTTCCTACCAATGGGCGCATCTTGGATATGTCGCTTGAAACATCATTGCTGAGTGGAGTCGGCTTTGCCACATTTTCAAAAGTGTCATTGTTTACCCGCTCAACCACGCAAGTTGGTATGATTACCATACGCCCTTCGTTTCGTATGGGATTTGCAGACAATACAACACCAATACCGGAGTTCTTTACTATTGGAGGTGAAGACTCTTTCTTTGGATTGCGAGAGGATGATAAGCGCGGCAGACAAATAGCCCAAGCATCAGTGGAAACTCGTTATAAGTTCCCTTTTAGACTTCTGTTTGACACATACTGTTCATTTCGCTATGACATCGGATCAATATGGGAAACCTTTCAGAATATTCGGATTGGAACATTACGACATGGAGTGGGAGTGTCATTAGGATTCGATACCCCCATCGGACCTGCAAGATTTTCCGTTGGTCGCAGCTTTTATTTTCAAAGTGAGCCGGATGGAGCTGTACTCGGACCTTACTTAGGGTATTTTAGTATCGGTGTACGTATGTGATTTTTCAGATATAATGCCTATCCTGTTGAAAAAATATAATCTTATTGCAGCAAACTTTCGCGAATATTGCAATAGCTCTGATACCGTTCGGGATGAATCAACCCTTCATGAACTGCTTCTATAACTGCACAATCCGGTTCATGGATGTGAGTACATGTATTGAATTTGCAATTATGTCTGAAATTTTCAAACTCCGTAAAGTAAAAAGGAAGTTCATCAAGTGATAAATCCCAAATAGCAAATTCTCGAAGTCCGGGTGTATCAACAAGATAACCATCATTTTTTAAAGCAAACATTTTTACAAAGGACGTTGTATGCATTCCTTTAGAGGATGTTTCACTGACATTGCGTGTGTTTTGAGCATTTTCACCAAGAAGAGCATTGGTAAGCGATGATTTTCCTACGCCTGAAGGACCGCTTAATACAGACGATTTATTGCATAATATCTCATCGAGTTCAGAAAGTCCCACTTTTTGCTTTACCGAAGTGAGGACAATCTGTATTCCAAGTGTAGTATAGACGGAGAGTTGTTCTTTGATGAAGTCTAAAGGCATTAAATCCACTTTGTTGATGCAAATAATCGGTTCCAAATCGCCCTTATCGGCAGCAATAAGATATCTGTCAATAAGTCGAACATTAAAAAAGGGTTCTGCTGCTGCCATAACAATGATGAGCTGATCAATATTACTGACTACAACTTGTTCAGTTTTGTGTTTAGCGGCAATCACTCGTGATAAGCGCGTATATCGTTGTGCTACTCTGACAATTGTCCCCGTATATGATGTTTCATTGTTCTGCAATTCAATACCAACTTTATCGCCAACGGCTATAAGAGAAGCGTCTTGATGCTCAGAAATAATAATTCCTGCGGCTTTACATTCGATCGTTGTCACACTTTTATCATAGTCATTGAGCATAACATTGACTAACCATAAAGCACCCACGCCGGCAATCACAATACCTTCATGCGTTTCTGCATTGGTTTGTTTAGTATCAACGAGTCGTGTTTTTCTATAGCTGTGCTTATTTGTCTTATTCGATAAACTATCTGAAAGTGCGGAATCTTCCTCGTCAAAGTTTATATGTCTATGCCTTGTTTTCTTCATGTTTTATGAAAATGTGTGTCAAGAAATATACACACCCTAATTAAGAAATGTTAAAAAAAATTGACAAAATTTGATGTTAGGTTGGTACTTTTTACTAAATTTACGTCAGTTTTAGAAACAAACATTCATTTTTTGTGAAATATCGTTGGATAATCCGTGAAAATAGAAACGATAGTATCATACAACAACTGACAAGTTCGATAGGTATTCCTGCAAGTCTTGCACGTGTTTTAGCTGCACGTGGCGTGGCGAGTGGAGAGGAAGCGGTGCATTTTTTGCAACCGTCGCTGAGCGAATTGCATGACCCATTTTTGATGGACGGCATGGCAAAAGCGGTTGAGCGCATAGAATATGCAATCGCACATGACGAACTTATCTGGATACACGGTGATTATGACGTTGATGGTACTACCAGTACATCATTATTGATGATGTACCTGCGAGGGCTGGGTGCAAGGGTGCAATATTTTATCCCCGATCGTCAAGGCGAAGGGTATGGATTAAGTACGACAAGCATCAATCAAGCCAGAGATAATGATGCCCGATTAATAATAACGGTTGATTGTGGCATAACATCCATTGAAGCTGTGCGCCTTGCTGCGGGATATGGCATTGAAACAATTATATGTGATCACCATGAGCCGGCAGAGGAATTACCGAATGCTGTCGCCATCCTTGATCCCATTAAACCCGGATGCTCATATCCTTTTAAATTCTTGGCTGCATGTGGCGTTGTGTTTAAATTAGCCCAGGCATTGGGTATCAATCGTGGCGAACCGGAGCGTGCATTTGAATATCTTGATTTTGTCGCTTTGGCATCGGCAGCCGATATTGTTCCTTTAATAGGGGAAAATAGGACATTAGTCCATTTCGGTCTAAAGCAATTGAATGCGCATACTCGTTCGGGTTTTAAGGCATTACTTGATGTTGCAGGTATTGCACTGAGCAATGTGAATACTGCCGATGTTATTTTTGGTCTTGCACCAAGGATAAATGCAGCCGGACGTATCGGTGATGCAAAAAGAGCAGTTGAAATGATGGCACAAACAGATCAAGGTGTGGCATTCTCGATTGCACAGGAATTGGAACGTGATAATCGTCGCCGTCGTTCAATTGATGAAACAACCTATACCAGTGCATTAAAAGAAGCAGAACGATTACTTGCTGAAGACACTACTCGACGCTCTATTGTGTTGCATAAACCGGATTGGCATGCGGGCGTAATCGGCATTGTGGCATCGCGGCTTGTTGAAAAATTTCATTTGCCTGTGGTAATGCTTACAACGGTTGATTATCATGCAAAAGGGTCTGCCAGAAGTATTCGTAATTTTGATATTCATGCAGGATTAAAATCGTGTGAAGACTTACTTGTTGAATTCGGTGGACATAAACATGCTGCCGGATTAACATTAGAAGAATCAAAAATTACTCTGATGAGAGAAAGATTTGATAATTATGCGAAAGAACATGTGACGGACACAATGTTGGAAAGAGAAATAGTTATTGATACAGAGTTATCTCTTAATGAATTATCACCGCATTTCTTCCGTTATCTAAGGCAATTTGCTCCTTTTGGACATCATAATCCAAAACCGATTTTTTACTCACGTTCTGTGCAATCGGCAAACGGTGTGAAGATTGTCGGTAATAATCATCTGAAATTCAGAGCATTGCAATCAAATTTTGTTATTGATGCCATTGGGTTTAATTTAGGTGCTAAAGCAAACTTGTGTACAAATGGTAAACCATTTACAATTGCTTACACTTTAGAAGAAAATGTCTATAAAGGACAGGTTACCCCACAATTATCTATTAAGGATGTGATACCAGATGGTGAGTTTTAGTTAAATTTCTTTTAAAATTTGGAACATATTTGAACCTTTTGTATTTTAGCGTAATATTGAATTATTGATATACAATAGTATGTTCAATTTGTTTGTGTTCATTCTGTAAAACTTGCGAATATTGTTGGATTTTGTGTGAATATTCGGCAATATACCAATGATATTAAAATCGTAATACTCATACTTTTTCAGAAAGCCCCCTCCTTTCGTTATACGGGCACTCTTCTAAAACTTTTAAGTTTATGCGTGGAAGAGAAACGAGGGAGGGCATTTTTTTAGACATAAGTAATAGTATCTTTATTTCGGGTAATTTTTCAGAAAGCCCCCTCCTTTCGTTATAGGGCACTCTTCTAAAACTTTTAAGTTTATGCGTGGAAGAGAGACGAGGGAGGGCATTTTTTTAGACAAATAGTATCTTTATTCCGAGTAATTTTTCAGAAAGCCCCCTCCTTTCGTTATGCGGGCACTCTTCTAAAACTTTTTAAGTTTATGCGTGGAAGAGAAACGAGGGAGGGCATTTTTTTTGGATTTATGATATTATATGGAAATAAGCAACAGAACTACATCTTGCCCCTGTGTGTTCAATCCAAATTTACAGATACCAAGCTAAATTTATATGATTATAATGTTATGAAAATCTATGCTATTCTGTCTTCATTGGTAATTGGTTTTGAGCAGTTAGTTCAAACCCTAATTGTTAATCAATATAATGATTATGGCAGAGTAATAGAATTCGTGGAAAATATCTCGCTTTATCTTTAATTATTTCTAAATGTTATATTGTGGAAACGCCCCTTATTTCCAATGAAGAAACCGCCGCATATTGTCAAACATTTCTTAGTTTACAATATCAAAAAAGCGATGACAGAAAACTCTATTTTACTTTGCAATCATTACTTCGCACGATTTTAATCCACTTGTTAAGAAGTGAAAAGCAATTTTTTACAAATGATTATGCCCGAATAATCTTTTTAGCGGATAAATATGGTTTTTTCCCTCACTTAAAGGATAGTTTACACAAAAACCGCACATCGTTTGCACGAATTCGCAATGGCACTCTCGCTATTAATAAAAGAGCTATAAAAAATGTATCAAAAGTTATTGTAATGGTATTACGGTTTTGCAATACCGAAGCAATACCGGATGAACTTTACTCATTTGATGATGGAACCATAATCAAAGAAAGTGATACACTGTTCGATGATACAAAGGTGATGCTTGAAGCAGGGCGATTTGATATTATTGAAACAATAGTTTTTGCCACAGACCATCCCTTTCCCGTACACTGTAAAGTACTTGCCGAAAACGGAACAGAATGGACAATACTGCTCACCCATGATTTCGACGGTCAAGCACCGCTTTTACGTCAAGGGCTTTCAATCTTTTGCACATCATTAATCATAGCTCAAACAAAACAAGCACAATTACTTACAACAGAACATACTTTACTTGTCATTGAACCGGATATATTATTTGATGTGACAGATATTGCTGAATGTTTTAGCGGCAGAAATTCATCTCTTGCCCATTATTTTGTTAAAAAACTTCTTGTACCTCAAGCAACATCCAAAGAAATGTTCATTGGTACGATAATAAACACATGCTTTGATATTTTACTGACAAAACCGGAAACTCAATTGGAACAAGCACTCCGCAGTGCTTTGTGTTATAAACCAATAATGACCTTAGCTGCTCTGAAAGAGTATGATGAGCAATCATTGATGAAAGAAATTAAGGATCATTATACTGTTTTGCAATCGGTAATACCTTTAATAAAAAGTCATGTATTTACAGTTGAAGCCAGCTTTTTATCGCCCGTATATGGTTTGCAAGGGCGCGTTGATGTACTTTTGGAATATGCTGATGATACTAAACGCAAAACTGTTATTGAATTAAAATCGGGAAAACCTCCCAATGCCTATAATCAGCGTGGTAATGTCGCATTCGGTATGTGGAAAAATCATGAGGCGCAAATAATGTGCTATAATTTATTGGTGGATTCTGCTTATCCTGAACGATCGGGTGACAGTTCGGTGCTCTATTCACGAGAAAAAGGAACTCCCTTAAGAAATACACCAAATACGATTGAGTCAAAAAGGGCAGTGCTTGCTCTTCGCAATGAAATTGTTATTGCCGAACAAGATATATTACAAAAAAAATTCGGTATATTCTCTCTTATTCAGCCCGAACAATTTGACGATTCACCGTCATTTATTCGTGATAAATTTGTGCGTGCAAGAACATTCTTAGATTCTTTGGACGATACAGAAAAAGTATATCATCGCGCTACCATGACATTTTTACTGCGCGAACACTATGCTGCGCGGCTTGGTACAGACAAAGATGAATATGATTGCGGCAATGCGGCTTTATGGAAAAAAAATCTTGAAGAAAAAGTATTGTCATTTTCGGCAATCAAAGGATTAATGCTCGATATGGAGCATAGTGATTTTGAATCTATGCATATAGCATTTTTTATTACCGATGCCCAAATGACAACATCTTTCCGTACCGGCGATATTGTTATTGCTTATATCCATAATGATATCGCATCACCGGTGCAAGGACAATTATTAAAAGCACGGATTAAAGAATTACATGAATATTCGCTTGTATTAAGTTTTCGCAATAAATTATTGCCCAACTCAATTTTTATTGATAATCAAGAAAAACAGTGGGTTATCGAACCGGATTTTATGGATGGCGGAAACCATATACTCTTTGGTTTACTCACACAATTATTGCAATCTCCACAAGAAAAACGTTCCGTGTTCTTAGGCAAACAACCTCCCCATTCTTATGAAGGATATATATTTGATGAAGAAGAATGCAGGAAAAAAAATCATTCTTTACCTGTTCTGACAAATGAGCAATATTCTATTCTTTCTCGGATGATTGCAACAGAGGATTATTTCTTATTGCAAGGTCCTCCGGGAACTGGAAAAACATCCGTCATGCTCAAATGGTGCACATATTTGTTATATGAAAAACAATCCGCTACAATACTTATTACGGCTTATACAAATAGGGCAGTAGATGAAATACTTCGTGCTGTAGCTCAAGTTATTCCCCATGAATATATTATTCGTCTTGGCAATAAGGACAGCACAGATTATCCCAATTTTACGATTGATACTATAAGCCAAGATAAATCAATTCAAGAAATTGCGGTAATTATGAAACAAGCTCGCTGCATTATTACTACTGTGTCGTCACTAATGACAACAATGGATATATTTGCCATAAAAACATTCGATGTCATGGTAGTGGATGAAGCCGCACAAATAATCGAACCATATATTGCCGGATTTGCTGCCACAATTGGGAAAGTCATACTCATCGGAGATGAAAAACAATTACCTGCTGTTATTAATCAAAATGAGCAAGTCTCCGCTATTCAACATCCATTAACCGATGAAATTGAATGTAAAGATTTTCGTATGTCTTTATTTGAAAGACTCTTGCGTTGTTGCTTACGTAATAATTGGACACATGGTTATGCTATGCTATCCCAGCAGGGAAGAATGCACTCCGATATTGCATCATTTGTTAATTCTCAATTTTATGAAAAAAAATTGCTTTCACCCTTTTCGTGGCAACACACAGCATTAGCCGATGACTATAATGCTTTACAGCAACATATTTCCCAAAGTCGCATGATATTTATTCCTGTATATTCAGCAGGTAAAGGGAAAATTCACGAAGATGAAGCAACTATTGCTGCTCATGTCGCATTACGCTATCAACAAAAACGAGGCGATGAATTTACTGAAAAATCTTTAGGAATCATCACACCCTTTCGTGCACAAATTATGGAAATTCGTAAGCGATTGCCCCAAGAACACAGTAAAAAAATTGTTGTGGATACAGTGGAACGATTTCAAGGCAGTGAGCGTGACTGTATTATTATTTCTTTTGCATTATCTACTTTACTTATGCTGCCCTCTGTAACATCAGTAATGAATATTAACGGTATTACGATTGATAGAAAATTGAATGTCGCAATTACAAGAGCGCGGCAACAGCTTATCATTATTGGCAATCCTGATATTTTATGCAAAGAATATCTTTTTGAACAACTCTTATCAACCATGGAATGGGTAGATCCTGCAAAAGCATTGATATAGTGAGAATGTGATGTTGCGCTAAGTGTAGCATTATTCATTTTTTGTAGAATATCCTCTATTTTACTATTCGGTATATCATTATGAAACACAGATTGTTTTTGTGATTATTGCAAAAAAAAGTGGTAAAACTGTTTGAGTTTTACCACTGAAGATGACTGTTTATCTATGATACATTATTTTTTCTTAGAAGATTTCTTTGTTTCTTTTTTTGCGGATGCTGTTGATTCTAAACTTCCTTTACCGGATAAAAACTCACTCCATGTATATTCCGTTGGTGTTTTTCTGCCTTCAAGAGCCAATTCCACTAAATATTTAGCGGCATGTTCAAGCACCCATTCAAAGTTTTCTTCCTGCACGGATGATTTTTCTGCATCAGGTGCCGGATTAAGAAAATCAATGGCATAAGGAATATTATCTCTGACAGCAAATTCTATAGTATTAAATTCATAGCCCAAAGCATTGACAATGGTGAGGCAATGTTTTTCTAATTCTTTTTTACGTTCATCGGTGAGTGTAAACCCTGCCACATAGCGCAAATGATGTGGGTTGCGCGGTTCATAAGGCATAATATGAATGTATTTTTTCCCTATGACATAGCAGCGATAATATTCCGTAAAATCTATGGCTTCTTGTAAAGTCATGACAAGCTGCCCCGTTTGATGATATGCAGCAAATAATTCTTGAGGATTATTGACTTTATAGACATGTTTCCAGCCCCCGCCCGCATACGGTTTCATGAATGCCGGGAAGCCGATATAATGGAAAATTTCATCCCAATTGAGCGGATATAAGAGATTGCGGAAACTTTCTGCTGTTGTGTCCGGCGGGTGCTGATAACTTGGTAAAAGTACAGTACGTGGTATGGGCACGCCAATTTTATGCGCCATCGCATAGTTGAAATATTTGTCGTCCGCTGTCCACCAGAATGGATTGTTCACCACGCGTACGCCCTGCATAGCTGCATATTTGAGCATGGCACGGTAAAAAGGCACATCTTGCGAAATACGGTCTAAAATCACATCATATTTTATCAGATCTTCCATGCCAACGCCGCCTATGCGCACAAATTCTGCTGAAACTCCTTCAATATCCATGCTATTGATTTTTTGCACTAATGCCGGTGGAAACGTTTGTTCCATGCCAAAGAGAATACCTATTGTCTTCATTGCATCACTCCATTATTTGTGGGTTGTATGTGTATGTGTTGTTATTCTATATGCAAATCTACGAAACTTACCGTACTAAAAATGTGGGTATGTCATGGGTTTGTGAAAACTTAGTGTGGCGGTATTGCTTCCACATTGCACAATTTCCTCTCAGAATGTCTATAAATCTCCAACTTGGGAGTTTTGGCAAAAGAGTTGTTGTACTAAAGACCGGATGAAGTATAAGAAAATGTGAGTTTACAATGCCACTTTTTGTGGAATACTCCTTGTTTCTGGCTTGGTAATATGTCAAGTACGCATCTATTCATTATTTTTACAGTTAAATCTACTTAATCGGCACACTCATGGTTTTAAGTCTTTTACGCATTTTGATGATTATTGCTTGTGTAACTTCGGCATTGCAAGCACAAAATCTGTCGGGTCCGGCATCGTGGATGTACCCCAAGGGCAATTCGCAAGCTACGTATTCACAGACGGAACCCTCGCGAGCGCAAAATATTGATTCCTTAAAACTTAAATGGTCAACGACTGCTCTTTCCGGCGATATTCAACCCCTCATTGGCAATATTAAAAATAACCCCAAGATAGTCCCCGAATTTTTATGGGCACCCAATGAAATTGTGGCTCTTGTCAAAGACCGCATAGTGGTCGTAGATGGCACAGGAGAGCTGCTTTGTGAAACACCGCTGCCTTCTTTTGTCAAATATGTCAAGGGCATCAGTGTATTGTTCGATACAACCAATACTTTGCCCGTGGGTCCTTTGCCACAGCCGCCACTGGTGATGGCTTTGGAAACCATAGAATCCGAGGATACCGTAGAAAAAGTGGCTTATGCTTATATCGCAGGATATGATAAACAGCGCGACAGCATTATCATCATACGTCGGCTTTCCGTTGATCTTTCTGATTTTGACTCGAACTATATTGCCGGAGTAAAGCCATTTATCGGGCGCAATATAAATGGACAAACAACAGTGTATGCGACGGTGAATATAACCAAACCCAGAATTTTACCAAATTTTACCGGAGCTGCACCTTATTTCCGAGGTTTCACGCAATTCAATTTGGGGCAACCCGGCACCATATTCCCTTTGCCCGACACACGAGACGAAGTCACAAGCCGCATTACCATAGCTCCCGAAATTTCACTCTATCAACCATCGGTCGGATTTATCACAACCAACCCTTTCGATGCAATGGTGGTGACACCGCCTGTCTATCCCACACCCTATATCAAAGACATAGTTTCCAATTCTCTCACACAATCAACATTCGGTGATTTCCCTTATTTAATGAGTTTTCCCATTCATGCAGCATTGCCGAACAGCTATCGTGAAGGTATTCCGCCTGTGGATTTGGCTTCATCGTTAATTACAGACAGCACTCGCAGCAGACCTCTTATACGACCTTATTATGTGCCGCTCAATAATTCCGGCGGCGGCGGTGGCACATGGTATGTGCTCATGGCTGAAGAGTATATCGGAAGAGATACTTCTTTTGGTGTATCGCGTTTGCATTTAATGAATGCTTCCGGTCAGCCATTGACTTTGCCCGATGATCCCAATACACCATCTTTTGTGGGTGGAAAAAATCATTTTTGGTCAATAGGGGTCGGTGATATGGATGGAGTATCTGCCAATGAAGTATTGCCATATTATCCCAATAATCCCGGTGATGAAATTATAGTAACTCAAAGCTCAAAAGAAGGTGCTTTTGCTGCAAATAAAATTTCCGTTTTACGGTACAGAATAGCCGCTCCCGTCGAAAAAATAAATCGTCCCGGCACATTTCTTTTTCCCTTCGACACTCTTTGTTCACAGCGCATCAATGGATGGGTGGCGGCGGTCAATGATTTTGATGGAGGCGATGACAGAAAAGCAGAAGTATTTGTCGTGGACAGATCCACCGTCCGTATTTTGAGAATGCGTAATTATGCCGATGCACGTTTTCGCTTTGGTGCGCCTTTCGACACTTTACGCACCATCGAATTACCCAATGAAACAATTACAGCTTTGGCTGTGGCGGATTTAGAAGGCGATGGAAAAAATGATATAATTATTACAACTTTATCCAAAACTTTTTGCTTCGGCTCCTTGCTTGAAGGTTCCATACGATTAACCTCACAAAAACAGCAACAAATTCCACCCCAAACATATTGCCTTGGCGACACAGTCAATATTACATGGACAAATCTATTGCGCGGTCAAGATATTATCAATATATTTTTTCAACGTTACACAGATTCCGCACAATGGACATCCCGACGCGATACCTTATTTGCCAATGTTGCCAATAATGCAGCAACAGGGCAAGTATCATTAGTCTTAACTCAGCCGGCACTCGGCAGACAAGGGCGCATTATTATACAAAGTGCCAATAGTCCCGATATTATTGATTCATCGGCATATTTGCGTTTTGCACAATCGAAAATTACTATTGATTATCCTACACAAGATTCCACGGTGGTGACAGGCAGTACAATACGTTTCAGCGGACAAGCATCATGCGTGGATACATTATGGTTGCAATTCCGCATTGATGAAAAATGGGCATATCCTGACAGTAGCGGCAATAAAAAAGAAGAATGGTTTACCCTCACAGGACAACAATATAATGGTGCATTTTATACCTTTGATTGGGGAGTGCCTGTGACGGCGATGTTCGGTTGCAGCGAACCCGACTTAGACAGCGTCATTGATTATCGTATTATTGGTAAAGACATAACTTTTGGTATATATGACACATCAGACATCAGGCGTTTGCGTATTGTGCCCCATCCATTAGATATAACAATTGATCCGCCGCCCGCCAAAGCAAGTGCAGAACGCACAATCACATGGAATCCATTGAATAATCCGCTTAATTTAGGATGCAATGAATTTATTTTTGCATATTCGATTGATAAAGGCAAAACATTTATCACATTAGACAGAATACCCATAACAGCGCAAACGTTTGATTGGCATTTGCCGACCAATGCCGTGGATTCTTCGGTAATATTGCGAATTTGCTGCGCATCGGGAGTAGGCAGAATAGATACACTCCTCACCAATATTGTTGTAAAATATATAAAAATGGTAGCACCTAATCCATTTGCACCTCCTTCGGAAATTGCCGAGGTCATATATTCCGTGCCGGAAGAAACCAATGTGACTGTCCGTATTTATGACCAAGCGCACCGTTTAGTAGCCGAGCCGGTGACAAATCAGCGTCGTTTGCCCAATATTGCATACAGCGATTCCTGGGATGGCACTACACAGCGTGGCTTAGCCGTCAATGGAGTGTATTATTTCAGCATTGAATTAGCCAATGGCACCAAAGAAGTTTACACAGTTTTTGTTAAAAAGAAATAAATAATTCACATAATTCGGAGATACATAATGCGTATTCTTGTTATCGAAGATGAAAGAAAAGTAGCAAGTTTTATTAAAAGGGGTCTGGAAGAAGAACGCTACATCGTCGAACTTGCAGCCGATGGGCAAATGGGTATTGATATGGCAGTTGCCAATCATTTCGATGCTATTGTGTTGGATGTCATGCTACCAAAAAAAGATGGTTTTGCTGTATTAAGCGAAATTCGGGCGGCAAGAAAATCCACACCCGTCATTATGCTCACCGCAAGAGCAGGCACCAATGACAGAGTTACAGGGCTTGATTTGGGCGCTGATGATTATTTGACAAAGCCATTCCACTTTGAAGAGTTGGCAGCACGCTTACGCTCCATATTGCGCCGTTCCAGCACAGAAAAATCAACACAATTAACGATTGGTGATTTAACGCTCGATACCGTTTCTCATGTTGCATATCGTTGGGAAAAAGAAATTGAACTGACAACAAAGGAATATGCTTTGCTTGAATATTTAATTCGTAATAAAGGGCGCATTGTCAGCAGAAGTATGATTACACAGCAAGTGTGGAAACATAATTTCGATACCGAATCCAATATTATTGATGTCTATATAAAAAGATTGCGTGCTAAAATTGAAAGACCCGGCTCGCCACGCCTCTTAAACAGTATTCGCGGTGTGGGATATCGAATGAAAGAACCCGATCCGAATGATCCACAACAAGATGATGATATGGATGAGTAAATTGCAAAAAAGCGGTAAGGTATGTTCTTCACCGCTTTTTTTATGGATAAACTCCACTGTCCGCACACGATTATGAAGATTACATGATAGACACGATACTATACATACAGCAACCCTTTCAGAGTCTAAAGATAAAAATGTATCCTGATAATCATATAATCCCTTCCATCCTGTTCTGACAATGACTCCAAATGAGCCGACGACCAACCCGATTGAGGCGATGACGACCCCGATTGAGCCGATGCTCCGCTCGGACAATGTAATGCATAGAGTGATTGAGCCGAAAACCAACCCGACCGAGCCGAAAACCAACCCGATTGAAGCGATGACGACCCCATTCGAGCCGAAAACGACCCCGATTGAGGCGATGACGACCCCATTCGACGAGCATCGAGACCCCTCGTAGTCGCA
>DDTD01000087.1 GCA_002344005.1 Ignavibacteria bacterium UBA2373 | reverse complement strand
TTTGAGTAGTTTGTGCAAAATTTTGCTTGACTCTTTCTACTACAAAACGCACTTTGATTTTTTCCCAAGCCATTGATACTTCGGTTTGCTTGTCATTGACAGGTTTTAGGTAGTAGGCAAGGCGAGAAACTTCTGTTTTCAACCTTTCGGGTTTTACAACAAGCCTCAATACATCATCTTTCTCATCATATTGATCAGCCAAATGCTGTTCCCAATTTTTGTTGATAATCAGTGTCCAATTTTTCTTATTTGGAATGGTGAAAAAAGTATACTTGCCTGCCTTGATAGTTTTTCCATTCACTATTACATCTTCCAAAAATGTAATATTGGTTGCATAATGTGCACCCGTAACCCACACTTGGTTGTAGGCTATCAAACCACCCCAAACTAACCTGCCTTTTACACATGGCGAATGGTATTTGATAGTAATTTTTTGGTTGGACAACTCACGTGCAGGACTTATAGTATCAACCGCACAATATTCGCCTGTGCTTTCTGCTTTTTTTGGCATACAAGCCACAACGTAGGCTTACAAAAGCTAATAGAAAAATGATTTTTTTCATTTATTTTAATCCTTGATAAAGTGAAACAGTACCTAATACAGTGTCTATTTTTGAAACTTCTTTTACATCTCGAAAACCTGCTTTTTGCATAAATTCAGGTATTCTCCCTTGCACATTTGAGGTTGTTGTATCATACCCATCTAAGAGTTGGATAATATGAAACAAAGTACGTATCATAAAATTAGAAGCCTTGCCCCAATCTGCAATATTGATTTCTCCATTCGGTTTCAATACTCTGTGAGCCTCTGTCAAAGTTTTAATCTTGTCGCTGTCTGATAAATGATGAAGCATAATGCTTGATATAGCCACATCAAACGTGTTTTCTGCAAAAGGCATACTATAAGACATTGCTTTCACAAATTCAAAAGCAAAATTTTCTTGCTTCATTTTCTTTTGTGCAATAGCCAAAATACTTTCATCTCCATCAAATCCTGTCATTTGGGCTTGGGGGTAATGCTTTTGCATCAAAATAGTCAAGGTAGCAATTCCACAACCAATATCTAAAACATTTTGAGGATTTTGATTGTGAAACTGGTTTACCAACAAAGCTTTAAACCGTTTTATAAATAAGGGTTTTACATCTCAATGTATCAATAGTGTCATTGTGCGTAATATGTATAATAATTATGATGGACGGTTGTAAAATTTACAGTACTCTATCGGGAGGGGCAAAAGGTAAGCGGCTATATCCTCGTAATAATCTGCCGCTATGGTTGATGAAGGTTTGTAATGGCAGACTCTCTGTAGATCGAACACCTTCTCTGTTGAAAAGTATTATTATGTCATGGAACATTTCCTCACTGTAGAGGCGAGCGGATGAAGACGGTGTAGAGGAATCCGAAGAGGTATCATCGCTTTGCTGCGCAATCGCATCTGTCACTTGGCATTTGCCACAGCATTCATTGTCCGGTATATCTTTCATCACACACAACTCTTCGGCATAATACTCATAGCGGAGCATATAGTCCACGACGGGAAGTATCGGTCTTAGCAGAACAATACCGTAGAGTATAAGGATGATATAGCGAATAATGATCATGAGTGATATGATAGAAAAACAAGATATCCACGGCAAAAATAGTCTTTTTTTCACAGGTACGCGACTATGGCATCACGGACATTTCTGTCTTCTGTATCACATCTTGGGTTGTTATATTAGCTCTTGCAGCTATATCAGTCTATCATATATGAAGATACCAATAAGCACTATGCCACACAGAGATAGACGGTAAATGTTGTACCCACGCCGATTTCACTTTGCACTGTCATGGTGCCGCCTTGAGCCTCAATAAACTCCTTACTTATACTTAAGCCCAAGCCATTTCCTTCACGAGAAGTGCCGGGTACTCGGAAGTAGCGATCAAACAGTTTGGGTACATATTCCTGAGCGATACCACGACCTTTATCCGTCACGGCAATCGAAATATTATGATTGTTGTATTGCACGTCAATAGTTACCGTTGACCCTTCATGAGAATATCGTAGAGCATTAGACAATAAATTGACCAGAACCCATGCAGTCTTTTCGCTGTCCACCATTACTTGGGGTAATAATAGCGCGGGGTACTTCACAACACATTCTATATTCTTTTGTCGTGCTTGTGCCATGATTGCTGTTAAAGCATAATCAATAATATCTTGGACAGAAGAAGGATATAAGGACAAATGTATATTGCCGCTTTCTACTTGCGCCATAGTTAAGACTTCACCGACAAGAGTAAGCAAACGCCGCGTATCTTCATCAATACTTTCCAATAATTCTCTTTGCTCAGGTGATATAGTACCCGTTTTTTCATTGTGCAATAATTGTAAACTCATCCGAATTGAAGCTATCGGTGTTTTAAATTCATGCGATAATGTGGCAATAAGATGTGTTTTGGCAATGTCAAGTTCTCTGTATGCAGTGATATTGCGTAAAATACAAACATAACCGCCATGAACAGGGCTTGACTCTCCCGAAGGAATTAAGGAGAGAGGAATAATTTCTTTTTCAAAATATAATTCCTTTTTATCATAACTTATGGTAAGTGTCCGATTGATAGATTGATTGTTTTCTGAAGATGATTGAGCAATATCTTGTAGTAATGTTGATAGCAAATTATTTCTCTCTGCTGTGGTATATGCACTTACTCCTACAATGTCATCAACGGTAAGTCCTGCAATTTTCAGAAATTCTTTATTGACAAATATACCGTTCATACTATGGTCAAAACCAATAATCGGATCATAGAAATTATCAATAAGCGATGCTATACGTTTTTTTTCCATCAACATATCAGAGAGCATACTATGCGTGTATTCTTCCAATGTCTCCGCCATAGTATTAAAGGCATCTACCATAGGACGGAACTCATCATGCGATGTGTGAACAATTTTATTGGAGTAATTATTTTGAGAAAATTGACTAATTGCCAACATTATTTTTTTGATCGGATGTGTAATGGCAGCAGGTATATTGACAACTAAGGTTAATGCTAATAATACACAACATGAAGAGGTAACCATAATCCAGAATGTTGCGGTATCTGCTTGTTGTTGAGCTTCAATACTTTTACGTTCAATTGCTTGCATATTAAGTGTGATAATCGTATAAATATCATCTTTAATATGAGCATAACCTTTTTTGGGATTTATTGTATAGTGTTTATAATCATTCCACAATTTTTTTGTTGCGACACTTTCTCCTTCTTCGGTAATATTGCCCATTTGTTTTTGCAAATCGCTCTCAAATTTTTTCAAGGATTGAGCATCGCCTTTTTCAATATTTTTCAGCATACGATGCATATAGATAATACTCGCATGATTAGCTTGAACAATAGCGGCGGTATGCTGTTTAACTAAGTATATTGCACCTATACCCACACTACTGACGATAACTATCAGCACAAATAAAGCACCGGTGCCCAAAACAAGTGTATGTTTTATTTTCATGGAGAAAGAATAATGATATCAACGCCCGTACGATTTATTGCACGCGACAGACGATAGAATAATGAGAAGAAGTGTAGTAAAGGCAGTAAACGATGGTCAGGCTTCGCTACACAGAGTGTCGTGATGCTATGTGTTTGTATCTGTTGAAGTATCATCGTGCCTCTGTCATTGCTCGCGACTTTGATAACCTCGCCGCCTAATTGCAAGACCAGCTCCATATTCTGCAATAAATGTCTTTGTTTGTGCAAAGGAATTTTTTCAGGACTTTCTTTGTCTGTTTGCACATAAAGAGCAAACCATTGCGATTGATAGTAATGGGCAAGCCGTGCAGTTTTCCGAATAACACTTTTGGCTGTTTTTTCATTAGTTTCAATACATACCATAAAACGCTGCGGTCGCAAAGCATGCTCTTTTGTTACTTCCATTTCTACTTTTCTCTCAACATGCGAAGCAACTTCTTTCAAAGCAAGTTCACGCAATTGAAGAATAGTATCATACGTAAAAAAATTTTGTAATGCTGTCGTTATTTTTTCATGAGTATAAATTTTTCCTTCCCGTAAACGGAAAAGTAATTCATCAGCCGTAAGATCAATATTTACCACTTCATCTGCATGAGATAAGAAACTATCGGGAATACGTTCGGTCACATCAATACCGGTGATGACATGAATACTGTCATGAAGACTTTCTAAATGTTGTATATTCACCGCAGAAATAACATTTATACCGTATGATAATATTTCAAGGACATCTTCCCATCTTTTTTTATGCTTACTGCCTTCAATATTACTATGCGCCAATTCATCAACAATAATTACTTCAGGTCTTTGTGCAATAATTGCATCAAGATCCATTTCTTCAATTTCTTTACCCTTATAAAATATTTTTTTTCGGGGTATTATCGGTAACCCTTCAAGTAATTTTTCAGTATCATACCGTTTATGTGTTTCAACATACCCTATTTTCACATCCACGCCATTGCGTAGCAGTATATGGGCTTCTTGTAACATTCGGTATGTTTTACCGACACCTGCACTCATGCCTAAATAGATCTTACATGTACCTAATCTTTTTTTCTTGATGAGTTGTAGAAAATATTCAGGATTGGGTATATGATGATTCATAAATATTTTATAATCGGAATAATAAAGCAAAAATAACTTTTTGTTCACTTGTCACTAAATCAGGTTTCCAAGCGCCGTTTGGATCAACAGGTGTCGTTATTAACCCTGTGGATGACGTTACACCGCCACTTCCTGCAAAATACGGTACGGAAGCATTTCTATTTACATATTCTAATCGGAACGTTAAACTTTGATTAGGCATCCAGTCAATATTGGTGCTCCAGTCCCATCCCTCGAACTGATCACCCGGATTAGCACTAAAGGGAAATGTGCCTTCTGTTTTCGTAGGGTCTTGAGGATTAGGCAATGGACTGGCTTGTCCTGTGGGATAGAGGACTAAATAACGTCCGGGATTTTTCATCCAGCCCCCACCGAAAGTCCATGCCAATTTGTTGTGTGCAAACCACAGACGATTATAAAGCATAGCACTAAGAAAATATTGTGCGGGTTTCGTAGGATCTGAATTATCAAAACCATTCACGCCCCCGCCACTTTCAGAGCCAATATCTGCGGTCATAGAAAATGCCATTCTGCTTATGCCATTAGAAGCCGGTTGATTATAATAACGATACAAAACACTATTATCCGAATGGAAACGGACTCGGTCTTTTATTCCCGCCGCATCTGTACCTACATAATTATTTGTGAGAATTTTCCAATTACCATCATCTGACATATAGGTGATGTTTCCACCAAATCCGGGCATTGAATTAAATTTTCCATAGCTTTGCCAACCATTAATAATCCATGGTTCGATTTTCCAGTTTTTTGAAGGAAAAATCTGAATACGTGTGCCGACAAAAAACCACGGTGTATTATCAGAGGTAAACGAAGCTTGATATTCCCAATTTTCGGGTTGATAATAGGAATTAAGACCTATATATGACATGAACATTCCAAAATCCACATTAATACCATGCATCGTGTTGATATGATAGCCCGCATACGCCTCGCTCAAATAACGATAGACATTTGCTAAAGAATACTGACCACGATAGACACTAAAATCATTGCGCGGTACAACTGTTGAACGAGTACCGAATTGTGTCATAATACGTGCTCGCGCGCCTTCATAGTAAAAATCACCGCCAAAATGAAGCGCCGATAATTGTAATTCATTATGCCGCGCTAATGCAGTTGAACCCACAACAGTATTATCAATAGGATCATTAAAAGAAAAATTGTAATTAATATCCATAATAATACTTGGAGTAAAGTATTTCATGTCTTTAAAAACAGAGGAGTCTCTTCGGTCATTACCATTATGCCAAGACTGATCTATTCCTTCAAAAGGTTCACCAGTTTGTTGAGCGTTTATTGTGGCTGTCTGTGAACACAATATCACAAGAGCCATAATGATACAATTGTTTTTCATAGTAAATGTGTTTTTCATAGTAAAACTATACTTAAAAATGTGAAATGGAATCTAATGCAAGATTTAATGTTAGTACATGAATTTTTTCTGTTCCGAAAATTCCGAACATTGGTTTTTCTGTCAAGTCTTTAATAGTTTTTTTGAGTATATCCGGACTTATTTTTCGAATTTTGCTGATACGAGGCACTTGTATCATTGCCGCCTGCACGGAAATATGAGGGTCTAAGCCACTGCCGCTTGCGGTTACAATATCCGAAGGAATATCGGAGAGTTCTATATCGGGATTATAGTGCAATAATGTGTCTATGCGTAATTGTACACTATGAAGATAGTCCGGATTCGATGGTTCCTTATTGCTGCCACCGGAAGCAGCGGCATTGTATTCAACTGCTGATGGGCGTGACCAAAAATACTTATCGCTTGAAAATTTCTGACCTATCGAATAATAATATCCATTATTCATCTTTCCGAAGGAAAACTTTTCCGGTACAAGCATAGAAGAAGCCATGACAATGAATGTATAGATAGCGCAAAAAAATATAGCAAAGATAAGTGTTAGGCGTATTGCCGGCAGTACATACGTTTTCATAATCGTTATATACATTGTGAAACAAAAAGATCAATGATTTTAATACCTATAAAGGGAATAATTATTCCGCCTAAGCCATATATCAATAAATTTCTACGCAATAATGCTTCTGCCCCGATAGGTTTATAGGCAACCCCTTTCAGGGCAAGCGGAATAAGAAAAGGAATAATGACAGCATTAAATATTATTGCCGAGAGTATAGCACTTTCCGGGCTATGTAATTTCATAATATTTAGTCCTTGTAAGGATGGAACGGCGACGATAAATAAAGCAGGGATAATTGCAAAATATTTCGCAACATCATTGGCAATACTGAATGTCGTCAGTGTTCCTCTTGTCATTAATAATTGTTTACCAATTTCAACTATTTCTATTAATTTCGTCGGGTCATTATCCAAATCCACCATATTTCCTGCTTCTTTTGCTGCTTGAGTGCCGCTATTCATTGCCACACCGACATCCGCTTGCGCTAATGCAGGCGCATCATTAGTACCGTCGCCCATCATGGCTACTAATCTTCCATTTGCCTGTTCCTTTTTGATATAATTCATTTTATCTTCAGGTTTGGCTTCGGCAATAAAATCATCAACACCGGCTTTTTCGGCAATAAATTTTGCAGTTAATGGATTATCGCCTGTGACCATAACAGTTTTAATTCCCATTTTGCGCAATCGTTGAAAACGCTCTCCAATTCCCGGCTTGATAATATCCTGTAATTCGATGACTCCGAGTATTTTTTCATTTTCTGATACCACAAGAGGAGTTCCGCCATTATTTGATATCTGATTAACCGTATTGGCTGTTTCTGTCGGGAATGGATTACCTGCTTTTTCGCATAACATTTTTATGGCATCAACTGCCCCTTTACGGATGCGTCTATTGTCAATATCAATGCCGCTGCTTCGGGTTTCTGCCGTAAATTTGATAAATTGAGCATTGTTTATTCGATAGTCTCTCGGATTAACTTTTGCCAGTTCAATAATTGATTTACCTTCGGGTGTTTCATCAGCTAATGAACTCAATACCACAGAATGAATAAAATGTGCATTGTCAATGCCCTCTGCCGGATAAAAATGTGTGGCTTTTCTATTGCCAATTGTTATTGTTCCGGTTTTATCTAATAAAAGAACATCAATGTCACCGGCTGTCTCAACGGCTTTTCCACTTTTAGTAATAACATTTGCACGTAAAGCTCTGTCCATACCGGCAATACCGATGGCAGAAAGTAATCCTCCGATAGTGGTGGGAATTAAGCATACAAAAAGTGAAATTAAGGCACCGATTGTCACGGGAGCATGAGCAAAGTCAGCAAAAGGTTGTAATGTCACGGTCACAATAAGAAATACTAATGTAAATCCGGCAAGAAGAATTGTCAGCGCAATTTCATTGGGTGTTTTTTGTCTGGAGGCACCTTCGACCAAAGCAATCATCTTATCCAAAAAACTCTCACCTTGTTCTGTCGTGACTTTCACCGTTATAGTGTCTGATAATACTTTCGTGCCGCCTGTGACGGAGCTTTTATCGCCCCCTGCTTCACGAATAACAGGCGCGGATTCTCCTGTTATGGCACTTTCGTCTATGGTAGCTAATCCTTCAATTATTTCACCATCCGCAGGAATAATATCTCCTGCCTCACAATAGAACATATCGCCTTTTCTGAGTTGAGAAGAAGGAATTATTTCCATCTGATGATTATGTGATTTCCCAACGGAAAAATTTTTTTTTGCGGGTGTTTCTTCTCTTGTTTTACGTAAACTTTCGGCTTGTGATTTTCCTCTTGCTTCCGCCAGTGCTTCTGCAAAATTCGCAAATAGTAATGTAAAAAAAAGAATAAGAAAAATAGCTGTATTATAGATGAAACTTCCTTGTGATTGCTCGCCGAACAGTACCCATATACAGACATAAAGCATTACTGCTGTTCCAATTTCTACAGTAAACATTACGGGATTGCGAAACATCAATCTCGGGTCGAGTTTTATAAATGACTGCTTCAATGCTTCGATCAGCAAGTCTTTCTGAAAAAGAGAACTACTTGTACTCATAATACTGAACTTATTTTATTAATGAGAAATATTCTTCCACAGGACCAAGTGTGAGAGCAGGGAAAAATGATAATGCCGTAATAATAATAATGACAGCAAAAATCATCAGTCCAAATGTTGCGGTATCTGTTTTTAATGTTCCATTACTTTCCGGTATATATTTTTTATTAGCCAATATTCCTGCAATGGCAATTGGACCAATAATAGGAAGATAACGAGCCAATACCATTACTATACCACAGGCAATATTCCAAAATGGCGTATTATCGCCTAAGCCCTCCAACCCACTGCCATTATTGGCACTTGATGAGGTGAATTCATATAATATTTGACTAAAGCCATGAAAACCCGGATTACTGAGCGATGCAGTTGTATAGTCCGGTAATGCCGTTGCAAGTGCAGTACCTATTAATATCAGAAAAGGGTGAAGTAAAGCAATAAGCATTGCAATTTTTATTTCTTTCGCTTCAACTCTTTTGCCTAAAAATTCGGGTGTTCGTCCTACCATCAATCCGCTGATAAATACGGCTAAAATGATAAAAATATAAAAGTTGAGAAACCCGACACCACAGCCACCGTAAAAACCATTGACCATCATAGCCAATAATTGATTCATGGTACTCAAAGGCATAAAACTATCATGCATTGCATTCACACTGCCCGTAGAGATTACTGTTGTAATAATACTCCAATATCCCGATAAACCTGAACCAAAGCGTATTTCTTTTCCTTCCATATTACCCATTGTCTGCTGAATACCCATTGCGGTGATATTCGGATTGCCTTGCATCTCTGATATTATTGTTGGTGTAACAAGAATAATAAATCCGGCTGTCATTACGCCAAATATCATGCGAGAGAATTTCTTATTTTTCAGCATATAACCTAAGGCAAAAACCAGTCCCATCGGAATAATTGTTTGGGCAATCATCTGAATAATGGCAGTAAAATAATTGGGATTTTCCAGAGGATGCGCCGAATTAACGCCATACAAACCACCACCGTTGGTTCCTAAATGTTTTATTGCCGTAAAAGCTGCCACAGGTCCACGACTGATGTATTGTTGCTCACCTTGTAATGTTGTGATGCTGTCTTTTCCTTCAAAAGACATAGGCATGCCATTGAACAAAAACAGTATGGCTGTCACAATAGCTAAAGGGAATAAAATACGCGTGCAACTTCTGATGAAAATGGAATAAAAATTACCGAATGCTTCACTCTTTGTTTCTTTCATCGCCATAAAAACAACCGCACAAACAGTTATCCCCGATGCAGCACTTAAAAATTGCCACAGCATGAGAATAAGTTGTCCCAAATATGATAAGCCCGTCTCACCGGAATAATGTTGCAGATTCGTATTTGTAATAAAACTCACGGATGTATTAAACGCTACGTCAAAACTCATGGAAGGGTTGCCGTCCGGATTCAGAGGCAAGTGACTCATATTCATTAATACTGCCATTGAAAGAAAAAACCAAACACCATTAATATAAAGAAGTGATTTTACATGGTCTTTCCATGTCATTTGTCGTGTTGCATCAATACCGCTCAGTGTAATAATCCATCTATCCAATCTATTAAATACAATATCAAGACGCGTATATTCATAGAGGAAAACCTTACTTATGTATTTACCTAATGGTATAGAGCATACAACCGAAAGAAAAAATACACATACAATGCCAAGAAGTTCCTGTACCATCATGTATTCCTTTAATATTTTTCGGGATAGAATAAAACATGCCCCATATACAGGAACAATGCAATGGCAAGAATGAAGAGAAATATCATAGTATCATCATAAAGTGAAACAATATGTATATGTTTATATACTGTTCCACCCTGAGAGACTATAAATGTACCAAAATCAGGGGAATAAACGTAACTCTTTATACATCAAATTTTTGAAGTGATTGTACAGAAAGTGCATACCTCAAAAAAGTCTATCATTTTGATATGGTGTTTTTCAAAATGGCAGGGTAGGGGCTTCATCTATTCATCAAAGGAGATACTCTCCTTGCGCATGAAGGGCTATTGCGCAGCGAATACTTTGGGTGATAAGCTACTCTTCGTATTATGAATCGGTAATGTCATACTCTTGTAATTTTCGATAGAGAGTTGTAATACCTATTCCTAAAAGCTTGGCTGTTTCCGTTTTATTTTTTTGAGTAGCATGAAAAATTTTCATAATGTGGTGCTTTTCTACCATAGCTAATGTTGTCTCTTCATGCGATACAGAGGAAGATATTTTTTTTCCATAACGAATATCATACGGTAAACTTTCGGGTATGACATTGATATCATCGGTTAAAATAATAGATCGTTCAATAACATTTTTTAATTCGCGGATATTACCTTTCCACTCATGATGTTGCAGTAATGGTATATAATCATGCGAAAATGATACGTGTGGACGATTCATGGTATGTGCTATACGTTGCGCAAGATGATTGGCTAAGGCAGGTATGTCTTCCGCTCTTTGTCGCAATGGCGGCAATGGTATCTCGAAGACTGAAATACGATAATATAAGTCTTCTCTAAATAGTCCTTTTGTCATTAAATCAGGAATAGATTTATGAGTTGCCGCAATAATACGCACATCTGCTGTTCGTGGTTTTGTTTCGCCGATACGTAAATATTCTCCTGTTTCCAATACACGCAGCAATTTTGCTTGTAAATCTAAGCTCATATCGCCGATTTCATCAAGAAATAATGTTCCTTTATGCGCTTCCTCAAATAAACCTTTTTTATCTTTGGTCGCGCCCGTAAATGCTCCTGCTTTATGCCCAAACATTTCACTTTCAAGAATTTCTTTTGTAAAAGCGGAGCAGTTAATAGCAATGAAATTACCTTGACGACGCGAACTGCCATTATGGATAGCATGAGCAAACACTTCTTTGCCTGTACCCGTTTCCCCTGTTAATAATACCGTCGTGTCAGTTGCCGCGACTTTTTGGGCTAATCGTATCGCTTCACGAATTGCAGACGATGACCCGATAATACTCTCAAAAGAATAGTCTGTATGAAGTGTTTTTTCCAGAACTTTCACACGATGCTGCAATGATACTTTCTCAAGGGCTTTATAGAGCAGAGGAATAATCTTATTGTTGTCATCGCCTTTGGTTATATAGTCAAAAGCCCCGTTTTTCATTGCTTGCACACCGTCATGAATAGTCCCGTAAGCCGTTAAAAGGATAATCTCACAGTGGGGATAATGGCTCTTGATGGTTTGTGTTAACTCTACGCCATGTGCATCAGGCAGTTTCACATCACAAAGTATGACATCCACATGGGTTGATTCTAAGAGACGCAAAGCACTCTTTGCAGTATTCGCATGTACAACTTCAAATCCTTCCAAGGAAACAATGCGCGTGAGTAAGGTGCGTATTTTTTCTTCATCATCAATAATAAGAACAGTTTGCATAGGAAATTTTCACTAAGATTTATGGTGTAATATTGCAATTATACGGAGAATTATCGCTCTGTCTGCTATCGGGATAGGGATTCGTATATACATTATCTCATCATTGTACATCAATTGTTTATACTTACTCTCCATCTTTACTGTTTTGTCCGCTATTCACTTATATCATGTATTCTATGATTATCACGGCAGATGTATCATAAACTTTTCATTTTTCATCAAATGATAATCCGACTTGCAGTGGCTAAAGTTCTGCAATTGTTGTTTATTGCATCAGTTAGCCCTAATTTCGCACTTGATTTTTCATTCAAATGGACATTTCATGAAACAACGATACATCATATTCTTCACCCTCAGTCTGATTTTTACGACATTCTTCTCGCTTTCCGATGCTTTCGGGCAATCGCCGGAAATTGTGGTAAGCGAATATAAAGACAGTGGTAATAATGGTAATCCCATTGATCCCGAACCGACCGCCGAGTGGACTGAACTCTTGGTAACCAAGGATAATCTCTCTTTAGTAAATTACACTCTACGGGATAACTCTGGTAGTAACAGCAGCTGGCAAGGAGGTATTCGTTTTAAGGATATACCTCTGTGGAAAAATCTTAGAGCAGGAACGATTATTGTTATTCATCACCGTGACCCCGTCAATCCCGATTATGATGAAGATACTAAAGATGGGTATATCGAAGTCTCAGCTTTTAATACCGTTCTCTTTGACACTTTTCGCGACAATGCAGCTAATAATACGGGAATATTAAGTATTAATGCAGGTTCTGATATATTGCAAATTCGTGATGGAAGCAATAATCACATTCATGCATTAGCTCACAACAGATCCACTGATGCAGATTTTCTTGCTATTCAGCCACGTTCGCTCAATCATAGCAGTGCCGGAGCCGGATTTGCAACTCGTGTCTATCCGGGCTTATCATTAGAAGATTATTATGGAGATAATAGTTCTGATAGAAAGTCGGTATCTGCTCCTAATAACAGTACGCCAGGTAGGCCAAACAAAAACATTGCCGGTCAGGATGATAATCAAGCTTTCTGGCGTAAAATACGGGAACCCGAATGGAATAATCCCGCTTTTACGAGTATTGTTGTCACAATGAATAATGTGAAGTTGAATTGGACTCCGATGACGGATCCCAATCCATCAGATAATATCCAAGGGTATATGATTATGACCACGGACGATTCTGACCCCGATACTAATAGAATACCTGTGGATGGTACAACCTATGTTGTTAATCAGAAAATCGGGAATTGGCGTATTGTGGATATTGTTCCCGCCTCGCAAACAACATATGATGACCCAAGTAATTTCAAGAATATCGCCTGTGGCGGCTCATATAAATACCGTGTGTATGCCTTCAGGTTTGAACAAGATCAAGTAGAAAAACGTGATACTCCTGAACGAGAAGCTCGTGGCAGGCAATATCTTACCGATAGATATGCTGTGGCAAGGGCATACAAACCTGCAATGAATAAACCGAATATTACGGTAACCGGAGCAGTGCAAAGTGGTGAGAAAATCAGTGCTTGCCAAGGAAAAACAATTACATTTTCTTCAACACCGGCAACAAAGTATCAATGGTATAGAGATAATAATCCCATTCCGAATCAAACAGCATCTACATTAGCGGTTACTCAATCGGGCAAATACTATGTGGAAGTGACAAATGATGTAGGGTGCACCGCGCAATCCGATGAATTTATGGTAGAAATTATCCCTATACCTGTAGTCACTCTTAATCAAGGCAAAACAGCAAAACTGTGCGCAGGAGAAACTCTCACCATAACAGCATCGGGAGCGGGTCCGATTTATACATGGTTTAAGGATAATGTTGTGATTTCAGGTCAAACGACTAATGCTCTTTCTATTACTCAGCCCGGTGTATATAAGGTGTCCGGCAGTAATAGCATCGGTTGTGCCGATACTTCCGAAACCTTGACCGTCACTGCAAGGGAAACAAAATTTACTATAAGTCAACCCAATCTTGATTTTGGACAACTTGATGGTTGTACCTCCAGCAAAACCGCAGCAACGGAATTTACAAATACCGGAAAAGACACAGTGCATATCACGAAGGTGGATGTAACGACGGATTTTACGGTTGTCTCTCCTTTACCGATAACTATTGCACCCAATGAAAAAAAATCGGTATTTTTCCGCTTTAATCGCCCGACACAAGGTATCAGCAATGGCACGGCAAGTGTCACAGTATCACCATGCACCACAGTGCAACCAATGACACTCAAAGGCGAAAAACTTAAATCCGATTTTGCAGCCGATCGAGGTTCAATCACTTTTGCAGAAAAGTTAACATGTGAAATTGCCGAGCAAGATTCTGTTTTTAATATTGATAATACCGGTAATGATGTACTGACACTCATTGGCTATCCGTGGAACTTACAGTCCCCATTTAGAGTCGTGGCACGCATACCGGACAGAGAGGTTATTCAGCCGGGCAGTTCCATCAGAATTCGCGTTAATTATAGTCCGCCATCTGGTGAAGGAAATTATTCCGATGAATTAAAAATACCATTCGAATCAGGCGCATGTAAAGATACTATACGTTTAGTTCTTACTGCTCAAAGAAAAAAACCTGTATTGACCGCTGTCAATGCTTCTGAGTTGATATTTACACCACTTCTTGGCTGTGATAAAGAGATTCTGGATTCGGTAGCAATTCGTAATGATTCCAAACAACCATTATTTATAGCACAACAGCTTGCAGATACATCGGTCTATAGCTTACGCAATATTCCGGACACCATTAAACCCGGCGCAATTAAACAATTACATATTCGATTCAGACCAAGTCAAGAAGGCGATTATGTTGATTCTTTACCTCTGTTTGTTGATGGTTGCAGCGATACCGCATTAGTGATTAAAGTGCGTGGTACGAAAAAAAGTGCAGCAGCCGTTTTATCCCAACCATCTATTGCTTTTGCCGATGTATTCAGTTGTGATACATTGATGGCTTTAGCAGATACAATCACGCTTTCTTTAGCAAATTTCCCCGGGGCGGTGACGATTGATGATATAAGCATGACCAATGTCGAACCTTTCAGTATTAATCTAACCAAGGGACAGACCATCAGCGATGGAGAGAAAATCATTGTACGCTTTTCTCCGCGTTTTGACCGCTCCTATACCGATAATATTCGTTTACGCTTACAACCATGTGATCTTTCTTTGAATTTACCCGTGTCAGGTACACGAAAATCATCAGTATTTTCATGGACTAAAAGTTTTGATTTCGGCACAGTGGATACGGGACAACAACGCTCCGGTGTCGTGGTGTTCAAAAATACCTCTCGCTTACCCATTACATTAAAAGATTTGGATAAAGTCAGTTCACCGCCTTTTACCATTACTGTGGTAGATAAACCATTTCCTGCGCTTATCAATCCGGGTGACTCAGCGATTATTTCTATTGAGTATAGCCCCAAAACGGCAGTGCGTGACTCAATCATAGCGAACTTTGTGATTTCTGCTCCATGTGATACAATTTTTACGCTTAATCTTAAAGGTTTAGGTCGCATCAGAGGTAATAATCCCAATGCTAATCCGGCAACATTACTTGTGCAAAACACAAAAGCAATACCGGGCGAAAACTTTACCTTCTCTGTGTCACTGCAATCTCCTGATACAGCAAAATTCTCATTGATGAAGGTCTATCGCCTTGAATTGGATTTGACCTATAATGGTTCGGTAATGATGCCTTTGTCGGTTAAAGTTCCACAGAATCAATTGGGGTATCAGGCGCAGTTAACAGAAACTGCTGCGGGCGCAATGAAACTTATAGTGACACATCCGCAGCAAGCCAATGCACCGACCTTTATTGCGGATGGTCGCCTTGTGGATATTGAAGCACTTGCCATGCTTGGCGATGCGGCAACTTCTGATATTGCTATTGTCAATGATAATATTGCTGGCAATGCCCTCAAAGCCACGGAATTTACCTATGAAAAGGGGATTCTCACTTTGACGGATGTCTGCAATCTAAATGGACGATTGGTGAAAATTTCAGGCACACCGGGGGTCAGAATTGCTTCATTATCTCGGGGGATAATGGAAATCCACTTTGAGAATGTGAGCACCGATTATACAAGCGTAGAAATATACTCTTCCATGGGTGAGAAGATTATGACAGCGGCGGAGGGTATATTCTCACCGGGGACTCACAGTGCCCCTGTGCGGACTTCTACACTTGCCAATGGTGCATATTATCTTGTGTATAAAGCAGGCATTTTTACCTATACATTGCCCTTTATGATGGCATATTAAGGAAAATTTACAAGCAAATCAAAGAAAATTCGGCATTTATAGTTGCGGGATAACTTTTTTTCTCTATCTTCGCATTCCATTTTTTCATATTTTCAGTTAGTTACATGAATCTTTACATCGGAAACCTCGATTACGGGGTTACAAATGAGATGCTCCAAGAGTACTTTGAAGCAGTCGGCGAAGTGTCCTCAGCTAAAATCATTACAGACAAAATCACAGGTCGCAGCCGCGGCTTCGCTTTTGTTGAAATGCCAAATGATGACCAAGCACAAACAGCATTAGACACATTAAACGGATCTACTTTGGGTAAGAGACAAATCTCTGTCACTGAAGCACGTCCGAAACCACAAAATGACCGTTATTCCAACGATCGTCCACAACGCAATCGTTATTGAGATAACTCCTATAAAGAACATTCGTTACTATGGTCTTCCCTCTTCAACAAGGGGAGACCATTTTTGTTTTTATTGGCAAAAAGTCCAATTTTTGTATTCTTATTATCGTAAATTTTACTTTTCAGCATATATTCTTTCATGTCTAAACGCACAGTTTTGGTTATTGCGCATTATTTTCCGCCTATGGGTATCAGCGGTGTGATGCGCACAGTTCGATTAGTTAAATACTTAGCATTACATAATTGGAACCCTATTGTACTCACTACCACTCCGCCTCATTATTACAATGAAGACGAAGCTCTTGTGGAAGAATGCCAGTCACTCAACATAGAGATTATTCGCACCAAACCCAAAAAAAAACGCTTAAGCAATAAAGCCAAGGAAAATCCGAGTAAGCCATTGCAACTTCTGCGTGGCGATACTCACGGATTGTCTGCATTGCTCCACCAACCCGACATTGGCATCGAATGGCGAAAAGCAGCTTTAGCGGCGGCGGAAACCATCATTCGCGAACGAGATGTCAATGTTATCATGGCAAGTGCTCCACCTTTTTCGGACTTGGTCATTGCGCGCGATATTGCCGAACAACATTCTTTGCCTTTTGTGGTTGACTACAGAACCATGTGGCTGAGCAATAGCGCAAGGTCTTATCCCACACCTATGCACAAAAACAATGAACGCAAGCAAGAAGAAGATATCTTAAAGCGTGCATCCCATGTCTTGGTCAATTCACGTTATGCCAAAGAAATGCTTATCAAACATTATCGCTTTTTGCGCTACGATGATATTGCCATTGTGCCTGACAGCTTCGATGGTGAGTATTTCGATGACTATTATCCGCATGAGGGTGACCATAAATTATTGCTTACACATTGCGGGGATATTCACAATCCTTCACTCACGAAATCTTTATTGTCCGGTTTGGAACGATTTATCAAAAAAAATCCGCAATATGCTTCCACTATCGAATTGCGATTTGTCGGATGGACAGCGGGCATACAACAAAAGAAAATTGAGAAAATGGGATTAACACAATCTGTTATACAAACCGGTTTTGTATCCTATTATGACTCTATAAAACAAATGCTTGCCGCCGATGTATTGGTTCTGTCTTCTGACACTGATTATATCCCCGAAAAATTATATGAATACCTCGGTGCAAGAAAACCAATTTTTGCTTGTGTTCACAGCCCTCTTGCAATCAAAGCGGCAGAAGAAACAGGTGCGGCAATTATTGCCAAAGCAAGTACATCAAAAGATATAGAAAAAAAATTGGAAGAAATTGTCGGCTTATGGCAAAAACGATGCTTACCAATTCCTGATGAACAAACGGTGCAACGCTATGATGTGCGTAATCATATCGGTGAATTATCAAGAATTTTGGCTATTGCTGCGCGGTTTTAAGAGGAATCATTATCTTATTATTTTATTCCACATATATTATTAGCACAAAATTATTGAAAAACAAATCAATAAATTATGCACAAACTATCAGAAGAAATTGACATTGCATTGTTAAAAAATCAGACTGTATCTCACATATCATTTGGTATAAATTACATTCTATTATCACTAGATGCTTCA
>DDTD01000033.1 GCA_002344005.1 Ignavibacteria bacterium UBA2373 | reverse complement strand
TGTTGCTTCTGTATATTCTTCGACTAATTCTTCCTCTATTTCTTTTAACAAAGGATTACTCAATGCGCCGATAGCATATTTTTGATTTAATTCATTAAAAATGGCACTTCTTTGTGTAAAATTCGCACTATTAAGTACCACCGCTTCGGCGATTTGACCCAAAAACGGATCACCAAATTCAACAAAAGAATATCCATTGTGATAGCGGGTTTGTTGGGACACAGCACCAAGACCGCTTAATTGACTACCGCCTTGTATATCAGGGTCACGGAAATTAACTGCCACGGTACCTGCTTCAATAATTGAACCGGGCGAGTTGAGTGATAAGCGATTGCGATTACCATCATAGACATATTGCACCAAATACACACGATTAGGCAATACTTGGCGATGAAGATGCCATGCACGTAATTGATCCCAAGCACCCGCATATAAGCGGAAACCGTCTATGTACATATTAAAGCCGCCTGAAATACCGCCTAATTCCATAATCATTTGGCGATTGGTGACATTCGCCCCTGTACGAATTACGGCAAACATCGTTTTGCTTGTGCCGCCGGATAATTCAGGACGCGTCACAATCTGCATACCGCGACCCACACCGAATTGCACTACAGGATGACTATTGATAAGAAAAGCGGCACTATTACGTAAAACAGGACGACGTGCCATGACTGTTTGCTCGGCATTGTCATCATTACCGGCAACATCATCCCAAAGATTAAGCGGTGTATTATCAGGACCTACATTACTGCCGGCATGAAAATGGACTATTCTATTGTCTATGGCACTTGGATCTTTGATCGCAAACGATGCACTCAATCCCGGTTGATACCCCGGTGATGAAGCAGTCAGTTGCTCAAAAGGGGAAGCAGCAGCAAAAGTCAGCGTACCATAATGAGCTACACCTCCGGCATCGAGTAATGCAGCCACAGGAGAGTCCTTGAGCATACGATTCATGATAAAGACTTCACGTCCTTCCACATCAAGATCACGATTATTCAATTCATCAATTGCTTCAACACTCACATCAGGTTGCATCATCACATCAATATCTACTGATGAAGGTTGATCTACAAAGCGTAAACGATCGGCGGTTACTTCCACACGATTATTATCGCCGGCAGTGGAACTTGCAGCACCGCCGCCATTCGACAAAGCAAAGCCGGAATTAGCACTCAAAGAAGATACCGATGTGACTATAATACCAATTTGTTCATTATCATCAACATTGGAAGCAAAACTTGCACGTACTGTGATATTTTTACTGCTATTATCGGCAACAGAGAGAGTTAAACCCGTAAATGTCACTGTGGAACTCGCATCAACTTCTGCCAACTTTGTATCGCCGTCGAATAATGCTACTCTCCTTAATAATTGTGCATTGCTCAAGGAAAGTGTCAGCGAGGTAAGAATGGTCGGGTACTCATCATCATCACCCGATACACCGCCATCGCGGATGGTAAGACCCATCATAGCAACTGAATTTGATGCTGTTAAGGATGCTGATTGATACAAATGATATGGTATATTGTCCGTAAAGACAAAGCCGGGAGTAGCAATAATATCACTTAAAGAATTTGGCGGTACTATTTGTGAGAACTTGGCGATAAAGGCATCGCTTGTGCCTCCGCCATACGTTGTTTGATGGGCACCGCTTGTAGCAAAACCGGACGTACTTGCGGTACTGCCAACAAGATAAAAATGGGCTTGATTATCCGAAGTAATTGCTAATCCTTGGTCAGCTAAAGCCCCCCCATAATATGAACCGAAACGTCGTGCACCATTTGATGTGAAACTTGCCACAAAAGCATCGTCTGTGCCTCCGCCATACGTTGTTTGATGCGAATCAGTACTAGAAATTAGCGTTTGACTTGATGTCGTTCCGCAGACTAAGATATTACTATTAACATCAACGGTAACACTCTGTAATATATCTGATTGTGTACCACCATAGTAGGTACCCCACAATAAAATACCATTGGTATTAAATTTTGCTAAAAAGCCATCCTGCGTACCACCGCCTTGTGATACTTGATGTGCATTTGTTGTGGATATTCCACTTGCACTGACAGTACTTCCTACAAAATAGATATTACCTGCATTATCAGTTGTTACACCATTAGCCATATCACCATTTGTACCGCCATAATATGTACCCCATTGGCGTACACCGCTACTATTGAATTTCACAAGAAAAGCATCTGCACCACCAGGAGAAGTCTTATGAGCGCCCGATGAGGCAATACCTGAACCGCTACTTGCTTGACCCACTATATACACATTTTCATTTTGGTCAGTTGCAACACCAATACCATAATCACGCCCTAAACCACCATAATATGTGCCCCACACACGATTACCATTATCATTAAACTTTACTAAAAAAGCATCTTCATTAAAATTACCACTGTATGAAGGTAGATGTGAACCGGATGTAGCAATACCATTCACGCTTAATGTTGTTCCGACAATATAAATAGTACCGCTTGCACCAAAAGCTATTGCATTACCAAAATCATTGTCATTACCTCCGCAATATGTTGACCAAATTCTATTGCCATTACTATTGAATTTAACGACAAAGGCATCTGATCCACCACTTTTTATTTCTTGAAATGCTCCTACCGAAGCAATGCCAGTAGAACTAAAGCTATATCCAACGATATAAACATTATTGAATGGATCGGTGATGATACCGGTACCGACATCAACACTTGATCCTCCCATATAGGTTGCCCATAGTCTCGCACCATCATTTGAAAATTTAGCGACAAACATATCGGTCGCTGATCCAAAAGTAGTTTGATGTGCACCCGAACTTGCTATAGTAGCAGAACTATTTGTTTCGCCCGTTACATAAATGTTATTCTGGGAATCTGTGGAAATTGAACGAGCTAAATCATAACTTAATCCCCCATAATATGTGCCCCAGCTTAGTTGAGGCATAGGGTCAATCACTAATGTTTCTGTCGCTGAATATGACGGTGCTTCACAACCAAATTCATTCGTTCCTATCTGTTTATACCGTACTGTCACTTCTTCTTTCGACTGCGATAAATAACTTAAGGGAATATGCTCGGCTATACTACCATGCGCTACATCCATCATGATCTTACCATCAGATAAATATGTCTTTAAAGCTCCATTATAACGCAAACGTATATTCTTTGCATCACCGCCCGGACGTACATAAAATTGATATTCCGGTTTGCCTTCTGTGGAAATAAAAAATTCTAAATCTATCGAAGGATAAATATTAGTATATATCACTCGCTCATAACTGCGTACATTTTCAATGTTTTTATCACCTGTATAATAATTATTCATCGAAGGAAGCGCAGATAATGCTGTCATTATAGGATGTGCATTTGCACCCACAAGTTCTATATCCACACGATGAATATGACGCTTGATGTCTTTATGCTCTATGCTTACTTCTCGATTACTATGAGGAATATCACGCTGCATCGAAAGAGAAGATTCATCCTTCCCATTATCTTGTATCTCATCACGATAGCTGTCATAGCTGAAGCCATTATTGCGTAATTGGACATTTAAACCCGGTGAACGGAATAAATAATGCACATCAGCATTAGGTTGATGATACTGATCTACTATCTGACCTTTATTTTCTTCAAAACCACGCATAGATTTTGACAATAATTGTTGTGCTTTTGCTGCATCCTGTTGTTTCACTGCCGCAAAAACGGAATTCGTGCTTAACAGCATAATACATACTGCTAATAAGCGATTTATAAAAGAAAATCTTTCCATAAAGAAAACTCCTGTAATATTAAAAAAAAAGAAATAGTATTACAATTAAAAATTTGTATCGAATTAAAAAAATTATTCACGAATAACACCAATAATGATATTTTCAGCACCTAAATTAACGGGCGATGCTGTCGGATTATAGACACGTATTGTTACTTGATTATTCGTATTGACATAAGCGGATGCAACTATTAAATTACCAAATCCGCCCACACGGTGCAATGAAATTACATCTGTGGTAGTGACACCATTTGCCGTGACGGTAAAATTTGCAAAGGATGTCGCATTTACTTCATCAGGATCGAAATTATTAACCGTGATTTTTAATGATTTTGTTGCCCAGCTCATCGTGCCGCCTGTTGATGCTGTCAGCACTTGCCCATTGCTTATGGGTGCAGATGACGGCAAGGTATATGTATAACTCGAATCCTGTGCTTGAGCTTTAAATGCGGTGTAAAAAACGCCTGTGGCAGGAAATGTTCCTGTGGCAGAATTGGGTTCATAAAAACGTATTTCTCGAGCATTGCCATCATTATTAGCTAACCATAAATTAACATTACCCAAGACACCCGTATTCGCTGCCGCGATAGTCATATTATTATTTCCGGCATTGGCGCCTAGGAATCCAAAGGAATTACTGGCTGCACCATTGAGTGTCATGCCTGTTCCGCCCAAAACAACACTATAACTCGATTGGGAACGATTATTATATCCACCAAGGACTGATGAACGCGCTCCCGTCGCTTGATTACCAACGCCACCACCAACAAAGGAATATTCGGCGGAGGCAAGATTACTTTCTCCACCGGCTACTGTCGAAGCCATACCCGAAGCTGTATTCGAACGACCACCCGAAATAACTGCATCAAGAGAACTCGCCGTATTCCATAGACCACCGGAAACTGCACTATTGCTGCCTGATGCGATATTTGCATAACCGCCACCAACACGTGAATAGCCGCCACTCGCAGTATTCTGTTCGCCACCGCCAATGGAAGAACGGCTGCCCGAGGCAACCTGCGTTGCCGCACTGCGAACGGTCTGAAAATCTACGGCATATTGACCGCGTTTATTTCCACCGCTTAGAGCATTATTCGCACTATGAGCTGTTAAGGCACCTTCACCTTTGGGACTTAATGCCATATCAATATTGGCTTCACTGCCGACTACACTTAATTGATGAACAGGACGCGTTTCATTCGGGGCACTGACAGTGCGTGTTTCACTGAAATTTACCATGCCACTGTTATCACCCGACGGTGACCATGCACTGCCATTCCATTTTAATACTTGTCCATTAGTGGCACCCGATTGGGATATTTTTGATAAAGTAATATTACCATCGGCTATTTTACTTGTTAGTATGGCATTATCAGATATTTCTGCACTGCCAACAGCATTTGCTACGATTTGTAAATTTGAAAATGTGCCGCTCACATCACCACCCATCGTTACTGTGTCGCCACCCGAGGGAGTTATCCAACTCAATACACCCGCTGTAGTACTGGATAATACTTGACCATTACTTGTCGGTGCAGATGCGGGTAAAGTATATGTGATATCTGCACTTATATTATTCGGTGCGCGGAAACCGACATAATTTGTACCATTCGGAAAATTACCCTCTGCATTATATTGTTCATAAAAACGCAAAGAACGGGGACTATTATCATTATTGGCAAGCCAAAAATCAACATTACCAAATACAGCAGTATTTGCTGCGCTGATAGTCATATTGCGGTAGCCAAAAAAATTGTTACCTAAATACCCAACGCTTCCATCATTGTGTAAAGTTAATCCTCTGCCACCTATAATTGATGAATAATAGCCGGTGACTGTATTATTCTCACCACCGGAAATACTTGCAAACTCACCATTTGCTATATTCTCAGAACCACCACTAATGACCGAAGCCCAAGAACCGGCAGTATTATTATAGCCACCACTAATACTTGAACAATGACCCGAAGTAGTATTTTGCTCTCCTCCATCAATAGTTGAGTTATATCCATCTGCATTGTTAAGGAATCCACCACCTACCGTTGCACCTAAACCGCCGGCTCTATTACTTCCTCCTCCCATAATCACTGAAGATGCCCCACTTGCAACTTGATTTGCATTGACTCTTGACATCTGCCAATCCACTGCATTAGTTCCCCTTTTATTACCTCCTGTGCTTGTCCCATCAGGCATATCAGCCATAATTGCTCCATCACCTTTGGAACTTATCGCTATATCAATACTTATTTCTCCTCCGCTTGCCGAAAGTTGATGGACGGGAACTATAGCATTCGGAACACCAGTATTACGATTAGATGTAAAATTGATAATACCGTCATGTGCCCAACTCAATACACCCTCTGTAGTACTGGATAATACTTGACCATTATTCGTCGGTGCTGATACGGGTAAAGTATAGGTGATATCGGCACTTACATTATTCGGCGCGCGGAAACCGACATAATTTGTACCATTCGGAAAATTACCCGCTGCATTATATTGCTCATAAAAACGCAAGGAACGAGGACTATTATCATTATTAGCAAGCCAAAAATCAACATTACCAAATACAGCAGTATTTGCTGCACTGATGGTCATATTGCGTGTTCCATCAACATTATTAGCATGAAAACCAAAAGAACGATTAGCATTCGCATCAAGAATCAATCCTCTACCTCCCGGTATAACAGATAAATCACCGCTCGCTGTATTTCCATAACCGCCACCTACAAAGGAATACCAACCGCTTGCTGTGTTCTCTTTACCGCCACCTACAAAGGAATACCAATCGCCGCTTGCTGTGTTCTCTTTACCGCCACCTACAAAGGAATACCAACCGCTTGCTGTGTTATCTTCACCGCCACCTACAAATGAATGACCACCGCTCGCTGTGTTCACTGAACCGCCACCTACAAAGGAAATTAAACCGAACGCAGTGTTATCTGCACCGCCACCTACAAAGGAATACCAATCGCCGCTTGCTGTGTTGTCTTTACCGCCACCTACAAAGGAATACCAACCGCTTGCTGTGTTATCTTCACCGCCACCTACAAAGGAAGTTAAACCGCTCGCAGTGTTATCTGCACCGCCACCTACAAAGGAATACGGACTGCTTGCTGTGTTTTCCAAACCACCACCTACAAAAGAACGATGATTACTTGCTGTGTTATCTGCACCGCCACCTACAAAGGAATAATCACCGCTCGCTCTGTTACCACTACCACCACCAATCGTGGAATAATCACCGCTTGCAACTTGGTTTGGATTTTCTCTTGACATCTGCCAATCCACTGCATTAGTTCCCCTTTTATTACCACCTATGGCTAAGCCATTAGGTTCATCTGCCATAATTGCGCCGGTGCCCTTGGGACTTAAGACAAAATCAATATTTTCTTCAGTTCCAAATGGTCGAATAAGATGCACAGGCACGGCAGCATTGGGCGCATAATAAGTAGTACGTATTTCGCCAAAGTAATCCAACCCACCTCCTCCTCCTCCACTGCCGCCTGCATCAGCCCATGTCAGCACACCCGAGCCATTGGTGCGTAAAAATTGACCATTATTGCCATCATTGGGTGGTAAAGTATAAACAATATTGGCACTTTGATTTGTTGTTTTTAATATTGTACTCGTCGTATTATTCGGCGCTTCTATTTTTATTTCCGGTGTGCCGCCCGTATTGGTAATAAAGAGTGATTGAGCCACAGTAAGTTTGCTGGATGTTGTCTCATCGCCGATTGCCACATTTCCCGTTGTGCCGATACTCATGCGCTCGGCATTATTTGTACGAAAACTTAATGGCTGGGCATTAAGTGTACCGATAAATTTACCCGCACCGACCACATTACCCGATAGTCCCCAACCATCAACACTTTGCCATGACAGTACCCCGCTGCCATCACTCGTGAGAACATCACCATTACTTCCGTCATTTATCGGTAAAGTGTAAATAACATTGTTGCTTAATTGCGGTGACTTAAATGCCGTATATTGTGTGCCGCCATTTTCAAGAATACGTAATTCACCGGAAGTGCTCGATGTAGGTTTAATGACAATATTTCCATCCACTTGTGCATTCCCGACAATATGCAAACGTTCCGCCGGCGATGTCGTTCCCATACCGATATTGCCGTTCGATGAAAGTATTCTCATACGTTCGGTATTATTTGTTCGTATAACCAGAGGAAAATTATTGCTTGTACCCAACCAACTGCTTGCATTAGCATTCGTATTTCCCGCCAAAAGCCATTCCGTGCCCTGATTGAGAATACCCTCATAGCGTTTTTCATTGGATAGCCCGACAATCAAACCACCTTCTTCATCGGTACGTATTTCCAATCCATCGCTTGCTTTCATCAAGACATTGCCCTGTATGCCATTGATACTGCTGACAACGCCGCCTTCAAGTTCTCCTGCTTTTTCGGCATACATCGCCTTTTCGGCAATACCTGCTTGCATTGCATAAGGAACAGCGGTTAATTTGGTACGGGTAAATTCGCCCGAACCTTGAAATGATATTCCTATCCATGCATCTTCAGGCAAACGCTCCGGCAAAGGAAATTCAGCACCGAGCATCACATTAAATAAACCATGCTGAAAATATACGCGCTGTTCTTCCTGCCATAAGGGTACGGAAGACCCCACAGAACCGTAAAGAGCAAAGGTCAGCGAATACCAACCATCACTGATTTTCGCATCACCCTGCGTGACAACACCTTGATAAGAAATCTGACGCGATGATTGCGCCTGAGTAAAATTTGCGGAGCTAAATGTAATAATTCCCGCAATAAAACACACACGAAATACTGTTGCAATCTGCATATTTTGTCCTCAATGAGTTAATTCAACAGATGCAAGTTAAACACTAAAAAATGCGATTTGGGTACGAAAAAGGTACGAAAGCAAAAATAAATTTTCATCACACATCACTGTCAAGTAAGGTCTTTGCGGCATAGAATACAGACCAATAATGCTTTTCCTGCCTACGCTACTGTCTATTCACCCATACACTAAACCTTAGCCGCTTTCTGTCAATGTTTTCTTTCAAATACGACTCTTGAAAGGGTAACTTTTTATACAATGGCACAAGTTCATGTCGCACATCTTTCTAAATCTTTTCCGGCTGAGAATCATTCAAAGCAATCCGCACCTGTTATTCACGATATGAATTTCAGCATTGCCGAAGGCGAGTTTGTTTCCATTTTTGGTCCCAATGGCAGTGGTAAAAGCACCTTACTTTCTCTTATTGCCGGTTTAGAAACACCCGATAGCGGCGAGATACGTATTCTATCGGCGCATTCAGAATATACTACCCCGAAAATTGGTTTTGTTTTTCAGAATTACAATGAAAGTATGTTACCATGGCGCACGGTGCGCGGGAATGTGGAGCTTGCTCTTGAGCACACAGTGTCATCATCATCGGAACGGAAAGCTATTGCGATGTCCTTCCTTGATAAAGTGGGGCTTGCCCATGTTGCGGAGCGATATTTTTATGATTTATCCGGCGGTATGAAACAACTTGTTGCCATCTGTCGAGCTTTTGCCTATGAACCTGATGTTCTCTTGCTTGATGAACCTTTCAGTGCTTTGGATTTTGCCACCACACGCAAAGTAGAAATGGATTTATTGTCAGTATGGAGTGAAAAGAAAAAAACAGCATTATGTATAAGTCATGATGTGGATGATGCGGTGTTCCTTGCTGATAAAGTGATGGTATTATCACCACGTCCGGCGCAAATTAAGGGAATTATTACGATTGATTTACCAAGACCACGCACCATGGCAATGTTCACATCGCCCGAATTTTTTGCACTTCGCTCACAAGTCTTGGAGTTATTTTCCTTATGAAATGGATATATCGTATTTCCGGTATCGTGAGTATTGTGACACTATGGGGATTATTGCATTATTTTCACATCGTTTCGGCATTAGTATTACCCTCACCAACAGAAGTACTATTTTCTTTAATGACTGCATACCAAGACATTGTATTTTGGCAAGATATTTTTTATACGATTCTGCGTACTCTCACAGGTTTTTCGATTGGGACAATAGCCGGAATATTTATCGGTTTAATCATGGGTTATTCCGAAAAAATGTATGATATGTTAGAATTTATTGTTGATTTTTTTCGCAGCATTCCCGCCACTGCATTATTTCCATTATTTATGATTGCGTTCGGCATTGAAGACGCTTCAAAAATTGCTCTTGCGGCATGGACTTGTGCTTTAGTGATGACGGTAAATACTATGTCAGGTGTACATTCCGCAAAACAATTACGCATAAAAGCAGCAAGAACACTTCATATCCGCGGCATGACTTTATTACGAAAAATAATTGTTCCCGAAGCATTACCCCATATTGCTGCCGGTGCACGCATTGCTTTATCCTTAGCATTAATTGTTATCATAGTCACGGAAATGTTTATTGGCACTAATGAAGGTCTGGGAAAAAGAATTACGGAAAAACAACAAATTTTTGCTATTGCCGATATTTATGTAGCAATTATCACCACAGGATTGATTGGCTATGCCCTCAATCGCTGCGCACTTGCCATCGAAAAACGCGCTCTTCATTGGCATGGCAAGTAAGCCATTCTTACTTTTTCCCGCCTTGCATACATCAAAAGTGTATCAATCTGTCATATTATGTAGTACTTTTGCGCTTTATTTACAATCCAACGGAGGTTAGACGTATATTTTTCCCCGTATCTGCTACGCACAATATCAGATCGGTCTTTGTTTTTCAAGACACTACTGTTGTATCACCTTATACTCAAGACACAACATTTTTCAATATGAGAGGTAGTATGAAAGCGTTAACAGACTTTTTCCTAATGTTTCAAGGCGTAAGCAGATACATTACAGCAGTTTTCTTCCTTTGTTTCCTTTTTCCGACATACTCGTATGCCCAGACGTCCCCGTCAACGCAAGCGAGTTCCTTTTCCTTTTCTTCCCAAATCCGCTATAGAGGCGAGATAGACGGACGTTTTTTCAACCTTGACGCTAAACCATTGTTTTTTAATCTTCTGCGTGCCCGTTTTGGCGCAACGATGATTGCAAATGAGGATGTTTCAGCGTTTATACAGATACAACATTCACAGAATTTTGGTGAAAACAATGAGCAAGCCTGGAATGGGACTCTCGATGGTATGTCAAAAAATTTGACGTTTAGGGAAGCGTATTTGTTATGGAATAATGCCCTTATTGATCATGTGACACTGAAACTGGGCCGTATGGCTTTTTCAACAAACTCAGAACGGCTTATTGGTGCATTGGAATGGCATAATATAGCCCGAATGTATGATGGTGCGGTTATAAAATATGCTCCTTCGAATGATGTGCATATCCGTGGTTTTGGTTTTATTCTTGGCAACAATGAATTGATGATGACAGCAGCAAGTCAGCAATCACCCCAAGCTCTTACTGGCATTGATGTCACCTTACCAACAATGTATAATCTTAATGCATATTTGTATCACGATCGTAAAAACATACAACAAACAACAGCCGCTTTTCAAAATGATGCAGCTACTTTCAGACGTTTCACAACAGGATTGTTTACGCAACAATATCTCAAAGAATCAAGTATAGAATATGAATTGGAATTTGCCTATCAATTCGGAACAAAAGATATTCTTCCTACTCAATCAGCAGATATAAAAGCGATGATGGCGGCGGCGTATGTCGGCTACAAAAATTCTGATTGGACAGCAGGTGTAGGTTTTGATTATCTTACCGGTGAAGACGCCTCCACAACAAATACAACCGAACGATTTAATAATCTTACTTTTACCATCCATAAATTTTATGGATATATGGATTTTTTTCCATTTACGGTACTGCCTAATAATAATACAAGACAAGCACCTCCGGCAATTACCGCCAATGGTCTGGTATCACCTTATATAAAATCAACATATAAACCTAATGATAAGACCTCATTATATTTGGCAGGACATTATTTTCAATCACAGCAAGAAGTAAAAACTCAAACAGGGACATTATTAGGAAATAATTTGGGAATTGAAATAGATGCTGTTATTGACCATAAAGTATCACAACAACTTTCTGCACAACTTGGTGCTTCGATATTTCTTCCCGGAGAAACAATCAAAAAAACTAATACTGGTATTTTAGGCGACGATATATCCTATTGGGCATATTCCATGCTCACATTTACACTATAACAATTATTTTTTCGGAGATATACATGAAATTTTTAGAGAACCTTTCTATAAAAGGAAAAATTCGCCTCATTACTTTACCGCTTATAGGTATCGCAGTTGTTGCATTGGGTCTTTTATTATATGAAAGTGTTAGTAATTATATATATACAGCCCAGCTTAACAATGCAAATAAAGTATTCGATTATATACTGAACTTGTCTAAACAAAAGTCGG
>DDTD01000047.1:5612-32599 GCA_002344005.1 Ignavibacteria bacterium UBA2373 | reverse complement strand
AGGCGGAAACACATCAGAAGGAGGCGGAAACACACCAGAAGGAGGCGGAAACACACCAGAAGGACATAGAAAATAAAAAGAAACACATAGAAGTCTATAGGAATCAGCCAGATAGTCTCGGGAAGGTCACAGAAGAAGAAAAAACGGCAACAGAAGAAGAAAAAACGGTCACAGAAGACCCAAAACGGGTCGCAGATGGCAAAAAGAGGGATAAAGAACGGCAAATGCCGAAGAAAGAAGCTGCCGAATCACTCATAGATACTGACAAAACCGAGCAAGCAATGGACAAATCATAGAACAATAATGCAAAGAAGGAGGAAGAAATGACAGCAGACCGCATCAAACGTGAGTATAGGGTGAAAGATGAGGTAATGTTGAGCCGCGCCGCCGAGCTTCATCATGTGGGAGCGCATCATCAGTAGAAATATAAGCGCAGTCTATTTGTTGGTGTCGCGGAGTGAGAAAGGGAAATTTGCTGTTGGGGCAAAGTTGTAAACTGTCTATTACTATAACGTATTATTCTAAAAAATACCGATGTGGTGTGTAAAAGTTACGGTTGTTCGTGGTAGTTTTATTCCTTAAAACTGTTTCCACCCACATAAAGGTCAAAGTTTATAGAAAGTCCTAATTCATTCATTCTTCTTATATCGTCTCTGTCAATGTTGGGTCCGCCAATCATTCCATTTCCATTATGAATGTCCATAGCAACCTGAATATATCCGTCTGCTTTTTCAGCAAGTTGTTTTATTCCTTCTTTATCTTGCTCCAAAAAATCAAGCAGTTTTTTTAGTTTGTCTTCAAATTCGTCAGGTTCTGGATTGGGTAAAATGGTCAGGATACTAAATGTATGATTTGATTTTCCAGTCTTTCTAAGGTCGTTTTTATCCCAAAAACTCGTTGGTGTTAAACGTGTCATAGATTTTAATTCGTCAGCCGATAATGTTTCTGATCTGGCACTAAAATAAACTCGATGATATGCTTCTGTCTCAACACCTGTTATTTCGTTTGTCTTTGTGTCAATGTAAAGTGCAAAATAAAATTTCTCCTCAAGCACAGGCAAGTAAGCAATGATTAGTTCATCTTTTCGGTCACGGTCAATGCGGTCAACTTTCAGTTTGTTGTCAGCGTAGATTGGGCTATGAATTTCAAGATACACTTCTGTCATTCCAAGTGATTTTTCCTTGAATTCTTTTTCAATAAGTTCTATGGCTTGTTGGTCGGTCATAAAATAGCACTTCGGTAGGCGGGATTTTTAACACTAAACTTCATTAAATGCACAAAGCCTGGATTTAGCACTTCACTTTCATAGAAGCACAAAACCCTCGCCTATTGCAAATGTGCTGTTAGCGGGTGGTGTTTTGTTCATAATGATTTCAAGTTTGGTGTTTTTGAATTAGGTTCATTATTCGGTAGGTCAAACTTCATAATTATTGGCATTGGAAAATCTACACCTGTCAATACGGCTTCTCCTTCACCGAGTATTGGGAGAAATTCCAATGTGTTTTTGTTTGCCGAACTACAAGCATTGCTGATTGCCTCTTTATCGTTATGATTAATAAGCCTATGAACAATGAAAGTTCCCATTTGGCTAAGTGTACCGTGTGGTATATCTCGTGGCATTTGCGTTGCAATACAAAGGAAAAGTCCGTGCTTTCTACATTCTTTTGCAATGGAATCAAAAGCATCTAAGGGTTTACTATCAAAATATTCATCTTTAATGGATTTATTTAAAAACTGATGCGCTTCGTCAATGAATACTACAACAGGCGAATTTTTGAACACCCCATTTCTTGCTTTTGTCAATAAAAATTTGCCAATAGCATTGACTAATGTTTCCCGAACTTGAAAATCGTATTTAACGTTTTCTAAATTTAACCGTAGTAAGTTGTCTGTTGTGTTTTCTGCGGATATGAATTGATTGATAACATCAGTCAAATCGTTTTCTGTTTTCTCTTGTTGAAATCCGAATATTTGATTTAATTCAGGTGTGTTGGCTAGGTTTGTAACCCTTGAAATTAAGCTAACACAATATGAAACGTCAGTAGCTGCTACGTTTCCCCAAGCTGTTCCATTGTCAAAAATGCATTCTTCGCTTATTTGACGGGCTAATTTTGTAAAGTCAAAATCCGCCATACCATTTTCAATTACCGAAATATTTCGGTAATAAAATACATCATAAGGTTTCTTAGGTCTTCCGTTCTTTTTTAGTAATCCACTATCAATTGGAATCGTTTCTCCATTGTGTTCAAGTTGAGTTACATTTCCTGCTATTTTTACCATTTTCAAAGACCTAATAGCTTCCATTAGCTTAGGTGTTTGTGTTCTTGGTGACGGTTTTAGTAAGAAAAACATATCATCAACTGTAAGTTGAGAATAGTGAAATATATTTTCTCCATTGCCAATTTCAATACTTTTTACTTTGTCGTAATTGCCAATGTATTCGCCTGTTGCATCTATCAATATTGTTTTATTTCCTGTAACAATCAATGATTCTATCAACTTGCTTACAGTATAACTTTTCCCACCGCCTGTTGTTCCTACAACAGCACAATGACGACCAAATACTGATTGAATATTGACTTTTACTTTTGTGTCGGGATTGGAAACCAAATTTCCTATGTCAATTGATTGTATGCTTTCACCATTCTTTACACCAAATCTTGACATATACTCTTGCACAAGTTCTCCCGAACTAACAAATACTTTTGCTCCGATATTTGGATATGCTGTTAATCCCTTTTTTACTGCAAAAGGGTCGTAAAGGTCAAACGATAAAAGAATTTCGATTCTTCCTGTCGGGTGAAAATCGCTTGTTTGAAATGCTTTTTCATTTAGTGATAATCTTTCTGATTCAGGTAATGAAAGTTCTGTAATACGTCCAAGAAAACCGTATTTCTCGCTCTCAATTACAACAAAATTTCCAACCAATCCTCCATTAAATTCCTTTCCGAAGTGCGTAAAACCGTTAAGCAAAATGGAAGAAGGAAAATGCACCCTTACAAATTGCGGAAACACTTGGTTGATATAACCAAGAAAATATTCGTGTCTGAATGGGTTAATCTTTTGACTGCTCATTTTGTAAACGTATTGCCTCAACTGCGACACTTTCGTATGTTTTCATTTCAGGGAAGTGTTTCGCAAAATCTGTAAATGTTTCAGACACCATTAATATTCTTTCTGATTCCAACGCTTCTTTTTTAATTGTAGTCATTGCGGTAGAAACATTGTCGTTGTCAATTCCCGGGTCAATAACCGCAAGTCTGAAACCCGGATTTTGGTTTAAGGCTTCTTCAATTGCTGCGTTTATATGCTTATCATTGAAGCTATAACCGACACATATCAGCATTGTGTCATTATTCAATCTTAAATTACGCTGAAACCTTGCCATCATCTCAAAGAAAGGTTGTTCGTAAGAATCTTCATATTTAGCTTCACGAGGATAAATCATTAAAGGCTTTTCGGGATTGTCTTTTATTCTCACATTTTTATCGTTATCCGTTCTTTCCCAATTAAGTGAGCCGTGTAATTTATGCAGATGAAAAACTCTTTGAATAAAATTATCTTCTTCTTGTAATTTGCTTCCTTCTCTTTGAACAATGTCGTAATCAAAAAATCTACCGCTAAATGTTCTCGGAACTGTAAAAGAAAAACCGTCAATAACTATTGCATTTACTTCTGTTGCTGCGTATTCAAACAAAAGGTCATAATTCAATGTAAATATTCTAACCCTCGGACTTGTTTGTTTTCGTTGCAGCAGTTTTTCAAGAAATGCTTTGTGTGGAAAATTGTCATCTGGCTTTTTGATGGTGCAATGTGTTTTGATTAACTCAAAAAGTTCATCTTTTATTGCCGATAATTTTTTCTTTCCACTGTCTAAATCAATTTCTTTATCGCCTGAAAACTTAGCATATCCGTCAATTTGGGAAAGTAATGCTTCCAAATCGTTTTTGCCTAAATTGTAGTTTACTGCTTCCTGAATGATTTTAAAACCGTCTGCCTTGTCCGTTTTGTATTTTTCTTCTGCCTTTTCCCATAGCTGCCCCATTGAAAGCCCTCCAACGTCCATAGACGAACCTGCACCCGATAACACCAACAAGTTTTTGAATGGTTTTTTGAAAAACTCAAAATATATTCTCCTTTTTATTTCGTTAGCATCGTGTACAGTTGGTTCAATAGGTTTTTCGTCTTTATCCTTCTTATCAAAGGGTTTTAGTCCTTCAATAGAAGTTAAAGCACCTTTCGTAAAGGTTGGATTCTTGACTTCAAGTTTTTTGAACTTGCCGTTAATGAGAATATATTTCCAAGTTTCGTTTTCTACCATTTGTATAGATTCTTTTATCTTTTCAGGGTTGTCGCACCTAAACTTGCCGCTAACTCCCATATTGACGCAATCCGTCTTTCTTTCCCTCAAAACTACAAAACATTTGCTGTTCATACAACTCTACGATTCTACAAAGCATATCCATTGCTCTGACTTCTTCTTTCCCCGTATGAGCCGTAATTTGCCGATGAACTAACAATTGTGGCGTTTTTCTCTCATGCTAAGGTTCCTCGTGACTCGGGTATAGTATCCGCAATACCACGGTTGGCTGCGCCTATATCTGTGAGGGAATATTCTTAGCCGCCATAGCGTGTTTTTGGGGAGTGTTCTTGCTTTGTCGTGTCGGTCACATTACCTGTGATTGCCCAAACGATGAGCGATGGCTTGGGATATAAAAAAGCAAGAATAGTGCAAACTTACCTTGTCTCTTAGTAACTTTGAATACGATTTTAGCAGCACTTTATAGACCATATACTAATAATGATTCGATTTTTGAGAAATTTTGCGGGGATACTGCTGGCATTATTTGTCTTTGCGGTGTGTTTTATTTTCTTCGCTCTTCATACCGCCACACGGTCATCTGTGCAGCCCGGCGATGAGCATGAGAGCACTCTTGTCAATGACAGTATCACCATTTATCGCAATAAGTTTTCTGTGCCGCATATCATCACGCGCAATGATGTGGACGGGTATTTTGCTTTAGGTTATGTTCATGCCCAAGACCGTTTGTGGCAAATGGATATAGCGCGCCGTGCGGGCAAAGGTCAATTAGCTCAGATACTTGGTAAAAAAGCTCTTGGTACGGATAAGTTTATGCGTTCATTCGATATGCAGACACTTGCCAAACAAGAATGGAAGGTGTCGGGGAAACAATCACGCGCTATTATGGAAGCATACAGCAAAGGTGTTAATTTTTTTCTTGAAACAAGCAATGGGGCTTTGCCTTTCGAGTTCGGTGCTTTGGACTATAATCCGTCGCCATGGGAGCCGACGGATTGCCTTGTTATCGGCAAGATGATGTCTTTGGAATTGAGTATGAGTATATGGGCTGACATTGCCTTTGGTGAAATTGCGGCTCGGATGGGTGCAGAGCGCGCTAAGGAATTGTTGCCTTCTTATCCGTCCGCAGGACCGGTGATTATTCCATCGGTATATGCCCCGATAGAGCGTCCCGCCAATAAAGACAGCATCAAGCAAGAATCCTTGTCATTGTATCAGTCCGATAAAGAAACTGAGGGTTTGATGGCTGTGATGGGCACTATCGCCGACACCGCACGCTCCTATTTGGGTATTCGTGGCAGCGGTAATGGGAGTAATTGCTGGACAATGAAAAAACATGGGCAATCGAAATCGGGAACTATTTTGGCAAATGATCCGCATTTGACTTTATCTTTGCCGGCACGGTGGTATCCCGTGCATTTGACCACTCCGACGATGAATATTGTGGGGATGACTTTGGCGGGTGTGCCTGTGTGTATAGTGGGACGCAATGATAATATTGCGTGGGGTATTACCAATATGATGGCGGATGATTTTGATTATTTTATCGAAAAAATTGATTCGACGAATAATAATTATTATTTCGATGATAAAGGGGCAAGAAAAAAATTCATGTATCGCCGCGATACGATATTCGTGCGTGACGATGAGCCGCTTATTTATGATATACGATTTACCTCACGCTCTCCTGTTATTTCCGATGCGCATTTATTTTCCGACACAGAGCATCTTTTATTGATTGGCAATAGTAAAAAAGAAGATTATTTTGTTAATAATCGTGTTTTGACATATCGTTGGACAGCGAAATTTGCCACTGATAATATAGGTGCATTGGCAAAAGTGCATAGAGCAAAATCATGGCGTGATTTTACGACGGCATTGCACGGTTGGGGCGCACCTGCATTGAATTTTGTCTATGCGGATCGTTCGGGCAATCATGGTGTTGTTCCTGCGGGTATGTTACCCAAACGTGGCAATGCTGCGCCATTTATGCCGGCGAATGGCTGGACACCGGGCACGGATTGGCAAGGAATATGGGCAACAGGTATTTTACCGACGGCATATAATCCGCCACGCCGATTCATTGCTGTGGCAAACAATAAAGTAAGCGATAATGATAATGTATTTATTACTGATTGGTGGGAGCCTTCATCGCGGGCAGAGCGTCTTCATCAAGCATTATCGCAATTTGATGAATATGATGTGCGTGATGCACAATTTTTGCAGCAAGATATTATATCGCCGTATGCAAAAAAAATGCTGGCTGATATAGTGCCTATTTTACAGACGAAAAGAAAATATTTACCCAAAGATGCCGATTCTGTGCTGACGCTTTTGCAACGTTGGGACGGATTAATGGGCGCGGGCAAATGGCAACCTGCTGTTTTTTCTTTATTCCATGATGAATTAATCCGCAGCACTTTTGCCGATGATATGGGCGAACGATTATTCCGTCAATATTCATTTATTGCTAATGTGCCTGTCCGAAAAATTGCGGAATTATTGCAGGATAAAAAATCTATATGGTTTGATGATAAGAAGACCGCACATAAAGAAGACCGTGATGAAATTGTGTTTCAAAGTTTTGTTCGTGCTGTGCGTCGTGCGAAAAGCATAGCGGTGAACGGTTCGGTTTTTTCGGCTGAATATGGCTCTATACATAAAGTGTCTTTGTTGCATATTTTCAGCAGCAATCCTTTATTGGATAAAATAGTGACGCATGGTCCATTTGAAACGGGCGGTTCTTCCACAACATTAAACAATGGAGAATGGCGTGTGTTTGATCCGTTCAAGCAAGTATTGGGCGCAAGTATGCGTTTCATAGCCGATATGGAAGATTCTGTAGTCTATACAGTTGTGCCGGGGGGCATCTCGGGTGAACCTTTGTCGGCACATTACAGCAATCAGATACAGTTATGGTTGAAGGGCGGCTATGTGAAAGTGCCTGTGGAGCGCAAGCCCTCCATCGGCGAATCATTATTTGTGACTATCATTCGTGAAGAGCAATAATGTCGTCACTTCTGCATAATGATAGATTTCCATGTATATTTGAGGAATAATGAACTGAGTTTATGAAAATATCACAAGATACGGAAGCAGCACTCGACTTGCTGGCATCGTCGCAGGGCGAATTACGCAAGCGCAATGATTTAGCGACCATATTGGAAACAGCGGCAACCAATTCACTTATTGCGGAAATCCATGAATTGACTTTAAGCGGCAAGAACACATGGTCATGTTATGGGATTTTGCGTCGTATGTCTGCCAATGATGAGGGCTATCAGCGTCTTGAGCAAGAATTTATGACCAATCTGAATAGCTTACGCAGCGGTTTACTCCGCTTTAGCGAAATGTTACCTGCCATAGAACAAGAGCGTTTCACTACCATATATTTGGGCATGACACGCGGCACAATCCGCAATCTGGTGGACTTGGCGCATGACCTTTCAGCACTGAAAAATGTGCAAAACAGCAGCAAATATGGCGACGCTGCGGGGGAGTAAATCCCATTTTACCGATTTATTTATTGCTCAAGCATGAATACTCGACCATCAAACCGTAATTTTGCATCCACTATAGTATTATTTTATCATTACATCCTTGCATGAAAAATTTTCGCAACTTCTGTATTATTGCACATATAGACCACGGTAAATCCACACTTGCCGACCGATTGCTCGAGTTCACGGGGCGTGTTTCCAAACGGGAAATGGTCACTAATCAAATCCTTGATGACAATCCTTTGGAGCAAGAACGCGGCATCACCATCAAATTACATGCAATTCAAATGGAATATAAAGCCAAAGATGGCGAAACCTATATTCTTAACCTGATAGACACTCCCGGGCACGTTGATTTCTCTTATGAGGTGTCACGCTCACTTGCGGCTTGTGAGGGCGCATTGCTTGTGGTGGATGCCACTCAAGGCGTTGAAGCACAAACCATCAGCAATTTATTCTTGGCTGTGGATGGAGGTTTGGAAATTATCCCTGTTATCAATAAGATTGATTTGCCCAGCGCGGTGACAACCATTGATGGCGTAAAACAAGAGGTTTCCGATTTGTTGGGATGCAGTGAAGAGGAAATGTTGCTTGCTTCGGCAAAACAAGGCATCGGAATCGAAGATATCCTTGAAGCTATTGTAGCACGCATTCCTCCCCCGAAAGGCGATCCGAATGCTCCTTTGAAAGCATTGATTTATGATTCTATTTTTGATTCTTACCGCGGCGTGATTGTCTATATGCGCGTGTTTGAAGGTACTTTGCGGGAAAAGGACAGAATATTGCTCATGGCAACGAATCAGCAATATGATGTGGAAGAAGTGGGCGTGCTGTACATGAAGCGTGAGCGTACGGGTGAATTATCCGCTGGCAATGTGGGTTATCTGACCGCCGCCATTCGTAAAGTACAGGACACGAAGGTGGGCGATACTGTCACTTTAGCCAATAATCGCTGCGATGAACCTATTTCGGGTTTTAAAGAGGTAAAACCAATGGTATTCAGCGGTATTTACCCAGCCGACAGCGATGGCTTTGAAGAATTACGCGAAGCTCTCGGCAAACTTGCCATCAATGATTCTGCCATTACCTATGAACCGGAATCATCCACTGCTTTGGGCTTTGGCTTCCGATGCGGATTTCTTGGTTTGCTCCACATGGAAATTGTCCAAGAACGGCTTGAGCGGGAATTTAATCAGGTCATCGTCACAACTGTACCCAATGTGCGCTATAATTTACTTTTAACCAATGGCGAAGAAATTTGGGTAGAAAATCCGGCACAAATGCCCGCACCGACAAAAATAGAAGAAACACGAGAACCTTTTATTAAAGCGCAAATTATCACACCGTCGGAATATGTGGGAGCAGTCATTAAATTATGTATGGACAGAAGAGGCACATTGCTCGGACAAACGTATCTGACCCCCACACGTTTGGATTTAAGTTTTGAATTACCTCTTGCCGAAGTAGTGTTTGATTTTTATGATAAATTAAAATCTCTTTCTCGTGGTTATGCCTCATTAGACTATGAAATGAGTGATTATCGCTCAAGTGAATTGGTAAAACTTGATATTCTTCTCAATGGCGATCCGGTGGATGCACTTTCAAGTATTGTCCATCGCCAAAAAGCCCATGATTGGGGTAAAAAATTATGCTCCAAACTCAAAGAGCTTATTCCAAGACAAATGTTCGAAGTGGCGATACAAGCTGCCATAGGACAGAAAATTGTTGCTCGCGATACTATTTCCGCTATGCGTAAAAATGTTCTTGCCAAATGTTATGGCGGTGATATTTCCCGTAAACGGAAATTATTGGAGAAACAAAAAGAAGGTAAAAAACGTATGAAACAGGTCGGCAGAGTGGAAATTCCACAAGAAGCATTCCTTGCCGTGTTAAGTATTGATTGATAAACAGAAAGATTACTATGTCATCAAAAGTTGAAAAAACATCTCAAAAAAAGAGTGAAGAAAGTACTCTATATGTTATTAATATTAATCACCAAGAATTTCATCTTGCTGATTTAGGAAAAAGATATTTGGCACAGTTCTATGATGGACTAGTGCATATAGTTATCATTATTCTGTTTGCATTTCTTTCTAGCGTAGCTGGTACAATGAGCAATACCATATTATGGATCGGGTTCATTCTGGCAATACTATACTTACTCTTTGCCGACGGAATGCCGAATGGACAAAGCATAGGAAAGATATTAGTTGGTACAAAAACAATTAATAGCAAGACAGGGAGACCGTCAACATACTTACAATCCTTAGTACGTAATTTAACGTATATATTGAGTTTTATTGATTATTTCTTTATTTTTTCGGGAAAAAGACAACGTTTAGGTGACTTGCTGGCAAGTACATACGTTGTCTATTGTTATGATGAGCCCCTGTCATTTATTCAAAAATTTTTCACCAAAAGACGTGAAAAAAGAGAAGAAGAATATAAACGGCAACAATCACTAAATGGTAAAGACATAATACTGTCTTGGACAAAAACCCTTGTTAATGCTATCGTAGTTGTGATGATTGTCAATGGAATTTTAATTGCATCTTTCAAAGTACCCACAGGGTCAATGGAAAGCACGGTTATGGCAGGTGATTTTGTGTTTGTCAATCGTTTTATTTTCCGACCATCTTCCCCCCAAGTTATTCCATTTATCAATAAGCCAATACCTTATTTTTCTCTACCGGGATGGCGCAAACCTGAAAAAGGCGATATCATTGTTTTTATTTTTCCGGGCAACAGAGATGAAGTACAATCACAAAATTTTGAATATTATTTGAAACGTTGTGTGGCAGTCGCCGGCGATAAGCTCCACATTAAAAATGATTCTATATTTGTGAATGGTTCTTATATTTCTTTACCCGAACATGCGCAATTCGATAATTCACAAAATATTCCGGAAGATTATGATAAAATACGGACATTTCCTCCGGGTCGTGGATTTACTCGCAGTAATTATGGACCGATACGTATTCCCAAACAAGGCGATGTCATACCATTAACACCGGAAAATTACCGCGAATGGGAAACCTTTATTCGTCGTGAAGGGCACAATGTGGGCTTTAATGGTTCATCACTCTTAATTGACGGCTCCCCTGCTTCATCATATACTGTACAGCGTGATTATGTGTTTGGTATGGGTGATAATCGCTACAATAGTTTAGACAGTCGCTACTGGGGATTTATTCCCGAAGAAGATGTGATAGGCACACCGATGATTGTGTATTGGTCATGGAAAAATCGTGACCAATATGATAACGAAGCTTCTATCGGATATAGTATGCAAAATATTCGTTGGACGAGAATAGGCACCATTATTCGATAATACTATTTTATTTACCATAAGGAATTACAATGAAATTCTCAGTAGAGCAAGATGATGATATTGTCATCTTTACATTAAAAGAAAGTCGTTTGGACAGCACAAAAGCTGCGGATATTAAGGCAGAATTTTTAATTTTATGTCAACCCACGGTAGGTGCCTTTATTATAGACATGACATCTGTCGAATACTGTGACAGTGCAGGACTTGGTGCATTCTTACTTGCGCATCGCCAATTAAAAGAGCATGGCGCACCCGTCATTCTTGTCGGAGTTGGTGAGCAAATAATGCGACTTTTATCACTATCTCAAATTGCGGGGCTTTTTGATTATTATGATACTGTCCAAGAAGCTCTTGACGATTTGCAACAATTTGAAGATGACAATTTTACTGATGATGATTTTTAAGAAAAAAAAGCCGAAGTATAATTCGGCTTTTTTTTTGATAGTATGGCGATACGCATACTCTAAACTTTAGTATTATGTGATAATTCTTTTATAATCAATAAATCGAGCAATCACAGAGAGTAACTTAGTTAAAAACTGTCAAATCTTTCACCGGAATTAAAATCGCGGGCTCGGCGGCGTTGTTGCTGTGCTTCATCACCAAAGAATGTTCCGAATTTCCATGTAAAGGAAAGTGTACCAATTCGTGTTTCTCTTTTACGCATAAATTCCTGAGTAAAATTCAAACTATTCAAATTTACTTGAAATCTTCGTGTATCGAATATATCGGAAACATTAAGAGCTATTGACAATTTACCATCAAATAAATCCTTTCTTGCTCCAATATTTAACCCTGAAAAACCAAAAAACTGACCTTGGGGTGTTGCGACCGGTGCAACATAATTGCCGCTGATTTGAATTTTGCAAATATCTTCAAGGTTAATATTACTCATAACTTGCAATGACCATGAATTATTTTGATTTGAAAATGCCGTATTATTGACATTGCCATCAACGGAGGTATTGAAAACATTCAATGTTGCCGTTGCATCCCACCATGATATAAATTGAAACCGTGAAACAACTTCAAGACCAATATTTGTTCTATGATTAAAATTCGCAAAAGTTACCAATGAACGATTAAGTGAATCGGTAGTAATAAGACGATTTTGCATATTATCGGTACGGCGGTAATACACACTGGTCGTAATATATAGCCACTCATAATCATTAGCAAAACTTGCTTCATAAGCATTCGTAAATTCGGGCTGAAGGAATGGATTTCCTGTTCGTATTGTTACAATATCGCTAATATCGCGGAATGGATTTAAGGACTCATAATCAGGACGGTTTATTCTTCTGCTGAACGATATTTGCCATTGTTGTGACAGTGTAGGTCTATAGGTGATAAATGCACTTGGAAATACATTAAAATAGTTATTTTCATATCCCTCATTATTTACTTTTTGCAATGAATTTGTTAATGTTTGCTCTGCTCTTATACCGAGTTTGTAGCCAAAATCGCCATATATACCTTGGTATGTCGCATATAAAGCATGAACCTGCTCATCAAAAATAAAATTATTTGTTATACCTACATTATTAACCCACGTATTATTAAAAAAATCTTCAAAGAGAAAATTATTATCTAAACGACGAATTGTGGATTTATAACCACCCTCAAGCGAAGCCCCATTATCATATGCTCTGTTGTAATCCGCTTGCAATATCACAGTACTGTTATTTACAGATCTATTTTGCCTTTGTAGCAGCAATGAATCGGGCATTGTAAAGTCTTGTATAAAATCTTGATTATTTGTATTTTCATTGTTCGAAATACTAGCGGAAGCTGTCAGTTCATGCCGAGGTGCAAAAGTATATTTATAATTAAGTGCAGCATCATAGCCTTGTCCTTCATTAAAGTTAACACTTCCCCGTGAAAATTGTGGCAATATTCCCTCTGCTGTTTGTCTGTTTTCATATACTATCATTTCATCACGAATACCATTGGGCAAATTAGCTGTTAATGAAAGTGATAATGTTTGTTCTTCAGTCATATAATAATCAACACCTGTATTAACTGTATGCGATCGTGAAATATTTCCTCCGTCATTTCTCTGATTAAGAGTTATTGTATTCAGACCAATTTCAGATGTACGATCGAGCGAACCATTATTAAACACATCGTCATAGCGAAAATTATAAGAGCCAAAAATATTAATATTATCACTTCGCCAATTACTGTTAATGGAACTATTATATTTATCCCTTGTTCCGAGCGAGCCTGTTACGGTTGTATTAAATCCAACCATTCCACCTTTTTTTAGTACAATATTAATAATCCCGCTCATTCCTTCAGCATCATATTTGGCAGAGGGATTCGTTATAACTTCAATACGTTCAATGGCATTAGCCGGAATATTATCGAGCACGGCATCTCTGTTAGCACCGGTTAATGATGAAGGTCGCCCGTCAATTAAGACTGTTACCCCACCACTTCCTCGTAATTGGATACTATTATTCATATCTACACTCACCGAAGGCACTTGTTGCAATATATCGGTTGCAGAACCCCCAATTGATGCTACTGTTTCATCTACTTCAAATACTTTTTTATCAATTGAACTTGTTATTGTTTCACGTTTTGCAGTAATTTCCACTTCATTTGCCGCAATTTCTTGGGGTTTTAAGCGAATTGTTCCAAAGTCCTTCACGGGTTTGCGAGGAGTAATAAGCAAAGAATCATTTTTAGCTGATCTATATCCTATAAATTTCACACGGATAATATATTTGCCGACAGGTATATTTTTCACGGTGAATTTTCCATCTTTATTAGTAACAGCACCGGTAACAATTGTTGTATCGGATGGATTAATAATACTTACTACGGCATACGCTAATGGCTCACCTGTATTGGCATCAACAACTTCCCCTATGGCTCTGCCTATTTTTGGTTTTTGATTTAATTGATCCGCATTGGTTTCTTGTCCCATACCGGGTATATTACCGCCGCCACGCCTGCCGCCGCCCTGCATATCATTTGTTCGCGGTCGGCCACCGCCTCCTTGAGCAAATACTGTCAGTGATGAAAATAATAAGGCGCAACATAGCCATAAAGATATTTTGAACATAAATTAAATACAGTTATTGATAATAAGACAATGGTGACGTTCCGAATATCTTTTGATTGATATAGCAGAATAAAAAATGTCCACCGAACAATGGAATAGATGACAAAATCAGTGGACAAATGGTTTAATGATGCGAGAGTATTATGGTTGAGGCATTTCAATAGAGAATATTGTTCCCCAATATTTTCCTGTAAGATATAGTCGTTTCGTTGTGGGATTATAAGCAATGCCATTGAGTACTTCTGCTTGAGATTTTCCTTTGGTTTTTTTTCGTAATTCGCTGCAATCCACCCAGCTTTTTACTGCGCCGGATTTTGCATCAATAATTACAATCATATCACTTTGATAAATATTTGCCCATATATCGCCATTCACCCATTCCAGCTCATTAATACGGTCAATTGATTTCTCACCGTCATGAACTGCAAGTGTCGAAATAATGGCAAAATTTTCGGGATTGCGAAATTGAATCGTATTTGAACCATTGCTCATAATAAGCCGCTTACCGTCAGTTGTCAGTCCCCATCCTTCACCTTCATAACCGAAAGAAGATAATGCTTTAAATGTGAGGGGATCATAGACAAAACAAGTATGCTCTTGATAGGTAAGTACATATAGTTTATTATTAAGTATAATACTTCCCTCTGCAAAATACTGCGCTTCAATCGGAAAACGCCGCGAATATTTCCATGAATTAGTATCTATCTGTCCGAAAAATGATTGTCCATACAGTCCGGAACTTTCATAGAGTGAGCCGCCATAAAAAAACAATCCCTGTGTATAAGTAAGACTGTCATGCGGATATTCAGCCAATACCTTGGGCGACAATATCGGAGGTGATATGTATGCAGATGCTGTATTTCCCGTATTTTTTACTCGTGAGTTATTATTATCGTCATTATTACAACCAATAATAACAATTATACAACAAAAGAGAATACAGTATCTATAAAATAATTTCCACTTCATTATTATTGCTTCACAATCGGAATTATATCAGTTTTTCCAGAGACAAGATATATTTGGATAAAATATATTCCCGGCGATAAATCTGCAATGGAACATGAAATATGATTATCCATTATTATGGCATCATTCATCACCCTTGCTCCCATAATATCCGTCATAATAACTTTATCAATTGACTTATTATGTGAAGAGCGAATATTCACCGTGGTCATTGCCGGTTGGGGGTTCACTTGCCAGTCGGACGAGTAAGACTCTGTCTGTTCCTCAATATTATTAACCGATAAATCACAAGACCATACACCAAGATTAGTTGCACAGTAAGGAACATCATTAATATTTATTAAGTCATTAATTTTTTTGGGAACGAGCATATAATTTGCATCTCGCCATGTTTTTCCGGAATCACGCGAAATAAATGCTCCACCGGCATCTGTACCCGCCATCAGAATACCTTTATTCCAGATAAGCGCATTTACCCCCAAATTAGTAAGTCCATTTGACCTTTGTTGCCAAGTGCGTGCACTGTCTTTAGATATAAACACACCACCGCCGAGTGTTCCTACAAATAATTCACCTTCGCCTAACACAAGAATTTTAGAAAATGTGCTTGTTAATCCTGTATCGGAGCGAATCCATGTATTGCCATTATCTGACGAACGAAAAAGTGAACCTCGGTTTGCTTGAAAATCTAATGCACCGGCAAATATTGTGTTCCCCGATAGAATAAGCGAACGAACATCTAAATTGGGTAACCCAACGATATCCCATGTTGATCCATTATTATCTGAGCGATAAATGCCATTAAAATTAGTGGCGGCAAAAAGCGATGTTCCCCTTCTTACAACCGAATATACCGTTGTTTGCTGGGGTAAATTGCTGCTTATATCTTTCCATTCATTTTGGGAAAAAGACCATATACCTGCACTTACCGGACATATAAATAATTCATTATTTGACACAGACAGATTCACAATTGTTCTATTATTAAAATCACCGATATTATCCCATGATTGTCCTTTATCGAAAGAGCGGTATAGCCCTTCTCCCGTACCGGCATACAAAGCATTGTCAAATTCTATAATTGTGTTTACTGCTTGATTAGGCAAAGGTGTCACAGCTGTCCACATTTGAGCATGTACGGATATTGTTGTGCATACGATAATCGCACAAAAAATCAAGGCGGAAAAAAATCGGTAATATGCCATGGTCATTCTCACTTAATAAATTATAATTGTTGCGAAGGATGTCTATTTTGCATAAATGCCTCGGCTTCAAGCACATCGTCTTCACTGCCCATAAATACCGGTACTCTTTGGTGAATTTCTATGGGTTGCTGTTGTAAAACACGCCCGAAACCATCGGTTGCTCTGCCACCTGCTTGCTCAATAATCATTGCCAATGGATTTACTTCATACATTAGCCGCAATTTACCTACCGGTGCAGATTTATCTGCCGGATACATAAAAATCCCGCCATAGTGTAATGTACGGTGCACATCAGCAATAGCCGTTCCTATATAACGCAAAGAATATGGTCTTTGTTTATCGTCTGACGGCATTTTCAGATAATTCACATATTGCTGCAAGCGCGTATTCCATTTATGATAATTACCCTCATTGATACTGTAATACTTACCTCGTTTCGGTATTTTAATTTTTTCATACGTAAGTAAAAATTCACCAATAGTCTGATCGAAGGTAAAGACATCCACGCCATTCCCTGATGTATAAACCAACACAGTGCTTGAGCCATAGCAACAATACCCTGCCGCTACTTGCTTATAGCCGGGCTGTAATAAATCGGCTTCTGTGCCATCGGTATCTGCATTGGAATCTAAACGGCGATAGACAGAAAAAATAGTTCCTATGGGGGCATTTACATCAATGTTCGATGAACCATCAAGAGGATCGAATAATAATACATATTTTCCTTTTCTGTATTCGCTTGGAATTTTAATAATTCCTTCCGATTCTTCCGATGCCATGGCACATAAATGACCACCATGATCCATAGCCCTAAAAATTACATCATTAGCGTATTCATCTAATTTTTTTACCTGCTCACCATGCACATTTTGGGAATCTGTTATGCCCAGAACATCGCTCAATCCGGCACGGCGCACATCTCGTGCAATAATACGCAGCGCCAGTGTCAAATCACGCATTAATCGTGAAAATTCACCCGTAGCACCCGCATAAAATGCCTGCTCTTCTGCAATGTGACGCTCAATTGTTACAAGTTTCGAAGTATTAAATATTGGCATATCCCCATCCTTTACGGTAAAAGTTCTACACTGATTTTTGTCAGTGTTTTTTGATGGATTTTTCTTTCTTGCTTTGTTTTAATTTCCTTTACCGCACCATTAAGATCACTTAATACTTGGGTCTTTTTAGAAATTGTATAACCTTTGTCTAAATCTATCATCATTTCTCCGTCACCACCTATTGAGGAAGAAGACAAAGTCATTTCTACTACCCCATTAGATTCTTTGGGCTTAAGCACCTCTGCTGCAAGCTGTGCTTTAATAATACCAATACGTTTATCACCCACTTTTTTTACGGATGCTATTGTATATGTTGAACGGCTGGTCGAACGGAACAAACCAGAGAGCGGATTTACTTCTTGGCGAGTCCACGATAATGTTGAGTCAATCGGAGTATCAGGGAATGGAATAATCTCGCTTGCAATTGTCAAACGGAATACTTGCGATTCTAATCCCGATGTGATACGTGATTTTATATCCGGTGAAACCGAATCACGTTTATCGCCTAATATTTTATTGACAATCGGGGTTAATCCTCCTATTTCTTCCACGCGCCCTTTACTGTCCAAAATAATACGAATATCCTCATCCAGAATTGAAGTAAAATCTCTTAAATCAGGATTTTCTCTATCTTTTTTACTGCGAGAATTATATGTTTTAACAATCGGTTTATTCGATTGTGTCGGATCAGGCATAGTGTTTGACACAAAAAGTGAATCAATGCGCACGGTCATTTCTATACTGCCACCGGTACGAATTGCAATAATATTTTTCGTATAGAATGACTCGATTTTTTGAATAATTTTTAAGGAGTCTTCCTGAATTTCTTCATATTGCACTACTTTGTAAGAAAAACGATCACCTTTTACAGGAGCATATTTCACAACCGATATTTTTTGCTCTGTAATGGGTACATCCTCTGCTTTTTCTATATCGCCTGTTGTCACATTTGCCGCTTCGGATTGTGTGTCTTGTTGCGGCTGTTTATTATCGTCTGAACACCCTGCTGCCAAGACAGCAAGAACATACACCATGAAAACTACTTTTTTTACCACTTGTCTCTTCCAGTCATATTACAAGAAATTGTTTGTTTTATCTTTTCAGTAAACTCTTCCATATTATATCGAATGCGAATTTCCGCATTTTTTTCGGATTCCATTGCATTCAACAGCCCTTTATTATTTAATGTCAATGTTGTTTTGCCACTGCCTTTGCCCCCAAGAACGGAACATAGACCGGGAACATCATACATAATAACATCATTCTCGGGAATTGGTATCAGCGAATGAGTAACTCCTTCTATTGTCATACGCATACGTGATGGTTTTATCAGCCGTACATTCATTGAATCCACAAAATTAACCCAATTAATTCGAGCATTTGTAGCAATCTTCCAAACGGAATCTTCCTCAATAGTCATTCTACCGGGCACGACTCCTCGTGCTATATTACCAATATGATCGCACTGATCGGGACGGATAGCTTTTCGCCATAAGAATATCAGTCCACTATCTTTTTCTGACATATTCACACTTTGCTCATCCAAAAACTCTTCTAATTGTCCAAGATCGCCAAGGTTGTCGCCGTCCACTTTGCCCGCTGATTTCATCAATCCCTTGGCATTTAATACTAATTTATATAAACGATTAAGCAATGCAGATGCCATTGTCCAATCCGGATCATTATTCCTTAGTTTATTACCATTAAACGACTGAGAATTGTAATGATAGTGTATATCACCTTCATACAAATCATAGACCATTGAGTCAATGTTGACATTCATAGTGACTTCGCCTTTTACTTCATCAAGGATACGCTCGGTCACATACCATTTCACTTCTCTGCGAAATTTCTTTTTGGTACTGTCACGGAATATTCTCTCGGTTTCGGTTTTCTCCACAAATTCGTAACTTGTTATCAGATACTGCGGATAAGATACTCTCACAGTATATTTTTTTTTGTCTTTTTTAGGATTTTCCAATGGCATTTTGCCGGTTTCTTGCGCATGTGTGAGTATAGATCCGCAAAAACAAAGCATTATCACAAACAAAGTTTTCATATATGCTCTCTTGTATGATTAGTGAATTGAAACAGTGTTACCATCTATGATCAATCATCGTTTATAGAGTATCTGCCATTTGCCACAATGTCCATGCAGATAAGCTTGCTCCATCCCAGATTCTACCCTCACGGATATAATGCAGCAAAGTATCTGCATCGAGAACAATTGTAGAAAATTGCTCTGTAATGTCAGGCGAACTTTCCACAGTGACAAGCCCTTTCGCACTATAGACCGTACAGATTTCATCCGTAATGCCATTGCAAGGGTTAAACTCACCAAGTTTTTGCAATAGAGTACATTGCAAACCGGCTTCTTCTTGTAGTTCATTGACGGCGGATTGCTCCGACGTACTTCCTACATGAACTCCTCCACCGGGAAATTCAAGACTATAGCGACGATTCAAATAGCGGTACTGCTCAACCATCAAAAAAGTTCCATTTTCGAAGTATGGAACAACAATAACTGAACCGTGGGTGTGTGCATAGTAATAATCACCCACACTTCCGTCGGGAAGACGATAAGTATCATGGCAATAGTGCCAATATGGATTGGGATGGATTATTTCCGTGGATAATTGTTCTAACTGTTGCACTGTTCTCTCACATAAAAAAAGACCGTGCATACCCTATTGGCAGAATGCACGGTCATATAAAGTTATGAATGATTGCTTGGCTTTTTATGCACGATTGGCAACCAACTCACTTTCAGCAAAGAAAAAAGCTATTTCATTACGACCATTTTCTGCTGAATCCGATCCATGGATAGCGTTTTCTCCCTTTGAAGTAGCAAATGCTTTACGAATTGTGCCTTCAGCTGCTTCCGCCGGATCTGTTGAACCAATCAATGTTCTGAAATCGGCAACCGCATTCTCTTTCTCAAGTGCAATCGGCATAATAGCACCGCTGCTCATAAAGTTCACGAGTTCACCATAAAATGGGCGCTCTTTATGCACTGCATAAAATTCACCTGCTTGTGCCGGAGAAATACGCATCATTTTTGTTCCAAGTACTTTAAAGCCCGCTTGAGTAATTTTTGCAAGGATTTCGCCACATACATTGTTGCGAACAGCATCCGGTTTAATAATAGCTAATGTACGTTCTGTCATTGGGTGTTTTCCTTTGTTTAATCTATTGGTGGAAATTATTTCTTTTTCTTTTTTGCAACAGGTTTGCTCTCTGCTGCTTTCGGTTTTTGTTCTGTTATCGTTTTTACCGGCTCTTTTATTGTTGCTTTGATTGGTTCTTTGCCCAATGCTTTAAGAACGGTTGCTCCAAGATCAGCGGGCGAATCAACAACATGGATACCGGCAGCGCGCATTGCTTTTACTTTTTCATCGGCTGTGCCTTTACCGCCGGAGATAATAGCTCCTGCATGTCCCATACGACGTCCCGGAGGTGCAGTACGACCGGCAATAAAACCGACAACAGGTTTTTTCATATTGTTTTTTACATATTCCGCTGCTTCTTCTTCTGCCGTACCGCCAATTTCGCCAATCATAATAACGGCTTCTGTATCAGGATCTTCATTGAATAATGCAAGCGCATCGGTAAAACGGGTTCCAATAATCGGATCGCCGCCGATACCAATACAGGTGGATTGCCCAAGACCCGCATCTGTCAATTGTTTTACGGCTTCGTATGTTAATGTTCCGCTGCGGGACACAACGCCAATTGTACCCGGATTGTGAATGAATCCCGGCATGATACCCAATTTACATTCACCCGGAGTGATAACACCGGGGCAATTAGGTCCGATAAGACGTGATTGTGAGGACTCAAGAGCCGCTTTTACTGTCACCATATCACGGACAGGAATACCTTCGGTTATGCAGACAATAAGAGGAATTTTTGCCTCGATTGCTTCAAGGATTGCATCTGCTGCCACTGCCGCAGGAACGAAGATAATGGATACATTTGCTCCTGTTGCCGCTACTGCACTTGATACTGTATCAAAAACAGGAACAGGACGCGTAAATTGATCGTCGCCTTTGCCCATATATTGCATACCGGCTTTGCCCGGTGTAACGCCGGCAATGACATTTGTGCCATACTGAAGCATTTGCGAAGAATGGAATGTACCTTCCGAACCTGTAATGCCTTGTACGACAACTTTCGATGATTTGTTTACCAAAACACTCATTTGTTTTCTTACTATTTTGGATGAAATTTACTATAAAGACTGCAAAATTACGAAAAAGACGGCTCGTAATGAGCTAAATTCCCATAATAGACTAAAGTTATGTCTTTTTGATACATGGTCTAAACAAAAAAACAAAAGCACAGTTTCTGTGAAACCATGCTTTTATTCATCCTTATCTGTGTGTGATGTTTTACTCAGCTTTACGATGTATGGAGGTTACAACACCCAATATTCTAAAATCATCATGATCCTTGATTTCTATAGGGGAATAACGGTCATTCTCTGGGTAAAGCAGAACTCTCATCCCCTCAAATATCAATCGTTTAATAGTAATTTCTCCATTAAGCCATGCAGCAATTATCGAACGCGGTTGCGGCTCTTTACCACAATCTATGACGAGCATATCGCCTTCGAATATCAATGCATTTTCCATACTGTCACCTATGGCTGTCACGGCATAACAATCCTTCACATTCGGTATCCAATGCCCGGTAAAACTAAATTCTGTCGGTTCTTCATCCAAAGCAAGTTTGGGCGGATTGCTACATGCCGCACTTTGACTGAACAGCTTAAGTTTCACATCATCGGGCGAGATTTTGTAAATACTCATCTCTCACATCCTCTTTGTTATATTGTGTATGATTTGTTCTATCTTGGGGGAATTGCTGCATTGCAAATGATGTACATTGTTATAGTACTTTTTTGCTTTGCAAACATACTGAAACTTTATGACTTTTCTTATATCGAAAAAGTAAAATTTTCAGTTTGCATATAAAAAAAAGCCGAAATCTTATGACCTCGGCTTTTATTGAGAGAACTATAGCACCATCAATGACGCACTTTAATCAGATAATTGACCGCCGCATTGACGGGGCGAGTATCAGTACCATTTCCTGCATTGGTCGTCGCAGTCGTCGTATGATTGATAGTATGCGAGTGGTCACCACCTGTTGCGAACGCAGCGTTAAGGACAGAAACATCGGCTTCGTTATTCATAACAGAAACAGTATTTGTGCTCACACTAACATTGGCATTTGCGCTTGCTGTGGGACTATTTGCCTTATCATAATTGTGACTGTGTCCCTGTATCTCACTTGATTGCACATTACCCACAGCTCTGTCAGCATCAGGGTCATATTGATTCGGACCACCGGCAGGGTCTATACCACGTAAGAATAAACCGCGCAAATCGGGTAAATTACCACTGCCAATCACTGCTTGCAATGCAGTTTTTTCATCGGGGAACAATACATTATTATCAATAGAAGCGATAGAACGACCATCACAAAGAAACCAACCACCGAGTTCTAATGTTGCTGCTGTTGCTGCTGTGCCATAGAATGGCATAATGGAACCGACGGGAGGACCAGTTTTTGCTTGGCTTGTGAAAAATATTTTTTCTTCAAACACAGCTCCATTGCCATCATTGAGATATACCCTCGCCGTGAGCTCTTTTCGGGTTTGCGCAATCCCTGTCATAACAAATCTAATTTCACCTGTTGTAGCATTGAAATTAACAGCAGCCGGTGTATTATTCAAATAATTATAGAGCGGTGTGGACATATTATCGGAATAATATACCCTAAACGATACGACGGTAAAATCAGCCGGAGTTGCCATAATTTCTACTGCCGTATAATTTTGCGCCGGTATAGTTACATCACTACCGCCATTACACCCCGGAATTACTCTTGCTGGAATTTCCTTTGCAACTTCTTTCATGAGTGTAGTTTTAAATTCAAAGTCTTCGGCATGGATACTTTGTGATGAGCCACACACCACAAGCAGAACAATAAGACTAAATATATATTGTATTTTCATAGCATTATGTGAATTTGTGATAAAATAAAATTGTTATTAATTTTTTGTGGGTGTATTTTTAGCATTATTGATTATCTGATCAAAAGCCGACTTATTCAAATGATTTTGAACTTTTTTCATAGCTATTTCACGATATGCCGGATCTTGTTTCATTTTACCGAAGAATGGGTCTGCGTCTATATTACCGCCACTTTTTATCATCATTTCTTCTGCTTGCGCAAATGCTTGTTTAATCACATCATCACTAAAGAAATGAGTAGGGATATTCACATTATTACTTGAACTTGGCAATCCATCGCTTACAGGAGTAATTGAGGAAGGGCGTTTGATAGCTGCCAATTGTTGCTGCGGCAGACCACCACCACCAAGAACGGCATCTAAATAATCCGGCTGCGGCACAGAAGGATTATTTGTCGGTACATTCTGTGTCGGTAATTTAATGACTTGTTTGTAGCCCGGCACTAACATGGCAAGTGCAGAATTCATTTGATCGAAACGTTCATCCGATTTTGCCATCGCTTGTTTAAGTGCTTGAATCTCTTGATTTTGTTGTTCAATCACTGCTGCAAGAGAATTAGTGTTTAATCCAACCGCCACTCTGATAGTATTCAAATCGGGATTTGTACCGGCTGACCATGCCACACCAACGATTTTTTTATAATCTTGGGGTTTCATATTTGCCGGAGAAACTGCAATGCCAAGTCCATTATTATTACCGCTTGGAAGGATATAATCGCCGAGATTCACAGCACCGAGAACGCGCACGGGAACTTGACCCATAAAGGCAACTTTTTCATATTCTTTTGCTTTACCATTTTCGGGTGTATTACCAAGCACAATCGGTTTGAGAGAAATGACCATAAATTGCTCTGCATCATCTGTTACTTTGCTGATTTTTCCGCCTTTAACACCAACGATATCTGCTACAGCAAATTTTTCATTTTTATGTGCTTTGGGCAACCATTCGGCATAATCGGCAGAACCTGATTCATAGGTAACACCAATATTAGCAACCATCATTGTATCATAATCACATTTGGCTTTTTTTGCACCAGCAAGAGCATCACCGGCAAAACCAAGCTGAATACCTTCATTCACAACATTAGCGCCAAGTTTAATCACATTAGCGATAGTTACAACCAATTCCGCTGTAGTCGCCGCAACAGGTCCTGAACATAAGCCCAAAGTACCGGCTGCACAAGAAATATCGGCTGCTACTTTTCCTGAACCGACAGCAATATCAGCTATTTCTATTCCGAGATCTGCTACTGCAATAACTAAATCAGCAGTTTTGAAACCAACTGCTTTTTCTGCTTGGTCAATAGCTCCTTCAAGGGCACGTACCCAATTCAAGTGCTCACTGTCACTTGGAAGTTCCGCAACTGTTTGACCTTCGATACGACCGACTGTAGTGCCTCCGCCATTTATAAAGCGCACAAAGTCATTACTTATATTGGTCGTTGTTGCATCAATTTTAATTGCTATACCATTGGCAGCAGCATTTGTTGTTTGTGCTAGGTTGCCGGTAACTGATGCTGTGCTGCGATTATGGAATGTTGCAATAAAATTATTATTACCCGAAGCAGTACCTTCACCTGTGAAAACAAATCCACCCGGATATTTTGCTTCAAATTCATTATCTGCAGCTGTTGCCGTATCGCCTAAAGCAACCGAGTTATTACCTGCTGTTGAATTTCTTCCCCATACAAAAGATTGATTACCATTGGCAGAGTTATTTATACCACCAAGAACAGCACTATTATTACCGCCAACGATATTATTTGTACCACCGATAATGGCATTATTATTACCTGTACCGATGCTGTTGGTATTACCGCCACTGATGGTATTATGTGTTCCTTGATTGATATTATTGGAAGCACCCCCGAGGATGGCACCGAAATTCGCACCCGAAGCAATATTATTATTATTACCGCCACCGATAGTCGCATCGGTTGCACCGTTAATATCATTTAATGTACCGCCAAGAATCGCTGAGTTTGTACTACCCGTAGCAATATTATTATCATTTCCGCCACCGACGATAGCATTTATTGCTGTACCGATATTATTATCAATACCACCGCTAATCGTTGAATTTGTAGCTGTGGTTAAAATATTATTCGTTGTACCGCCACCAATCGTTGCTCCTGTGGAACTTGCTCCGATATTATTATCATTACCGCCACCGATGGTTGCATCCGTCGCAGCGGCTATATCATTACTTCTACCACCAAGTATAGAAGAATTATTTCCGCCATCGGCAATATTATTATTATTACCACCACCGATGACCGCATTCGTAACACCCGTCGTAGTACCAAGGTCATTTAATGTACCGCCAAGAATTGCTGAATTTGTGCCATTAGCAGCGATATTATTATTAAGACCGCCACCGATGGTTGCATAATTAGCATCATTACCTATGTCGTTTGTATTACCGCCACCGATAGTTACGGAGAAAGAACCTGTACCGATGGTATTGGTATGACCACCACTGATGGTTGATGAGCGTGAATTATTATTGATTGTATTATTAGTACCGCCACCGATAGTGGATGCATCTGCCTCCGTCGTGATAACATTCATAGCACCGCCACTGATAGTTGCGCTATCAGTATTAGTAACGGTATTCATAGTACCGCCGCCGATAAAGCTATAGTTGGCATTCGTTTGAACTGTATTACTATAACCACTGGCGATACCGCCATAGTTGGAGCTTACGGTTATTGCATTGGCACGACCACCACCAATGGTCGAAGCACTGGATGTAGTCATTACCGTATTATTCGTACCACCACCAATGGTCGAAGCATCAGAATTATCTAAAATACGGTTTACCGCACCACCACCGATTGTAGAGCTATCTGTGTCGGTCATGATATTGCCATGACCACCACCAATAATACCTGCTAAGGATGTCGTTTGAATGGTATTGTTTATACCGCCACCAATAACAGAAGCATCAGCATCCGTCGTGATAAGGTTTCTAGCACCACCACCGATGACCGAACTGTCGGAACTTGTGACTGTATTAGTACTACCGCCACCGATAAAGTTATAGTCAGCGTTGGTTTGAATCGTATTGGTATTACCACTTGCAATGCCGCCATAATTCGCATTCGTGGTAATCATGTTGGAACGACCGCCACCAATCGTGGAAGCACGGGAGCTTGTCGTTACGGTATTATTCATACCACCGCCGATGGTCGAAGCATCAGAATTTTCAAGAATACGATTAACGGCACCGCCACCAATCGTGGAACTGTCCGTGTTTGTCATGATATTGCCATGACCACCACCAATAACACCTGCTAAGGATGTCGTTTCAATGGTATTGCTTATACCGCCACCAATAACAGAAGCATCAGCATCCGTCGTGATAAGGTTCATTGCACCACCGCCAATGACCGAACTGTCGGAACTTGTGACTGTATTAGTACTACCGCCACCGATAACGTTATAGTCAGCATCGGTTTGAATCGTATTGGTAAAACCACTTGCAATA
>DDTD01000047.1:0-5536 GCA_002344005.1 Ignavibacteria bacterium UBA2373 | reverse complement strand
AGCATCGGCATCAGCATCAACAAGATTAACCGCACCGCCGCCAATCGTTGCGCTGTCGGAACTTGTGACAGTATTCGTATTACCACCACCGATGAAGTTATAATCCGCATCGGTTTGGATGGTATTGGTAAAACCACTTGCAATACCACCATAATTCGCATTCGTGGTAATCATGTTGGAACGACCGCCACCAATCGTGGAAGCACGGGAGTTTGTTGTTACGGTATTGTCCATACCACCACCGATGGTCGAAGCATCGGCATCAGCATCAACAAGGTTCATCGCTCCACCGCCAATCGTTGCGCTGTCGGTATTGGTTACTGTATTACTGCGACCACCGCCGATAACACCAACTAATGAGGTCGTTTGAATGATATTATTCATACCACCGGCAATCGTCGAAGCATCTGACTCATCATCGATAAGATTACTTGCACCGCCACCGATAGTTGCGCTGTCGGTATTAGTTACTGTATTAGCACGACCACCACCGATAAAACCAACTAATGCATTGGTTTGAATAGTATTGTTCATACCACCGCCAATGGTCGAAGCATCGGCATCGGTTGTGATAAGATTAACCGCACCGCCGCCAATCGTTGAACTGTCGGTATTAGTGATTGTATTGGTATTACCGCCACCGATGAAGTTATAATCCGCATTGGTTTGAATAGTATTGCCATGACCGCTTGCAATACCGCCATAGTTGGCACTATCTATTACTTTATTAGCACGACCGCCACCGATGGTCGAAGCACGTGAACGTGAACTCACTGTATTATCCATACCACCACCGATGGTCGAAGCATCAGCATTGGTTGTGATAAGGTTAAATGCACCGCCACCGATAGTTGCACTGTCGGTATTGGTGACTGTATTACCGCGACCACCGCCGATAACACCAACTAATGAGGTTGTTTGGATGGTATTATTCATACCGCCGGCAATTATCGAAGCATCTGAATTATCATTGATAAGATTGCTTGCACCACCGCCGATAACCGAGCTGTCCACATTATTCTGTGTATTGAGATGACCTGCACCAATAAAACCATAGATACTTGTTGTCGTGATAGTATTGGCTCGACCACCCGTAATTGTTCCTATGCGGGAATTGTCTGTAATGAGGTTATTGATGCCGCCACCGATGAAGGAACCATCGGATTCAACAGAAATTGTATTGCTAGCACCGCCGCCGATGGTTGAACTGTCATTGTTCAATATGCTATTGAGCATACCGCCACCGATGAAGTTATAGAAGGATGTTAAGTTCACCACATTGCGTGAGCCGCCGCCGATAAAGCTGGTATCACCGAACATCTGATTGCGATGACCGCCACCGATGAAAGAAACACGACCGCCTGTACCGCCTTGATCAACAACATTGAATTGACCGCCACCAATGAAAGATTTTTCTGCACCGGCAGTATTGTCAAAACCACCGCCAATGAGAACATGATTGCTTGTAATTAAATTAGAGAAACCGGATACTATACCGCTATTAAGACCCGCACTGTTCACCTGATTTTCTCTACCTGTACCAATAAAGGAATTTTCTCCCATTGCTTGATTATCTATACCTGCGCCGATAAACGAATTTTGACCCGATGCGGCATTAGTCACACCGGCTACCACTGCCGAATTTTGACCCGATGATGTATTGCTATTACCCGTACCTATAAATGCACGTGTATTGATGGCTCTATTATTTTCACCACCAACGATAGCAGAACTTAAACCGGTTGCTTCATTATTAAAACCGCCACCGATAGCTGAAGTTTGACCTGATGCTGTATTGGTATTACCACCAACAACAAGTGCTCTGCTGCCACTTGCAGTATTATTAGTACCCGCACCCACAAAACTTTGTGCGCCGCTTGCTGTATTATTATCGCCCGCAGTCACCACTGCACTTGTATTATTGGCAACATTGCTGCTACCGCCCACAACCAAAGAGGTTTGAGCAGAAGCAGTATTGGCATTACCACTAAACACTCCGCTGCGAATACCACTTGCTGTATTTTGATTACCGCCTCCGACAGTAGCACCGGTATTAGATGCATCATTATTCGTACCGCCGCCGACTACCGAACCTGTCCCTGAGGCAAGATTGCTTTCACCGCCACTGACAACACTCGATAAACCCGAGGCTTGATTAAAACGACCACCACTGATTATGCTGTAATTACCGCTTGCTACTTGACCCGGAGCGGAGCGACTTGTTTGTAAGTCAACGGCTTCAGTACCGCGGATATTACCACCCGAATTGCGCTGCAAAGCACCACCACTCACGAGATATAAACGTGTAGTATTATTCACACGAACATCAAGCGGCGATGTATTGGTTGTGCCCAAAAAGTCACCACCCGCTGCGGCATTACCATCAAGACTCCAACCACTCAAAGAACTCAAACCCGCAGGTGCCCAATAAAGTTCACCCGTGCCATTATTGGTCAAAACTTGACCCGCAGCACCTTGTGTTTGAGGAAGTTTAAGAGTAATATTTGATGATTGGGGACGAGATCTGATAGCGGTATAGTTATTACCACTTGCTCCAAACTCTTCCACAATGCGCAATTCGCCGGTGGTTGAACTTGTTGGCTTAACAACAATATTACCTGCTACTTCGAGTTTCTCTACAGGCGTATCTTCATTGATACCTAATGCACCTGTGGGAGTAATTCTTAATCGTTCTGTATTATTGGTTCTGACTATAAATGGCTGACTATTCGTGCTACCAATAAACGATGTTCCCGTCAAATTGCTATTGCCCGTGGTCTTCCATTCTTTTAGATCTGTCCAAGTTAAATTGTCATTATTATCTGTCACAAGAGCACTTCCTGCGGTACCACCCGCAGCCGGAAGAGTATAAGTTATTGTTGCGCTTTGGTTTGTTGTGCGGAATGCCGTATAATTAGCACCCGACGATGCAGCTATGCGTAACTCAGGTGTACCACCCGTGTTCGTAATCATCATCTGACGAGCTACCGTCAAGCGTACCGCCGGATTCGTTTCACCGATACCAACATTACCCGTGGATAATATGCGCATACGCTCGGTATTATTTGTCCGCATCACCAAAGGATTATTATTCGCTGTACCCAACCAACTTGCTGCAGTAGCATTTGGATTACCTGCCAATAACCATTCTGTGCCCTGATTGAGCAGACCTTCATTTTTGGTTTCTTCACTTAAACCTACAACCAAGCCGCCATCGCCGCTTGTGCGTACTTCAAGTCCATCGCCACCGCGTAATTCAATATCGCCTTGCAAACCATTAACACGTGTGACCAAACCGCCGCTCAATTCATCGGCTTTTTGGGCTTTCTCTGCTTGGAAAGCATAAGGAACGCTCGTCATCTTCACACGAGAAAACTCTGCGCCGCCTTTGATGGAGATACCAACCCAATACTCACGAGAAAAATTCTCCGGTAATGGGTTCTTCTCACCCAAATACACATTGAACAAACCGCCGCGTATGGTCACGCGCTGCTCTTCTGTCCAGAGTGCTTGAGTAGAAAATTGCGATGGATATAAACTGAATGTCATCAACTGTGCACCATCGGCGGGAACTTTATCGCCCTCGCTGATCACACCTTGAAAACTAATCTGACGAGGAGTGAGCACTTGCTGGGCAATGCTTTCACTCATCGAACAGAACATTAAGCCGCTTGCCACAACAAACGACATCAAATGAGTACGTAAGGACATATATGACCTCATGAAGTAAATGAAACTACAAATAGATTTAATTCTTTGATAAATATTAGCTTAAGAACACAACACTCTAAACAATCTTATCTAATCACAACAATATGCACAAATCATACCATTATTAAATATGCTTTGAAGGAGTAGATTTACCACAAAATAGACATCATGTATAATATGGCAATATACGCAGAATCAGCACAATATGCACTATATATCATGTATATAAGGAAGATAAAACATTGCAACAAGCTTTACCGAACACCACTTTACAGCAAAAAATCATACGGATTATTTCATAGACATCTGCGCCCTAAAGCAATAGCATAAACAACAATGAGACAAAAGCTGCGATGCTCTTATGGCAAAGGATGTCACTCTACGATCATGCTGATAATGGGAATGGATTATCTCACCATGAGATTCATCACAGAAAGATGGCAGCACTAAGATTCATTCCGCGATTACGAAGCTCGGCTTCCGTCCATGCCGATAATCGCCTTTAGCATAGATGACCACCAACTTTCACTTCATAGCATTGTTTCTCACTATGCTCCAAAGATTCTGCGCTGCGCTTGAATGCAATTCCATTTTGGTTAGATGAAAAGTATCGTTTTCCTGACATCAGGAAAATGATACTTTTGTATTTTTAATCCACATTCGTTAGATAACATCTTACGGGTTTAACAACTTTCTCCTCATATTGTTTTCCGCTACGCTACAAAGATTCTGCGCTGCGCTTGAATGCAATTCCATTATGGTAGGATACATTTTACGGATTTAACAACTTTCTCCTCGTATTGTTTTCCGCTACGCTACAAAGATTCTGCGCTGCGCTTGAATGCAATTCCATTATGGTGTGACTACATCTTATGTATTTAACAACTTTCTCCTCGTATTGTTTTCCGCTACGCTACAAAGATTCTGCGCTGCGCTTGAATGCAATTCCATTATGGTTAGATTAAAAGCATTTCCAGCACCTAACGCGACCGAATTTGTGCCAGATTTCAATTCCACTTTGGTTAGATTAAAAGCAAAAATGAAAGATTGGAAGCGGGCTATAAGTACAATTTCAATTCCACTTTGGTTAGATTAAAAGCCGTTTCCAAAAACTCGGACTCTTCTGTCTGTGGCTGATTTCAATTCCACTTTGGTTAGATTAAAAGCTTCTTTAAGTTCGGCTTCTGTCGGATAAGGTCCGCATTTCAATTCCACTTTGGTTAGATTAAAAGTTACACCTACACCAAATTTCTTTGGCATAAATTTATATTTCAATTCCACTTTGGTTAGATTAAAAGACCCTCAATGTCTTTCTTGTTTGTCGCAATCTCTAATTTCAATTCCACTTTGGTTAGATTAAAAGTGCTCTATGTGTTCACGTCGTCATCAGTGTTCGAGCATTTCAATTCCACTTTGGTTAGATTAAAAGCAGCAACAAGTGCGCCTGCGAACATATACTGCGACATTTCAATTCCACTTTGGTTAGATTAAAAGCGTAGATTGCGGAACATTCAACATTTTCGCTAAAATATTTCAATTCCACTTTGGTTAGATTAAAAGGCTTGACCCTGCCAAAACTAATATACTTGAACAAGGATTTCAATTCCACTTTGGTTAGATTAAAAGCGGCTTCGCTCATGGTAGCCATCATCAGCGTGCCGTTATTTCAATTCCACTTTGGTTAGATTAAAAGTATCGCGTGGATGCGTTTCTTGCGCTTTGTTTCTTTATTTCAATTCCACTTTGGTTAGATTAAAAGTGACACAGCGCAAGCGATGCAAACGCTTCGGTCATTATTTCAATTCCACTTTGGTTAGATTAAAAG